>NZ_WIVE01000009.1 GCF_009601025.1 Roseospira navarrensis | reverse complement strand
CGCCCGTCGCTGCGCTCGTAGGGGCCGGCGCCGAGGTGCCGGTCGCGCTCCATCCGCATGGCGAGATTGAACAGCGCCGTGAACGCCTCGGCCATGCCCTCCGGCCCGGTCTGGATGAGCTGTTCCATCAGCGCGGCGATGACCTTACCCTGAGTGTCCTGCAATCCGGGTCTCCTTTGGCGAGTGAGAAAACCGGACTGGAGGGTAGCCCATCCGTGGGGCGCGCCCCACGGATGGGCATGCAGGTGCGCCCCCTCGTGCAAAATTTCCAGACATCAGGTTACACAGCCTGGGCGCAAGCCGCGAACGAGGCCAACGCGATCCGCAATACGGTCATGGATACACTTCGCGGGAGATCCACCCCGGTTGGCCACGCCCTTGCACAAAGCATCAAGTCGCAAGGCCGGACCCTCAATGAAATGGTGGCACGCAAAACCGTCCAACTTTTCGGGCCGGGAGCGACGTTCACCACCCTGTCTCAAGCGCGACAAAACCGAGTCTATTCCGAAATCGTACGGTCGGCCGGTCGGTCCAATCCGACCATCACCGCCCGCATGCGCACATGGTCGCGCGCCGGGCGCGGGCTGATTGTCCTGTCGATTGGTCTGTCGGTTTATAATATCGCGACATCGGACCAACCCGGCCAGACGGCCGTACGCGAAGTTGCGGTCACGGGCGCAGGCATCGGCGGTGGGATTGCCGGTGGCGCCCTGGCCGGATTGGCCTGCGGTCCGGGTGCCCCCGTTTGTGTAACCGTTGGCGCCTTTGTTGGCGGCGCGCTTGCTGCCTTTGGCGTCGATATGGTGTTTTAGGCTATGGGCAAAGCGGCTCTCACCCCCATCTCAACGGCGCATTTGCAGCCCATCGACGACAAAGACTCGCCAAGAGGACGCTTGTCATTGGAGGGGATGGATCGGGCACTGGAGATCCCGGGGCGCATCCTTGAAGCGGCTTGGCAGATTGATGATAACGTCTTGGTCGCAACAACGGATGACATCCCGGCGGAAGATCAGCTTCATTTTCTGCTCTTGAATTCGCATGCAGAACTCATAGACCACGTCACGTTAGGAGCGGCCTATAGCACCGGAGCCTTTATCGCAGCCCATCCCGAAGGGGCGCAGTTGAGCTTCCGCTTTTTCGGAGACACACCGTGGACCTTGACGGTGTTGCCGAAACCCACCTTTTGCATGCCAGCATTCGGGAACCCCCGCGGTGTACATCGCCCCTTTTCGTTCTGGACACGGTTGCGCATGGAAGGCCAACCGAAGTCCGGAGCGTAGTCCAGAACTCCGCGGCCATACCGGCAAACCATATTTGGGGTGCGTTCTCTGCCAGCCAGCCGGGCGGATAGGCCCACAAAACAAAGACGAGGCGCGGCCCTCCGTCGTGGAGGATCGCGCCCCGTGGCGTTTCCAGCGAGCCTGTCAGACCAGGATCAGCGGGAGTAGTACTCGATCACCAGGTTCGGTTCCATCTGGACCGGGTACGGCACGTCGGCCAGCTTGGGCGAGCGCAGGAAGGTGCCGGTGGTGCCCTTGGCGTCCATCTGGATGTAGTCGGGGACGTCACGTTCCGGCGAGCCGATGCCTTCCAGCACCAACGGCAGCTCGCGCGACTTCTCCTTGACCTCGATCACGTCGCCTTCGCGGACGTTGTAGGACGGGATCGTCACCGTGCGGCCGTTCACCTTGATGTGGCCGTGGTTGATGAACTGGCGCGCCGCGAACACAGTCGGCACCACCTTCATGCGGTAGACCACGGCGACCAGCCGGTGTTCCAGCAGGCTGATGAGGTTCTCGGAGGTGTCGCCCTTGCGGCGGGTGGCCTCCTCGTAGATCTTGCGGAACTGCTTTTCCGAGATGTCGCCGTAGTAGCCCTTCAGCTTCTGCTTGGCCATGAGCTGCACACCGAAGTCCGAGGGCTTGCGGCGGCGCTGGCCGTGCTGGCCGGGGCCGTACTCACGGCGGTTGATCGGGCTCTTCGGGCGGCCCCACAGGTTCACGCCCAGGCGGCGGTCGATCTTGTACTTGGCGGAATGACGCTTGCTCATCGGTCGGGACACCTTCGTCGAGGTTGTTGTCGGAAGCCGCCCTGGTTTTTGATCGGCGGCCTGTTTTGTGTCCCGGGACCCCGGGTGATGGGGCACGATCCCGCACGGCCCTGTGGGCGACGGGATCGGGCGGCGCGGGCCAGGGCGCAGACGCGCCGGCCACCCCCTGAGGAGTCCGCCTGTCCGGGAAGGAAGAGGGGTGTCTACGCGAGGGAGCGCACCCGGTCAAGGAAAAGCGGGGCGGAAAGGCCTACGCCCCCCTCTCAAGAATGGTGGCGTCCAGGCCCATGCCGTCGATCATGGCGCACAGGTCGGTGACCACGGCTTCCAGCACCGCCCGGTCGGTGCCGCGCGCCACCAGCGTGGTGCCGACCAGCCCGCCCCGCGCCCACGGATAGCTGCCGATCTCCACGGCCGGCCAGCGGTCCTGGATGGCGGAGAGGGCCGCGGCGATGTCCCCCTCCCGCGCCGCCGCCGAGATCGCGCGCGACAGCAGCGGCGGCCCGCCGGAGAGGCCGGGCAGCACGCTCTCCAGCATGGCCTGCATGATCTTCGGCACGCCGGCCAGCACCAACACATTGCCGATGCGGAAGCCGGGGGCCGCGCTGACGGGGTTCTCGATCAGCGTGGCGCCCCGGGGCATCTCCGCCATCTTCAGGCGCGCCTCGGTCAGGTCGGTCCCGTAGTGGGCGCGCAGGATCCGTTCCGCCTCGGCGTCCCGCTCCAGCGGCAGGCCGAAGGCGGCGGCGATGCTGGCCGCCGTGATGTCGTCGTGAGTGGGACCGATGCCGCCGGTCGTGAAGACATAGGTGCAGCGCAGCCGCAGGGCCTCCACGGCCTCGACGATGGCCCAGTCCTCGTCGGGGACGATGCGCACTTCGCGCAACGGGATCCCGATGGTGCCCAGGCGTTGGGCCAGGGTGCGGGCGTTGGTGTCCTGGGTGCGGCCGGACAGAATCTCGTTGCCGATGATGACCAGACCGGCGGTGGACCCCTCAGAATCTGACAAGACTCACCCTCCGGTCTCAGCCTGTCCGCCCACTGGCGTGCCAGCACTCATTTGTGGCCAGAACTCACATACGCCAAGGCAACCCGCTCTTCAGGAGCGGTTGCCTTGGCGCCAGTCGCACAAAATCGCGACTACCGTGTCAGCCGATCAAGCAACGTGTCAACTCGGCTGCTCACGCTCAAGCAGCACAAGGTAGCCAGCGCCCCAGGTCCACAAGAAAAACGTAATAAACAATACCACAATCTGCAGCATCGCAATAAAAACATTGGTGTCCCGATGCGCTGAGAAATAAATGGCACTCCATCCAGCCCGGTTTTCCTCCTGTATCCGCCGCTCAAGCGTTGCACGCGGATTCGTTGTTAGCACTCCGATCAGTCCGCCGGATAACGAGATGCGGACAATTTTGTTCTCTTTCATGGCAAACTCCCGTATTGGCTTGGCCTTCCCCGATATCAGGGTCTTTAGGCCTATACGGACGACTACGCGTTAATGCAATTAAAAAGTTTATGCCCACGTTAGCTGGGCAGAGCGATGCCGCATGCCGCACGCGCCGCTAGATCAGAAGCAAGTCCTGCAACGCCGGGATCAGCGGCGGATCGGCCGGCGGCATGGGATAGTCGCGCAGCCGGGCGGCGCGGACCCAGGCGGTCTGCTGCCCCTCACGGGGCGCGATGCGCCCGCGCCAGGACCTTAACACAAAGAGCGGCATCAGCAGGTGAAAGTCCGCATAGGCATGGGACGCGAACGTCAGCGGGGCGAGGCAGGACCCGCGCACGTCGATGCCCAGTTCCTCGTGCAGTTCGCGGACCAGGGCGTGTTCCGGCGTCTCGCCGTCGTTCACCTTGCCGCCCGGGAACTCCCACAGGCCGGCCATGGCCTTGCCCTCCGGTCGGCGGGTCAGCAGCACGCGGCCATCCACGTCGATCAGCGCAGCGGCCACCACCAGCACCAGCCGCGACCGGGCGGCGCGGTCGGCCTCCCAGGCCGCGCGGGTCAGGGCGTAGCCCAGATGCTCCCGGTCGTCGTCCAGCGCCAGCACCCGCAGGCTGGCGCGGCGACCATCCGGCGTGAACGCGCACCGATCCAGCACGCGGCGGGACGGCGCGTTGTCGGGAAGGACGTCGGTCTGAATGGCCTGCAGGCCCACGGCGCCGAACCCCAGGTCGAGCATGGCCCGCAGGGCCTCGGTCGCATAGCCCTGCCCCTGACGGTCGGGCGCGATCCAGCAGCCCACGTCGCCTACCGGCCAGCGCGCCGTCCAGATCAGGTCGATGGCGCCGAGGATCGCGCCGTCGGCCCGGTCGGTGACCACAAGGACCACGCCGCCGCCGGCGGTCCGATGGGTCGCGGCCTCGGCGATCCAGCGGCGCACGGCCGCTTCGTCCAGCGGATGCGGGATCGACGCGGCGGAGCGCGCCACCTCCCACGCCCCGGCCAGCGGCACCAGGGCCGGGGCGTCCGCCGGTTCGGGCGGGCGCAGCACCAGCCGGTCGGTGACCAGGGGCAGCACGGCCTCGCAGCCGCCCTCGGGCGCCAGCAGGTCGGCCAGCCGGCGGCCGTCAGCTTCGGTAATCGGCATTGATGTCGATGTAGCCGTGGGTCAGGTCGCAGGTCCAGACGGTGGCCGTGCCGTCCAGCACGCCCACGTCCACCTCGATGAGGATGTCCCGGCCCTGCATGTGCGCGGCGACGGGGGTTTCGTCGTAGTCCGGCACCGCCAGCCCACCTTCGCAGACCTGCACGCCGCCGATCCGGATCGACAGCTTGTCGCGGTTGGCGGTCTCGCCCGCCTTGCCCACGGCCATGACGATGCGGCCCCAGTTGGCGTCGGCCCCGGCAATGGCGGTCTTGACCAGGGGCGAATTGCCGATGGCCAGCCCGATCCGGCGAGCGGCCTGATTGGTGCTGGCGCCCGTCACCCGGATCTCGACGAAGCGCGAGGCCCCCTCCCCGTCCCGGACCACCTGATGGGCCAGGTCCAGCAGCAGCGCGTTCAGGTCGCGCTTGAACCGCAGCACGGCGGGATCCGTCGGACCCTTGACCGGGCGGTTGGCGGCCTGGCCGGTGGCGAACAACAGCAGCGTGTCAGACGTCGAGGTGTCGCCGTCCACCGTGATGCTGTTGAACGAGGCATCGGCGGCCGGCGTCAGCAGGGCCTGAAGGACCTCCGGCGGCAGGGCCGCATCCGTCGCCACATAGGCCAGCATGGTGGCCATGTCGGGCGCGATCATGCCCGACCCCTTGGCGATGCCCGAGATCGTGACGGGAACGCCGCCCACCTCGCTCTGCACGGTGGCGGTCTTGGGAAAGGTGTCGGTGGTCATGATCGCCCGCGCGGCGTCCAGCCAACCGTCCTCGCGGGCGTCCGCCGCCATCTCGGGCAGCGGCCCGGTGATGCGCTCATCCGGCAGGAATTCGCCGATGGTGCCGGTCGCGGAGACGAACACCTCGTCCGGGCGACAGCCGGCGACGGCGGCCGCGGCCTCGGCGATGTTCTCGACCGAGGACTCGCCGCGCAGGCCGGTGAAGGCGTTGGCGTTGCCAGAGTTGACCACCAGCGCCCGCGCAACGCCGCCGCGCAGGCCGGCCGCGCACCACTCGACCGGAGCCGAGCGGGTCCGCGACTGGGTTAGAACCCCGGCGACGGTGGTGCCGGGGTCGAACAGGGCCAGCATCACATCGGTGCGGCCCTGATAGCGCACGCCGCAGGCGCGGGTGGCGAAACGCACGCCCGCCACGGGGGCGGGCGTGACGATGGCCTCTGGGGCCAGGGGCGAAACGGGAGTGCCCATGGACGCCCGATCCCTACTCGCTCGGCTGCGGCATGATCTCTTCCAGCGGCGTGGTCTGCACGTCCGCCCCCTCGCGCAGATCGTCGATCAGATCGGCGATGGTGTCCTGGGCGATCTGGGTGGTCAGGTCGTTGCGGATCTCGTCCAGCGCCGGCGGTTCGGCCGTGCGGCGGTCCGTGACCTTGATGATGTGCCAGCCGAACTGGGTCTTGACCGGGTCGGTGGTGTACGCCCCGGCTTCCAGGTCGAAGGCGGCCTTGGCGAACGGCTCGACCATCTGGCCCTCGCGCTGGAAGTAGCCCAGATCGCCGCCGTTGGGCGCGGACGGGCCGGTCGACTCGGCCTTGGCCAGCTCGGCGAAGTCCGCGCCGTCCTCAAGATGGGCGATCAGCTCGTTGGCCTTCTCCTCGCTGTCCACCAGGATGTGGGAGGCCTTGACCTCCTCCTGCGGCGGGTTGGCCTCCAGGTACTCATCATACTTGGCCTGAAGCGCCTCTTCCGTGGCGGCCTTCTCGACCACCTGGGTCAGATAGACGCTGCGGATGATCTCGTCGCGGACCGCGTTCAGGCGCTCCTCGACGTCCGGGTGATCGGCGAGGCCCTCGCTCTTGGCCTGGCTCACGATCAACTGGCCCTCGACCAGATGGTTGACCAGCGAATCGTAGAGCATGGCCAGCGGCACCTGCCCCAGTTGCGGATCACGAGAGCGCACCGTCTGCAGCTCGCCCAGCGTGATCTCGTGGCCGTTCACGGTGGCCACGACCGTCTCGGGATCGATGCCCTGCTGGGCCGATGCAACGCCGGTGCCGGCGACGGCGGCCAGGGTGAGGCCGGCGGCGAACGCCAGGGCACGGGGGACGGAAGAAACCATGTCGTTCATCCTTGAAAAGTTCGTGACAGGCGGCGCGCGGTGGCCGCGAAAACCGATGGGCGGCACCCTGACGGGTCCGGGGACCGCCGTCAACCACCTGCACAGGTGCCCGCAGGGGCCCTCAAGGCACCCTGCCGGGGCCCGAACGGGCCGTCACGGCGGCTCGGGCGTCGTTGACAGCCCTCCCGGCGCTCTCTATCTCTTGCCGGTCGCGCGGCCCCGGGTCTCGCGGCAGGCGTGCGTGTGCCCATGGCACGGCCCTTCCGGCGTACGCCTCGACCCTTCCCGCTTCCCGAGGATGTTCCATGTTCGGCGCCATTGCCCGCAAAGTTTTCGGTACCGCCAACGATCGCTACATCAAGGGACTGAGAAAGACCGTCGAGGCGATCAACGCCCTGGAGCCCCAGCTTGAGGCGCTGTCGGACGAGGACCTGCGGGCGCGCACCGCGTGGTTCCGCGACCGCCTCGCCAAGGGCGAGACCCTGGACGACCTGCTGGAGGAGGCCTTCGCCACCGTGCGCGAGGGCGCCAAGCGCACCCTCGGGCAGCGACATTATGACGTGCAGCTCATGGGCGGCATCGTGCTGCACCAGGGCAAGATCGCCGAGATGAAGACCGGCGAGGGCAAGACCCTCGTCTCCACCCTGGCCGTGTACCTGAACGCGCTCGACGGCAAGGGGGTGCACGTCGTCACGGTGAACGACTATCTGGCCCAGCGCGACGCCGCCTGGATGGGCCAGATCCACGAGTTCCTCGGCCTGACCGTCGGCTGCATCACGCACCCCCTGACCGACGCGGAGCGCCGCGCCGCCTATGCCTGCGACATCACCTACGGCACCAACAACGAACTGGGCTTCGACTACCTGCGCGACAACATGAAGTTCCGCCTGGAAGACATGGTTCAGCGCGGCTTCAGCTTCGCGATCGTGGACGAGGTGGACAGCATCCTGGTGGACGAGGCGCGGACGCCGCTCATCATCTCGGGCATGTCGGAGGACAGCACGGACCTGTACGGCAAGGTCAACGCGCTGATGCCGAAGCTGACCGAGGAGCATTACGAAAAGGACGAGAAGCAGCGCTCCGTCACGCTGACCGAAGAGGGCACGGAGTTCGCCGAGCAACTGCTCAAGGACGAGGGCCTGATCGAGTCCGGCAATCTGTACGACCTGGGCAACGTCTCGCTGGTGCACCACCTGAACCAGGCCCTGCGCGCCCACGTGCTGTTCGAACGCGACGTGCACTATATGGTCAAGGACGGCAAGATCGTCATCATCGACGAATTCACCGGCCGCGCCATGGAGGGCCGCCGCTACTCCGAGGGTCAGCATCAGGCGCTGGAGGCCAAGGAGGGCGTGAAGGTCCAGAACGAGAACCAGACGCTGGCCTCGATCACCTTCCAGAACTACTTCCGGCTCTATCCCAAGCTCGCCGGCATGACCGGCACGGCCATGACCGAGGCCGGCGAGTTCGCCGAGATCTACGGCCTGGAGGTGGTGGACCTGCCCACCAACAAGGACATGGTCCGCGACGACCGCGACGATCAGGTCTACCGCACGGCCAAGGAAAAGTACGACGCCATCGTGGACCTGATCGAGGATTGCCATCAGCGCGGTCAGCCGGTGCTCGTGGGCACGGTCTCCATCGAGAAGTCCGAGTACCTGGCCCAGATCCTGCGCCAGACCAAGAAGATCAAGGCCAACGTGCTGAACGCCCGCCACCACGAGCAGGAAGCGTTCATCATCGCCGAGGCCGGCGTGCCGGGCGCGGTGACCATCGCCACCAACATGGCCGGCCGCGGCACCGACATTCAGCTCGGCGGCAACCTGGACATGCGCATCGCCCAGGAGGTCCCGGCGGACCTGGAGGGCGAGGCCCGTGACGAGCGCATCAAGGTCATCACGAACGAGGTGGGCGAGCGCAAGGCGCAGGCGCTGCAGGCCGGGGGCCTGTTCGTGATCGGCACCGAGCGTCACGAAAGCCGGCGCATCGACAACCAGTTGCGCGGCCGCGCCGGGCGCCAGGGCGACCCGGGCGCGTCCCAGTTCTTCCTGTCTCTGGAAGACGACCTGATGCGCATCTTCGGCACCAACCGCATGGACGGCATGCTGCGCCGCCTGGGGCTGGAGGAAGGCGAGGCCATCGTCCATCCCTGGATCAACAAGGCGCTGGAGAAAGCCCAGCAGAAGGTCGAGGCGCGCAACTTCGAGATCCGGAAAAACCTGCTGCGCTTCGACAACGTGATGAACGACCAGCGCAAGGTGATCTACGAACAGCGCCGCGAGCTGATGAACGCCGAGGACGTGCGCGAGACCGTCGCGGACATGCGTCGCGAAGTGGTCGAGACCATGGTGCCCAAGTATATGCCGGCCAAGGCGCTGCCGGA
Source organism: Roseospira navarrensis (assembly GCF_009601025.1). Classification (GTDB taxonomy): domain Bacteria; phylum Pseudomonadota; class Alphaproteobacteria; order Rhodospirillales; family Rhodospirillaceae; genus Rhodospira; species Rhodospira navarrensis. The sequence goes on along the minus strand of NZ_WIVE01000009.1, from coordinate 77,070 downwards.
TCAGTGGGACATGACCGGCCTGCATGATGAATGCCTGCGCGTGCTCGGCCTCGACCTGCCCTGCGAGGACTGGGGCCAGGAGGAAGGCATTGCCGAGGCCGAGGTGGAGGAGCGTATCCTCGCCGCCGCTGATCGCCAGCACGCCCAGAAGGCGGCCCAGTTCGGCGCCGACACCCTGCGCCAGATCGAGAAGAGCCTGCTGCTCCAGATCCTGGACCAGACGTGGAAGGAACACCTGCTGGCCCTCGACCATCTGCGCCAGGGCATCTCGCTGCGGGCCTACGGTCAGCGCGACCCCCTGAACGAGTACAAGCAGGAGGCCTTCGAGCTGTTCCAGGCCATGCTGGTGACCCTGCGCGAGCGCGTGACCCAGTACCTGTCGCACGTCCAGATCCGCGAGGCTCCGCCGCCGGATGCCCTGGTGCCGCGCGCCCCCTCGCGGATGGAGGCGCACCACGACGCCCCCGAACAGCAGGTCGGCGCGGGCGCGCCGCGCGGCGAAGGGCTCGCCGCGCCCCGTCTGGCCGAGTCCACTGGCCGGGTGGACCCGGAGTCCCGGGATCCCGCCGATCCCTCGACCTGGGGCAAGATCGGCCGCAACGAGGCCTGCCCCTGCGGCTCCGGCAAGAAGTTCAAGCACTGCCACGGCGTGGCGGCCTGATCCCGCCCCGCTCGCCGGATGAATGCTCGTGATTTTATGAAAAGGCCCGACATCACACGTTGAAAGTGCGGTGTCCTTGTGACGACGGTCACGGTCTGATACGATGACGGTCATGGGATCGGGTCCGATCGGTAGGATCCCGGTCCCGCCCCGCGGCCGGCGGCCATGTCCGATCCGGCCGGGGCGTGTACCCGGAACCGGACAGGGGAGAGACGGCCATGAACATCGGCGCCATGGCAAGCGCAAGCGCCCTCGGCGAAGCCGTCAGCCTGATGCAGGCCCAGACCAGCGTGAACGCCCAGATGTCCATGCTGAAAATGGCGGCCGAGTCCGACCAGTCGATGGCCAATCTGCTGGCCGCCAACGGGGGTCAGGCCGAATTGCCGTCCCAGGCGGTGACCCCGGCGGCCGCGCCGGGCAAGGGCACCGTCGTGGACATCGTGGTCTGACCGACCAGCCTCTCTGACGGGAGACGCGCATGGCCGATGTGCCGGGTCTATCGGGCCCGTCCTCCTCCAGCCCATCCGCCCCGCGCGGCAGCGACTCCGTGCGCCTGACGGTGCCACCCGTGGACGACCGGGGCGCCCGAACCGGCCAGACCGGCGCCGGGCGTGATCCCGCCACGGCCCCGTCGCGCGACCAGCCCCCCCATGTGATCCGCTTCGAGGGCCGGGACCTGGACCCGTACGCCCCGCGTGGGACATACTTGGACATCACGGTCTAGCCGCGCCCCGTCCTTTGGCGGGGCCGGTGCCTCGCATGACCCACAGGGCGGAGCCGCGGTGAGCGTCGATCGCATCCACAAGACCTATTTCATGCCCGTCCCGGGGGGCGCCAAGGGCGCCGGTCCCACGGTGGCCATGGTCCCCGACGGCGACGACCGCGAACGGCTGGTCTGCACCGACTGCGGCTATGTTCGCTACGACAATCCCAAACTGATCGTCGGTGCCGTCTGCACCTGGGAGGACCGCTATCTCCTGGTCCGCCGGGCCATCCCACCGCGCGAGGGCCACTGGTGCCTGCCGTCCGGTTTCATGGAACTGGGCGAGAGCACCGAGGACGGCGCCGCCCGGGAGGTCTGGGAGGAGGCCTGCGCCCGCGTCGAGATCACCGACCTGCTGGCGCTTTACAATCTGGCGCACATCAGCCAGGTGCATCTGGTCTACCGGGCGCGCATGCTCTCACCCGAGTACGCCGCCGGTCCGGAAAGCCACGAGGTGGCCCTGATCGGCTGGGACGACCTGCCCTGGAACGACCTCGCCTACCCCAACGTGGCCTGGGCGTTACGCCAGCATCGGGCCATGCGAGGGCGCGCGAATTTCGCGCCGTTGGGGATTCCGGCGGACGCCGATCATCCGGTCTGACGCACCCGAAACGGTTGGCAGTCAGAAGGTCCCGTCCGCCCCTCATCTCACCCTTGCGTTGTCACACGCATGGCTCTACTTTCGGGGTCTCCGCCCCGGGGGGAGCACGACGCGGGCGTGGCGGAATAGGTAGACGCTGGCGACTTAAAATCGCCTGGCATGTGCCGTGCCGGTTCGAGCCCGGCCGCCCGCACCATCCCCATCCGATCCTTGAAGAGACCGGGACGCGCGCCGCCGGTCGGCGGTTCACGCCGCCGCCGTCTCGACGCCCGTCCATCGGTCGCCCTCGTCCGGACCGACCTGGCGCGGGAACACCAGCGTGAAGGTGGAGCCGCGACCCGGCGTGCTGTCCAGGGTGACGGCCCCGCCGTGCTTCTCCATCAGCGCCCGGACCAGCGACAGGCCCAACCCCGTGCCCTCGATGTCGCGGGTGACCACGTCCTGCACCCGCCCATAGGCCGCGAACACCAGCTCATGGAGCTCGGTCCTGATGCCGATGCCGGTGTCGGACACGGCCAGGGCGACGGTGGTGTCCGTGGCCGAGGCGCTGACGCGGATCCGTCCGCCGTCGGGCGTGTACTTGACGGCGTTGGAGACCAGATTGAACAGCATCTGGCGCAGCGCCCGCCCGTCCGCGATCAGGGGGGGCAGGTCGCCGGGACAACTGCCGGTGAGGCTCAGGCGTTTGGCGGCCGCGCGCTCCCGGAACAGAGCGATGCAGGCCTGGATCTCGGTGCAGACCGGGGTGGGCTCCATATGCAGCTCGAACTTGTCCGCCTCGATGCGGGCGAGGTCCAGCAGGTCGTCCACCAGATCGCGCAGGTGGCTGCCGCTGGCGTGGATGTCCTGCGCATACTCGCGGTACTTCGCCGAACCCAGCGGCCCGAACATCTCGTCACGCAGCACCTCGGCGAAGCCCATCACGGCGTTGAGCGGGGTCCGCAGTTCGTGACTCATCGAGGCCAGGAAGTGCGACTTGGCCATGTTGGCCGCGTCCGCCTGAATGCGGGCGTCCTCCGCCGCGTCCCGCGCATCCCCCAGCGCGCGGGCCTGATCCTCCAGGTCGATGCGCTGGCGCGACACGCGGCCCATCAGGTCGTTGAAACTGGCGGCCAACCCGCGCAGTTCCCGCGCCCGGAAGCTCCCGACCAGGACCCGGCCGTTGTGGACCGGATCCTTCGCCAGCCGCCCCATCGTCCCGGCCAGGGCCTGGATCGGCCGCACGATCATCAGCCGCACGGTCACGAACAGCGCCCCGAACACCACGACGAGCGCCCCCATGAAGCCCAGGAAGGCCGTGTCCGACAGCAGGCTCAGCGGCTGGCGCAGGGCCGCGAGGGCCACATCCACCGTGATGACCCCGTTGACCGTGCGGCCCACGGCGCCCGCATGACAGGCCGCGCATTCCTCCTGCAGAACCAGCGGGAACAGGTACCTCACCCGGCCATCGGCCATGTCGTACCGGGTCTCTCCGCTGCGGAACACCGCCTGGACCTTGGGGTCCGTGACGAGCCCGTGACTGGACAGGGGCGAGACCCCGTACTGCCCGCTCACCGCCTCGCCGCGCACCAGACGGACCGTCCCGGTGGTGGGGCCGGCGTTCTGACGGGCCATGATCTCCCGGATTTCGTCGTGCGCGGTGCCCCGCCGCATGGAGGCATAGACGCTCTGGAAAACCTGATGGGCGGTCGTTCGGGCCTGATTCTGGGCCAGACGCAGCACGGACTCGTTGGTCTGCCACTGCAGCATCGCCCCAAGCAGCAGCCCGGACGCCAGCACGGCCACCATGAAGATGGCCGCCAGCCAATGGGTAATGGTCCAGGTCTGCGTCATGGGACCGCCGCGTCAAGGGGAGGGTCGGCATGGTGCGGTCCAAAGGGCGGTCGTCCCATGACCAGGGGCGGCGGTCCTGCGGCGCCCGCACCTCAGCGCAACTGTTCTATTTATCAAGAAATGCCCCGAAAATTAATAGGGCAAATGGCCTAGGTGCTCCGGATTCGGGCTCCGAATCCCGCCGGCGCGCCCCGCCCCGCGATCCTGGAGTGTGGAGCGATCCCGCCCCCACGTACCCGGGTTCCGCCCGACCCGCCCCGCGCGGGGCCGTTCCGCCATGGCCGAGTTCTGTGGTAAGAGATGGGTCGAGTCTCCCCCGGTCCCGCCAGGAAACGCATGTCTGCCGACACTCCCCCGCTCCCCGCCAAGCCTCGCGTGGCCCTGCTGGTCACCTGCCTCGCGGACCTGTTCCGCCCCACGGTCGCGTTCGCGGCGCTGCGCCTGCTGGAGCACGCCGGCTGCACCGTCACCGTGCCGGACCGGCAGACCTGCTGCGGACAGCCCGCGTTCAACAGCGGCGACCGCCAGGACGCCCGCGCCCAGGCCCGGTTCATGGTGGACGCGCTGAACGCCGAATCCGTGGACTATGTGGTGGCGCCCTCGGGCTCCTGCGCCAGCCAGATCCGGCACCAGTACCCGCCCCTGCTGGCGGATGATCCGACGTATGCGGACCGTGCCCGCCATCTGGCGGACAAGACCCACGAGCTGCTGTCGTTCCTGGTGGACGTGCTGGGCTGGACGGATGTGCCGGGCCGCCTGGAGGGTGTCACGACCTATCACGACACCTGTTCGGGGCTGCGCGAACTGGGCATCAAGGACCAGCCGCGCGCCCTGATGGCCAAGGTCGAGGGCCTGGAGGTCCGCGACCTGTCCGCGCCCGAGGAATGCTGCGGCTTCGGCGGCACCTTCTGCGTCAAGTATCCGGACATCTCGGGCCGCATGGTCTCGGACAAGGCGGATGACATCGAGGCCACCCGCTCCGACATGGTGCTGGGCGGGGACATGGGCTGCCTGCTCAACATCGCGGGCATGCTGAAGCGCCGCGGCAGTCCGGTGCAGGTCCGCCACGTGGCGGAAGTGCTCGCCGGCATGACCGGCGACGCGCCCCCCATCGGGGACGGTCCGATGGGCGACGGACGGGAGACGCGCTGATGCATGTGACCAGCCGCCAGTTCAAGGACAACATCAAGGGCGCCGTCTCGGACGCCAACCTGCGCCATTCGCTGGCGACCATGAAGACCGGCTTCCGCGCCAAACGCGGCATCGCCGTCGCCGCCCTGCCCGAGTTCGAGGCCCTGCGCGATGCCGGCAAGGCGATCAAGGACCACGCCCTGCAGCACCTCGACCACTACCTGGAGCGGTTCGAGGCGAAGGTGCTGGAAGGCGGCGGTCACGTCCACTGGGCCCGCGATGCGGACAGCGCGTGCCGTGCGGTGCTGGACATCTGCCGCCAGCACGGCGCGCGCACCGTCACCAAGGGCAAGTCGATGGTGGCGGAAGAGATCGAGCTGAACGCCTATCTTGAAAAGAACGGCGTGCGGCCGGTCGAAACCGATCTGGGCGAATACATCATCCAGCTCCGCCACGAGTTGCCCAGCCACATCATCGCCCCCGCGATCCATGTGCGCAAAAGCCAGGTCGCCCAGACCTTCCGCGAGAACCATCCCCAGTTCCCCGCCGACCGCGCGCTGGAGGAGCCGCGCGACCTGCTGGACGAGGCCCGCACCGTGCTGCGGTCGCATTTCCTGGGCGCGGATGTGGGCATCACCGGGGCCAACCTGCTGATTGCCGAGACCGGCTCCACCGTCATCGTCACCAACGAGGGCAACGGCGACCTGACCCAGCTTCTGCCGCGTGTCCACATCGTGGTGACCAGCATCGAGAAGGTCGTGCCGACTCTGGAGGACGCCAGCACCATCCTGCGCCTGCTGGCGCGCTCGGCCACCGGCCAGGCCATGTCGTCCTACACCACGTTTTCGACCGGGCCGCGCCGCCCGGAGGACCCGGACGGGCCGGACCACTTCCACGTCGTGCTGGTGGACAACGGCCGCACGGGCATGCTGGGCACGGAGTTTCACGAGGCCCTGCGCTGCATCCGCTGCGCCGCCTGCATCAACCATTGCCCGATCTATGGCGCGGTGGGCGGACACGCCTACGGCTCGGTCTATCCGGGGCCGATCGGCTCGGTCATCACGCCCGCGCTGGCCTCGCTGGAGGAGGCCGGCAGCCTGCCCAACGCCTCCACCCTGTGCGGGCGCTGCGAGGCTGTCTGCCCCATGAAGATCCCCCTGCCCCGCATGCTGCGACACTGGCGCGAGCACGAGTTCGCCCGCCACCTGACCCCGCCCCGGATGCGCTGGGGTCTGCGGCTGTGGGCCTTCGCGGCGCGGCGGCCCGCGCTGTACCGGCTGGGTACGGGGATGGCCGGCCGGATGCTCTCTCGGATGGCCGGACGGCGCGGCCGGCTCTCGTCGCTGCCCCTGGCGGGCGGCTGGACACAGGTCCGCGACCTGCCGGCGCCGCCCCCGGGCGGCACCTTCATGGCCCGTTACAAGCGCGGGCAAACCCACTAGAGTCGCGGGCCGTTTCCGGTTCCGCAGGAGTTCCGACGCCGATGGCGCGCTCACCCAAGGCTGCCCAGGACTATCGCCTTCATGAACGGCTGATCGAGGCCTACACGGCAAACCGGATCACGATCCACATCGACTTCACCCGCCTGAACCGGACCGGCTCGCCCGTCTTCAATCCGTGGGAGAACGTGGTTCCCCTGCTGGTGTTGCTGCTCGCCAGCGTGGTCGTGATGACCCTCGATCTGGTCGCCGGCACGCTCGTGCTGATCGGCGCCATGTTCGCCTATGCCTTCTTCGTGCGGCCCTGGATCGCGAAGCGGCTGCGGGACCGCACCATTGAAAGCATGCTGCGCAACGCCCACAACTGGCAGGTGATCTGGTCGCTCGGGGGTGTGGTGGTCACCCTGACGGCCAACCCCCGGATCGGCGTGGTCGCCCCCGCCGGCAACTGGCGGGCCTTCGCCCGGCAGTTCGAGGGCGGGGAGTCCGTCGGCCCCGGCCTGGGCGGCGGCGCGCCGGGCGACAGCGGGTCGCCCCGGATGGCCTGACGCGGTATACTGCGCGGCCCGTCGCGGGCGGGTGGCCCCGCCGGTCCCGGCGACGCGACACGACACGATTCGACAGCCCCGCACAAGACCCCCGCACAGAACAGGGAGCACGGCTGGTGACAGGCTCCGACCGCGACACCGTCCTGAACGGCATCCGCGCCGCGCTGAAACGCGGCCCCCTGCCCGACCCGACCCGCGCCGAGCTGGACCGGCGGATGGCGGACCACGCGGCCCACGTGGTCCCGGCCATCGCCCGGGGCACCCATGCGGAGCTGGTGCGGCGGTTCCTGGAGACGGCGGAGGCCGCCGCCGCCACCGTCGCCACGGTCCCGCCCGGATCGGAGGGCGCGGCGGTCGAACGCTTTCTGCGCCAGCACAACCTGCCGACCCGCGTGGCCGTGGCGGCCGATCCGCGCCTGGACGGCCTGGAGGACCGCGGCGTGCTCACCGTCGAGCGGCGCGGCACCCCCACCGGCGACGATCTCGTGGGGGTCGCCCACGCCCTGGCCGGCATCGCGGAGACGGGCACGCTGATGATGGCCTCCGGGCCGCACAGTCCCTCGACGCTGAACATGCTGCCGGACACCCATATCGTCGTGGTGCGGCAAACGGACGTGGTCGGCGGCCTTGAGGACGCCTGGGCCCGGCTGCGCGCCCATGCGCCGGAGGGCCCGCCCCGCACGGTCCACCTCATCACCGGCCCCTCGCGCACCGGGGACATCGAGCAGACCATTCAGCTCGGCGCGCACGGGCCGCGTCGGCTCCATATCGTGATGGTGGAAGACACGGCCGATGGCGCCGCCGTCTGACAGAGCCCGCCGCGCCGGACCGCCCGCCCTGTCCGAGGCCGACCTGCGCCTGTGGCAGGAGGTCACCCGCAGCGCCGTGCCGCTGGCCGGCCGCGCGGGCACGGTGGCGGGCGCCCAGCCCATGCGGACCGCCCCGCCGCCCCGCGCCCCGGCGGCATCCGATCCGTCGCCGGCCGCCCCGCCCGCACCCGTCACCGCCCCGCCCGCCCTGCGCGTCGGCCGGGATCGGCTGGGCGACTCGCCCCCGCATCACGGCGAGGCCGCCGGCATCGACCGCCGCACGCACGAGCGATTCCGGCGCGGTCGCATGCCCATCGAAGGGCGGCTGGACCTGCACGGCATGACGCGTGAGCGCGCCCACCACGCCCTGACCGCCTTCCTGCACCGCGCCCACGACCGGGGGGCGCGCTGCGTGCTGGTGGTGACCGGCAAGGGCAGCGGCCGCGAGGGCGGCGGCGTGCTGCGCCGCGACGTCCCGCACTGGCTCGGCCTGCCGGACGTGCGCCGCATCGTGCTGTCCGTCACCCAGGCCCAGATCCGCGACGGGGGTGAGGGCGCGCTCTACGTGCTGCTCCGGCGCCGCCGCGAGGGACGCAGCCCGTGACGCCCTTCGGTGCCCGGGTAAGGGCGCTGCGGGCGGAACGCGGCATGAGCCTGAACGATCTGGCCGCCCGCCTGACCGTCTCGCCGGCCTATCTCTCGGCCCTGGAACACGGCCACCGGGGCCTGCCCCAGCCGGGTCTGGTCATGCAGATCTGCGGCGCGCTCGATCTGATCTGGGACGAGGCCGAGGCCCTGAAGGCCCTCGCCGCCGTCTCCGCGCCGCGCGTCACCCTGCGCACGGGCGGGCTGTCGCCGCTGGCGACCGAGGTGGCCAACGAACTGGCGCGGCGGCTGCGGGACCTGGACGACGACACCCTCCGCGCGCTGCTGGACGTGTTGCGCGCGGAGACACTCAGGAAATCTTAAGCGCCCGCGCGTATACTTGCTGCGGCGGACGAGGGGCCCGCCGGGAACCGACAGGGATGGGGACGCGCGTGAACCTGATGCATGAAACGCCGGCACCGGCCGAGGGGCGGCGGCGGCGCACGGACGAGGGGCCCGGCGGCGCGGCCCGGCAGGCCCGGACGGACGACGCCCTGGACCTGATGGCCATCCTGCGGATGCTCTGGCGTCGGCGGGCGATCATCCTGGGCACCATCGTGGTGTTCATGGTGCTGGCCACGCTGATGCTGGTGCAGGTCAGTCCCCGCTACACGGCCACGGCCCTGCTGACCCTGGAGGCCCGCCAGGAAAGCGTGATCGACATCGAAGCGGTCATGTCCGGTCTGTCCCCGGACGCCAGCGTCATCAACACCGAGCTGGATGTGCTCCAGTCGGGACGCCTGCTCGGCAAGCTGGTGGACGCCCGCAACCTGACCGACGATCCGGAGTTCAACAGCGCCCTGCGACCGCCGAACCCGATCGTGCAGTACCTCGACCCCCGCACCTACATCCCGCCCGAGTGGCTGACGGCGCTGGGCCTGTCGCCCGAGGCCGGCCCGGTGCTGTCCGAGGCCGAGCAGCGCGCCCGGCAGCGCAACCGCGTGATCGACGCCGTGGGCGCGGCGCTGTCCGTGTCCAACCCCGACCGCTCCTATACCATCCGCGTCTCGTTCGAGACCGGCAGTCCGGACAAGAGCGCGGCCCTCGCCAACACGCTGGCGGATCTGTACCTGACCGACCAGCTTGAAGCCAAGTTCGAGGCCATCGAGCGCGCGACCCGCTGGCTCGGCACCCGCATCGGCGACCTGCGCCAGCGCGTGCGCGAAGCCGAAGTGGCGGTCCAGCGCTTCCGCGAGGAAAACCAGATCATCCAGGCATCCGAGCGGGTGACGGTCAGCGAACAGCAGCTTGCCGAGCTGAACTCGCAGCTCATCACCGCCCAGAACGACCTGACGGCCGCCGAGGCGCGCTATGCCCAGGTCCGGGACCTGGCGGACCGGGGCGCCATATCCGCGCTGGGCGCGGTCCTGGACTCGGCCCTGGTGCAGCGGCTGCGCGAGCAGGAGGCCCAGATCCAGCAACGCCGCGCCGAGATCTCCAACCGCTACGGCGAGCGGCATCCGGAGGTCTCCAAGGTCAACGCGGAACTGCAGGACATCCGCGGCAAGATCGCCGTCGAGGTCAACCGCATCGTCGCCGGCATGGGCAACGAGGTGCAGGTCGCCCGGGGCCGTGTGAAGGCGCTGGAAACCCGCCTGGACGCCCTGAAGGCCACCAGCTCGAATGTCGAGGCGGCCCGCGTCGAACTGCGCGAACTGGAGCGCGAGGCCGAATCCAGCCGCGTGCTGCTGGAAAACTTCCTGTCGCGGTCCAAGGAAACCGCCAGTCAGGAGGGCCTGCAACAGGCGGATGCCCGCATCATCTCGGAGGCCAAGCCGCCGGCCGCGCCATCCTATCCGAAAAAGAAGCTGGTCCTGGCCGTCGTGCTGGTGCTCGCCTCCGCCGTGGGCGTCGGACTCGCGATCCTGCTGGAGGCCCTGGACCGGGGCTACCGCAGCCTGGACCACGTGCAGCGCGACACCGGCGTGACGGGTCTGGGCATGGTGCCCCGCCTGCCGCGCGGCAAGCTGCGCGGCAAGGCGCCGTTCGACTACGTGGTGCGCAGCCCCACCTCGGCCTACGCGGAAGCCCTGCGCTCGGCCTTCAACACCCTGACCTATGGCCGCACGCCGCCACCGCGCACGGTGCTGGTCACCTCATCGCTGCCCGGCGAGGGCAAGACCACGCTGGGGCTCTGTCTCGCCCGGCTGCTGGCGCGGGCCGGCGACCGCCGGGTGCTGTTCATCGAGGCGGACCTGCGCCGGGGGCGGGTCTGGCCCACGCTCTCCGGTCGCGCCAAGGCCAAACGCGACGAGGACCGGGCGCCCACCCTGGACGCCTACCTGTCCGGGGCCGAAGCGCGCTGGCAGGCGTGCGTCATCACCGACGAGGTCTCCAACCTGGACCTGATCCTGGGCTCGGGCCAGGGCCGCGACGTGCAGACCCTGTTGCGCTCCGACCGCATGGCGCACCTGGTCGAGGCGGCCCGCGAGCAGTACAACCTCGTGCTGATCGACTCGCCGCCGGTGCTGGCGGTCTCGGACGCCATCGTGCTCAGCCGCCTCGCCGACACCACGGTGCTGGTGGTGCAGTGGGCCGCCATGGCGCGCGACGGCGTGAAGTCCGCCGTCGCCATGCTGGACAAGGCGGATGTCGAGATCGGCGGCGCCGTGATGACGCAGGTGGACCTGCGCAAGCATTCGCGGTACGGCTACGGCGATTATGCATCCTATTACGGGCAATACGGCCACTACTATGCCAACTGACACGCTTGACACGCCCCGTCCGCGCCGCGCCTTCGGCATGCGCGACCGCGCCGCCGCGCTGGTCCTGGGGCTGGCGGCCCTGGCCCTGATCGCGGTCGGCGTCCAGGGCCTGCGGCGCGACCTGGACCGCATCCCGCCGACCCAGTACGTCCAGGCCGCCGCCGACCGGATGCAGGGCGAGGACGAGGCCCTGCGCACCGAGACCCGCGTGCGGACGATCGCGCTCTACGAGGCCATGGCCCCCGCCGCCCGGCGCGGCGAGGACCTGCGGCGATGGGCCGGGGTGCATCTGATGATCGCCGATGACGCCGCCGCCGCCGAAGAGGCCGACCGCGCCAGGGCCCACGCGGGCACGGCGGCCGCGCTGGCGCGCCGCTCCCTGCGGCACGACCCGGTGCACCCCAAGACCTGGGCGCACCTGTCCCATGCCCTTTGGCTGGAGCAGGCGGAGCCGGCGGCGGCCTTCGGCGCGCTGCGCCAGTCCTATGCCTTCACGGCGGTCGAACCCGAACTGACGGGTTACCGTCTGGAACGGGCGCTTGATTTGAGCAGCGTCTGGACCGTGCCCTTCATGGCCATGATGCGCCAGGACCTGCGCGGGCTGCTGGCCTTGCATCCCGGCGACGACGTGGCCCGGGCGTTTCAAACGCGGGCCGCCGCGTCGGACCGGCTGGCGTGGCTGGGCGAGGTCCTGACCCGGCGCGACCCGGCCTTGCGCGACCGCTGGCGCCTGCATGCCCCGGAGATCGGATTATGAGCCCCGCGCTTGGTGCCGCCGGCGGCCGCGACCGCAGCGCCCCCCTGAGGGGGCCAATGCGAGGGCCCTCGTTCTGGTGCCTGGTGCTGCTGGTGGTGTTGAGCCCGATCCCGTTCGGCAGCGCCCGCCCCGTGTGGATGGACCTCATCTCCGTGCTGGTGGGCCTGGGCCTGCTCAGTTACGCGGTGCAGCGCTGGCGGCTGGGGCGTCCGATGCCGCTGGCCGACCTGCCCCGCAGCCTGTGGATCGCGGGCGCCCTGGTGGGCGTCGTGGTCATCTGGGCGCTGCTGCAGGCCCTGCCCGCCCTTGCCGCGCTGACGGGCTGGGCGCATCCCGCCTGGGGCGAGGCCGCCCGCGCGCTGCCCGCCTCGGACCTGCCGGCGACGATCTCCCTGGTGCCCGAGCGGACCCTTGCGGCCGTGGGGACATGGGTGACCTGGATCGGCCTCGCGCTGCTGATCGCGCTGCATGCGCGGCGGGAGCGCAACGCCACCCTGCTGCTGACCGTGTTCGTGGCGGTGCAGGGCGTCTGCGCGGCCTATGGGCTGGCCATGGTGCTGTCGGGCCTGGATCTGGTGCTGTGGTTCGAGAAGGAGGCCTATTTCGGCACGGTCACCGGGCCGTTCATCAATCGCAACAGCTACGCCACCTATGCCGGACTGGGCGTGCTGGCGGCCCTCGCCCTGCTGCTGCGCCATGTCCGGCGCGTGGCCGACGGAGACGCCGCCCTGCGCACGCGCGTGCTGATGGCCGTCGAGGACGGCCTGTGGTCCCAGGGCGTGCTGCCCGTGGCCGTCATCGCGGTCGGCACCGTGGCCCTGCTGCTGACGGAATCCCGCATGGGTCTGGTGGCGTTCTGCGCCGGCACGGTGGCCTTTCTGGGCCTGTGGATGGCGCGGATGCGCCCCGGCCTGCGCCGGGTGGGGCTCGCGCTGGTGGGCGGGGTGGTGGTCCTGCTCACCGTCAACGTGATGCTGAGCGCCGACGGCACGCTGTCCCGCTTCGCCACCGTCGAGACCGACGCCGACACGGGCCGTTTCGCCGTTTACCCGCTGATGGTGGAGGCCATCCAGGACCGGCCGTGGCTGGGGCACGGCCTGGGCACCTTCGAGTCCGCCTTCCGCCTGTACCGCGACGACACCGTGACCAAGTTCCTCTATCGCGGTCACAGTGACTGGCTGGAACTGCCCATGGACCTGGGCCTGCCCGCGGCCGGTCTGGTGTTCGTCGCCCTGCTGCTGTTGACGGCCCGGGGCGCGCGGGGTGTCGCCCGCGCGCGCGAGCCGGAACGGCCCGTGCTGGCGGTCGCGGCGGCGGTGCTGGTGGGCGTTCATGCCACCATGGACTTCAGCCTGCAGATCCCGGCCGTGATGATCGCGTTTCTGTTGCTGCTGGTGTCCGGCCTGACGGTCAGGGCGCACCGGCCACCCGGCCGATGCCCTCGTGTCAGAGGCGGGGTGGGCTCACCCCGTTTTCCGGATGAAGATGAACCACGCGGCCCCGAACGCCGGCGGCATCAGCCAGAACACGACCTTCATGACCCACCAGGCGGGCACAAACTGGCCGAAATAGGCCGGCTCGCCGTTCCATGACAGCATCACGGTCTTGAACCGATCGGGCGGGAAGTACCGCGTGATCCGTCGTCGGGTGTTCAGTGTGTACGTGGTCGGAAAGACATCCTTCTCTTTTCTGTGCCGCTGCACCCTGCGCAGGACGTGATTGTGGAAGGCGTTCGGCACCAGATTGGCCGCCACCCCCACATAGCCCCACCGATTCGGCGTGCGCGCGCAGACCCAGCCGCCCGGTTTGAGAACCCGGTCAATCTCCTCGGCGAACCGTCGGGGCTCGGCGATGTGCTCGAAAACGGCATCCGACACGATGAGGTCAACGGACCCATCCTCCAGCGGAAGACGGCCATCGGCCCCGATCAGGCGGGCCTCATCGACCAGAGGATTGGTGAGCACCACCGGATCCACATCGACCCCGATGACGCGGGCGCATTTGCCCTTCAGCGTGGCCAGACTGCGGCGATAGGCGCATCGGTCCTCCGAGACACTGCCGCGCCCGGCGCCCAGATCGACAACCGTATGGTCCGGCCCGATCAGGGCGTTCACCCTGTTGTAGAACTGCACGGTCCCATCGACGGACGAGAACCCCCCCGCCACGGTTTCCGGGTAACACGCCAGTTTCGCGGGCTCCCCCACGGCGCCTTGTTCGTTCATTGCCCATCCCCTGTCCTCGGCCGGACCAGCCAAGCCACGCGCCTACGATCCCTCCACCGGCGGCGGCACCACCGAGCGGATGATGGAGCCGTCCAGCGCCTCGTACCCGGCCAGATCGAGAAGATCATACAATTCGGCGCGGGTCTGCATCTCCGGCAGCAGGCTTTCTGTCGAGCCCTCGCGCCGCAAGGTCTCGTAAAGGCGGGCCTGCGCCTTGTTGGCCACCCGCAGCGACGACACCGGCCAGATCACCATGCGATAGCCCAAAGCCTCGAACTCGGCGGCCGTCAGGTGGGGTGTGCGACCGAACTCGGTCATGTTGGCCAGCAGCGGCACACCCGGCAGGCGCTCGGCGAAGGCCCGGAACATGTCGGGGCTGGTCAACGCCTCGGGGAAGATGGCGTCCGCGCCCGCCTCCACGTACAGACGGGCGCGCGCCACCGCGCCGTCGAGCCCCTCGCTGGCCGCCGCGTCGGTGCGCGCGATCACCACCAGATGCCGCCGCGCCCGCGCCGCCGCCGCCACCTTGGCCGCCATCTCGCGCGCATCCACCAGCGTCTTGTCGTTCAGGTGCCCGCACTTCTTGGGCAGGCGCTGATCCTCGATATGGACCGCGCCGGCCCCGGCGTCCTCGAACGCACGCACCATGTGCATGACGTTGAGCGCCTCGCCGTAGCCGGTGTCGCCATCCACCAGCACCGGCAGAGCGGACGCCCGCGCCACCTGCCGGATGAAGAAACACACCTCGTCCACGGTGATGAGCCCCAGGTCGGGCAGCCCCATGGAGGCGGTCATGGCCGCCCCGGACAGGTACAGCGCCTCGAACCCGGCCGCGCGCGCCTGCAACGCCGCCATGCCGTTGTGCGCGCCGGGCAGCCCCAGAATGCCGCCGTCCCGCGCCATGAGCGCGCGGAATCGGGTCCCGGCGGGCTCCCGGGGTGTATCCTGACCGACCAGATAGGGCATGGGCGTCTCTCCTGTGGGTCCCGACCTCGTGATCCTGATCGGCGATCGACCGGACTCGTCCGGATCAACGCGGATCAGAACACCGGGCCACGAGAATGGCCGGGGAGGCCGGCCCCCGTCCAGCCCGCAGGAACCCCGACCGGCCTGAGGCGTTGACCGGGTAGCCTGACGACGGAGGACCGAATCGCATGCCGCAGTCCGTGAACGGAGTTTTCGACGCCCTGGAAGACAGCGCGGCGCAGAAAGACACGGTGTCCGTGGACACCCTGCTGTCGGCGCTGGGCCGGCGGACCTATGGTCCGATCGTGTTCGCGATCGGGCTTGTCATGCTGTCCCCGATCAACTGGATCCCGGGGGCGGGAATCCTGCTGGCCACGGTCCTGACCCTGATGCTGGCGCAGAGCCTCATTCGGACAGGGCCGCCCTGGCTGCCCCGGCGGCTCGCCGATGCCGCCGTGGACGGCGACAAGGCCGTGGGCGCGATCCGGAAAATCCGCCCCTGGCTGGAACGTCTGGCGCTCATCTCGCGGCCCCGGCTGCGCGACCTGACCCAGGGGCCCTGGCGGGTGGCCGCCATCCTGGTCATCATCGCCACGGCGCTGTCCATGTACCCTCTGGCGATCATCCCGGGGGGTGTGGGCCCGCCCTCGCTGGCGATCACGGTGTTCGGCCTCGCCCTGACCGTCGAGGACGGCCTGTTGATGATGGTCGCCCTGGCGGTCGCCGGGGTCGCGTTCGGACTGGCGGGCTGGGCGGTGCTGTAGCGACCGCTCGGCCCGGACTCGGGTCCTCGCCAGAGCCCCCACGGTCCCGTGAAGGAGGAACCGCCACCATGCCCACCGATGACACACGCACCGAGCCAACCACTCTGATGCGCTATCAGATCGGCGACATGACGCCGTCCGAACTGATCGCCCGCGAGGAACTGTCCCGGCGCGACAAACTGGCCGTGCTCCGCCAGTGGGAGCACGACGCCCTGGAACTGCTGGTCGCCGAGGAGGAGAACATGGGCGGTGGCCCGTCGCCGCCGCTGTCCGAGATCCGCGACGCCATGCGGGCCCTCAATACCGATCGCGACCCCGACCGCCCGGACACCACCGCCGGGGCCGTGATGACGCAGGGGGTCCGCACGGTCCATTCCGACAACCGAATCGCCGACGCCGCCCGACAGATGCGCGCGGAAAACGTGGGCATGCTGATCGTGCTGGACGGCGACCGCGTGGTCGGCACGGTGACGGACCGCGACATCGCGGTGCGCTGCGTCGGCAAGGACCTGGACGCCCGCGCGCACGCCGTCTCGGACATCATGACCAACCGCGTGGTGGCCTGCCCCACCCAGCACACCATCCGCGAGGCCGCCGACCTGATGGCCCGCGAAGGGTTGCGCCGCCTGTGCGTGGTGGACGAGCATGGCGGGCTGGCTGGCGTGCTGTCGCTCGCGGATCTGGCCCTGGGCGTGGACGGCGATGCGACCGTGGGCCGCGTGCTGCGCGCCATCACCCGCGCGCCGGCGTCCGGGGACACCCCCGCGGATCAGGCGACGTCGCGCCACAGCGAGAGCAGCCACCCGGGTGGGCTGCACGTCTACAACATGAAACCGGCGGTCGGCGGCTGACGCCGGTCCGCCGTCGAAGACCGGAGACCTTCGCCATGTCCGGCCCACACGACCGGGAGGAACGCGACAGCCTCGGCCCCGTCCGGGTGCCGGCGGATCGCTACTGGGGCGCTCAGACCCAGCGGGCGCTGGAGAACTTCCCGATCGGGACCGAGCGCCTGCCGCCCGGGCTGATCCACGCGCTCGGGCTTCAGAAACAGGCCGCGGCCCGGGCCAATGTGGCGGTGGAGGCGCTGGACCCCGAGTTGGGCGCGGCCATCGAGGCGGCCGCCCGCGAGGTGGCGGACGGCCTGCTGGACGATCACTTCCCCCTGCCCGTGTGGCAGAGCGGCAGCGGCACCCAAACCAACATGAACGCCAACGAGGTGATCGCCAACCGCGCCAACGAGCGCCTCGGCCAGCCGCTGGGGGCCAAGGCGCCGGTGCATCCCAACGACCACGTCAACCGCAGCCAGTCATCCAACGACACCATCCCGACGGTGATGCACCTGGCCGCCCTGCTGGCCCTGCGCGACCACCTGTCGCCGGCGCTGGACCACCTGGCCAACTCCCTTTCGGAGCGCGCCGCCGCGTTCGGCGACCGTGTCAAGAGCGGGCGCACGCACCTTCAGGACGCCGTGCCCGTGACGCTGCGTCAGGAGTTCCAGGGCTACGCCGCCCAGGTCGAGGGCGCGGCCGGCCGCCTGCGCCGTCTGTCCACCGACCTGCTGCCGCTGGCTCAGGGCGGCACGGCTGTGGGCAGCGGCCTGAACTGCCCGCCCGGGTTCGTCCCCCGCTTCCTGGCCGAGGTCGGCGGGCTGACCGGCCTGGACGTGACGGAGGCCCCGGACCACTTCGCCGCCAACGCCGCCCATGACGTGTTCGTGGACCTGTCCGGCGCCCTGGGCGGCACCGCCGCCGCTCTGGCCAAGATCGCGGGCGACATCCGCTTCATGGGCTGCGGGCCGCGTTGCGGCATTGGCGAACTGGCCCTGCCCGCCAACGAGCCCGGCTCGTCGATCATGCCGGGCAAGGTCAATCCCTCTCAGATCGAGGCGCTGTTGATGGTCTGCGCCCAGGTGGCGGGCCATCACGTGACGGTCCAGCAGGCGGCGGCCGGCGGGCAGATGGAGTTGAACACGGGCAAGCCGGTCATCATCCACGCCGTGCTGTCGTCGATCCGGTTGCTCGGGGACACGGCGCGGTCCTTCGCCGACCGCTGCGTGGCCGGTCTGACGCCCGAGGACGACCGGCTGGCGGAGATGGCCGGGCGCTCGCTGATGCTGGTCACGGCCCTGGCCCCGGCGGTGGGCTATGACCGCGCCGCCGAGGCCGCCCACAAGGCCGCGCACGAGGGCACGACCCTGCGCGAGGCCGTGCTGACGCTGGACCTGCTGGACGCCGAGTCCTTCGACCGGCTCGTGGATCCGCTGGCCATGGCGACGGGCGCGGGCGGCTGAGGGCCGCGCGGGTCCCTCAGGACCCGTCCGCCCCCGCCTCCCGGTTCTGCGCAAACGCATCCTCGTCGTGGTCCTGCGCCCGGCCGTCGCGCATCACCGGATGGCCGGTCGGCCGGTCGCCCAGGCTGCGATCCACAAGCCCCCGCAGCACCGGCGAGCGCATCAGCACCAGGGCCACGGCCAGGATGAGGATGGCCGTCGCCTCGAAGAAGATGGCGCGCGGATCCATCTCCTTGCTCTGCAGCACGATCAGCCGCGACAGGGCCGTCATGGCGATCAGGATGGGATACAGAAACGCCGCCCGCTCCCGCGCATAATAGACCTTCACCATGCTGAGCACCTCGGCATACAGGAACAGCAGCAGAATGTCGGCCAGGGTCACGACCCGACTGAGATAGACCGACCAGATCTCCAGCCCGACCGCCGCGATCGTCGCCACGACCACGAGTCCGAGCAACATCCGCTCGGCAATGCCGATGAGGTGGGTTGGGCTCATGGTGCGCCTCCAGGGGGGGATGGGAGGGTGTGGAACGGATCACGCGGGTGCTCACGCGGGTGCGGCCGCGCTTGCCCCTGCGGGCTTTCATACAACGCCCCGCGCGGCGGGCGGTTGCATGTCGGCGACCGCGCGCGTCGAGTCGCACCCCCTCGCCGGACGGCCCCGCGCGGTTGCCACGAGACCGTCCGAGCGAACAGCCAGCGACCGTTACACCCGCAAGTTCAGCAGGGTCTTGGTCGGACAGAACCGACCCTCTAACGGGTAAAACCATCGGCCCCGCCCTCTCGTTGCGATCACACAACGACTGCGCTTGAGGCGCGGTCGCAGCGCCCGCAGACTTGCGAGGGAGGCACCGGGGGACCATCGGAGCGCCCGCGTCCAGGGGACGTGGCGAGAGGAGGCCATCCATGAGACACGCCAAGATCGGGCTGACCGCCGTGGCTGCCGTGTGCGGCCTGAGTGCCGCATCCACACATGCAGCCGTGCTGACGGAGATTCCGCCGACGGGCTTCACCAGTTCAAACACGCTGTTCGTGACCGGCGACAGGCCGCTCGACACCATTCATCCTGAGATCACGTTCAGCAGCACCACCGCGATCCTGCCGGCCAACGACAACCAATTGCCGCGCACGGGGATTTCGTTCATCAGCCCGGCCCCCGGAAGCGGCACCCAGCGCGTATCCGTGTCGTTCGGCGACGGCATCGATGTGTTCGAGGTCGGCAGCTTTTTCGGCAATGACGACGACCGAAACCCATTCCTGCAGGACATGACGTTCTATCTGGACCTTTATGACCGCGGCGGCACCTATCTTGGCCGGACGTCGGCGGAGGGCCAGGGCAACGACCGGATCGACACGTTCCTGGGCCTCAGCAGCGACGTGGCGATCGGCACGGCGGTATTCCGCGGCGATTCCAACTACGTCGACCGCACTGCCTTCATCGCCCTCGACGACCTGACATTCGGGTACGAGACCGACAGCCAGACGGTGGTGCCGGTTCCGCCCGCGCTGCCTCTGATGCTGGGGGCGCTTGCCAGCCTCGGCGTCCTGCGTGCCGGCCAGCGGCGTCAGGCACATCCCTGACCGGGCCCCATCGGTCCGGGGCCGCCCCCTCCAGGGGGCCTCAGGCGTTTTGGAGAGGCCGGGCCCCCGCCCGGCCTCTTTGCATGCCGGAATGACGCCCCACCTCCTTCTTGCGAATGAGTCTCTTGATCCGCTCGGCGGCAAACCACGTCTCCTTTCGTATGAAATGCGGGTCGTGGAACCGATACACGGCGTGAAACGTTTCCGTCCAACGTTCGTCCCTGGGCCGAGCAAACGCCAGGGGCGGTAACACACGGACCAAGAGGCGAGGGGGCCACGAAGTCTCGACGATGGCCCCGTCGCGGTCCCTGAACGGGCGGAGCGAAACCATGTGGCTCACAGCAGTCTCCCCCGGTCCACGGCGGTCCATCGACGACCGTACCCCGGGGGGCGGAAACTGGCGCGGCGATCGGAGCCCGCGCCACGACGAAACCAACGCGGCAGACAGCAGCAGCCGCGACGGCAGAATGACCGTGCAGCCGGAGACAAACACCGATCATTGGGTGTCCGCGCATCTGCGGCGCGCCTATGCGGAAGTGGCCGAAGAACCGCTTCCCGAGACCTTCAGCGCTTTGCTGACCCGCCTCAAGCGGAGCAACGGCCCAGGGTCCGAATGAGGGCGCGCCAGACCGCGCCCATTCGGGGCCGGCTGGCGCGGCTCCCATCGGATGAAAGGAGGCGTCCATGGCGTCCTTCAATGACCAGCTCATCGACGCTTTGCCCCACATGCGCGCCTTCGCGCATTCCCTGACCAACGACCGCGCGCTCGCGGACGACATCGCCCAGGAAGCGGCGACCCGGGCGCTGGCGAACGTGGAGTCCTATCAGCCCGGCACGAACTTCCGCGGCTGGGTGTTCACCATCCTGCGCAACACGTTTTATTCCGAACACCGCCGGAAATGGCGCAAGAGCGAGCAGTCCGACGAGGACGCCATGCTGGCCCATGGCGAACCGAGTCACCAGCAGGCTCATATGGAGATGGACGACTTCCGTCGCGCCTTCGCCCGTCTGCCGGAGGAACAGCGCGAGGCCATGGTGCTGGTCGGCGCCTGCGGCTTCGAATACGAGCAGGCCGCCGAGGTGGTGGGCTGCGCGGCCGGCACCATGAAGAGCCGCGTCTCCCGGGGTCGGCGCGACGTCAAGGCCCTGCTGGAGCACGACCAACTGGATCAGCCTCGCGCGGCGGCGGACGCCGCCCCGGCTCTGGACAAGGCGGTGGCGCAGGTCGATCATCGGTACGCTCTGTCTCTCTCCTGATCCCCCCTCGCAGTCACCCGACGGCCCGGCGGAACCCGCAGCGGGCCCCGGACGTTGATGAGACAAGCAGACCCTGAAGCACCCTCAAGCGGTGCCGGGGTGACGTCATCACCGTATAGACCAGACCCGCGAGGGAGACCCACCATGACCCTGCGAACGACTCTGGCCCTGGCCATCGCCGCACCGCTGGCGCTGGGGGCCTGCTCCAACATGACCGCGCAGCAGCAGAGCACCGTCAGCGGCGGCGCGGCCGGCGCCGGCCTGGGCGCCGCTGGCGCCGCCATCACCGGCGGGTCGGCCGCCGGGGGCGCGGCCCTGGGCGGCGCCGTGGGTGCCGCGGCCGGCTTCCTCAAGGAAGAACTGCGCGAATAGCCGCACGGCGCGCGCCCCGCCCTGCCTGGGTGGGGCGCGCTGACCGGCCCGTCCCCGGGGCCGGTCTGTCTTCCCTCCCCGCTCCTTCCCCGTTCCCACCGTCTGAACCGATCCGGCCTGCCCCGTCTGGCCCCGTGGCGCCAATCGCGCGTCACCGCGCGTGCCGGGCTCGGGGTGGTCGTGTGATACGGAGGCACCATCATGATGCTGAAGCACCCTCTGCCGCTCCGCGCGATCGCCGCCGGCGCCCTGATGGGCGTCGGGCTGGCCTCGCCCGCCCACGCGCTGTTCGGGTTCGAATCCATCAACGCCATGCGCGGCGTCCAGATCGACGCCGACGCCCCCACGTTCGAGGAACAGGCGATCCGCTACTACAAGCAGTTCAGCCTGTTCGAGGCCGACACCATGGGCGACTGGTACGACGCCGAGCACTTCGCGGAGAAGGGCACCGCCATCGGCCATGGCGAGCCGGTCCGGCCCGCCGTGGCCGCCGAGCAGGGCATCACCGACGAGCATTGGCAGTCCCGCCTGGACCAGGCGCGCAAGGCGCTGATGACCGTCCTCGACACCGACGGCCGTCAGGTCGCTCCGAAAGCGACCGCCTTCGCCCTGGTCAGCTATGACTGCTGGGTCGAGCAGGTGCAGGAAGGCCATCAGCAGGCGCACATCGACGCCTGCCGCTCGCAGTTCCGCGACGCCATGACCGTGATCGCCGCCCTGGATGCGGCCACCGGATCGCAGGTGGTGGCCGAGGCGGTGGTCTACTTCGGCTTCGACGACGCCACCCTGACGCCGGAAGCCCGGACGGCGCTCGACGACCTGGAGCAGCGCCTGGACAATCCGGACCGGGTCGCCATGCGGGTGGTCGGACACACCGACCGCGCCGGCTCCAACGAATACAACGAGGCGCTGTCCCAGCGCCGCGCCACCGCCGTGGCCGAGGCGCTGACGAACATGGGCCTGACCGTCGAGCAGATCGACACCCTGGCCCTGGCCGCCGAGGGTGAGACCGAGCCCGCCGTGCCCACCGGCGACGGTGTGCGCGAGCCGCTGAATCGCCGGGTCGTGGTGCAGGCCGTGGGGCGGTCCGCCCCGGACGTGCTGGTGGTCGGCGCCGAGGATCCGCCGGTGCTGGAATCCCGGCTCTGGTAAGCCCGGACGGCATCCGGCCCGCCTGATCGGGTCGGGCGCGCCCCCTCCTTCCAACGTCCCAGCCGCCCCGGGATGGCCCGCCGTCGGGCGAGGCCGTCCCGGGGCGTGGCGTTTCCTCCCCCCGAAGGACCCGCCCCCATGCTGTCATCCCTGTCGCTGCCCTTTGTGGTGGGCGCGTTCGTGCTGGCCGGGCTCGTCATCGCCGGCCTCGGCGTGCGCATGACCGCCCTCGCCGACCGTCTCGCCGACCGCACCGGCCTCGGCGAGGCCGTGGTCGGCGGCGTGCTGCTGGGTCTGGCCACGTCGCTGTCCGGCACGGTGGTGTCCGTCACCGCCGCGCTGGACGGCCGGGCCTCGCTGGCGTTCGCCAACGCGGTCGGCGGCATCGCCGCCCAGACCGCCTTCCTGGCCCTGGCGGATCTGCTGTTTCGCCGCATCAACATGGAACATGCGGCCGCCGAGATCGCCAGCCTGGTGCAGACCGCTCTGCTGGCGCTGCTGCTGAGCGTGACGCTGGTGGCCGCGACCGGCCCGGAGGTGGCGGTGTGGGGCGTCCATCCCGCCTCGCTGGTGCTGGTGATCGTCTATGTCCTGGGCACCCGGACCGCCTCGCGGGTGCGACAGGCCCCCATGTGGCACCCCGAACGGACGCTTGAGACCCGCGAGGACGAACCGGAGGAGGATCAGGCCCCGCCCGGGTCCGGCGGCGGCACCGGCCCGCTGATCGGGCAGTTCATGGTCCTGGCGTTGGTGCTGGGGGTCGCGGGCTGGGTGATCTCCAAGACCGGCGGCCGGCTGTCCGACCTGCTGGGCATTTCCGAGACCGCCATCGGCGCCCTGCTGACGGCCGTCACCACCTCGCTGCCCGAGCTGGTCACCACGCTGGCGGCGGTGCGGCGCGGCGCCCTTCAGCTCGCCATCGGCGGGATCATCGGCGGCAATACCTTCGACGTGCTGTTCCTGACCGCCTCGGACGTGGCCTACCGCGACGGCTCGCTGTATCACGCCGTGGGCACGGCCGACCTGTTCTGGCTGGCCATCGGCGCCGCCATGAGCATGGTGCTGCTGCTGGGCCTGGTGGTGCGGGAACGCCAGGGCATCGCCGGCATCGGCTTCGAGAGCGTGGGCGTGCTCGGGCTTTACGGGCTGGCCATCGCCGTCCAGGTGATGCGGTGATGCTGGCCCTGCTCCTGGGGGCGGGATCCGGGCGCCCCAGAAAAAGGGGCATCACGGAAAAAAGCCGGGACCCGGCGAAAAACCGGCTCCCGGCGGACGGCCCTTCTGGGGCGCGAGGAGAGGAAACGGGATCATCCCTTGGGATTGCGACCCGTGGGATTACGACTTTTCGGATTACGACTGGGACTCAGCGTCCTCCTCCAGGGTCACCACCGAGTCGGCCTCCAGCACGCGCCCTTCCATGAAGTCGCTGTCCATCATGCCGGTGACGCTGACCCGGTCGCCCCCGTCGATCTGCTGGAACCCCTGGTCGTCCAGCGGGTTGTAGGCCAGGGTATCGACTTCGACGGTCAATTCGGTCGGACCCACATCCAGCACGAATTCCTCGGCCGGCTCATCGACCGACGTCACCGTGCCGATGGTCCGGGTCTGGCTGATGACCACCGGCGGCCCCACGGGCCAGGAGGCCATCATCTCTTCCTCGTCCAGGCTGCTGGCGTGGAAGGTGGTGTTCAGGTCCTCGACGAACACCCGGCTGGCCTCGATGGTGTCGGCGGCGAACGTGTTCTCGTCCACGGCGCCGTACACCGTGACCTTGTCGCCGTCCACCAGGCCGAAGGCGTCGGCGTCGGTGTCCCAGTCATCCATCTCGACGGTGATGACACCGTCCCCGTAGTCCATGACGAATGCCGAGGGGCCGGTCGTCACCACGGTGCCGCTCAGGCTGATCCAGGACCCATCGGGCTTCTGATACGGCTGTTCCTGGGCCAGCGCCGGCGCGGCGGTCAGGCCCAGGGTGCCCGTCGCAACGACGATCGCGGTGAGTGTGCGGGTCATGATGCACCTCCGTGTTCGCGGTTGCAGATCCGTCTTCGATCCGATTTGAACCGGGGCCAGCGGTCCCCGATCCGCTTCTGGTCCGTCAACGCCAACACCCGGACACGCGTTGCATGGGAACCTGGGGAACCGGGGGGAACCTGGCCTGAATCGAAACGGCCGGCCCCGAAGGACCGGCCGCGCCGACATCCGGGTCGGGACGATGCCCGCTTACCGGCTCTTGTCGGACTCGATGATGCGGGCCACCTTGTCCCGCGCCGCTTCATAGGCGCTCTGCGTCTCGTCGGAGGCGTTGGACCCGGCCTCACGCAGCGTGTTGGACTGCGCCTCAAAGTCCTGCCACACCGTGTCCGCGATGCGGGAGTCCGGCGTGTCGTCTCCGCCGTCGGACGGCACATGCTGGCGCATGTCGTCCCACTTCTCCTTCAGCGCCTGAACGTCTTCCCGGGCGGCCTGGGTGTAGCGGTTGGTGGTCATGCCCATCTTGACCCTCCTGTGTCTCTGGGGGGCGCCGACGCGGCGTCGCGACCCTGAACCGGATCACAGACGGGACCGGCGGCCGTTGAACACCGACCCGACCACACCGGCCGCGAACAGCACCAGGAACACGATGAACAGGATCTGCGCGATCCCGGCCGACGCCCCGGCGATGCCGCCGAAGCCCAGAACACCCGCGACCAGGGCGATCAGCAGAAAAGCAATGGTCCATCCAAGCATGATAACCTCTCTCTCTTTCCAAACGGTCTGGTCCCGGAACAACGCCGGGGCCGCGCCCGGGGTTCCGCGGCCCGGCCCGTTCAAAAGGAGTCCATCGGCGCGAAGGTCCGGAACCCGGCGGCGTCCGGCGCGTTGAAACCGCCGAGACGGACCCATCCGCCCATCAACCGGACAAGGAGATCGATCATGCTGAAGACCACGCTGGCGGGCCTTGGCCTCGTGGCCGTTCTCGGCCTCGCCCTGTACGGCGGGTACGCGTTGGTCCGGCCCGAGCCCACGCCGCAGGAAGCGGCCGCGCAGCAGACCCGCGAGGCCATCGAAGACATGGGCCGGGCCGTCGAGCAGATCGGCGAGGCGGTGGGCGCGGAGGTCGATCGGGCCCTTCAGCCCGGCGGCGAGGGCCAGCCGGACCGTCCCTGACGCAACGGGACCCCGACCGCGCTATTGTGGCGGTCAGGGCCCGCCCGCGCCGTATCCGGGATCAGGAGGCCACGCGCAGCCCCGCCGTCGGATCCCGCACCGGCCGCCAGCGCAGGCCGCCCTCGTACCGATGGGCGATCGCGCCGGTTTCGTCCATCGCGAACAGGAACAGCCAGCCGTTGTCCAGCAGATCCCGGACCAGCGGGTGCGTCTCGATGATGCCGTTCATGGCCGCGATGGGCGCTTCGATCACCACGCACAGGCGCAGCGGGTCGTGGATCAGCCGTTCGCCGTCGTGGATGGACTGCATCGGCAGCCCCACCCGCAGGTCGCCGCCGTTGCCCTCCAGCACGCCCAGGGTCCCGACCACGTTGTGCAGCGTCTTGTTGCCGCTGCCGTAGACGCGGTTGTCCACCGTCGAGGCGTAGTACTGCAGGCTGATCCAGCTCGCCACCACCATCGGCGCCGTCATGATGAGTTCAAGCGTGCCGTAGCCCTCGTCCCGCCTCCAGTCGTAGCTGTGCAGGAAGCTGCGGCCCCCCAGGTCGAGCCCGGCCGTGCGCGACCGGGGGGCGGCGATGAAGGCGGCGCAGCCGGCCAGACCCCACTCGGGCCGGACCTGGCTCCAGTCCCGGGCGCGCGCCAGCACCTGGGCGTCCACCGGCGCGTTGGGGTCCAGATTGAGGATCCCGGCGCGCTCCGCCCGCGTCAGGCGGGCGGCCCGCTCCAGCCAGCCGTCCAGCGCGGCCAGATCGTCGGCGTGCGAGGCCGGCACGGTCTCGCGATCGAAGATCCGCAGCGCGTCCGTGGTGGTGTCGTGCAGCGCGCCCAGAAACACCGTGTCCGCCGGAATATCGATGCCGCGCGCCCGCAGGCCCGCGCGCACCGCCGGATCGTTGAGCACCCCGGCCGCGACCCGGGCGTTGGCCTCGCCGGTGTGGCCGCCGCACGCGCCGCAGTCCAGCCCCGCCGCGTGCGGATTGTTCACGGTCGTGGAGCCGTGTCCCACCAGCAGCACCAGCCGCCCGAACCCCTCGGTCATGGACATGGCCGTCAGCATGGCCTGACCCATGTCGGTGCGGGTCTCGTCGGTGAAGCCGGTCGGGCGCCCGATCAGGGTGCCGGCATCGAGATTCGGCGCGAGGCGGGCCTTGACCTCGTCGTCCAGCCCGTCCGACGACGGATGCGGCACGGTCCGTGACCAGCCGAACGTATCGGTGACCAGCTTG
Source organism: Roseospira navarrensis (assembly GCF_009601025.1). Taxonomy (GTDB): domain Bacteria; phylum Pseudomonadota; class Alphaproteobacteria; order Rhodospirillales; family Rhodospirillaceae; genus Rhodospira; species Rhodospira navarrensis. The sequence goes on along the minus strand of NZ_WIVE01000009.1, from coordinate 50,195 downwards.
GGCAGATAGGCGAGCCCCACCGTCTCGACGAAGGCGAACGAGGACACGGCGGCCATCTTGAACGACTTCCATGCCTTGCCCGCGCGCCGCCGCATCAGGCGCAGGCCGTGGATCTCGGCGTCCTCGTCCGGTGTGGCGCCCGTGACGGTCTCGCACACCGTGACCTGGGGGGTCAGCAGCACCGGACATTGCGGCCCCCCGTGGGTGTGGCCGACCGGCACGTACTCGATGGGAAAGCCGAAGAAGCCCGCGAAGCCGATGGTCTCCACCTCCGGCGACAGGCTTTCCAGCGCCCGCCGATAGACCTCGGAGCGGACATCGATGCAGAACGCCGCCTGCACGCGCGGGCGCTCCGTCGCCCCGGCCCCGGCGGCGCGCGGCCCGGCGAGCCGATCCGTCAGGGTCCGCTGCCACGCGAGGTCATAGGCGGTCTGCAACACCACATCGACGGTCTGTTCGGCCGACGGCGCGGCGGGGGCCGCCGCGCGCGCCCGGGCCTCGTCCCAGGCGGCGTCGAACCCGGGCCGGCTGCCCAGGCAGGCATGCAGGACCACATCCCAGGCCAGCCGGACGGCCAGAACTTCGGTCAGCGTCTCGTCCGGTTTGCCGTACAGGGCCTTGTCCCACACCTTGTAGCGGGCATAGGCGGCCCAGCCGCCGACGCTCATCAGCAGCCGGTGGAAGTAGGCGTCCAGGTGCTCGGTCCCCAGCCCGAGCCGCTGAACGCCCTCGGTCAGGGCGGCGTCCGCCGTCTCCGGCAGGCGCGCGGCAACGGCCCCGCGCGCGCCCGTCAGGCCCATGACCTCCGGCGTGCGGTCGAACACGGCCATGCGCCGCCACGCGGCGTAGGGGCCGTCGGCCCGGCCGGCGAGCGACCAGGGCGCCTGGCCCTCGTCGAACTGGTCGGCCGCCCAGGCGGAAACGCGCTCGACGACGAAGCCCGCCCAGTCCTCGCCGGTCACCGAAGTGGCGACATCGGCCACCGTGGGCAGCGGGTCGGGCGCGGGACCCTCGGGTGTCGCGCGGGTCGCCTCGACCAGCGCGGCGGCATCCCGGGGAAGACCCGGCGTGGCCGGCGCCTCCCGCAGCGCGGCCGCGAGGTCGTCCATGGTGATCCGGCCCGCATCCAGGGCGTCCAGGTAGAACCGGCGCGGCATGGTCAGGCGCGCCCCGGCCGCCCGATCCATGACGGCGGCGGTCTGGGCGAAGCCGTGGTCGTGCAGCCCGTGCCACGGGTTGACGGCCACGAAGGTCTTGAGCGGCCAGACCGGGGCGATCCGGCCACCGGCCCGGGCCGCGGCCTCACGGACGGCGGCGGGGTCGGGGCGGGCCGTCGCCGGGATGGCGGCGGAGGACAGCGGCGCGGCGGAAGCAATCGCGGTGGCACTCATGACGAGGTCCTCCCCTCGGGCTCGGTGGACAGGGACACGGGCGCGGCCGGCGCGGGCGTGAAGCGCGCCCGGTCCATGGCCCCGATCAGGCGGTCAAACAGGGCGTTGGCGTACAGCCCGTTGGCCAGATGGACGCGGGCCGCCTGCCAGGCCGGGCGGGTGGTCCGCGACGGCTCGACGATCTGCAGCACGGTAATGGCGGTGAACACGGCGATGAGCAGCCCCATCACCACGATGGCGACGGAGTCGGCGGGCGGCGGCGGCGGCACGGCCCCACCCAGCAGAGCCCCGGCACCGGCGTGGAGGGCGAAGTAGGCCACCGTCACCACGCCGCCCATGGCCACCGTGCGGCCGACCACGTAGGGGCTCGGGCGGCGCACCCCCACCATGGCCTGCGCGAACAGCACGGTCAGGGCCATGACCAGGATCGCGCCCATGGCCAGCAGTTGGAGGGGCTTGTCGGCGATGCTGCCGGAGACCCAGGCGAGTCCGGCGTACAGGGCCAGCGCCAGCCCCACGCTCACCAGCACACGGCCGGCGCGGGGCGGGGTGGCGTCGGGGATCCAGGCGGCGCGCTTGATCTCCACCACGCTGCCCGAGGAGAGGAAGGCGTGCGCCTTGTAGAGCGAGTGCGCGACCAGATGCAGCACCGCCAGCGTGAACAGGCCCAGGCCGCACTGCAGCAGCATGAACCCCATCTGGGCCACCGTGGACCAGGCGATGGAGACCTTCACGCTCGGTTGGGTCAGCATGACGGCCGCGCCGAACAGGGCGGTGACGCCGCCGACGATGGCCAGCACGTACAGAGCGCCCGGCGCCAACAGCAGCACATCGGCGAACCGGATCGCGAGGAACCCGCCGGCGTTGATGAGCCCGGCATGCAGCAAGGCGGACACCGGGGTCGGCGTCTCCATGACCTCGGTCAGCCAGCCATGGGTCGGGAACTGGGCCGACTTGAGCAGCGCGGCAAGCGCGATCAGCACGGCCGCCACACCCACCGTGGCCGGGATGGCCGCGTCCGACGCGGCCGAGGCCCGCTCCAGCAGCGTGGCGATGTCGGTGGTCCCGAACGCCCCGGCCAGCAGCACCGCCGCGCCGACCACGCAAACGTCGCCCAGGCGGGCCACGATCCATTTCTTGCGGGCCGCCAGCAGCGCCTTGCGCCGCTCCGGGTAGAACACCAGCAGGCGATGGAACGCGAGGCTGGTGGCGATCCAGGCCGCCGCGAACAGCACCAGATTGCCGGCCGTCACCATCAGCATGACGGACGCGAGGGTCAGGCACAGACCGCCGATGAACGGCCCCTGGCGCGGGTCGCCATCCATGTAGTTGCGGCTGAACTGGACCACCAGCACACCGACGAAGGCGACCAGCAGGAACAGGGTGACGCTCAGCGCGTCCAGCCGCATCGACAGGCCGAGGCCGTTGGCGCCGATCAACGGCGAGGTGGCCGGACCCTGCACCGCCACGAACAGGGCGGCGGCGATGGCCAGGCCCAGGGCGCCAACGGTCGCGACCCGGGATGCGGCGAGAACCCGGCGGGGCCGGGGGGCCGGATCGCGCCCCGCCACGACGGCGACGGCGATCAGGGCCAGGGGGGCCAGGAAACCCCAGAGGGCAAGGTCGGGTGACATGATCTCCTCCCGAAACGGCTTGACGCTGCCGTGTCAGGTGGCATGCCCCTTTGCTAAACTTAAATACAATGATTGAAACGTATCGTTCTGTTTCGGAGATAAGCCCGGCCATGCCGCTGAACTATCACCATCTGCGCTATTTCTGGGCCGTCGCCCACGAAGGCAACCTGACCCGGGCGGCGGCGCGGCTGAACGTCTCGCAGTCCGCGCTCTCCAGCCAGATTCAGAAGCTTGAGGACCGCCTCGGCCACGCCCTGTTCGAGCGGCGCGGCAAACAGTTGGTGCTGACGGAGGCCGGACGGGTGGCCCTGGATCACGCCGACACCATCTTCGCCGCCGGCGCGGAACTGGTGGAGACCCTGAAGGGCGGCGTGGCCCCGCCCCGTCAGGTCCTGCGGGTGGGGGCGCTGAGCACGCTGTCCCGCAACTTCCAGGTGGGCTTCCTGCGGCCGATCCTGGGCCGGGACGATGTCGAACTGGTGGTCCGCACGGGCAGCCTCGCCACCCTTCTGCCCGCGCTGGAATCCCACGAACTGGACGTGGTGCTGACCAACCGCGCCCCCCTGCGCGACGCCGCCACCCCCTGGGTCACGCACACCGTGGCCGAACAGCGGGTGGCCCTGGTGGGGCCGCCGACGCGGGTGCATCCGGGCGCATCGGTGACCGACCTTCTGGAGCGCCACCCCCTGATCGTGCCGTCCTTCGACAGCGGCATCCGCGCCAGCCTGGACAGCCTGCTGGTCCGCCTGCGCGTCCGCCCCCGCATCGTGGCCGAGGCCGACGACATGGCCATGATCCGCGCCCTGGCCCGCGAGGATCTGGGGCTCGCGGTCGCCCCGCCCATCGTCATGCGCGGCGAGGTCGCGGCCGGCACCCTGGTTGTAGCGGGCGACCTGCCGGGCCTGATCGAGACGTTCCACGCCGTCACGCTGGACCGGCGGTTTCCCCATCCCCTGCTGCGGGAGGTGCTGGGCCGCCCCATCGACGCCACCGCGCAGCCCGTGCCGCCCCCCTCATACTGATCGGGGTAGACCCGGACTCGTCCGGTTCATCGCCTTCGCCGCTTCGCGGCGCCGGCGCAGTCGGGCGGTATCAGACCCCGGACCCGGACGCCACATGGCTCCAGCCCAGGACAATCATGCCCAGGCCGATCAACCCAATCAGAAGGGCGGAGACGGATGGGGCCCAGGCCAGCCATCGGTCCAGGCGACGGGTGCGCCGCGAGACCGCGCGCAGGCCCACGGCGGCGACCACACCGGCCGCGACCAGGGTGGCGGCGAGGCCGGCGCTGAACGCGCCCACAAGCCCGACACCCAACCAGATGCGGTCCAGATGCAGGCACACAATCAGCACCGTGATCGCCGCCGAACAGGGGATCAGCCCGCCGGTCAGGCCAAACAGCACCACCTGACCAGTGGTCGCGCGCCCGCCGGCCGCCGCAGCGCCGCCGAACTGGGTTTCGATCGCGCGGGCATGAGCCTCCGCATGCGCATCCTTTATCCCCTCCCCGGGGTCGGGATGATGATGGTCATGATGATGAGCCCCGGTGTGGTCATGATCGTGGTCATGGTGATGAGCCGGCGCGGCAGACCGCCGCGCGCGGTGCCCCATCCAGGCGGCAATCATCAGGATGATGGCGCCCGACGCCATCATGAACCAGGGCTCCAGATCCTCGCCGATCATCGACTCCCCGAAGCGCAGCGCCAGCAGCGCCAGAATCCAAACGATCAGGGTGTGCGACACGGCCGCCGACAGGCCCAGCAACACGGCCTGCCCCACCGTGCCCCGCACGGCGACGATGAACGCGGCCATCATGGTCTTGGAATGACCGGGTTCCAGCCCATGCAGCGCGCCCAGCGCCAGCGCGGTCCCGGCCAGAAACGCGGGTTGAAAGGTCCCCTCGGAGATGGCGACGGCAAGATCCATGGCGCGCGGGTCCTGTGCCTAGAGATAGCGGGAGATGTCCTTGAACTCGGCCAGCACGGCCTTGGCGTCCGGTCCGTCACGCAGCACACCGTCCAGGCAATGGTCGATGTGGTCGCGGATGAAGACCTGCTTGGCCTGACGCACCGCCGCCTCGACCGCCGCCAGTTGCTGGGCCACGTCCACGCAGCGGCGTTCCTCCTCGATCATGGCGCTGATCTTGCGCAGGTGCCCTTCGGCCCGGCGCAGGCGCTTGACGATATCGGCGTGGGTGGCGTGGGCCGCCGGCGCGTTTTGTTGCGCCGTCTCGGGGAGAATCTCGGGGAGGGTCTCGGGCTGTGCGGACATGGGGCACCGTGCAATGCTGGGGTCAAGGCACGATCCTATCCCCCGGGAGGGGTTCCCGTCAAAGGCACCTTGACACCCCATCGGCGAAGGGGTTTTCTGAATGCATCGACGGTTCCCGGGCGCCACGCGGCCCGGGTGAAAAGGGAACACGGTGCGGCGTACCCATCAGGGACCTAATCCGTGGCTGCCCCCGCAACTGTAAGCGGAGAGCCGGCGTCATCAGGCCACTGGACCCACCGGGCGAACACCCCGCCGGTCCGGGAAGGCGATGTCCGTGCGACGACCCGCGAGCCAGGAGACCTGCCGTCGAGGCGTGCCGTTCCGCAAGGGCCGGCGCGGGTTCACCGGACGCCGGGGTGCGCGTCTGGCGTTGGAAGCCGGCGGCAGCCCCGAGTCTCGCTCGTGATCCCCTGTCGCCCCTCTCCGCGCCGCATTCTCCCCGACCGTCCTTTCATTGTCCGCACGGGCCGGCCCGGACACGGCGGCCCCTGTGCGCGCCTTGGGAGCGACGCTCACATGACCCTTCGCAAGACCGCCTTCGCCACCGCCTTAGGCGCGGCCCTTCTGCTGCCGGCCGCCGCCGGGGCCCATTTTCAGCTCAGCTACACGCCGACGGTGCAGATCGACCGCCCGGGCGACGTGCCGGTCAAGCTGATCTTCTGGCATCCGTTCGAGAACGGCCATGTGATGGACATGGAGGCCACCAGCACCACCAACCCGGGCTTCGCGGCGCTGGGCTCCGGCCCGGACACCGACCACGAGGGCAAGGCGCTGAGCCAGGACGCGGTGATCTGGATCCGTGCCTACGACCTGCAATAGCCCCTGCACCGGAGGAGGTCGCCATGCATATCGTTGATGGAGCCCTGAGCGCCCCGGTGCTGATCGGCGGTGCCGTCGTGGCCACGGGCGGGCTTGCCCTGGGCCTGCGGTCGCTCACCCTGGAGAAGATCCCGGCCGCAGGGGTGCTGAGCGCGACCTTCTTCGTCGCCGCGCTGGTCCACGTGCCCATCGGGCCGTCCAGCGTGCATCTCATCATGAACGGTCTGGCCGGGCTGGTGCTCGGCTGGGCCGCCTTTCCGGCGCTGTTCGTGGGCCTGCTGCTGCAGGCCGTGTTCTTCGGCTTCGGCGGAGTCACCGTGTTGGGCGTGAACACGGTCGCCATCGCGCTGCCGGCGGTGATGGTCGGCCTTGCGTTGCGCCCGGCGGTCAGCGGGCCCGACGCCCGTCTCGCCGCCCTGGCCGGGCTGGCCGCCGGATCCCTGGCCATCGTGCTGACCGCGCTGACCGTCGCCCTGGTGCTGTGGCTGTCGGGCGATGCCTTCCTGGCCGCCGCCAAGCTGGTGGTGATCGCCCACCTTCCGGTCGCGGTGATCGAGGGCCTGGTCTGCGCCGCCGCCGTCACCCTGATCCATCGCGCCAAGCCGGAGCTGTTCGCCGCCCTGGCGGGCCCCGCCACCCTGCGCCCGGCCTGAGGAGGGACCGTCCCATGACTCGTTTCGCGGCCAGTCTGGCCACCGTCGCCTTCGTGCTGATCCTGGCCGGGTCCCCCGCCCTGGCCCACAAGGTGATCGCGGGGGCCTTCCCCTCCGGTGACGTGATCGAAGGCGAGGTCGGGTTTTCCAACGGCGAGATGGCCGCCGACACGCCCGTGACGGTGTTCGACGAGACCGGCGCGCTGATGGGCGAGACCCGCACCGACGCCGACGGCTTCTTCGTCTACACCCCGACCCGTCAGGTCACCCATGTGTTCGAGGCAGACCTGGGCGCCGGGCATGTGGTCACCTTCCGCCTGGACGCGGCCGAGGTGCCGGCCGTCGCCGGGGGCGCCGCCCCGGCCGCCGCACCCGCTGCCACGATCCCGGCCGCCGCGCCTGTGCCGGCGGACCTGAAGGCGATGATCGCCGACGCCGTCCGGGACGAGGTCCGCCCGCTGCGCCGGGAAATCGCAGCCTACAAGGAAAAGAACGACCTTCAGACCATTCTGGGCGGCATCGGGTATATCATCGGGCTGTTCGGGCTGGCCTTCTTCCTGATGGCGCGACGCGAGCGCCGGACCGAGCGCCCCAAGGGGCACGCCACCACACGGCCGGCAGCGGCGGAATGAGTCACATCCTGGGCCGCAGTGCGCCGACGTCCCCGGGGGACAGCGCCCGGACGGACGGACTCATCCAGGCGCTCGACCCCCGCACCCGGATCCTGGCGGCGGCCGGCTTCGCCCTGGTCGCGGTCGCCCTGACCAGCCTGTGGCTGATGCTGATCGCCCTGGTGATGGCCGGGCTGGCCATGGGAGCCGCCCGGCTGCCGGCCGGCCCGACGCTGCGCCGCATGGCCATGATGGACGGCTTCATCGTGGTCCTGCTGGTGATGCTACCCTTCACGGTCCCCGGCCCGGCCGCGTTCACGGTGCTGGGCTGGCCCGCCTCCTGGGCGGGGCTGGAACAGGCGGCGGCCATCGCGCTGAAAGCCAATGCCGTCGCGCTGGCGTTGCTGTCTCTGGTGGGGTCCATGGATCCCACCACGCTGGGCCATGCGCTGGCCCGCCTGCGTGTGCCTGAACGCCTGGTCCATCTGCTGCTGTTCACGGTCCGCTACATCGCGGTCATCGAGGCCGAATACCACCGCCTGCGCCGCGCCATGCGGGCCCGCGGGTTCCGCCCCCGCACCAACGGGCACACCCTGCGCAGCCTGGGCTACCTGATCGGCATGCTGCTGGTGCGCGCCCTGGAGCGGTCGGAGCGCATCCTCCAGGCCATGAAGTGCCGGGGGTTCACGGGTCGCCTGCCGCTGCTGGACACGCTGCGCTTTTCGGCCCGCGACGGGGTGTTCGCGGCCGGCCTGATTCCGGTGCTGGCCGGGCTGCTGATCCTGGATTTCGCCCATGTCCCTGCTGCTTGAGGGCACCGGCCTCCACTTCACGTACCCGCACCGGCCGCCGGTGCTGGCGGGAGCCGACCTGACCCTGGGCCCCGGCGACCGGCTGGCCATCACCGGGCCCAACGGCGCCGGCAAGAGCACGCTGCTGCAAATCCTGGTCGGGCTGCTGCGGCCGCAGGCGGGCCGCGTCGTCGCCTTCGGAATCGAGCGTCACGCCGAAGCCGACTTCCACGAGGTGCGCCGCCGCGTCGGCTATGTGTTCCAGGACCCCGACGACCAACTCTTCTGCCCCACGGTGGCCGAGGATGTGGCCTTCGGCCCGCTGAACCTGGGCCAGAGCCGCGCCCAGGCGCTGGAAACCGTGGCCCGGGTGCTGGACGTCGTCGGCCTGGCCGGGTTCGAGGGCCGCGTCACGCACAAGCTGTCGGGCGGCGAGAAGCGGCTGGTCTCGCTCGCCTGCGTGATGGCCATGGACCCGGACGTGCTGCTGCTGGACGAGCCCACCAACGCCCTGGACGAGGAGACCACGGCCCGCATGGAGGCAGTGCTTCTCAGCCTGCCCCAGGCCATGATCGTGGTCTCGCACGACCCCCATTTCCGCCGCAAGGTCGTGACGCGGACGCTCCGCCTGCAGGGCGGACGGCTGGCGGCGCCTGACCCCACCTGCCGTCACGCCCGGGGCACGGGTTGATCCCGATCGGCGATCGGCCCTCCCCCTACTTCACCGCTTTCAAGCCACGCGCGGGCGCCGGGGCCTGCACCGCCGTGTCGGGCTGGCGCAGCACGCTGACGCGCTTCCCCGCATGCGCCGGGTTGGGCGGCGTGCGGGCCGGCGGGGTCTTGATGTAGGGCCGCAGCTTTTCGCTGGTCATGAACTTGTGCATGGCGATCTCGTAGCCCTCGCGCCGGCAGCGGGCCACGTTCTCGTGCGTCCAGAACGGCTTGGCGTCCGACTGGGCCTCGATGACGATCCACTCCGTGTCGCGGCCCTTGGCCTTCTGGTAGGCCGCCGCCTGCTTGATGTCGTCGTCCCCGATGGTGGCCACCATCTCGGTGACCTGAAGCGCATAGTTGTTGTGGTTGCCGTTGTTGATGCTGAGCATGTCGGTGTCGTTGCTGTCCATGATCTGCACGCAGATGCAGACCTCCAGGGACGGCAGCGAGTCGAGCGCGGCCGGGGTCAGGGTGGCCGCATCGCGCACGGCGCTTTCGCGGTAGTAGCTGCCGTCGATGTAGGTTTCGGCGATCAGCCAGGGCAGATTGCTGCCGGACGCCAGACGGCGGCCATCGACCGGCGCGAAGTCCGGATGGCCGATGCAGTTGGTGGCTTGGATCACCTCGGGTGCGCCCACCTTGAGCAGGCTCATGATGTAGACGGGGGCGGCATCCCGGTAGACGCTGGTCCAGTTGATCGGCGGGTTGATCCAGCCGTCCGGATCCTCGGGATTGTACAGATCGGCGAAGGGTCCGATGGGCGCGAAGAAGTAGCCGCCCAGGGCGAGGCGTGTCATCGGGTGCCAGACGCACAGGCTGCGGGTGAAGATGCCCAGATTGCGATCCGTCGGGTTGGACAGATAGTCCATGCCGGTCTTCATGACGTCGGGGAACAGTTCCGGCGCGAACAGGTTCTGATAGGCCTGGGGCGTGGTGTAGTACTGGGCGAAGCCGCGCATCCACTGGGCCACGCGCATGGCGAACACGGGCGGGATCGGCGCCTTGACGTAGTCCTTCTCCTGCATCAGGCCGGTCTTTGAGAACGCGTCGATGTAGTGTGTGGGTGCGCGGCCCTCGACCAGCGCCATCAGGTAGTACAGCCCGATGAAGTCGCCGATGCAGCCCGGCAGCATGGCGTCCGGCACGATGCCCAGTTCGTGCATGGCGTCGATCACGCCGACCTCGTAGCCGTAGTACGGCCCGCCGCCGAACGGCACATAGGCCACCTTGGCCGCCTCGGCGCGTTTGGCCCAGGTCTCGTAGTCGCGAAGGTCGCGGCGGTCGGCATCGAAATCCACGTCCATGGCAGGGTCCTCCTTCCCTCGTCGGGCACGGCTCGGCGTGCCGGGAGCGACGTGACGGACATGCGGGCGGCCAGGGACTGGCGTGGGCGTGACCGGCCCCGTCGAGCAGACGCATCTTTTACGCGCAGACACGGACGACTGCGCGATGCGCCGGAAACCTGCGCGACACTATACCGGACAATGAAACCATGACACAATGCACTATCGAGCCCTATAGGTCGTATATCTTCAATATTCTGCCAAACGGCGATGGATTGATACAAATCGACTCAAAATACCACGCAAGACCGCGCAGCCGCACCGAATACGGCGACCGCGCGACCCCGTACCGCTCTCTTTGGTTGATACTCCGACCCGGCGGGGACGGCGGTCACACCGCCTCGACGAACCCCGCCACCACGGTCTTGACCCCGGCCTTCTCGAAGTCCACCGCCAGCTTGCCGCCCTCGCTGGACAGCACGCGGCCATACCCGAACTTCTGGTGAAACACCCGCTGGCCGACCGTGATGTCCAGGCCGTCGCCGGTGCGGTCGCGCACCTTCCAGGACCCTGTGCCGGGTGCAACGCGCGCACCGCCCCCTGCCCCGCCTTGGCCTCCGGTCATGGACCGGCGCGGATGGCGCGTGCCCCAGCCGCCCATTTCCTCGGCGAACCCGGCGGTGACGGCGCCGTACAGGCCGGTATCGCTGGTCTTTTCTACGCAGTCGTCCGGCAGTTCATCCACGAACCGGCTCGGCATGGCGGCCTGCCAGTTGTTGAAGATGCGCCGGTTGGCCGCGAACGACACGAACGCCCGCTTGCGCGCCCGGGTCAGGCCCACGTAGGCGAGCCGGCGTTCCTCCTCCAGCGAGGCCTGCCCGCCCTCCTCCAGCGCGCGCTTGTGGGGAAAGACATCCTCCTCCCAGCCCGGCAGGAACACGACGTCGAACTCCAGGCCCTTTGCGCCGTGCAGGGTCATGAGGGTCACCCCGGCAGCCGCGCCCTTGCTTTCCGTCTCCATCACCAGGGCGATGTGTTCCAGGAAGGCGTCCAGGGTCTCGAACTCGGTGACGGCGCCGACCAGCTCCTCCAGGTTCTCGACCCGGCCCGGGGCCTCCGGGCTCTTGTCCGCCTTCCACATGGCGGCGTAGCCGGACTCCTCCAGGATGGTGGCGCACAGCTCGGCCGGCGGCATGCCGCCCACCAGCGCCCGCCAGCGTTCCACGTCGGCGACGAAGCCCGCCAGCGCCTTGCGGGCGCGCTTGGTCAACTCGTCGCTGTCGGCCAGATCGCGGGCGGCGGCCAGCAGCGGCATCCCGGCCTTGCGGGCCATGACCTGGAGCGACTGCAGGCTGGCCTCGCCCAGCCCGCGCTTGGGCGTGTTGACGATGCGTTCGAAGGCGAGATCATCGTCGGGCTGGGCGACCAGCCGCAGATAGGCCAGGGCGTCGCGGATCTCCAGGCGCTCGTAGAACCGGGGGCCGCCCACCACCTGATAGGGCACGCCACAGGTCATCAGCCGTTCCTCGAACGCGCGCATCAGGAAAGCCGCGCGGACCAGGATGGCGGTGCCGGCGGCCGGCAAGCCCTCGTGGCTCAGGGCCTCGATCTCCTCCACCACCCAGCGGGCCTCGGCCTCGCCGTCCCACAGGCCGCGCACCTTCACCGGCGGCGCGTCCGGATCGGCGGCGGCCGCGCCGGCCGCGATCAGGTCCTTGCCCAGGCGGTCGGCGTTGTGCCGGATCAGCCCGGAGGCCGCGCCCAGGATGGCGGTCGTCGAGCGGTAGTTGCGCTCCAGCCGGATCACGGCCGAACCCGGATAGTCCTGCTCGAAGCGCAGGATGTTGCCCACCTCCGCCCCGCGCCAGGAATAGATGGACTGGTCGTCGTCGCCGACGCAGCACAGGTTGCGGTGCCCGGCGGCCAGCAGGCGCAGCCACAGATACTGCGCCACGTTGGTGTCCTGGTACTCGTCCACCAGGATGTAGTCGAACCGGCGCTGGTACTCGGCCGCGACCTCCGGGTGGGCCTGGAAGATGCCCAGGGTGTGCAGCAGCAGGTCCCCGAAGTCGCAGGCGTTCAGTTCCAACAGCCGCGCCTGATAGCGGGTGTAGAGCATGGCCGCGCGCTGCGCGCCGGTGCCGCGCCGGTCCTCCTCCGGCACGCGGTCGGGCGTCAAACCCCGGTCCTTCCAGCGCTGGATGCGGCCCATGATCGCCTTGGGCGGGTCCTTCTTGGCATCCAGCCCGGCGTCCGCCATGAGCTGTTTGAGAAGGCGAAGCTGGTCGTCGGCGTCCAGGATGGAGAACCCGTCGCGCAGCCCGGCCAGCGCGGCGTGCCGGCGCAGGATGCGCAGGGACAGGGCGTGGAAGGTGCCCAGCCAGACGCTCTCCGCCACCGGGCCGATCATGCCGGCGAGTCGCTCGCGCATTTCCCGCGCGGCGCGGTTGGTGAAGGTCACGGCCAGCACCCGCCAGGGCTGGGCGCGGCGCTGGTGCAGGATGTGGGCGATCCGGGTGGTCAGCACGCGGGTCTTGCCGGTGCCAGCCCCCGACAGCACCAGGACCGGACCGTCCAGGGTTTCCACCGCGCGGCGCTGTTCCGGGTTCAGGCCGGCCAGCCACGGCGGCTCGGGCGTCGCCTCATCGCCGGGCGCGCCGGTAGCCGCGTCAAAGTCTTCGTCGGTCAGGTCGAACGGGTCGGTCATGACGGCTCCGGACGGTGGCGGGGATGCGGCCGCGGCCTGCAGACTCGGGACGGCCCCGGCCCTGGCGACAGGCGCGGCAGGGCCCAAGTCATTGCGAAATATGGTGCGGCAAGGTCGTTCGACCACCATATCCGGGCGAGCGGCCCGCCGCAATGCCGGTCCGGACGGGCTCCAAATTGACTCCCGCGCGCCCGCTCCCTAGCTTCGGGATCCGGCTTGCAGAATCGCCGAGTCTTCCTCTTCCGCAGAACGGCCCCCTCGACAACGGACGGCATGCGCGCCCTCGGGGGACGGCCGCGCAAGTCAGGGCGTCCGAGGGGCGCGCTCGTCATCGGTCCGATCCCACACGCAGGTGGACACGACACATGTCGCACTCCGACAGCTCCCAGCACCCGGGTACCGTCCTCCGCAAGCGATTCCTGGTGCCGCACGGCCTGGACGTGGACCGCCTCGCGACCGATCTGGGCGTGCCCGCGAACCGGCTGGACGATGTGCTGGCCGGGCAGCGCTCCATCACGGCGGACATGGCTCTGCGGCTGGCGCGCTATTTCGGCACCTCGCCGCTGTACTGGATGAACCTGCAAAGCCGCTTCGACCTGCACGTGACGGGTCAGGTGCTCGCCGGCGAGATCGAGCGCGACGTGCAGCCGCTGCACAAGGACGTGGCCTGAGATCTCTCCGCCGCGTTCGGCCGCCAAGCGCCCACGGATCATCCGGGGGCGGGATCGACGGGCTCGGCGAGATCCACCAGCAGGTCGAGCAGCACGGACGCCCCGGCCTCCAGGTGGGCGTCGTCGGTGTGTTCGGTGACGTTGTGGCTGATGCCCCCGGCGGAGGGCACGAAGATCATGCCGGTCGGGCAGACCCGCGCCATCATCTGGGCGTCATGACCAGCCCCCGAGGGCATCCGCCGCACGGACAGCCCGCGCGCCCGGGCGGCGGCCTCCACCCGGTCCACCATGGCGAGATCGAAGGTCACCGGCTCGAACCGGGCCAGGGTGCGGCGGGTGACGGTGCAGCCCTCGGCGGCGGCCAGACGGTCGATTTCGGCGAAGGCGACCTGCTCGGCCGCCTGAAGCCGCGCCTCGTCGGTGTTGCGCAGGTCGAGCGTGAAGCGCGCCCGGCCGGGCACCACGTTGATGAGGTTCGGCGTCAACTCCAGCGCCCCCACCGTGGCCACCTGATCGCCGCCCATGCGGGCAGCCAGATCGCGCACGACCACCGCGGCCGCCGTGGCCACATATCCCGCATCCCGGCGCAGACGCATGGGCGTGGTGCCGGCGTGGTTGGATGTCCCCTCGACGATCACGTCGGTCCACGAAATGCCCTGCACTCCCTCCACGGCGCCGATGGCGATGCCCTGTTCCTCCAGAACCGGCCCCTGCTCGATGTGCAGTTCCACGAAGGCATGGACCGCCGGCGTGCCGACGGGCGCCGGCCCGGCATAGCCGATGGCCGAAAGGGCATCGCCCACCGTCCGGCCGTCGATGCCCTCGACCGCCAGGGCCTCGGCCAGCGGCAGGCCGCCCACATAAACCAGGCTGCCCATCATGTCCGGCGCGAATCGCGCCCCCTCCTCGTTGGTGAACACGCCCACGGCCAGCGGCCGGCGGGTGGTCACGCCGGCGTCGTTGAGGGCGGCGACCACCTCCAGCCCCGCCAGCACACCCAGGTTGCCGTCGTACAGCCCGCCCGTGCGCACGGTGTCGATGTGCGACCCGGCCATGACCGGCGCACCGTCCTCCAGGCCCGGCCGCAGGCCGATGATGTTGCCGATGGCGTCGATGGTCACATGCAGGCCAAGGTCTCGCATCCAGCCCACGACGAGATCGCGGCCCGCCTTGTCCTCGGGCGTCAGGGCGAGGCGGCAGACACCGCCGCCGTCCAATGCCCCCACCCGCCCCAACGCGTCCAGGCGGGCGCGCAGGCGGGGCCAGTCCAGCCGGACCGCCTGATGAGTCCGCCGGGTCGTCGTCATGGCATCGCCTCCACCGTCTCGGCGGGGCGGCCGACCAGTTCGGCATAGAGCGCGGGGTCGGTGGCGCCCTCGGTGGAGAACGCCAGCACGCGGCTGGTGGCGTCCAGGCCGAGCGCGGCCTTCAGCGCCGGGTCGGCCATCGCCAGCAGGCATCCCGCCAGCCCGGCCGTGGCGCTCTCGCCGGCCACGAACGCGGGATCGTGGCGACCGGCGGCCAGCAGTTGCATGACCTCCACGGCGGCGGCGTCCGGCACGGTCAGGGCATCATGGAGGCCGGCCTCCAGCACCTCCCAGGCCAGCAGCGAGACCTCGCCGCAGGCCAGCCCGGCCATCAGGGTGTCCAGGTCGCCGTGGACGGCCTTGGGATAGCCGACCCGCACGCTTTCGAACAGGCAAGCCGCCCGGTCCGGCTCCACGGTGATGATGCGCGGCCGCTCTGCACCCCAGACCTCCCAGGTCTGCGCAGCCACGGCGGCGGCCAGACCGCCCACGCCGCCCTGGACGAACACATGCGTGGGCGGCGCGTCCATCTGCCGAATGGCCTCGTCCACCATCACCGTATAGCCCTGCATGACGTCGCGGGGGATCTCCATATAGCCCGGATACGAGGTGTCGGAGACCACCACCCAGCCGTTGGCGGCGGCGTCGTCGGCCGCCTTGCGCACCGAGTCGTCGTAGGTGCCCGGCACGCGCCGGACCTCGGCCCCGAACCGGGCGATGGCCTCGCACCGCGCCCGGCTGACGGTGGCGTGCACATAGATCACGCAGCGGCAGCCGTAGCGCCCCGCGCCCCACGCCACGGAGCGACCGTGGTTGCCGTCGGTGGCGCAACAGACGGTCAACTCGGCCACATCCTCCCGCCAGCGGCCGGCGATCAGATCGGCCACCGTCACCGGCTCCGTCACGCCCCGGTCGGCCAGAAGGCGGCGCAGCACCCGCAGCACCGCATAGGCCCCGCCGAGCGCCTTGAAGCTGCCCAGGCCGAAGCGCGGGGCCTCGTCCTTGACGACCAGCGCGCCCAGACCGGCGGCGGCGGCCAGCCCGTCCAGGCGGCGCAGGGGCGTTTCGGCGTAACCGGGCCAGACGCGGATCTCGTCGCGCGCGGCGGCGAACCCCTCCGGGCTCAGCACCGCGCGTTCGCGCGGGCCGATGGGGCGCCCCCCTTCAGCGCGGGGGTTGGCGACATGAGCGACGGGATGGGCGGTGAGAAGGCGGGACGGGACAGCGGTCACGGGCGAACTCTCTCGATCAATGGACGTCATGATTACCGGGAACGGGCGCGGGCGTGGAAACGGTCGGCGCGCCGGGCCAGGGCCGTGACGACCAAGCCCATGGCACAGACCCCGAACCATGCGTATCGTAACGGATGACCGCAAGACGGGACACGACCCGCAAGGGGGGCAAGGCGGCATGACACTGCGAGTTGGGGAGACGGTGGCGTGAGCCCCGACGGCGCCCGCACGGATGCGGCGATCCGCCGTCAGACGGCCGTGGGCCGCCTTGGCCTCGTGCTGCGCGGCGACGGCCCGGTGACCCGACTGGTCGATCTGGACCAGGCGGCGCCTCTGCGCGCCCTGTTCCCGCATCCCGTGCCCGGCGAGCCCCTGACCGCCTGCGTCGCCAACACCGGCGGCGGGCTGGTGGCGGGCGACCGGCTGTCGGTTTCGGTGACGGTGGTCGAAGGCGCGCGGGCGATGGTCATGGCCCAGGCGGCGGAGAAGGTCTACCGCTCCGGCACGGGCGACGCGGCTGAGGTGTCGGTCTCCCTCACCGCCGGGGCCGAAAGCTGGCTGGAGTGGCTGCCGCGCGAAACCATCGTCTTCGACCGCGCCCGGCTGCGGCGCGAGACGGTGCTGAACCTGGACCCCACGGCGCATGTGCTGGCGGGCGAGATCGTGGTCCTCGGGCGGCGTGCCCACGGCGAGACCCTCACGCGCGGTCTGATCCGCGACACCTGGGCGGTGCGCATCAGCGGTCGGCTTGTCTGGGCCGATGCCCTGCACCTGGAGGGCGATCTTGCCCGCGCGGGCCAGGCCCCGGCCGGGTTCGCGGGGGCCGAGGCCCTGGCCACGCTGATCGCGCGCCTGCCGGGCCAGGAGGCCGCCTTGACCGACGCCGTCCGCACCCGCCTGGAGACTCACGACCGGGTCCGGGCCGGCTGCACGACGGTCAACGGCCTGATGATCTGTCGTATCCTGGCACCCGCCACCGTGGCGGCGCTGGGCGCGTTCGCCGACGTCTGGACCCTGCTGCGGCAGGCCGGCGGCGGCCATGCGGCATCCCTGCCGCGACTCTGGTCCATCTGAACAGCGAACAGGGGGGCTTCCGACCCATGAACCTCACGCCCCGGGAAAAGGACAAACTGCTTGTCGCCATGGCCGCGCAGGTCGCCCGCCGGCGCCTGGATCGCGGCGTGCGCCTCAACCATCCGGAGGCCGTCGCCCTCATCACGGACACCGTGGTCGAGGGCGCGCGCGATGGCCGCTCGGTCGCCGACCTGATGCGCGCGGGCGGTCAGGTGCTGACCCGCGATCAGGTCATGGAGGGCATCCCCGAGATGATCCCCGAAATCCAGGTCGAGGCGACCTTCCCCGACGGCACCAAGCTGGTGACCGTGCATCAGCCCATTCGTTAGAGAGGGACCGGCCATGATCCCCGGAGAGCTTTTTCCCGCCGTCGGCGTGCTGACCCTGAACGACGGGCGCGAGACCCGCACCCTGTCCGTCGCCAACACCGGCGACCGGCCGGTGCAGGTGGGCAGCCACTATCACTTCGCCGAGACCAACGCCGCCCTGTCCTTCGACCGCGAGGCCGCGCGCGGCTTCCGGCTGGACGTGCCGGCGGGCTCGGCCGTCCGCTTCGAGCCGGGCCAGAGCCGCGAGGTCACGCTGGTGGCCTATGTCGGCAGCCGCACCGTCTAAGGGTTCACAGGCGCGGTCCAGGGGCCGCTGGAGGGGTAGAGCCATGGCCATGCAGATCGACCGCGGCGCCTACGCCGCCATGTTCGGCCCGACGACCGGGGACCGCCTGCGTCTGGCCGACACGGACCTTGTGATCGAGGTGGACCGCGACCTGACCACCTACGGCGAGGAGGTCAAGTTCGGCGGCGGCAAGGTGATCCGCGACGGCATGGGGCAGTCCCAGACCGCCCGCGCCGCCGGGGCCGTGGATACCGTCATCACCAACGCCCTGATCGTGGATCACGGCGGCATCTACAAGGCCGATATCGGCCTCAAGGACGGCCGCATCGCCGCCATCGGCAAGGCCGGCAACCCGGACATCCAGCCGGGCGTGGACATCATCATCGGCCCGGGCACGGAGGCCATCGCGGGCGAGGGCCGCATTCTGACGGCCGGGGGGATCGACGCGCACATTCACTGGATCTGTCCGCAACAGATCGACGAGGCCCTGGCCTCGGGCATCACCACCATGCTGGGCGGCGGCACCGGCCCGGCCGAGGGCACCAACGCCACCACCTGCACCCCCGGCCCGTGGCACTTGGCGCGCATGCTGCAGGCGGCCGAGGGCCTGCCCATGAACCTGGGCTTCTTCGGCAAGGGCAACGCCAGCCTGCCGGCGGCCCTGGAAGAGCAGGTTCGGGGCGGGGCCATCGGCCTGAAGCTGCACGAGGACTGGGGCACCACCCCCAGCGCCATCGACTGCTGCCTGTCGGTGGCCGAGGCGCACGACATCCAGGTCGCCATCCACACAGACACCCTGAACGAAAGCGGCTTCGTCGAGACCACCCGCGCCGCCTTCAAGGGCCGCACCATCCACGCCTTCCACACCGAGGGCGCGGGCGGCGGCCATGCGCCGGATATCATCAAGCTGGCCGGGGACGCCAACGTGCTGCCGTCCTCGACCAACCCCACCCGCCCCTACACCGTCAACACCATCGACGAGCATCTGGATATGCTGATGGTGTGCCATCACCTGGACCCGGCCATTCCCGAGGACGTGGCCTTCGCCGAAAGCCGCATCCGCAAGGAGACCATCGCGGCCGAGGATATCCTGCACGACATGGGCGCGTTCTCCATGATCGCGTCGGACAGCCAGGCCATGGGGCGCGTGGGCGAGGTGATCTGCCGCACCTGGCAGACGGCGCACAAGATGAAGGTCCAGCGCGGCCGCCTGCCGGAGGAGACCGGCGACAACGACAACCTGCGGGTCCGCCGCTATATCGCCAAGTACACGGTCAACCCGGCCATCGCGCACGGCATCGCCGACCATGTGGGCTCGGTGGCGGTCGGCCAACTCGCCGATCTGGTGCTGTGGAAGCCCGCCTTCTTCGGCGTGAAGCCGGATCTGGTGCTCAAGAGCGGCACCATCGCGCTCGCCGCCATGGGCGATCCCAACGCCTCCATCCCGACACCGCAGCCGGTCCACTACCGGCCCATGTTCGGCGGATTCGGGCGCTCGCTGACCCACAGCATGGTGACGTTCGTCTCCGGCGCGGCCCTGGAGGCCGGCATCGGCGAGGCGCTGGGCCTGCAACGGCCGCTGCTGGCGGTGCGCGGCTGTCGGTCGGTGACCAAGGCCGACATGGTGCTGAACGACGCCACCCCCCACATCGAGGTCGATCCCGAGACCTACGAGGTGCGGGCGGACGGAACCCTGCTCACCTGCGAACCGGCCGAGGTGCTGCCCATGGCCCAGCGCTACTTCCTGTTCTAGGAGGCGATGACCGTGAGTGCCGCCCCGGACCGCCGCGCCGTCCGCCACCATCCCGCCGGCACCTGGCCCGAGGCCCGAACCGGCGGGACCGTCACCCTCGCCTGTGCCGAGCGGCACCGGCGCCGCGTGCGTCTGATCGACGACGCGGGGACCCCCTTCCTGCTCGATCTGCCGGCGGCGGTGGCCATGCGCGACGGCGACGGCCTGGATCTGGGGGACGGCGGGTTCATTCGGGTCGTGGCGCGGGCGGAGCCGGTGCTCGACATCGCCTGTTCCGACACCCGCCACGCCGCCCGCATGGCGTGGCACCTGGGCAACCGGCATCTGCCGGTCGAGGTGCTGACGGACGGCCTGACCCTGCGCATCGCCGACGATCATGTCATCGCCGACATGGCGCGCGGGCTGGGCGGCATCCTGACCCGGCACGAGGCGCCGTTCTCACCGGAAGGCGGCGCCTATGGCGGGGGGCATGGGCATGGGCATGGGCACAGTCACGGGCATGGTCACCACCATGACTGAGCCCACCGACATGCCCCTCGCGGACCCGGCGCTGCATCGCCTGCTGGCGTGGCTGTCGCCGGCCTTTCCCGTCGGGGCCTTCACCTGGAGCCACGGCCTTGAAGCCGCCGTCGAGGCCGGTCTGGTCCACGACCGGGACAGCCTGATGGACTGGGTGGGCTGGATCGTCGCACAGGGATCCGGGCGGCTGGATGCCGACTGCCTGCGGGAGAGTCACCGGGCGGTCGCGGCCCGCGACTGGGCCGCGCTCCGGGAGAGTGCGGAGGAGGCCGCCGCCCAGCGCGCCACGGCCGAGATGGCGCTGGAAGCCTCCGCCCAGGGCGCGGCGTTCCTGCGCGCCATCACAGACGGCTGGCCGGCCGAGGGCATCGCAAAGGCCCGGGCCGTGCTGACGGATGCGGGTCTCGATGTCGCCTATCCGGTCGCGGTCGGGCTGGCGGCGGCCTGCCACGGCCTGCCGCTGCGCCCCGTGCTGGCCGGCTATCTGCATGCGCTGGGGGCGAACCTGATCTCCGCCGGTGTGCGCCTGATCCCGCTGGGACAGACCGCCGGTCAGCAGGCCCAGGCCGCGCTCGTTCCGGTGTTCATCCAGGCCACCGAGGCCGCGCTCGTCCGTCCCTGGTCCGACCGGGGCAGCGCCGCGCCCATGGTGGACTGGACCAGCATGGCCCACGAAACCCAGTACACGAGGCTGTTCCGCTCATGACCGATCCCGCGTCCTCCTCCAACCCGCTGCGCGTCGGCGTCGGCGGCCCGGTGGGCTCCGGCAAGACCGCGCTGCTGGAACACCTGTGCCGGGCCATGGCGCCCCGCTACGGCATCGCCGCCATCACCAACGACATCTACACCCGCGAGGATCAGCGCATCCTGACCGAGGCCGGCGTCCTGCCCGCCGCGCGCATCATGGGGGTGGAGACGGGCGGCTGTCCGCACACCGCCATCCGCGAGGATGCCTCGATGAACCTGGCCGCCATCGACACCATGCGCGGGCGGTTCCCGGACCTGGATCTGATCCTGGTGGAGAGCGGCGGCGACAATCTGGCCGCAACGTTCAGTCCGGAACTGGCGGACCTGACGATCTACGTGATCGACGTGGCGGCCGGGGAAAAGATCCCGCGCAAGGGCGGGCCGGGCATCACCCGGTCGGACCTGCTGGTCATCAACAAGACCGACCTCGCGCCGCTGGTGGGCGCGCGCCTGGACGTGATGGACGCCGATGCGCGGCGGATGCGCGGGGAAAGGCCGTTCGTCATGACCAACCTGAAGACCGGCGACGGCCTGGACGCCATCGTCTCGTTCATCATCACCGCCGGGGGCCTGCCCGATCGGTCTCCAGCGGCGTGACGGTGACCCGCGCGGCCAGGGCCTCGATGTGATCCAGGGCAGGCAGGCGCGGGCCGATCTCGCCCAAGGCGGCGGCCGAGACCCCGACCGCCACCCGGGCGGCCTCGGGCACGGGCAGGCCCTGCGCGGTGGCGTGGATCAGGCCCGCCACCAGGGCATCGCCCGCCCCGACGGTGCTCGCGACCGGCACGGCCGGCGGCACGGCGAGCCAGGCGCCGTCCCGATCCCGAACCACGGCACCCCCAGGGCCGAGCGAGACGACCACCAGCCCCACCCCGCCGGCCACCAGCCGGCCTGCCGACGCGACCACGGCGGTCATGTCCGGCAGCGCGTGCCCCATCAGGGCTTCCAGCTCGGCCCGGTTGGGCTTGAGGATATCCGGGCCGGCGCCGATGCCCTCGGCCAGCGCGGCCCCGCTGGTGTCCAGCACCACGCGGGCCCCCCGCGCGCGGCCCCAGGCGATCAGGTCCGCATAGGTGTCGGGCGGCAGGCCGTCGGGCAGGCTGCCCGACAGCACCAGCCAGTCCAGGCCGCCCGCGCTCGCGTGCTCCAGCGCCCGACGCACCGCCGTGACATCCGCCGCCGTCACGGCCGGGCCCGGTCCGTTCAGGTCGGTCACGGTGCCCGCGTCCGGATCGAGGATCTTCAGGTTGGTCCGCGTGGCCCCGGCAACCGGCACGGTGATGTCGGTGACCCCCATCGCCGCGAACTGGCGTGTGAACAGCGCGGCGGTCTCCCGTCCCAGCAGACCGGCCAGCGCGACGGACTGCCCCAGATGGGCCAGGAAACAGGCCACGTTGACCCCCTTGCCGCCGGGATCGGTCCGGCTGGCGGCGATCCGGTTGACGCGATCGACGGCGAAGCCGGGCACGGTCAGCGACCGATCCACGGCGGGGTTGAGGGACACGGCGATGGTGCGGGGCGCGGGGGACATGGGGGCTCGTCAGTTTGGCCGGCGGGTTCGCCCTAGCATCGCCCAGCCCGAGCAGGCGTGTCATCCCGGCCTTGATGGTCTTGCGCGCGCCGCACGGCTTGGCGCCCCGTTGACTCGGCCCGGGCCGGCCCCAACCTGCCGGGTATGCAAGAAACCCCGGGAGTTTGGATCATGCCCCCTCCGCCACGAGATGACAGCCGCCCCGATCGCAGGGCCTTCCTGGCCGGACTGGCCGGCGCCTCGGCGCTGGCCTGGGCCGGACGCTCCATGGATGCCCTCGCCCGCCCCGTGCGGCCGACCGACTTCGGCGATGTCCTGACCAAGACCATCCCGTCCACCGGAGAAGCCGTGCCCGTGGTCGGCATGGGCACCTGGATCACCTTCAACGTGGGCGATGACCAGGCCCTTCGCGATCACCGCACCGGCATCCTGCGCGAGTTCTTCCGGCGCGGCGGCCGCATGATCGACTGTTCGCCCATGTACGGCTCGTCCGCCGAGGTGCTGGGCTACGGGTTGTCTCGGTTGGAGACCACTGACGGCCTGTTCTCCGCCAGCAAGGTCTGGACCTCGTGGACCAGCGGCGGTCCGGAGCAGATCGGCGAACAGCGCCGCCTGTGGGGCGTGGACGGGTTCGACCTGATGCAGGTCCACAACCTGAAGAACTGGGAAGGCCACCTGGAGACCCTGCGCGAGATGAAGGCGGAGGGTCAGGTGCGCTACATCGGCGTGACCACCTCGCATGGGCGGCGCCATGACGAACTGATCCGTGTCATGGAAACCCAGGACCTGGACTTCATCCAGGTGACCTACAACATCCTGGATCGCGCCGTGGAGGACCGAATCCTGCCCCTGGCGCGGGACCGGGGCATGGCCGTGATCGCCAACCGGCCCTATCGACAGAAGGGCCTGTTCCGCCTGTTCCAGGACAAGCCCCTGCCGCCCTGGGCGGAGGAGCAGGCGGACGCGGTGACCTGGGCCGATTTCTTTCTCAAGTTCATCGTCTCGCACCCGGCGGTGACCTGCGCCATTCCGGCCACCTCGCAGTTGCCGCACCTGCGCGAGAACATGGCGGCCGCCACCGGCCGCCTGCCCGACGAAAAGACACGGGCGCGCATGGCGCAGTACGTGGAGACGCTGTAGGCGATGGCCGTTTCGGTGACCCTGCCCTATTCGGCCGAGGTCCTGCAGGCGTTTCTTGCCGGCTATCACGAGAGCATCTGGCCGGCGCAGATCGCCGCCGTTCTGCTGATCGCGGCGCTGCTGGTCGTGCTGGCGCGCCCCACCCCGCGCACCACCCGCCTGCCCGCGCTGATCCTGACCGCCTTCTGGGCCTGGGTCGGCGGCGTGTTCTACATGGCCGAGTTAACCCACCTCAGTTTCCTGGCGACCGCCCACGGGGCCGCCTGCCTTGGTCAAGCCGCGCTGCTGCTGGGGCACGCCGGGCGGGGTCCCGAGCCGGTGGCGCAGCGATCGCGGGCGCGCCTGTCGTTCGGGATCGGACTGCTCGTCGTCGCCCTGGGGGTCTACCCGCTGGGCATGGCCGTCTGGGAGGGCTCGGCGGCGGCCTGGCGGCTGGCCGGCGTCACCCCCGTGGCCACGGCGCTGCTGACCCTGGGCGCGCTGATCCTGGGACCGGGCGGCCGCTGGACGGCGGGCCTGCTCGGCGTCATTCCGGCCGCCGTGCTGGCCTGGGCGGCGTTCACCGCATGGGTGCTGGCGTGACGGGCGCGCCAGCGGATGGGCGCGCGGCGCGGGAACCGGATCGGTCGAAGCGCGTTTCACTCGCACGCGCGCCGGCCCTTGTCCTGTGGGACCGGCTCCGTCTGCACATTGCACCGAGGCCCGCCCGTGACCGCATCCGCATCCACCACCGCCGAGCACACACCGCACGTTGACACCTCCCGGGCTGAGGACCCGGGCGGCCTGCGCGTCTGGCAGATCCGGGCGCTGCTGGCCGGGGTGGCTCTGCTGCTCGCGGGCAACGGGCTGCAGGCGACCCTTGTGGGCGTGCGCGCCGGCCTGGAGAACATGTCCGACACCACCATCGGCCTCATCATGTCGGCGTATTTCGCGGGGTTCGCCATCGGTACGGTGGTCGCGCCCCGACTGATCGAGTCGGTCGGCCACATCCGCGCCTATGCCGCGCTGGCGTCCATCGCATCGGCCCTGTCGTTGGTGTTCGTGATCGTCGTCTCGCCGCCCGTCTGGATGGTTCTGCGCGCGCTGCACGGCGCCAGCTATGCCGGCCTGCTGATCGTCATAGAGACATGGCTCAACGGCGCCACCGGCCGGGACCAGCGCGGCCACATCCTGGCCATGTACATGATCGTCTTCTACGCGGGCTGGGCCGCCAGCCAACCCATGCTGCTGATGGCGTCGCCCGGCGGGTTCGTGCTGTTCTGCTTGGTCTCGGTGTGCCTGTCGCTGTCGCTGGTGCCGATCACGCTCAGCCGGGCCGGCGTTCCCGGCGTCGTCACGGCCGACCGGCCCAAGCTGTCCCAGCTCTACCGGATTTCGCCCTTCGCCCTGTTCGGGTCCGGCCTGACGGGACTGGCCGCCAGCGCGTTCTTCGGCATGGCCCCGACCTTCGGCCAGCGCATCGGCCTGAGCGAGGCCGGCATTGCCGCCCTCATCGGTCTCATGCTGCTGGGCGCGCTGGCGCTGCAATGGCCCTTCGGATGGCTGTCGGACCGTGTGGACCGCCGCCTTGTGGCCCTGGCCGCGGCGGCCGCCTCGGTCGCCGTGTCGGCCGGGATGACGGTGATGGGGCCCGAAGCGCCGCTGTGGAGTCTGCTGGGGCTGTCGTTCCTGCTGGGGGGCACCCTGATGCCCGTGTACTCGCTCTGCGTGGCCCACGCCAACGACCAGATCGAGCGCAACGACCTGATCGCCGTGGCCAGCGGCCTGATCCTGATCTACGGATTCGGCTCGGTGTTCGGCCCCTTCGCCGCCAGCGTGCTGATGGGATCGCTGGGGCCGACCGGCCTGTTCGCCTTCATCGGAGGAACCGGCGTCCTGATCCTGCTCATGGGCGTCTGGCGGCTGCTGGTCGCGCCCGCCCCGGACATGGAGGTGAAGCAGGGGTTCGTCGCCGTGCCGCACACCAGCCACGCCGCCTATCTGCTGCACCGGCACGGGCCGGGCGTCACGAAAGGCGAGACGGCGCCGCGCTGACGGGGCGGGCGGGGCTGGAACCCGCCCCCCGGGTCATGAGTTTCCTGGGCAAGCCCATCGCCACGGCGGCGCGCCGACACCCTTGGGCGTGCCCGTGGCGTCCCTGTTCGCACCACACGGGAGAGTGACTCATGACCCGCATGATCCGCACCCCCGCCGCCTTCGCCCTGGCCCTGGCCGCCGGGCCCCTCGCGCTGACCGGCCCGGCGCCGGCCGCCTCCGATGGGGGCGCCGCGTTGTCCCCGCCCGCCAAGGGCCTGGAGACCTGGGACACGACGCCGCTGTACAGCGACTGGCGCATGTCCGGCATTCTGGGCGGCACCGTGCTGAGCCGCGACGGCGATGCCGTGGGCATCGTCCACGACGCCACCATCGGCACCACGGGCCTGATCGAGACCATCGTCGTGCGCGCCGCCAGGACGGACGGCGCGCTGGGCTGGTTCGAGGTCCCCTGGACCCAAGCGGACATCAATCCCGCCACCGGCTCGGTGGAGCTGGGCCTGGACACCGAGGCGGTCGCCAGCCGTCTTGAGATGGTGACGGACGCCGCCCCCGAGCCCATGGATTGGACCGCCCGCGAGCTGCTGGACCTGCGCGTGACCCTGGCGGACGGCACCGGCGCGGTGGATGATCTGATGTTCAATCCGGCCGGGGACCTGACTGCCTACGTGGTGGACCTGACGCAGACCCAGGCGATGTACGCCCTGCCCTGGACGGCCGGCACGGTCGCGCGGGACGACGAGGTGGTGACCTTCGCCTACCCGCGCACTATGGTTGTGGGGACCACGCCGTTTGTGTACGGCGATGTCACCCCGGCATCGGACGGGTGATGTGAAGGAACGCCCCGCCCCACCCGCCCTGGGCGGGACCCCATCCGCCGAAGACGACACCGAACGGGAGGCTCCCTTGGACATCGCACGACTGCACGAAACCGCCACCGCCCTGGTCGCCGACGGCAAGGGCCTGCTGGCGGCGGACGAGAGCACCGGCTCGATCCGCAAGCGCTTCGACGCCGTGGGCGTGGAGTCCACGGAGACCAGCCGCCGCGACTACCGCCACATGCTGGTGGGCACGCCGGGCATCGGCGCGCATGTCAGCGGCGTGATCCTGTACGACGAGACCATCCGGCAGGCCGCCCCGGACGGCACCCCGCTGGTGCGTCTGATCGAGGACGCGGGCATGATCCCCGGCATCAAGGTGGACACGGGGGCCAAGCCGCTTGCGCCCGAGCCCGACGGCGGCGAGACCGTGACCGAGGGTCTGGACGGCCTGCGCGATCGGTTCAAGGAATACGCCGCCCTGGGGGCGCGCTTCGCCAAGTGGCGCGCGGTCTACAGCATCGGCGACGGTCGGCCCAGTGCGCGCAGCATCCACGTGAACGCACATGCTCTGGCGCGCTATGCCGCGCTGGCTCAGGAAAACGGCTTGGTGCCCATCGTCGAGCCGGAAGTGCTGATGGACGGCGGCCACGACATCGCGGCCTGTTTCTCGGCCACCGAAGCCGTGCAGCATGCGGTGTTCGAGGACCTGCGCATCCAGGGCGTGCGGCCGGAGGGGATGCTTCTCAAGCCGAACATGGTGATCTCCGGCAAGGACGCCGCCGATCAGGCCGATCCGGACACCGTGGCGGAACGCACCCTGGCCTGTTTCCGCCGCACCGTGCCGGCGGCCGTCCCGGGGATCGTGTTCCTGTCCGGCGGCCAGGATGACGAGCAGGCCACCATCAACCTGGATGCCATCAACCGGCGGGCACGGCTGGAGGGCGCGCCGTGGCCGCTCAGCTTCTCCTACGGCCGGGCGCTGCAACAGGCCGCGCTGAAGACCTGGGCGGGCGACAACGCCAACGCCGGGGCGGCACGGGCGGCGTTCCTGGACCGGGCCAAGGCCAACCAGCAAGCCGCGCTGGGCCAACTTGTCGCCTGAGGACCTTCGATCATGGCCCGCATCCTGATCGGAACCTCCGGGTGGCACTACGACCACTGGGTCGGGCCGTTCTATCCGGAGAGCACCCGCCCCGCCGACCGGCTGGCGCAGTACGCCGGCCGGTTCCCGGCGGTGGAGGTCAACAATACCTTTTACGCCCTGCCGTCGCCGGACACGCTGGCGTCCTGGCGGGCGCAGACTCCGGACGGGTTCGTGTTCGCCTGCAAGGCCAGCCGCTACATCACCCACATGAAGAAGCTGAAGGACCCGGCGGACAGCCTGGCCCGGTTCCTGGACGCCGCACGGTCGCTGGGCGACCGTTTGGGGCCGCTGCTGTTCCAGTTGCCGCCGAACTGGCGCGCGAATCCTGAGCGCCTCGACGCCCTGCTGGCGGCCGTGCCGGACGACCTGCGGTGCGCCGTCGAGGCGCGCGACGAAAGCTGGTTCTCCGACGAGATCGACGCGGTTCTGGCCCGCCACTCTGCCGCGTTCGCCGTCTACGACATCGACGGCCGGACCTCGCCGGTCAAGACCACCGCCGATTTCGCCTATGTCCGCCTGCACGGCCCGGGCAAAGCCTACGAGGGGTCCTACGACGACGAGGCCCTGGGAGGCTGGGCCGCGCAGGCCCGCGCCTGGCGGGACGAGGGAAAGGACGTCTACGTGTTCTTCGACAACGATCAGGACGGGCACGCGCCCCGCAACGCGGCCCGCCTGATGGAGATGGTCGGGGACGTCACGTAAACCGAATTTTTGGGGCGGCCGGACGGGCGCCCGAGTCGATCTGCGCCAGGATGCTGTCGGCGATCGCCAGATACGCCCTGGCGTGCGCGCCCTCGGGGTCCGTCACCACGATCGGCGTGCCGGCGTCCGCGTTCACGCGAATGGCGATGTCGAGCGGGATCGCGCCCAGGAACGGGCAGCCCATCTGTGCCGCCGTCTTTTCCGCGCCGCCGTGGGCGAACACCTCCTCGCGGTGGCCGCAGTTGGGGCAGACGTAGTAGCTCATGTTCTCGACGATGCCGAGCACCGGCACATCCACCTTGCGGAACATGTTCAGCCCCTTGCGGGCATCCAGCAGGGCGATGTCCTGCGGCGTGGAGACGATCACCGCCCCGGCCAGCGGCACGCGCTGGCTCATGGTCAACTGGGTGTCGCCGGTGCCCGGGGGCATGTCCACGACCATCACGTCCAGCTCGCCCCAGTCCACGTCGCGCAACATCTGCTCCAGCGCGCCCATCACCATGGGACCGCGCCAGACCACCGGGTCTTCCTCGTTCATCATGAAGCCGATGGACATGACCTTCAGCCCCATCGACTCGAGCGGCTGGATGCGGTCATCGGCCAGCGTCGGGCGCTGCCCGGCCAGACCGAGCATGCGGGGCATGGACGGGCCGTAGATGTCGGCGTCGAACACCCCGACCCGCTGGCCGCGCGCGGCCAGGGCCAGGGCCAGATTGGCGGCGGTGGTGGACTTGCCCACGCCGCCCTTGCCCGAGGCCACGGCGATGATGTGCCGCACCCCCGGGGGTGCGATGGACTGGGCGCGGCCGGCGGTGCCCTGGCGCGGCTGGCCGGCGGGTCCGGGCTGGCTGCCCTGGGCGCGCTGGGCGGTCAGCACGATGGTCGCGGTCAGCACCCCCGGCATGGCGTGCACCGCCGCTTCGGCCGCCTTGCGCAGCGGCTCCAGGGCGGGACCACGCTCCGGCGGGACCTCCAGCGCGGCGGTGACGTGGCCATCCTTGACCGCCACACCCTGCACCCATCCGAGCGCGACGGGGTCGCGGCCGGTCTCCGGGTCGGAGAGACGGCTCAGGGTGGCGATCACGTCGTCCCGGCTTACGGTGGCCATGCTTGAAAACTCCTTGCGTCTGTCCGATATCCCGGAGGCGTCGACCGACGCGCCCCCGGACCCGCGCTGCGACCCCTCCGGCCCCGGGCGCGACGTTGCCGCAACGGCCCAGGTGTCCTATACCGGGGCCAGCTTTAAGGGTATCCCGATGGAATCGGGGTGTGCCGGTGGCCCGGGTGCGTACCCTCAGGCCTGGAACATGGAAGCGGAAGGATAATCGTCAATGGCATGGAATCCGCAAGGCGGCGGTGGCGGCGGTCCCTGGGGCGGCGGCGGCAACGGCGGCGGCGGGGGCAACGGCCCCTGGGGTCGCGGCACCGGCGGCGGGTCCTCGGGCGGCGGTCCCCGGAACCCGCCCCCGGACCTGGAAGAGATGCTGCGGCAGGGCCAGGAGCGCCTGCGCGGCCTGATGCCCAAGAATCTCGGCCCCAAGGCCGTGGGCCTGGGCATTCTGGTTCTG
Organism: Roseospira navarrensis; assembly: GCF_009601025.1. Lineage (GTDB taxonomy): Bacteria > Pseudomonadota > Alphaproteobacteria > Rhodospirillales > Rhodospirillaceae > Rhodospira > Rhodospira navarrensis. Next base: position 20,463 of record NZ_WIVE01000009.1, on the reverse strand, counting down.
GTGGCGCTATGGGGTCTGACCGGGTTCTACCGGGTGCAGACGGACGAGCAGGGCGTGGTCATGCGCTTCGGCGAGTACGTGTACACCACGCAGCCGGGCCTGCACTATCACTGGCCGTACCCGATCGAGACCGCGCTGACGCCGAAGGTCACGCGCGAGAATCGGGTCGTGATCGGCTTTCGCCAGATCGGCAACAATCCCGACGCGCGCCGCGACGTGGTCGAGGAAAGCCTGATGCTGACCGGCGACGAGAACATCATCGACATCGACTTCTCGGTGGTGTGGGTGATCGACGAGGCGGGGGACTACCTCTTCAACCTGCGCGATCCCGAAGAAGCCGTGCAGTTGGCCGCGGAAAGCGCCATGCGCGAGGTGATCGGCCAGACCCCGATTCAGGTCGCCCTGACCGAGGGCCGCCAGACGGTCGAGGAAGACACCAAGGAAACGCTGCAGAGCCTGATGAACGAATACGCGGCGGGCATCCGCGTCGTGCGTGTGCAGCTTCTGAAGGTGGACCCGCCCGGTGAGGTGGTGGACGCGTTCAACGACGTGCAGCGGGCCCGCGCCGACCGCGAGCGGCTCCGCAACGAGGCCGAAGCCTACCGCAACTCGATCATCCCCGAGGCGCGCGGCGAGGCCGAGCAGCTTCTGCAGCAGGCCGAAGCCTACAAGGAAGAGATCGTCAACCGCGCCGAGGGTGACGCCGCCCGCTTCGACTCGGTCTATCAGGCCTACAGCGTGGACAAGACCGTCACCACCGAGCGAATCTATCTGGAGACCATGGAACAGGTGCTTGGCAGCGTGAACAAGGTCATCATCGGCACGGAAGGCGGCAGCGGCGTCGTGCCCTATCTGCCCCTGCCGGAGCTTCAGAACCGCATGCGGCAGAACGGGACCGGGACCACGCCCGGTGGCGGGGGCCGCAACACGCCCTCGGCCAGCAGCCTGATGGCCCCGACGGACGGGGAGGCCGCCCGATGAAAAAGTATCTGCTCGTCGGCCTTGTGGCCGTGCTCGCCCTCGGCGCCTTCGTGGCCGCCAACGCGCTGTTCATCGTGCATCAGACCGAACAGGCCATCGTGATGCAGTTCGGCGACCCGCGCCGCGTCATCAAGGAACCCGGCCTGAACGTGAAGATTCCGTTCGTCCAGAACGTGGTCTTTTACGAAAAGCGCATCATGGGCCTGAACCCGCCCGGCGAAGAGGTGATCCTCGCCGACCAGAAGCGCGTCGTGGTGGACACGTACACGCGGTGGCAGATCGAGGATCCGGTGCGCTTCTATCAGGCGGTGACGTTCGAAAACAACGCGCGGTCCCGCCTGTCGGACATCATCATCTCCGCCCTGCGCCGCGTGCTGGGTAACGTGAACCTCAGCCAGCTTCTGTCCGAGGAACGCACGGATCTCATGAACCGGATCCGCCTGCAGGTGGATGCCGAGGCCCGCGATCTGGGCATCGCGGTGACCGACGTCCGCATCCGGCGCGCCGACCTGCCCACGCAGACCAGCCAGGCCATCTTCGAGCGGATGCGCTCGGAGCGTGAACGCGAGGCCCGCGAGGCCCGCGCCCAGGGCCGCGAGCTGGCCCAGCAGATCCGGGCGCGCGCCGATCGCGAGAAGACCGTGATCGTCGCCGAGGCGCAGAACCGATCCCAGGCGATCCGCGGTCAGGGCGACGCCGAGGCCATCCGCATCTACGCCGACGCGTTCGGCCGCGACGAGTCGTTCTTCCGGTTCTATCGCTCGATGGAAGCCTATCGGAACGCCCTGTCCGACGGCGAAACCTCCATGGTGCTGTCGCCGGACAGCGACTTCTTCCGCTACTTCGGCGACATCACCGGCGGTGCGGGGACGGCGTCTCCGGCGCAATAGACCGATCCGACCGTTCGGGCCAAAACGACACCCCCCGGTGCGCCCGCCGCGCCGGGGGGTTCGTGTGTGCGGGGACTCTCTGGCACGCGGGTCTTGTCGACCCCGCAGGCGGGACCTCCGACGCAGGCGCCCTGGCCGTCGCCTTTCGCGTCGTCCTGAGCCGCTGAAAGCTGCGAAGGATCTCGATGGGCCGGGGACATCGGGCCAGAGCATTCACACTCCGGCCCGAGATCCTTCCGTCGCTTCGCTTCGTCAGGATGACGCCGATTTCTCCATGATGGCCCATGGCCGGGATGCTGCCCGCACCTGTCCCCTACCCGCAGCGGGAATGGCCGCAGCTCGTGCAGGTGTCGCAGCCTTCCTGGCGGATCAGGGTGGGCTGACCGCATTTCGGACAGAACCGCATCCCCGCCGGACGCGATGTCGGCTCGACCACCGGACCGCCGTCGCCCTCCATGGCCTGCACACTCCATGGGTCCGTCGCGATGTCCTCGGACTCGCCCAGGAACCCGGTCTCGATCATGTGCTGTTCGATCACGCCGCCGATGGCCGCCAGCAGCGACGGCACGTAGCGCCCGCCCATCCACTGGCCGCCGCGCGGGTCGAACACGGCCTTCAGCTCCTCGACCACGAAGCGGACATCCCCGCCGCGCCGGAACACGGCCGAGATCATGCGGGTCAGGGCCACCGTCCAGGCGTAATGCTCCATGTTCTTGGAATTGATGAACACCTCGAACGGGCGGCGGCGGCCTTCCGGGCCAACCACATCGTTGACGGTGATGTAGATGGCGTGGTCGCTCTCCGGCCAACGGACCTTGTAGGTCCGGCCGGGCAGCACCTCCGGCCGGTCGAGTGGCCGGGTCAGATGGACCACCCGGCCCTCGCCGGACCGACGCGCCGCCGGGTCGCGGGTCTCCGTCAGGCCGGGGCCGGCGGTGGTGGCCAGATCGTCGCCCGGATCCGCGGCCACCTCGGGCGGCAGTTCGGGCGCAGGCGTGCCCTCCGGCGCCGGCGCCTCGGGCGACACCGACGGCGCGGAGACCGTCAGCACAGCGCCGGTCACCGGGTTCGGCCGATAGGTGGTGCAGCCCTTGCAGCCGCTCTGCCACGCCTGCCAGTAGACGTCCTTGAAGGCCGCGAACGGCAGGTCCTCGGGCACGTTGATGGTCTTGGACACGGCGCTGTCGATGTACCGCTGGACGGTCGCCTGCATCACCAGATGATCGCGCGGACTGAGCGCCTGGGCATCCACGAAGGCGTCGGGCAGTGGGGCGTCCTCGCCCTTCATCACGCGGAACAACCGCCAAGCGTAGTCCGAGACGGTCTCCTCCCGGCGGCTGCCGTCGGTCTGCAGCACGGCGCGGGTGTAGGCGAAGCTGAACACCGGCTCCAGGCCCGACGAGATGTTGTCGGCGAACAGCGAGATGGTGCCGGTGGGTGCGACCGAGGTGACCAGCGCGTTGCGGATGCCGTATTCGGCGATCCCGGCGCGCAGGTCCGCGTCCAGGGCCTGGATGGTCTCGCCCTCCAGATATTTGTCGCGGTCGAACAGCGGGAACGGCCCCTTCTCGCGCGCCAGATCAATGGACGCCGCATAGGCCGCGCGGCGCAGCGTCCCCAGCCAGTCATGAGTGAGGGCCACCGCCGCATCCGAGCCGTAGCGCGCCCCGCACAGGATCAGCGCATCGGCCAGCCCGGTGATGCCCAGGCCGATGCGGCGCTTGGTCTCCGCCTCGCGGCGCTGCTCCGGCAGGGGATAGCGCGAGACGTCGATGACGTTGTCGAGCAGGCGCACGGCGGTCGCGGTGACGTCAGCCAGCGCGTCCAGGTCCAGGCGGGCCTCCGCCGTGAACGGATCGCGCACCAGCCGGGCCAGGTTCACCGAGCCCAGCAGGCAGGTGCCATACGGGGGCAACGGCTGTTCACCACATGGATTGGTTGCATAAATCTCCTCGCAGTACCACAGATTGTTGCTGCGGTTGATGCGGTCGATGAAGATGACGCCCGGCTCGGCGTAGTCATAGGTGGACCGCATGATGCGATCCCACAGGTCGCGGGCGCGCACGGTGCGGTGCACCACGCCGTCGAACACCAGATCCCAGGCCGCATCGGCCTCCACGGCCGCCATGAAGGCGTCGGTGGCCAGCACCGACAGGTTGAACATGCGCAGCCGCCCGGGCTCGCGCTTGGCCTCGATGAAGGCCTCGATATCCGGATGGTCGCACCGCAGGGTGGCCATCATGGCGCCGCGCCGCGAGCCCGCGCTCATGATGGTGCGGCACATGGAGTCCCACACATCCATGAACGACAGCGGGCCGGAGGCATCGGCGCCCACCCCGTGAACAGGCGCGCCCTTCGGCCGCAGGGTGGAGAAGTCGTAGCCGATGCCCCCGCCCTGCTGCATGGTCAGCGCGGCTTCGCGCAGGTGATCGAAGATGCCGCCCATGTCGTCCGGGACGGTGCCCATGACGAAGCAGTTGAACAGGGTCACCTTGCGGTCGGTGCCGGCCCCGGCGAGGATGCGGCCCGCCGGCAGCACCTTGAAGTCCTCCAGGGCGGCGCGGAACCGCTGCCGCCAGGTCTCCGGGTCCGCTTCGACGGCGGCCAGCGCCCGGGCGACGCGGTCCAACGTATCCGCCACCGATTTATCCACAGGCTCGCCCGCCGGCGTCTTGAGCCGGTACTTCATGTCCCAGATCTGGTGGGCGATCGGCGCCATGGGCGGCGAGACGGGCTCCGTCACGGCAATGCGTCCTCTGAGTGTCGGGGGGCGACGGCATCGCGGGGCCAAGTCTGGTCATCGCGCCCGCGCGCAGACGCGGAGAAGATGTACGACCCCTGACGCGATGCGTCAAGCAATGTTCCTGGTTCGTTCCAACCGCCTGACCGAACGCCGGCGAGTCGGCGGCCGGCATCCACAGACTTATCCACAGGCCTATCCCTCCCTGAACGGGTGGGTCGGACCCACCCGCTTACTCCCGTTCCGGAGGCGGCAGCGCGGCCACGGCCTCTTCGATGCGGGTGTGCAGCGTGTTCAGAAACGCCCGGCGATCAAGGCCGCGCTCCACCGGCGGCAGCATGCGCAGGGTCACGGTGCCCGGATCCTTGCGGAATGCCCGCCGGCCCCACAGCAGGCCGGAGTTCAGCGCCACCGGCACCACCGGCACGTCCGGAAAACGGGCGTAGAGGGCGGCAACGCCCGGATGATACGGGCGGCTGTCGCCGGGCGCGGTGCGGGTGCCCTCGGGGAAGATCACGATCTGTCGCCCCTCCGCCAGCGCCGTCTCGCAGGCGTGCAGCATGCCCCGCAGCGCCTGGGCCCCGGCGGCGCGGTCGATCCCGATCATGCCGCCGGCCCGCATGTACCACCCGACGAAGGGAATGCGGAACAGCTCCCGTTTGAGGATATAGACCGGATCGTCCAGCAGCCCGTGAAACAGGAAGGTATCGAAGGCGCTCTGGTGCTTGGCGGCCACGATCACGGGGCCGTGGGCCGGCAGGTGCTCGCGCCCCTCGATCCGGTAGTGCACGCCCGCGATCACCCGGGCCATGCCGCGCAGGCCCGCCAGCCAGATCTTGCAGGCCCTCTGGACGGCGCGCGGCGGCGCCGCCAGCAGGGGCAGATAGAGGATCCCCAGCAGCAGGGTCCAGGTCACGTAGAGGATGTTGAACAGCAGGGATCGCAGGACGGTCATGTCGGCTCCGGGACGGACGGGTCGGCGGCGAGAGGGGCGTGCGTGGGCAGCCCGGGCGGCGGCTCCTCCGGCAGGTCGGCCGGCGGCAGCCCCAGCGCCACCCGGGCCAGCGCCACCAGATACTTGGCGTACTCGCGCGCCAGCAGGCCGGCGGTGCCGGGGAAGCGCCACCACTCCTCCTGCTTGACGTGCGGGGGATAGACCGGATGCGGGATCATGGTGATCTCGGGCATCAGGGCGCGGAACTCCAGCAGCGCCCGCCGCATGTGATAGGCGGCCGTGACCAAGCGCAGGCTGCGGATGCCGTTGGCGCGCACCCAGGCCCGCGTTTCCAGCGCATTGCCCTGGGTGTCGGCGGCGGCGTGGCCGAGCACGACGCGGGCGGCGACCTCGGGGGCCGGGGTGATGCCCAGAGCCTGCCACAGGTGTTCCGGCTCCACCAGGGACGGCACGCCGCTGATGAACAGCACGGCCCCCAGGTCGCGCTTCAGCAGGTCGATGCCCTCCAGCAGCCGTTCGCTGCCGCCGGTCAGCACCACGATGGCATCGACGCGGCGGCTGTCCTCGGCCGAAGACGCCACCGGAATGTCGGCGGCATACCAGATCAGGCCGGCCAGCAGCCCCACGCCCAGGGCCACCGGGACGATCAGCACGATCAGGACCCTGCGGGTCATGGCGCGGGGCGAGAGGTCTCTGGGCACGGGCTCGTCCGTCCTGTGCACGGTCACGGCATACGGGCCAGGGTGCGCAGCACCGTGAGACGGGCCGTCACCATGGCCAGGCCCGCGGCCGCGAAGGGCAGCGTGGTCAGCAGGATCCAGTCCACCACCGTCAGTCCGACGGACGGAACCAGGCCGCCCTTCATGCGGCCGACCAGCACCCCGATCCCGGCCAGGACCGGCAGGGCCAGCATGAAACCCCCGGCCCCGCCTTTCAACCCCTGCAACAGCGCGTGGGCGGCGAACTGCCGCGCGATGTAGTCGTCCTGCGCGCCGATCATGTGCAGGATCTCGATCACCGGGCGATGGGTCGCCAGTCCGGCGTGCGTGGCATGGATCACCGCCACGGCGGTCGCGGCCCCGATCACCAGCACCACGGTCAGGCCCAGCAGCCCGACGGCCTGGCCCAGGTCCAGCAGGCGGGACAGCCACAGGCGGTGCTCGTCCAGGGTGGCCCCGGGAACCGCCGCACGCAGAGCCTCGCCCATGGCCGCCGGATCGACCTCCGGCACCGCATCGGGGCGCATCACGATGTCGATCAGGCGCGGCATGGGCAGGTCCTCCAGGACCTCGCCGGCGCCGATCCACGGCTCGATCAGGGCGGTCAGTTCCTCGCCGCTCAGCGCCCGCACGGACGCCACCCCCGGCTGCGCGCGCAGCACGTCCAGGGCGCGCGCCACCCGCTCGTCGGTCGCGGCCTTGGCGGTCTCGCCCAGGCCGGGCACGGGTGGAATCTGCGCCGTCAGGTTACCGGCCACGTCGCGGGTCCAGCGGTCCAGCACGTTGTCCAGCGCCAGCCCCCCCGCCGCCGCCAGCACGGCCAGGAACACCATCACGGCGACCAGCACCGTCACCAGGGTGCTGGATCGGTCGCGGGCAAGGGGAAGGTCGGTGTGCATGATGGCGGACCGGACTCGGCGCGGACGGGGTGGGGCTCAGACGGGCCGCTGACCGGCGCGCGGCCGTTGCGGACCGGCGGCGGCGGCGGGCGCGGGATCGGTGGCCGGCAGCGGCGGCAGGCAGGTCAGCCCGCCCGCGTCCAGGTGCAGGCGCGGATGGGGAAACCGGCGCACAAGCTGCTCGTTGTGGGTGGCGATCAGGACCGTGGTGCCCATCTTGTTCAGTTCCTCGAACAGGTGCAGCAGGCGCGTGGCGATGCGGTCGTCCACGTTCCCGGTCGGCTCGTCCGCCAGCAGCAGGTCCGGCCGGTTGATGACGGCCCGCGCGATCGCCACCCGCTGCTTCTGGCCGCCCGACAGAGTCGGCGGCCGCGCATCCAGGTGGTCGGCCAGCCCGACCCAGGCCAGCAGTTCGGGGACGTGATGGCGGATGTCGGACTCGGGCACCCCGGCCACCCGCAGCGGCAGGGCCACATTGTCCATGGCGGACAGGTGATTGATCAAGCGAAAGTCCTGGAAGACGACGCCCATGCGGCGGCGCAGGCGCGGCAGCACGGTACGCGGAGCGCGGGTCACGTCGCGGCCGAACAGGGTGACCGCACCGCGAGTCGGCCGCAGCGCCAGATAACACAGCCCGAGCAACGAAGACTTGCCGGCGCCGGAACTGCCGGTCAGGAAGTGGAACGAGCCCGCGTCCAGCGTGAACGCAATATCGCGAAAGATTTCCGGCCCCAGATCATACCGCAACCCGACCTGATCGAACCGCACGACGGCGGCGCCGTCCCCGCCGCTGCCGAGACCGTCCTCCGGCCCTTCGTCGTCCGCCTCGCGCATCATGGCCCCGCCCTGCCTGCGTCCCGGTGGCGCCCGGGTGGTCCCGCCGGCCCCATTCCCCCGCGGAGACTGTCGGATTTCACGCCCGGTCGCTTGTGCCTGTTCTCGCCAAGTTCTATAACGATCATAGCTTTAGCCGCCAACCGATTGCCGCATGAAAATTCCCTGCCCCAACTGCGGAACCCGTTTTTCCGTGCCGGACCGGGCCCTCGGCCAAACCGGGCGCACGCTGAAGTGCGCGCGGTGCGGTCACAAGTGGCACCAGCACCCGGCGCCCGGAACCGAAACCCCGCCGCCCACCCCGGCCACGGACGCCGCCCCACCCGCCGAGCCGCCGCCCGGCGATCATGGGCCGCTGTCCGAGCATCTGGGCATGGCGCCGCCGCCCCCGGTCGATGAGGCCGAGGACGACGTGCCCCCCATGACCAGCGAACCGCCGGAGGGGCGTGGTCGCGATGTCTGGCCGGACGGCTCGGGCCGCGATGCAGCCGGATCGGCCGCCGACGACAGTGACGACTTCGATTTCGACGACATCCTGGCCCGCCTGGAATCCCAGGAGAAGGAGCGCACGGGCCGCAGCGACCGGACATCCGACGACCGCGACACGTTCGGCGACGACGATTTGCCCGGCGTGCTGCGCGGCCGCCTGGGCGATCAGGCGCGCGGCCGCCGCCGTCCGCCGGCCTGGGCCTCCTGGCTGATGGTGGGCGTGGTGGTCGTGGCCGGCGCGCTGGGTGGGCTTTATTTCCTGCGCGACACCGTCGTGGGCGTGGTGCCCGCGGCCGAGCCGGTCTACACCGCGCTCGGCATTCCGCTCACCCGCCCGGGCCTCGGCCTGGAGTTCGAGAACGTGGTGCCCACCCGCGAGATGGTCGATGACGACGAGATCCTGGTGGTGCGCGGGTTCATCAACAATATCAGCGAGGTCGAACGGCCCGTGCCGGGCCTGCGTCTGACGCTGAACGACGAGGCCGGCGCGATGGTTCAGCAGATGACCGCACCGCCGCCCGTGGACGCGCTGCCACCGGGCGAGACGGCACCGTTCCGCATCACCCTTCGCAACCGGCTGCCCGACGCCGTGCAGATCGAGGTGGCGTTCACCGAACGCCCGGCCGACCCCATGATGGCCCCGCCCGCGCAGTAGCGCGCGGCGACGCCACCCGGATGGAACCGCCGCGTACGGCACCTCCCCTGGCGGGGTCCGCCTTCGGGGCGAACCCGTCCTCCAGGAGGGCGCGCGCCCCCGGCTACACGCGCCGGGGCATCAGCACGGTGTAGTCCAGGTCCAGCACCACGCCGTCCTGGTACCGGCCGTCCTCGTCCTTGTACGGGAAGTCCCCGCACTCCCGGTCCTTCACGGCCACCGTGCGCAGGCGCAGCGCGCCCACATCGGCGCGGTCGGGCAGCTCCATCTTGTCCAGCACCTCGGTCCAGGCCTGGATGGTGTCGCCCGCGAAGCACCCGTTCACATGCGCGCCGGCGTTGATGGCCGCCACGCGGAAGCCGTTGGCCATGCCGTTGAAGCTCATCGCCCGGGCCAGACTGATGATGTGCCCGCCATAGATCAGACGGCGGCCCATCGGGCCCTGGGCCTGGAACATGTGGTTGAAGTGGACCTTGGCGGTGTTCTGGTACAGGCGCGTCGCCATCTGGTGCTCGGCGTCCTCCAGGGTCATGCCGCCATGGTGGTCGATTCGCTCACCGACCGCATAGTCCTCCCACAGATGTTCCTGTCCGACCAGTTCGGGGTCGTAGTCGTTCAGGTCCAGTCCGTCGGGCACGATCAGGTCGGCGGCCGGCACCACGTCGGTCAGCTCCGGGATCTCCGGCGGATTGAGGGGGGTGCTGTCGTCGCCGGGATGGCGCTTGCGCACCATGACCCAGCGCACATAGTCCACCACCACCTCGTCGTCCTGGTTCACGCCTGTGGTGCGGACGTAGACCACGCCCGCCTTGCGGTTGGAGTTCTCCTTCAGGCCGATCACGCGCGACGTGGCCCGCAGCGTGTCGCCGGCGTACACGGGCACACCGAAGACGCATTCCGCATAGCCCAGGTTGGCGATGGCGTTCAGCGAGATGTCGGGGACGCTCTTGCCGAACACCATGTGGAAGACCAGCATGTCCTCCAGCGGCATGTCGTCATAGCCCAGGTCCATGGCCATTTCCGCCGAGCAATGCAGCGGAAAGCGCGACCCGTACAGCGCGATGTAAAGCGCCTGGTCGCCCTCGGTGACCGTGCGCGGGGTCGAATGGACGATCTCCTGATCGAGGTGGAAATCCTCGAAATAGTTCCCGGGGTTGGTCTTCGAGTGGGGACTCGCGGTCATCGGGACTCTCCTGGACGGCCAAGGGGATGGCCATGGGGGCGGATAATAGGACGAAGCGGACGACGGGCCGGCGGGGCCGGCGGGGGTCAGCCCTGCGCGGCGGCCAGATCGGCCTCAAGCGCCGCAATGGCATCGGCGAGCGCGACCAGCCGGCGCGCGTTCACCACGTGCAGGTTCTCGACCAGCTTGCCGTCCACGACCACGACGCCCTGCCCCGCCTTCTCGGCCTCGGCGTGGGCCTCGATGATGCGGCGCGACCAGGCCACCTCGTCCGCGCTCGGCGCGAAGGCGTCGTTGGCGGCGGCCACGGTCTTGGGGTGGATCAGCGTCTTGCCGTCGAAGCCCATCTCCAGGCCCTGGCGACAGGCGGCGGCGAAGCCCTCGGCGTCGTTCAGGTCCAGGTACACGCCATCCAGGATGGCCAGCCCATGGGCGCGGGCGGCCAGCAGGCACAGACCCAGCGAGGTGACCATGGGCAGGCGCATCGGCGTGTGATGGCAGTGCAGATCCTTGGCCAGATCGGACGTGCCCATGACGAAGCCGCCCAGCCGGGGCGAGGCGCCGGCGATCTCCGCCGCGTGCAGCATGCCCAGCGGGGTTTCCATCATGCACCAGATCAGCGTCGTCTCGGGCGCGCCCTTGGCCTCCAGGATGGCCTCGACCTGCCGGACGGTGTCGGCGCTTTCCACCTTGGGCAGCAGCACGCCGTCACAGCCGCTGCTCGCGGCGGCCTCGATGTCGGCATAGCCCCACGGGGTGTTCAGCCCGTTGGTGCGGATCAGCACCTCTCGCTTGCCATAGCCCCCGCTGGCGGCGGCGGCGACCACATTGGCGCGGGCCTCCACCTTGGCGTCGGGGGCGACGGCATCTTCCAGGTCCAGGATCAGGCCGTCGGCGGCGAGCGTCTTCGCCTTCTCCAGCGCACGGGTGTTCGACCCGGGCATGTAGAGCACGCTGCGGCGGGGACGGGCGGGAGCAGCCATGATGGAATTCCTCCGGTTCGTTCCTGTCCTGACGGGACCCGGCATCACCCAGGGCGTGACCGGGGACGCGGGGCGGCACACTATAAATGAACGCCGGGACGTGGCAAGCTGCGTACCGCAGCGCAAACCGCCGCCCCGCCGCACCCGCCACCGTTTCCGAACCGGAATTCTCTCGCCTCATGGCCGTCCTGTCGATCCAGAGCCACGTCTCCGCCGGGCACGTGGGCAACGCTGTCGCCGTGCCCGCGCTCCAGTTCCTGGGCCGCGATGTCTGGCCCGTGCACACCGTCCTGTTTTCCAATCACCCCGGCCACGGCGCGTTCCAGGGCGGCGCGGTCCCCCCCGATCTGGTGGCGGCCTGCCTGCGCGGGCTGGCGGATCATGCGGCGTGGCCGGCGCGCGAGGCCGTGCTGTCGGGCTATCTGGGCCAGCCCGGGACGGCGGAGGCGGTGGCCGAGGTGGTGGACGCGGCCCGCGCGGACCGCGCCGCCCTGCCCTACCTGTGCGACCCGGTGATGGGCGACACGGGCCCGGGGCTCTACGTGGACGACGCGATTCCCGAGGCCATGCGGCGGCTGCTGATTCCCCGGGCCACCATCGCCACCCCCAACCGCTTCGAGCTGGAGGTGCTGACCGGCCGCCCCTGCCCCGATCTGGCCGCGACCGTGGAGGCCGCCAGGACGCTGTCGGCACTCGGGCCGCCGGTGGTGGTCGTGACCAGCGTGGACGCGCCGGACGGACCGGAACCGTCGGCGGCCCGCTGCCTGGTGACGGCCGGCGGCGCGGCCTGGGTGGTGGCCTCGCCCCGGCTGCGCTTTCCCCAGGCGCCGAACGGCGCGGGCGATCTGCTGGCCGCCCTGTTCCTGCATCACTGGCTTCTGGATCCCCGCCCCCAGGTGGCCCTGAGCGCCGCCGTGTCGGGCCTGTTCGCCGTGCTGGAGGCGACGGTTCCCACCGGGGGGCGCGAGCTCGCGCTGCTGGCGGGCCGGGCCGCCATGGCCGAGCCCGCGCGGGTATGGGGGCCGATCCGGTTGTAAGACCAGCGGCACCGGCCCGCTCCCCCACCCGGCCACCCACAGGATCCTCGTATTGGGTGGCCGGGTGGGGGAGCGGGCCGGCCACGGGCTACACCAAGCATCGTCAGATGCCGTTGGAAAAACCGTGCGGGAAAGGGCGGGACATGACCCGATCCCCCGAGGCAGACTGGGGGTGTCTGGTTCTTTTCCCCTCCGGAGACACCCCGATGCCCCGCGTTCCTGCCCGTGCCCGCCTCGCCCTGCCGCTGGTTCCCGTGCTCCTGGCGCTCGCCGCCGCGCCCCCCGGCCACGCCCGCGATGCCATCCGGACCCCGCAGGTGGGCGACCCAGACCGCAAGGCCATCCTGAATGCCCTGCGGCCGGCCGTGGAGGCCGCCCTCGGCGGTCGGGTCCTGTTCGTGGTGAACGTGCTGCGCACCGATGGCCGTTGGGCCTTCTTCCAGGGCACGCCGCAGCGCCCCGGCGGCCGGGCGGTGGACTGGACCCGCACCCCGTACGCCGAGGCTTGGCGCGCCGATGCCATGAGCGACGTGGTCATGGGGCTGGTCGCGCGCACCCCCGACGGCTGGCGTCTCGTGGACCACGTCATCGGCCCCACGGACGTGCATTGGGTCGGCTGGCGCGACGCCTACGGCCTGCCCCAGCGCCTGTTCCTGCCGGAGTGACCGGCACGGGTCAGCACCGCTTCGGCCCGTGCAATCGCTCCAGGAACACCCCCGCATCCCGGCGCACGGCCTGCCGGTGGTCCTCGTCCATCCGGTCCCAGGTCCGGTACACCGGCCCCAGCCGGGGATTGCGGCCGAGCGCATCGCGGTGCCGGGCCAGGAAATCCCAGTACAGGACATTGAACGGGCAGGCGTCGGGTCCCGTCTTGTCCTTCACCTTGTACCGGCACCCGCTGCAATAGTCCGACATGCGGTTGATGTAGTTGCCGCCGGCCGCGTAGGGCTTGGAGCCGAGCAGCCCGCCGTCCGCGAACTGGCTCATGCCGAGCGTGTTCGGCAGTTCCACCCACTCGTAGGCATCGGCGTACACCGCCAGATACCAGTCATGCACCGCCTTGGGATCGACGCCCGCCAGCATGGCGAAGTTGCCCGTGACCATCAGACGCTGGATGTGGTGGGCATAGGCCTCCCGCAGCGTCTGGGTGATGCAGGCGCGCAGGCAGGCCATGTCGGTCTCGCCGGTCCAGTAGAACGCGGGCAGCGGCGCAGTGTGGCCCAGGTGGTTGCGCTCGATGTAGCCGGGCATGGTCAGCCAGTAGATCCCGCGCACGTACTCCCGCCAGCCGATGATCTGGCGGATGAACCCCTCGGCGGCGTTCAGGGGCACGGCGCCGGCGCGCCACGCGGCCTCGACCCGGCGGCACACGGCCATCGGATCGAGCAGCCCGACGTTGAGATACTGCGCGATCACGGCGTGGAACAGGAACGGCTCGTCCCGCACCATAGCGTCCTGATAGGCGCCGAAGCGGGCCAGGCCGGTTTCGACAAAGTGGTCGAATGCCTCTTCGGCCTGCGCGCGGGTCACACCGAACCGGAACGGCTCCAGGTCGCCGACGTGGTCCGGGAAGCGGGCGGCCACGAGGTCGAGCACCGCCCGTGTGGTGGCGTCCACCGGAAACCGCGCCGGGCCGGGCGCGGACACCCCCGCCCTGGGCGGCTTGCGGTTCTCGCTATCGTAGTTCCAGCGCCCGCCGGCGGGGGCCGCGCCGTCCATCAACAGGCCGGTGCGGCGGCGCATGTCCTGATAGAAGTGCTCCATCCGCATCTGGCGGCGTCCGGCGGCCCAATGCGCGAAGTCGGCCCGGGGACAGAGAAATCGGTCATCCTCCCAGAGGTCCAGGGGCACGGGCAGACGATTTCTCAGCGCGGCCAGGTCGGCCAGCACCCGCCATTCGCCCGGTTCCGTGACCACCACCCGGTCGCACGGGTGACGGTCCAGGGCGCGCGCGACCTCTCCGGCAAGCGTGCCCGTGCTGTCCGGATCATCCAGCGGGACGTAGTCCACGGCCCATCCCGCCGCCGCCAGTTCGGCCGCGAAATGCCGCATGGCGGAAAAGACGAAGGCGATCTTCTTTTTGTGATGGCGGACATAGGTGGCCTCGCCCATCACCTCCGCCATCAGCACGCGGTCGCGGGCGGGATCACCGTCGCGCAAGGCCGCGGCGGCGGGGGAAAGCTGGTCGCCCAACACCAGGATCAGGCGGCCGGTCGCGGGCGTTTCGGCAGAGTCGGTCATGGGGCGGGTCATCTCGCGGGTCGGGCGGGTGCCGTGAGAACGGCACGGGGTCGGTGTACGGACGGCGGCGGCATCCTGGTTTTCCCGTGCGGGCGGGGTGGGATAGGATGCCTCTTGTCACTGCACGGAACCAGGAGCCCTTTCGATGATCGGACGGCTTGGGAGACCCAAGACCCCTTGGCCCCTGCCACGGCGACGCCCGTTCGCCGCTTTGATGGTCGGGCTCGGCCTGATCGCCGGGACTCACGCGGCCCCCCCTGCGGCCCACGCGGACTCCCCCCTGCGCGAGGCCATCACCCTGTATCAGCAAGGCCGCCACGCCGAGGCCGCCCGGTTGTTCGAGCAGGCCGCCGAGTCCGGCAGCGTCCAGGCGCAGTTCAATCTGGGGGTCATGTACGACAGCGGCGTGGGCGTGCCGGAGGATGACGCCGCCGCCGCCCGCTGGTACCGCCGCGCCGCCGAGCAGGGCGACGCCCAGGCCCAGTTCAATCTCGCCCTGCTGCACGACGGCGGCGACGGCGTTCCCCGGGACCGGACCGCAGCCGCGCGGTGGTACCGGGCCGCCGCCAAACAGGGTGTGGCCCGCGCCCAGTTCAACCTCGCCCGCATGCATGAGATCGGCGAGGGCGTGGCCCTCGACCGAGAGGCCGCCCGTGTGTGGTACCGGCGCGCGGCCGAGCAGGGGTTCCTGAAGGCCCAGGTGAACCTGGGCCTGCTCCATCTGGAAGGCACCGGGCAGCCGCACGACGCCATCGAGGCGTATGTGTGGCTCCGGCGGGCGCTGGCGCAGGGCCACACGCCGGCACGCGGCCCGCTGGACGCGCTGGAACGGCGTATGTCCCCGGCCGCGCTTTCCGAGGCCCGGGCGCGGCTGGCCGCGCCCCCCGCGACCGGGTCGCCCTGACATGACGGCGCGGCCCGTGCGCCGCCGCTGGCTGATCGGTCTTGTCGCGGTGCTGGCGCCGGTCAACCTGATCCTGTTCGCGACCGAGACGTTTCCCTTCGACGTCCTGGCGGACTGGCACCGGGCGGTCGGCCTGCGCTATTCCGGATTGATGGTGGTCGCCATGGTGGGCCTGATGGTCGCCCAGATGGCCGCGATCCTGGCGGTGGTGCGGCTCGTCGCCCCGCATCCGGCGGCCCCGCCGACACTTGCCGCCCCCCCGGTCAGCGCCCCGGAGACCCTGTGGCTGCCCCACCACGATGTGCACGCCCGTGTGCTGCGCCTGCCGCGCACGGGCCCCGGCGGCGCTGAAACGGATCGCAGCCAAGCGCCGCGCCTGGATCGGGGCTATTACGTGTCCGTCCCGGGCGGGTTCGCCGGGATGTTCGACACGGCGCAGGGGCCGGTCTTCTTCCTGGATGACCGGCGGATCCCCCTGGACGACTCCGTGCGCTGCACGGTGACGCCGGGGCGGCGGCGGTCCGTGTTCCGTCTGTGGCGCGGGGACTCGCTGGACGTGGACCTGAGCTACGCCCCCCCCACCGACATCGACGTCGGTGATGCCTTCAGCAGCGCCTTTGACCGCGACTTCTTCGTCTGGCTGGCCGAAAGCCACGCCGAGGGTCGCCACCAGCCCGCCCCGGAGAGCCCGTGATGCCCTGCTACCTGTTCGTTTTCAACGAGACCACAGGCACCTTCCCGGAACGCTACCGCGTGGTGAGGGATCACGAGGCGGCCGACGCCCTGCGCGCGGCGGAAGACCTGACCGGCACCGTGCCCGAAGCCGCCGCCGACGCCTTCCTGGAGGCGTTGACCGCGCGCTTTCCGCCCGGATCCGCCAGCCGGGCCGAAAAGGTGAGCGCCACCCGCTGGGAAACCGTCGCGCGCAGCTACGCGGGACTGTTCCGCGATTGATGCCGGTCGCCGAACAGGGCGTCATACTGATCGGCGATGAGCCGGACTCGTCCGGTTCATCGCCTCCGCCGCTTCGCGGCGCCGGCCCTGTCGGGCCGGCCGGCCGACAAAAAAGGTGAACCTTTACGTCGGCCGGTGTCAGGCAAAGGGGGCGGCGCGGCTTGGCACGGTGGTTTTCGGCACGGCCGCCGCCCATCGGGATCAGTACGCGCGGGCCACGCTGAAGTCGGCGACCTCGTTCAGGATGGTCTTCACGCGGCTGTCCGGGAACATGTCGAGCGACCGGCGCGCCGCCTCGGCGTATTCATGCGCCCGGGCCACCGTCACCTTCAGGGCGTCGTGCCGGGCCAGCAGGGTCATGGCGTGGGCCAGATCGGCCTCGGCCTCCGGATCGCTGAAGTCCTGCTCTTCCAGGCAGCGCGCCCAGAACGCCCGCTCCTCGTCGTCCGCCTGGGCGATGGCGTGGATGACCGGCAGGGTCAGTTTGCCGTCGCGGAAGTCGTCGCCGATGGACTTGCCCAGTTCGGCCTCGCGCGCCGAATAGTCCAGGAAGTCGTCGGCGATCTGGAACGCGATGCCCAGGTTGCGGCCGTAGGCTTCCAGCGCGTCCAGTTCCGCCACCGGCCGGCCGGCGGCGACACCGCCGATGCGGGTGGCGGCCGCGAACAGGGCGGCGGTCTTGGCGCCGACCACGTCCAGATAGTCGGTTTCCGTCGTCTCGATGTTGTTGGCGGTCAACAACTGGTGGATCTCGCCCTCCGAGATCACCGCCGACGCCCGGGACAGGATGCCCATGACCTCCAGCGAGCCGTCCTGCACCATCAGTTCGAACGAGCGCGCGAACAGGAAGTCCCCCACCAGCACGCTCGGCTTGTTGCCCCAGATGGCATTCGCCGTATCGCGCCCGCGCCGCTTGTCGCTTTCGTCCACGACATCGTCATGCAGCAGGGTGGCGGTGTGCAGGAACTCGATGCAGGCGGCCAGCGTAATATGCCGGTCGCCCTCGTAGCCGACCAGCTTGGCCGCCGCCAGGGTCAGCAGCGGGCGCAGACGCTTGCCGCCGGCCGCGATGATATGCCCGGCGAGCTGGGGAATCAGCGCGATCGGGCTGTGCATGCGGTCCAGGATGGTCTGGTTGACCTGCTTCAGGTCCTCCCCGACCAGATCCATCAGGGCATCGAAGGCGACCTTGCGGCCGTCCTCGGGAGAAGCGTCGGGTGGCGTGGACTGTGTCGAGGCGTTCACTGTGGCGACCAGGGGCAAGGATCAGAGGGGGCCGCGCGGCCCGGGGCGAACCGGGGCCCGGCGCGGCGGGCCGGACAGGCCCAACGGGCACGCGGGACTTGACGCCCCGGTGCGGGCGACCGGAGCATAGGTGCGCGCTTCAATCGGGGTCAAGGGTCATGGCGTCCCCGACGCACGCGGCCGCCGCACCGGGTTGGCGGGCCGTCGCGATGATGACTGTGTGACCGGCCCGACCGGGCCGGCGCCGCGAGGCGGCGAAGACGATGAAACGGATCCGTCCGGGTCATCTCCGAATTCATGTGAAAAGCCGGGAGCCGATTGACGATGGACGCACTGGCGGAACTGACGGTGGTGGAAGACCCGGTGTTTCTGTCCTGGCTGCTGGCCTGCCTGCGCCAGGAGGACATCGCGGCCACCGTGACCGACCGCCACACCAGCGCGGCCCTGGGCGGCGCGGTGGGCGCCATCCGCGCCCGGGTGTGGGTGCCGGCGGACCGGCTGCCCCATGCCCGCTGGGTCCTGGAGCAGGCCCGCGAGGACCCCGAGCCGTGAGCCTCGCCCCCGACCGGCCGGACACCCCGGAAGAGTGCGGCCTGCTGGACGGACGGGTGCGCCTGTTGCAGCCGGCGCGGGGCTACCGGGTGGCCATGGACCCGGTGCTGCTGGCGGCGGCGGTGCCCCTGGACGGACCCGGTCCCGTGCGGCGCGTGCTGGACGCGGGCGCGGGCACCGGCGCGGCCGCGCTCTGCCTGCTGGCGCGGGCGGGGACGGATGTCGCCGTGACCGGGCTTGAGACCGACCCGGAGACGGCCGCGCTGGCCGCGCGCTCGGCGGCGCTGAACGGGTGGGATGCGCGGCTGGAGATGGTCCGGGGCACCCTGCTGGCCCCGCCGACCCCGGTGACGGCCCGCCCTTTCGACGCCGTGCTGACCAACCCGCCCTACATGGAGGACGGCACACGGCCCCCGGACCCGGGGCGCGCGGCGGCGCACGCCACCGACATTCCCCTCGCCGCCTGGATCGGCGCCTGCCTGGACCGCCTGAGACCAAAGGGCCGGCTGGTGGTCATCCACCGCGCCGACCGGCTGGACGCGCTGCTGGCGGCCCTGACCGGACGGGCGGGCGCGGTTGAGGTGCTGCCGCTGTGGCCCGGTCCCGGCGCGGACGGCGTGCCCCGCCCCGCCCGGCGGGTGATCGTGCGGGCGCGCCTGGGTGTGCGCGGCCCGGCGACCCTGCACCCCGGGCTTGTGCTGCATGGCCCGGACGGCGCTCATACCCCGGCGGCCGAGGCCGTGCTGCGCGGCGGGGCCGCCCTGGATGCGGTCCTGCGGGGCCACTCGGGGGGTTGAATCCGCCCCGTCGGGTGCCGATCCTGATGCGGAGGCGATGAAACCGATACGGCCGTTTCGTCGCCGCTTAGAACGAAAGGCTCCGCTTGATGACCGACCGAAACCGCCCGGACCCCGCCGCCGGATGGGGCGACTCGCTGCCGCTGCCGCTGACGCCCGAGACCCCGCCGGGTCCGGCAAGGGGCGATGTCGCCCACGCCAAGCGCGCGATCCGGCGGGCCTCGCTGGAGGACGGCGCCCCGCCGACGGACACCGTGGAGGTGGGCGGCCCCAAGGGCCTGGAACCGACGCGCTACCGCGACTGGGAACAGAAGGGCCGCTGCACGGATTTCTGATCCCGGTCAGCCGGCGGTCTTATACCAGCGGCATCTGACGAGAACCGTTGCGTTGTAGCCCGTGGCCAGCCCGGCCAGGATGACTCACCCGCCGTTCGTGTTAAGGGCCCCCAGCAGGTGCTGGGCCGCCCGCCGCACCGCCGCCTCGAACGCCGTCATGTCGGTCCAGCGGGCGAGGAACTGGGTCTCCCGCACCACCACCCGCGCCGCGCCGCCCGAGTCGGTCACCACGCCGTCCAGCATCAGGTTGTCCGCCAGGCCGAAGGGCTCGACGGCCATGTCCTCCGGATCCACCGGGGTGCCGTCCTCGCGCCGGGGCAGTTCGCCCCCCAGGGCGACCGCCACGCGCTGGATGTACGGCAGCGCGGTGTTGCTGTAGGCGAACACCGGCCGGCCGCGCCCGCGCATGTAGCCCATCTCCACGGCCGTGCCGGCATCGGCACTCGGACCCCGGAACGGGGTCATGTTGGCGATCAGGGCGTCGCACGCATCCATGGTCGCGAGACAGTGGGCGGCGATCGCCAGCCCGCCCTCATGGGTCGGGTCCGGTTCCCCGGTCGGCGTGCCGTCCAGCGGAAACACGCCCTCCAGGCCCGCCGACGCGCAGATCGCCGCCTTACGGGCCCCCAGGGCGCGGGCCTCGGGGTGGAACACCTCGGGGCCGGCGAGATAGACGCGGGGGCGGGCCTCGGCCATCGGTCACCTCATGGGATGTGCGGGCGGCGGGAACGGGGGGGGGGCGCGGCCCGCCCTCTGTTGCGGACCGGGCCCCGTTTTGCTGCACCACAGCATAACGAGGTTCCCGCCCTGTCATCAATGGGGCGCCGAGAGGGCGAGCCCCGCAGACCCGGACCCGACGCCACGCGTGATTGCCCTCTTGCCAGGGCCCCAAGGCCTGCGTATGGTGCGCGTTCGGCCCGTCGCCCGGCCTCGCCGCCGCGGGGGGGGGGGGGGCCCGGGGGGTGGGCCCGGGCCCGGGCCCCCCCCGGGGGGGGTCAGGGCGAAGCCCGGGATCCCCCGTTGGGGAGGGGGTTAGGCAAACCATTGGGAATGGGGGGGGGGGGGGGTTA
>NZ_WIVE01000099.1 GCF_009601025.1 Roseospira navarrensis | reverse complement strand
CCGGATCGCGGATCACGATGACAACGGGCAAAGACCCCATCCTGAGACGATCACACGATCCGGTGCGGGGCCCCGGGTGGCCACCCGGGGCCCCGCAACCCGGCATCTCCACAATGCCACAAATCAAACAGACAATCCTGAGGGAGCCCCCGCGACCATCGTTCCGATGGTCGCGCGCCTTTGCGGCGACGCGACGCGTCGCCGGGGGCGACCGAAGGACCTCGTGAGGCGGGTTCGACCCCAACGGTGTCACAGAACGGTCATCCGGGTTCGGAGCCCAGGCCGGACCGCCGGCAGTTCTCATTTTGGCCACGTGGCCTCTGGTGGGAACCGCCGGGAGGCCCGGGTGCGATCTTAACTCCCTCCCCTGGATAGGGGAGGGCCGGGGTGGGGTTGATGCGGCAAGCGGGACCCGTGCGGACATCTCCTCGCCCCCCTCCCAACCTCCCCCCGGCGGGGGGAGGAGAACAGTCCAGCTCCGGGTGCAGCGGTGTTCTGCCTCCATCCCGAGAATTGCTGCCGGACCGCCGGCCAGCTTGCCTCGGGCGCGCACGGTGGCCCATACTCCGGCCGAACCACAGGCACGGGCAAGACAGCGGAGCCAGGACGGATGAGCGGCGATACCGGGCGGACGCGCCTCCTCCACATCTCGGCGGATTTTCCCGATCCTCTCCGGCCCGCCAAGACCCGCGCGATTGCCAACCTGCTGGCGCTGACCGACGACGTGGTTCAGCACACCGTCTACTCGATCAACCGGGTCTCTCACACCCTGCCGCTGGCCGCGCTGGTGTTCGGTCCCGACTGGCGGGCGGTGGCCTATCCGGGACCGCCGCGCGGGCTGTTCCTGAAGACCTACCTGGACCGCCTGGGGGACTGGATCCTGCGGGACGTGCGGACGCGCGGCCTGTCCGTGGACGCCGTGCACGCCCACAAGCTGTCCACCGACGCGCTGGCCGCCGCCCGGGTGGCCGACGGCCTGGGTGTGCCGCTGCTGATCTCGTCGCAGGGCAATTCCGATCTCAAGATCATCGGCAAGCGTCCGGACCTGCGGCCTGTCTGGCGGGGCCTGTGGCGCCGGGCGGCGGTGGTGTTCCCGTTCGCGCCCTGGACGGCCGAGGGCCTGACCGCCATGCTCGGACCGCGTGAGGGGTCCGTGGTCACGCTGCCCTGTCCCACCGGCCAGGACAGCGTGATGACGCCGCGCCCGACCGAGCCGGTCATCAAGACGGTCTTCAATCTGCACGACTACGAGAACAAGAACGCGGTGGGCCTGATCCAGGCCGTGGCGGCGGCGGCCCGGACCGTGCCCGACATCCGGCTGGAGATCCTGGGCGGCGGCGATCCGACGGGATACGCGGTGCTTCAGGGGGCCATCCAGCGCCACGCGCCCGATCGCTGCCGTCTGCGCGGTCCGGTCCCTCACGAGGCCGTGCAGGCCGAGATGAACGCCGCCTGCGCCGTGGCCATGGTGTCCCGGCGCGAGAGCTACGGCATGGTCTATGCCGAGGCGCTGCTGGCCGGCGCGCCCGTCATCCACGCGGCGACCAACGGGATCGCGGGGTATTTTCCCGCCTCGCCGGCGGTGGTGGGTGTCGACCCGGGCGATCCGGATGCTCTGGTGGCGGCGCTGGTCGCGGCCGTGCAGCGCCAGGCCGAGGCCAAGGCCGCCCTCGCTACGCTTCAGGCGTCGGGGGCGCTGGACCAGTTGACCGACCGGGCGATCCGGGAGACCTACGCGACCGCTCTGCGGACGTGCCTGTGACCCCAGGGCGTTTTGAGTGACCTCTGGTTCAATCAGAACGCCCTAATCTTTTAATGTGAAAGCATATCGTCGGCGCGATCCGTGCCGGTTCGCCCGGGATTTGCTTTGGCCGATCCGAAGGCGTAGGGCCGGGCCTCGGGGCTGACCGTGTCGCGCACGCTGCGCGGGGGCGGCATTTGGTGCAGGCCAAGAAACGCGGCCTTGGCCTCGCCCCAGGCCCCTTGAGCGGGCAGCTTGGCGATCCGCGCCAGGGCCGCGACGTATGCCATTGGCAGGATCAGCGGCCGATGCCGCCGAAGGTAGCGCAGCCGGTTCCGGTAGGTGAAATACAGGGAGAGGGGAGACGCGCGCCGGTTGACCGCCCCCGACCCGATTGCCGTGCCGCCGTGATGGTGCACGACGGCGTCGTCGCACATCACCAGGGGCAGGTCTCCGCGACGGGCCGCCCAATCCACCTCTTCGTAATACAGGAAGTAGTCTTCGGGCATCGGCCCGACCGCGTCCACGAACCGGCGGGAGGCCACGACACTGGCGCCCGAGATGTAGTCCAGGCTTTCCGTGGGTGGGGGGGCCACGTGGGCGGGATCGGCGCCTCGATTGATGTTCTCGCAGATGCCCGACCAGCGCCGGATGCGGCCGCCGTCCGACTGGATGAGACACGGCGCCTCGCGGTACAGGATCCGGCAG
This sequence comes from Roseospira navarrensis, assembly GCF_009601025.1. Taxonomy (GTDB): domain Bacteria; phylum Pseudomonadota; class Alphaproteobacteria; order Rhodospirillales; family Rhodospirillaceae; genus Rhodospira; species Rhodospira navarrensis. The sequence continues at coordinate 6,825 of NZ_WIVE01000099.1, read as the reverse complement.
CCCATCAGGGCGAACGGACCCGTGGCCTCGGCACGGCGGGCCAAGGCGGCGGCGGTGCCGGGCGCCACCTCGCAGTCCGGGTTCAGGAGCCAGAACAGATCGCAGCGGGGATCCTCCAGCGCGTAGCGAAGGCCATGGTTGATGCCGGCCGCGAACCCGCCGTTCACCGGCGCATGGATCAGCGTCACCATCGTGTCCGGCCCCTGGGTGTCCGGGTCCGCGGTTTCGTGGATACTCACGCCGTTCGTCTCGGCCCAGGCGCGCACGGTGGCCACGCTATCGTCCGGCGAGGCGTTGTCACAGATCACGATGCGCAGGTCCGCGCCTTCGGATGCCAGAAGGCTGTCCAGGCATCCGACGATGACGGGGGCGGACTTGTAGGTGACGATGATGACGCCAATCATGAACCGGATGCCTTATCCTGATCGGCGATGAACCGGACTCGTCCGCTTCATCGCCTCCGCCGCTTCGCGGCGCCGGTGCGGTCGCACCGGCCGGCCGACGAAAAGGATGAACCTTTCCGTCGGCCGGTCCCCCGGCGCGGGGCCAGTGTCCACGTTTCGCGGGTTGGGTCCAGGGCAATGTGCCGGGAGCACAGGGCGGAGTGGGCGTTGGGCCGCGTGTCTCACACCGTCAGGCGCCGGCGGACATCGGCCTCGCGCGCGGGATCCTTCAACTCCGCGCCCGTGCCCTGGATGACGATCTCGCCCCGGTCCATGACATAGAATGTGTCGGCGAGGTCGCGGGCGAAGTCGAAATACTGTTCCACCAGCACGATGGCGATGTCGCCCTTCTGGCGCACCGTCTCGACGGCGTGCCTGATCTCCTCGGCCTCCTCGGCCGTGGGACCGGAGGTCGGCGCCTTGCCGCGCAGCCGGCCGATGGCGCGGCCGATGTCCTTGATGATCGAGGGCTGAATGCCCTCGGTGGGTTCATCCAGCAACAACAGGCGCGGCCGGGTGACCAGCGCGCGGCCGATGGCGAGCTGTTGCTGCTGGCCGCCGGACAGGTCGCCGCCGCGCCGCCCCAGCATCTGGCGCAGCACCGGGAACATCTCGAAGATCTCGTCGGGGATGGTGCGCTCTTTGCGGGGCAGGGGCGCGAAGCCGATCTCCAGGTTCTCCCGCACGGTCAGCAGCGGGAAGATCTCGCGGCCCTGGGGCACGGAGGCCACGCCCTTGCGGGCCCGGGCCTCCGGACGCAGGCCATGGAGGGGCGCGCCGTCCAGGCGGATCTCGCCCGCCGCGATCGGATGCCGCCCGCAGATGGCGCGCATCAGCGAGGTCTTGCCGACCCCGTTGCGGCCGAGGATGCAGGTCACCTGGCCCGGTCGAGCCTCGATGGAGACGGTCTTGAGCGCGATCGCGGCGCCGTAGTACAGGTCGATCCCCTCAACGTTCAGCATGGCCGCTATCGTCCCAGATACACGTCGATGACTTCGGGCACGGCGCTGACGTGGGCCAGCGAGCCGTCGGCCAGGACCGTGCCCTGGTGCAGCACGGTCACCCGGCAGTCCAGCGCCTTGACGAACTCCATGTCGTGCTCGACCACGACCACGGCGTGATCGCCCGCGATGGCGCGCAGAAGCTGGGCCGTGCGCATGGTCTCCTCGTCGGTCATGCCGGCGGCCGGCTCGTCCACCAGCAGCAGCTTGGGGTCCTGGGCCAGCAGCATGCCGATTTCCAGCCACTGCTTCTGCCCGTGGGACAGACCGCCGGCCAGATCGTGGCGGCGGTCCTCCAGCCGGACCAGGGCCAGAAGCTCGTCGATGCGGGTGGCCTGTGCGCTGGTCAGCCGGGCCATCAATGTCGCGAACACGCCCCGGTCCGCATTCAGCGCCAGCAACAGGTTGTCCTCGACCGTGTGGGTCTCGAACACGGTCGGCTTCTGGAACTTGCGGCCGATGCCCAGGCGGGCACTGCCGGCCTCGTCCACGTGGGTCAGGTCCACGCGCCCATCCCACAGCACCGTGCCCGCGTCGGGCCGGGTCTTGCCGGTGATGATGTCCATCATCGTGGTCTTGCCGGCGCCGTTCGGGCCGATGACGGCGTGCAACTCGCCGGGATCGACGATGAACGACAGGCTGTTGATGGCGCGAAAGCCGTCGAAGGTCTTCGACACCCCGTCGATGTACAACAGGGCCGATGTGGCCCGGCCGGAGAAACTGGGGGACATGGCCTAGGCCTCCTTCCGCCGCAGGCCCACGGGAGCACCGCCCCGCATGGGTCCCCGGCGGTCGAGCACGCCCAGGATGCCGCGCGGCATGAACAGGGTGACGGCCACGAACAGCCCGCCCAGCACGAACAGCCAGAAGTCGGGGAACCAGCCGGTCAGCAGGGTGTTCGCCGCCCCCACCACGATGGCGCCCAGGGCGGCCCCCACCAGCGTGCCGCGCCCGCCCAGGGCGACCATGATGACGATCTCGATGGAGTTGGCGGGCGAGAATTCGCTCGGGTTGATGATGCCGACCTGCGGCGTGTAGAGCGCGCCCGCCAGCCCGGCCAGCATGGCCGAGACCGTAAACACGAACAGCTTGTAGCTCTCCACGCGGTAGCCCAGGAAGCGGGTCCGGCTCTCGGCGTCGCGCACGGCGACCAGGACCTTGCCCGCCTTCGAGGTCACGATCACCCGGCACAGGATGAACCCGGCCGCCAGGGCCAGCCCGGACAGCACGAACAGGCCGGCCCGGGTGGCGTCCGACTGCAGGTCGAAGCCCAGCACGTCCTTGAAGTCGGTCAGGCCGTTGTTGCCGCCGAACCCCATCTCGTTGCGGAAGAAGGCCAGCATCAGGGCATAGGTCAGCGCCTGTGTGATGATCGAGAGGTAGACGCCCGTGACCCGGGAGCGGAACGCCAGCCAGCCGAACACGAAGGCCAGCAGCCCCGGCACGATCATGGTCATGGCCAGCGCGAACCAGAACATGTCGAAGCCGTACCAGAACCACGGCAAGGCATCCCAGTTCAGGAACACCATGAAGTCGGGCAGCACCGGGTCGCCGTAGACCCCGCGCGGCCCGATCTCCCGCATCAGATGCATGCCCATGGCGTAGCCGCCGAGCGCGAAGAACGCACCGTGCCCCAGGCTGAGGATGCCGCAGTAGCCCCACACCAGATCGAGGGCGACCGCGAGCAGTGCGTAGCACAGGTACTTGCCGAACAGCGAGACGGCGAAGCTGGGCAGGTGGCCGGCTGAGCCGGGCTCAAGGGCGAGGTTGGCCACGGGCACCGCCACCACGACGATGAACAGCAGGCCCAGGAAGATCCAGGACCGGCGGTCGAGCGCGCGCAGGATCATGGCGTCACGCCTCCACCGCGCGGCCCCGCACGGCGAACAGGCCGCGCGGTCGCTTCTGGATGAACAGGATGATGAAGACCAGCACCAGGATCTTGGCGAGCACCGCGCCGGCGAACGGTTCCAGGAACTTGTTGGCGATGCCCAGGGTAAAGGCCCCGGCCAGCGCCCCCCACAGGTTCCCCGCCCCGCCGAACACGACCACCATGAAGCTGTCCACGATGTAGCTTTGTCCCAGGTTGGGCGAGACGTTGTCGATCTGGCTGAGCGCCACGCCGGCCAGCCCGGCCACGCCCGCGCCCAGGCCGAAGGTCATGGCGTCCACCCATCCGGTGCGCACGCCCATGTCGGCGGCCATGGCCCGGTTCTGGGTGACGGCGCGCATCTGCAGGCCGATCGGTGTGCGCCGTAGCACCACCAGCAGCAGCGCGAACACGGTCAGCGCGAAGACGATGATCCAGAGTCGGTTGTAGGTGATGGTCAACTCGCCAAGCTGCATGGCGCCGGACATCCAATCGGGGTTGCCGACCTCGCGGTTGTTGGGGCCGAAGATCGTGCGCACGGTCTGTTGCAGGATCAGACTGATGCCCCAGGTGGCGAGCAGGGTCTCCAGCGGGCGGCCGTACAGCCAGCGCACCACGCCCCGCTCGATCAGCACGCCGACGCTGCCCGAGACCAGGAACGCCAACGGCAGCGCGATCAGCAGCGACCACTCGAACAGGCCGGGGGCGCTGGTGCGGATGATCTCCTGCACGAAGAACGTGGTATAGGCCCCCAGCATGACCAGTTCGCCGTGCGCCATGTTGATGACGCCCATGACGCCGAAGGTGATGGCCAGGCCGATGGCCGCCAGCAGCAGCACGGAGCCGAGCGAGAGCCCCTGCCAGACGTTCTGGGCGTAGCCCCACAGCTCCAGCCGGGCCTCGACGGCGGCGCGCGCCTCGGCGGCGGCGGCCAGCAGGTCGGCGGGTCCGTCGTCGGGCACGGCGGCGGCCAGGGTGGACAGCGCATCCTGCCCGCCCCGGGCCTCGATGGTCCGGACAGCCTCAAGGCGCGCGTCCAGCGGGGCGCCGGCATCGGCGAGCAGGATCGCCGCGCGGGCCTCGGCCATCAGGGTCCGCAGGGCCGGGTCCGTCTCCTGCGCCATCGCGGCTTCCATCGGGCCCAGCAGGGCGGGGTCTCGGGTGTCATAGAGCGCCTCGGCGGCCGAGCGCCGAGCTTCCGGATCGGGCGAGAGCAAGGTCAGGCCGCCGATCAGTGCATCCACCTGGTTGCGGATGGCGTTGTTGACCTTGACCTTGGAGACGTCGCGGCGGCGGACGGTCTCCAGCGGTTCGCCGGTGAACAGATGGAACAGGTGCATGTCCCGCCGGTCCCGCTCGGCGATCACCAGCGTTTCATCGTCCTTGCGCCAGTGCAGGTCGCCGTCCCGCAGTTCCTGAAGCACGATCGCGGCATCCGGGTCCCCGGTCGCGGCGAGGGCCTCGGCCGTCTCGGCGATTGCGGAGAAATTGGCGTCCACGAAGCCGGCGGCGATCTCGCGCAGGCGGGCCTCGTCGGCGATCGCGGCGGACGGGGCGACACACATCAGCAGGGCGGCGAGAAGGAAACGGCGAAGGCGGGTCATGGGCGGTCGGATCCAGTGCGGGGACGACGGGATGGGCGCGGATCAGGGAGGGAAGAGGGCCGACCCTGGCCGGCCCTCCGCCTCGGTGCGCCTGTCGGAACGCGGTGGCGATCAGCCGCCGGTCCCCCCGCACTGGCCGGTCTCGGTGTTGAAGTTGCCGCAGGACATCGGCTTGCGCCAATCGGAGATCAGCGGCGCGGATTCCGGCAGGTAGTCGGACCAGGCATCGCCGACCACCAGACCGTCGGTGGAGTCCACGATCTCGAACTGGCCGTCGTCCTGGATCTCGCCGATCAGCACCGGCTTGGTGATGTGGTGGTTCGGCATCATGGCGGAGTAGCCGCCGGTCAGGTTGGGCACGGCCACGCCGACGATGCTGTCGATGACGGCATCCGGGTCGGTGGTGCCGGCCGCCTCGACCGCCTTCACCCACATGTTGAAGCCGATGTAGTGCGCCTCCATCGGGTCGTTGGTCACGCGGGTGTCGTCGCCGATGAAGGCGTGCCAGGCGTCGATGAAGTCATAGTTCGCGTCGGTGTCGGCCGACATGAAGTAGTTCCAGGCCGCCAGATGGCCGACCAGCGGCGCGGTGTCGATGCCGGCGAGTTCCTCTTCGCCGACCGAGAACGCCACCACGGGGATGTCGGTGGCCTCGATGCCCTGGTTGGCCAGCTCCTTGTAGAACGGCACGTTGGCGTCGCCGTTGATGGTGGAGACCACGGCGGTCTTCTTGCCGGCCGAGCCGAAGGCCTTGATGTCGGCCACGATGGTCTGCCAGTCGGAATGGCCGAACGGCGTGTAGTTGATCATGATGTCTTCGGCGGCCACACCACTGTCCTTGAGGTACTGCTCAAGGATCTTGTTGGTGGTGCGCGGATAGACGTAGTCGGTGCCGGCCAGCACCCAGCGTTCCACGCCCTGGTCCATCAGGTAGTCCACCGCCGGAATGGCCTGCTGGTTCGGGGCCGCGCCGGTGTAGAACACGTTGCGCTGGCTTTCCTCGCCTTCGTACTGGACCGGGTAGAACAGCAGCGAGTTCAGTTCCTCGAACACCGGCAGCACGGACTTGCGGCTGACCGACGTCCAGCAGCCGAAGACGGCGGCGACCTCGTTCACCTCGATCAGTTCGCGGGCCTTCTCGGCGAACAGCGGCCAGTCGGAGGCCGGATCGACAACCACGGGCTCCAGTTCCATGCCGAGCAGGCCACCCTTCTTGTTCTGCTCCTCGATCAGCATGAGCATGGCGTCCTTGAGCGTCGTCTCGGAAATCGCCATGGTCCCGCTGAGCGAATGCAGGATGCCAACCTTGATCGTCTCCTGGGCCACGGTCGGCGTGGTGGCGACGACGCCGAGACCGAGGGCCAGTCCCGCAAGTGCCTTTTTCATGAGCTTCGGTTCCCTGTTCGGTTTTGAAACGACACGCGATCGCAACAGGGCAAAGCAGGTGGTGTGCCAGATGGGCCTTGGTTCGGAAAATGCCGCGGAGTCAGGGAGATGGCGCACAGGCGCGGCACGTGGGGGCGATGATCGGCTGATCGACACGGCCGGATTTCGCTCAAATTTTAGTCACCTGATCGATTGGTGACCGAAATCGGGCAGCCGGCCAGGGCTCGGAATCCAGATGACAGGGGTGTCATGGTTCGTGCCCCATCACGAGATCCTTCGCGCCCTTCGGGCGCTCAGGATGACACTGTCTATTAAAAGTGTGTCATCAACTCAGTTTGTGGCGGGTTCGGGCTGAGGCCGGAGGACAGCGTTTGCGATGGTGACGAGCTTTCTGGCAACGGCGAGGAGTGCGCTTTTTGGTGTCTTTTTGTTGCCGATAAGCCGTTCGTAGAAGGCCTTGAGGTCGGGGTTGTATCGCACGGCGGAGAGCGCGGCCATGAAGAGCTTGGATCGCAAGGCGC
>NZ_WIVE01000098.1 GCF_009601025.1 Roseospira navarrensis | reverse complement strand
GCCGAACAAACACAGAACACCGTTACCCATGTTGCCGGTCAATAGTGTTACCCATGTTCCCGGTTGCTCACGGGTGGTCGCGCCGCTCCAGAAAACACGCGACCCCGATTTTCCGCGGTGAACCCAAATTCCGGAGCCCTGCAAACCCGGGGCGCCGGTCAGTATGAAGGGGCAAGGCCGCTTTCCGGATCGAGCGCCCCGTCTGCGGCGGCGAAGATGTGGGAACGCGATAGGCTTCAGACCGGGACATTTCGAATGTCATAAAACTATTCTCGACAGGGGGCGTCATTTCGATCATCGTCGAATCATGAACCCGACGCTGATCGCCGAGATGATGGCCGCCCTGGCCGCCGAACCCCGTATCCGCGCCATTCAGGCGCTGGTGCGGGCGGGGGCGAAGGGGGTGCCGGCCGGAGACCTCGCCCGCTGGTGTGGCGTGGCGCCCTCGACCATGTCCTTCCACCTGACCCAGATGCGCGAGGCCGGGTTGGTGGAAAGCCGTCGCGAGGGCCGCACGCTGTACTACCTGGCCAACCTGGTCTCGCTGGAGGCCCTGGGGCGCGGCGTCATGACGGGGTTCTGTCCGGCCGCGGTGCCGGCCCTGGATCCGCTGTCCACGACCCTGCCCGGAGACCCCGCCATGTCCGCCGACGACCGTGACCAGCCCCTCAACGTCCTGTTCCTCTGCACCGGCAATTCGGCCCGCAGCCAGATGGCCGAGGCCATCCTGGCGCGCGAGGGCGCCGGCCGCTTCCGCGCCTTCTCGGCCGGATCGCGTCCCCGCGACGCCGTGCATCCGCAGGCCCTGGCCGTGCTGCGCCGCGCCCACCTGCCGGTGGAAGCCCTGCACCCCAAGACCTGGGACGCCTTCGCCGCGCCGGATGCGCCGTCCATGGATTTCGTCTTCACGGTCTGCGACGACGCCGCCGGCGAACCCTGCCCGGTCTGGCCCGGCCAGCCGATGACGGCCCATTGGGGCGTGCCGGACCCGGTCGCCTTCCGGGGCACCGACGCCGCCACGGCCGCTGTGTTCAACGATACGTTCCGCATGCTCTACAACCGGATCTCGCTGTTCGTGAGCCTGCCCCTGGCGTCGCTGGATCGTCTGGCGCTGCAGCGGCGGGTGGAGGCCATCGGGGCCATGCCGCGCGACCCCGAAGTGAGCGAGCCGGTCGAGATCGCCACCTCGGCCTGACATACCGTCCCGACATCCAACCGTGAGGAGTCCTTCATGCCCCTGCGGATCGGCATCAACGGCTTTGGCCGCATGGGCCGGCTGGCCACCCGCGTCGCCCTGGATCGCGGCCTGGGCGAGATCGTCCACGTCAACGACGTCCGGGGCGATGCGGCCCTGGCCGCGCATCTGCTGGCCTTCGACAGCATCCACGGCCGGTGGGACCGCCCGACGGGCGGCGATGGCGACGCGATGGTCATCGACGGCCGGCGCGTCGGCTATTCGGCCCACGCCGAGCCCGCCGCCGTGCCCTGGGCCGAGGCCGGCTGCGACGTGGTGATCGAGGCCACGGGCCGGTTCCGCTCCATCGAAACCCTGACGCCTTACCTTGACGGTGGGGTGCCGCGCGTGGTGGTCGCCGCCCCGGTCAAGCAGGACCCGGCCCTGGATGTGGTGATGGGCGTCAACGACCACCTGTTCGACCCCGCCCGCCACCGCATTGTCACGGCGGCGTCCTGCACCACCAATTGCCTGGCGCCGGTGGTGAAGGTGATTCACGAGGGCATCGGGATCGTGCACGGCTCCATGACCACCATCCACGATCCGACCAACACCCAGCATGTGGTGGACATCGCCCACAAGGACCCGCGCCGGGCGCGGTCCGCCCTGACCAATCTGATTCCGACCTCGACCGGATCGGCCACCGCCATCGGCGTCATCTACCCCGAGCTTCAGGGCAAGCTGAACGGCTGGGCGGTGCGGGCGCCGGTGCTGAACGCGTCGATCACCGACTGTGCGTTCGAGGTGGCCCGGGACACATCGGTCGAGGAGGTCAACGGCCTGCTCCAGGCCGCCGCCGCTGACGGGCCGTTGGCCGGCATCCTGGGGTTCGAGACGCGGCCGCTGGTCTCCAGCGATTTCGTCAACGATCCGCGCTCCGGCATCGTGGACGGGCCGTGCACGCTGGTCATCGACCGCCGTCATGTGAAGCTGCTGGTCTGGTACGACAACGAGTGGGGCTATGTGAACCGCATGGTCGAACTCGCCGCCCGGGTGGCGGAGGCGCGGGCATGAGCGACCTGCGGGCCTATGCCGCCGTCACCGCGGCCTATTGGGCGTTCACCCTGACGGACGGGGCGCTGCGCGTGCTGGTGCTGCTGCACTTCCACACCCTGGGCTATGGCCCGCTGGAGGTGGCGAGCCTGTTCCTGCTGTACGAGGTGATGGGCATCGTCACCAACTTTGCCGGCGGCTGGCTGGGGGCGCGCTACGGCCTGCGGCTCACGCTGCTGCTGGGGCTGGGGGTGCAGGTCTTCGCCCTGGTCATGCTGTCGCTGGTGCAGCCGCACTGGGCGCTGGCGCTGTCGGTGGGCTATGTGATGGTCGCCCAGGCGCTGTCCGGTGTGGCCAAGGACCTGACCAAGATGAGCAGCAAGTCCGCCGTCAAGCTGGTGGCGGGCGAGGGCGCGCTGTTCCGCTGGGTGGCGCTGCTGACCGGCTCCAAGAACGCGCTCAAGGGGGTCGGCTTCCTGCTGGGCGGTGTGCTGTTGCAGACGCTGGGGTTCCAGGGCGGCTTGTGGTTGATGGCGGGCGCGCTGGCGCTGGTGCTGCTGGCCTCGCTGGTCACGGTCGGCGACACCCTAGGCCGCGCGAAGGAAAAAGCGCTGGGCCGTCACCTGTTCAGCAAGACGCGCGAGATCAACCTGTTGTCGGCGGCGCGGATCGTGCTGTTCGCCTCGCGCGACGTCTGGTTCGTGGTCGGCGTGCCGCTGTTCCTGTACGAGCGCATGGGCTGGAGCTTCGCCGGGGTGGCCGGGTTTCTGGCGGCGTGGGTGATCGGCTACGGCCTCGTGCAGGCGGCCGTCCCCAGCCTGCTCCGGGGCACCACCGATGCCGACACGGCGGCGAAGGCGACGCGGCTGTGGGGCTTCGTGCTGGCGGTCGTCCCCGCCCTGATCGCGGTGGCGCTCACGCCCGGCCTGCTGGGCGGCTGGATCGACGACCGCTGGGCGCTGATCGGGGGGCTGGCGGTCTTCGCGCCCCTGTTCGCCATCAACAGCGCGCTGCATTCCTATCTGATCGTGGCCTATTCCGATGCCGACAAGGTGGCGCTGAACGTCGGCTTCTATTACATGGCCAACGCGGTCGGGCGGCTGGGCGGCACCTTTCTGTCCGGGCTGGTCTATCAGCTCGCCGGGCTGACGGCCTGTTTGTGGGTCTCGGCCGCCTTCCTGGTGATCGCCGCCGCCGTCGCCCTGGCCCTGGCCCTGCCGACCACCCCCGACGCCGCGCGCAAGCCCGTCGCGGCCTGAGCGCCGCCGGTCGTCGTCCCGCGATCCCCGTCAAGGAGCCCCGATCCCGTCATGTCCCTGTTCGAACGCTTTCTGACCCTGTGGGTCGCGCTGTGCATCGTCGCCGGGATCGCGCTGGGCCATTGGGTGCCCGGCCTGTTCCAGGCCATCGGCGCGGTCGAGGTCGCCAACGTCAACCTGCCCGTGGCACTGCTGATCTGGCTGATGATCATTCCCATGCTGGTGAAGATCGACTTCGGCCTACTGGCCGGGGTGTCGGCCCACTGGCGCGGGATCGGGGTCACGCTGCTGGTCAACTGGGCGATCAAGCCGTTCTCCATGGCCTTGCTGGGCTGGCTGTTCATCGGCTGGCTGTTCGCGCCCTGGCTGCCCGCCGACCAGATCGAGAGCTACATTGCCGGGCTGATCCTGCTGGCGGCCGCACCCTGCACGGCCATGGTGTTCGTGTGGTCCAACCTGTGCCGGGGCGAGCCGCATTTCACGCTCACCCAGGTGGCGTTGAACGACGCCATCATGGTGGTCGCCTTCGCCCCCATCGTCGGCCTGCTGCTGGGGCTGTCGGCGATCACCGTGCCGTGGGACACGCTGGTGCTGTCCGTGGTGCTGTACATCGTCGTGCCGGTGGTGCTGGCGCAGGCGCTGCGCCGACGCCTGATGGCGGGCGGCGGGCAGGCGGCGCTGGATCGCGCCCTGCGCTGGCTGCAGCCGGTGTCCCTGGTGGCGCTGCTGTCCACCCTGGTGCTGCTGTTCGGCTTCCAGGGGGAACAGATCCTGGCGCAGCCGCTGGTCATTCTGTTGCTGGCGGTGCCGATCCTGATCCAGGTCTACCTGAATTCCGGGCTGGCCTATCTGCTCAACCGCGCCAGCGGCGAGGCGCACTGCGTCGCCGGGCCATCGGCGCTGATCGGGGCGTCGAACTTCTTCGAACTGGCGGTGGCGGCGGCGATCAGCCTGTTCGGGTTGCAGTCGGGCGCCGCCCTGGCGACGGTGGTCGGCGTGCTGATCGAGGTGCCGGTGATGCTGTCCGTCGTGGCCATCGTCAACCGGACGCAGGGCTGGTACGAGGCCGGCCGGGCGGTGCGGCGGCATCGGGTCGCGGCCGGATCATGAATGTTCGGTGATTGCAGAACAGTCGTTTACAAGCCGGCCGGCCGGGCGTAGCATGGCCCCATGATCGACGACCGCCTGGAAGAGACCGCGCGCTGTCTGGCCGAACTGGGCCACCCCGTGCGTCTGGCCGTGTTCCGCCTGCTGGTGCGGGCGGGGCCGGACGGCGCCGTGGTGGGCGAGCTGCTGCGGCATGTGGACATCCCCAAGTCCACGCTGTCGCATCACCTGCAGCACCTCATCATGGCCGGGCTGGTCCATCAAAAGCGCGAGGGTCGCTCGCTGCGCTGTTTCGTGGACACCAAGGCGGCCAAAGCGATGCTGGACTATCTGCTGTCCGAGTGCTGTCAGGGGCTGGGGGAGGCCCCCGCCTTCGCCCCCGCCTGTGCGGTCGGAGGCTCGCCGGATCGGGGGGCGGCCTGATCGATGTCCCCCTTTTTTGGTCCGACTGTTCGACTCTTCTGCAATTATCATCCTAAGAGGCCCGCCATGTCCGAGATCGTCCAAGCGCCCTCATCCTCCGCATCCGGATGGTCGCCCGGCGCGGTGTTGCGCAAGCTGGACCGGGTGTGGCTGGCCGTGCTGGCCGTGGTCGCGGCGCTGGCCGTGCTGGACCCGCCGCAGGCCTGGCCGAGTGTCGTCTTCACCGCCGAGGCGCTGTGGTCCATCCTGCCGTTCCTGCTGGCCTCGGTGCTGCTCGCCGCCTGGACCAAGGCCACCGGCCTGGACCAGCAGATCGCGCGCGCCACCGGGGGCAACCCGGCGCGGGTCATCACCCTGGCCGCGCTGTTCGGGGCCATGTCGCCGTTCTGCTCCTGCGGGGTGGTGCCCATCATCGCCGCATTGCTGGCCGCCGGGGTGCCGCTGGCGCCGGTCATGGCGTTCTGGCTGGCCTCGCCCCTGATGGACCCGCAGATGTTCCTGCTGATGCTGGGCGAGTTCGGCTGGCCGCTGACCCTGGCGAAGGCCGGCGCGGCCGTGGGTCTGGGCCTGCTGGGCGGCGCGGTCACGCATGCGCTGGTCCGACGAGGCGGACTGGCGGATGCCATGCGGGCCGGGGTCGGCCCCAAATGCTGTGCGGCGAAAAAGAGCCTGACGCCCGAGCCGGTGACCTGGCGCTTCTGGCAGACGCCGGAGCGGCGCGGGACCTTCACGGTCACCAGCCGCGACACCGGCCTGTTCCTGCTGAAGTGGCTGACCCTGGCCTATCTGGTGGAAAGCCTGATGCTGGCCTATGTGCCGGCGCAGATGGTGGGCGCATGGCTGGGCGGAGACGTCTGGTGGGCGGTGCCGCTGGCGGCCCTGGTGGGCATTCCGTCGTACCTGAACGGCTATGCCGCCGTGCCGACGGTGGCGGGGCTGATGGAGCTGGGCATGACCCCGGCGGCGGGGCTGGCCTTCATGCTGGCCGGTGGCGTGACCAGCATTCCGGCGGCCATGGCCGTCTTCGCCCTGGTGCGCCGGTCGGTGTTCGCGCTTTACGTCTCGCTCGGCCTGTTCGGATCGCTGGCCGCCAGCCTGCTCTATCTGGCCTGGGACGTGGGCGCGGCCTGAGCCCGTCCCGCCGAAAAGACGCCCGACCGCATGGAGCGGCCGGGCTCTTGGGCGCGCCGGACAGGCAGGGAGTCCCCTCTCCGCGCACGTCGTCCTTGGATTTGAAGGGCAGAGGGCAGACCCCCCGGGGCGCGTCGGCGATCTTGCGGATGTCGGCCCAGGTCTGCTTGTCGTTCGGGATGATGCCAGCGGCCGGGATCAGACGCGGCGCAGTGCTGCATTCAGCAGGAAACCGAGCCCTGCGTGGGCTCAACCGAGACGGCCACCTCCAGCGCGATGCAGGCCGCGGCCGCGCCGACAAACCGGCCGGCGACCGGCGCGGTCTGGCGGATGTGGCGCGCCACGGCGACCGGGATCAGGTTGAACCCGCCGACGCTGCGGTTGGTCGGATCGAACACGATCCAGCCCGCGCCGGGCACGTAGACCTCGGCCCACGCGTGGGTTGACCCGCTGCCGGCGGACCCGACGGTGTTCAGGTCGGGGTCGTACAGATAGCCGGAGACGATCCGCGCGCCGAACCCCAGGCTTCTGACGGCATCGACGAACAGGACCGCGAAATCGCGGCACGAGCCCCGGCCCCGCGCCAGCGTCTCGACCGGGGTCTGGACGGTCTCTTCGTCGCGGACCTCATACGTGATCCGCGCCGCCACGCCGTTGCTGATATCCTTCAGCAGCGACAGCGTGTCCGTGTCGGGGCCGGCGACGAACGCCCGCGCCCAGTCGTGCAGCCGTCCTTCGGAATCGAGGTAGGCCTGAAGGCGCAGCGCGCCCAGGTCGGTCATGTCGTCATCACTGAGCAGGAACGGATACGTGACGGCCGAGGCGGCGATCTCGAAGACCGGCCATTGCTCGACATCAAGCGTCAGCGTGGCGACGCTGTCGATGACCAGCGTGTCCGCCTGCGCGCCGAATGTCGCCGTCGCCACGGCGTTGCCGGCGACGTCGTGGGCCCAGGTGACGGTGGCGGCCGGAGAGATCGCCAGATCGTGCGTGTGCAGCCGCACGGTGCGGCTCTCGCGCGGGCGCAGCATCAAGCGATGCGGACCGAAGCCCATCGGTTCGCGATAGCGATAGGTGGTGCGGTGGTGGACCGTCAGCGTGCTCAAGCGCGGTCTCCGGATGCTGCTGGTGTATCGGCCTGGCGGGTCGTGACCATACGGCCGTGCTCTTCATCCCAGAGGATGGAGCGCAAGGCACGGAACCCATCGCGGAGGGACAGCGTCGGAACGGTCCGCAGGGCGGGCATGGCCTCGTGGCACTCCTTAAGCCGGTAGTTGGGAATGCGCGGGTTCAGGTGGTGGATGTGGTGGTATCCGATATTGCCCGTGAACCATTGCAGAACCCTCGGGAGCCGGAGATAGGTCGAGCCTTGCAGGGACGCCGAGACCGAATCCCACGCCTTGTGTCGGGCCCAAACCACCGTGTCTCCCCGATGCTGCACGGAAAACAGGAAGACGCCAATGATCGAGGCCGAGATCATGACCGGGAGCTGGACGGCCGCGACCGCGCCGAACCCCAGCAGCAGGCCCAGCCCGCCGAACATCGCCACCAAAGCCAGATCGGTGACAAAAACGGCCCGGCGCTCCTGCCGCCACGCTTTCGGGGTATCGAACGGAAGTCTGAAAAGGCCGATGAAGACCACGGGCGGGATGAGAACATTGGCGACGATCGGGTGCCGGGTCGTGCGGTACCAGGCACGCCGCCATGAGGGGAGCGCCCGGTATTCGGCCACGGTCAAGCAGGAGGAATAGATGTCGGCCCCACGGTCACGGCGGTCGAGGTCGTTCCAGACCCCATGATGGCCGGCGTGTTGCCGCCGCCAGGACCGATATGGGGCCAGCGTCAGCAGGCTGCATGCGAACCCCAGCGCGTCGTTCGCGCGGCGGTCGCGGAAGAACGCCATGTGCCCGCAGTCATGCTGAATGATGAAGATGCGCACCAGAAAGCCGGCGGCCAGCGGCGCAAGCGCAAGGGCGAGCCAGAAGGACACGCCGTTCACCAGATACATCGCGGCGCAGGTGGCCAGAAAGCCGCCGAACGACGTCACGATCTGGCTGATGCTGCGGCCCGCGATAGGGGACTGAAAGTCTTTCGTATCCTGGCGGAGGCTGTTTTTTTTGGTCATGATTTCCTCCCGTTTTGCAAGGCGTCGTGTGTCTGCGGCGCGCCCGGCCCACGCCTCTGTCCGCGCGATGAAGCATTCATCGCGCCAACACGCATTGTCCGCCCAGCATCCGGAAGCCCCTGTTGCAGGCCCAGCGGTTCCCCGAGCGGTCGATGTGGGCGTTTTGCGGGGGAACGATGAGGACGCATGTGTTGCCGTCCGGCTCGTACCCGCGTTCGCACCGCCAACCCGGCCCGGATTCGCGCTCGACCAGAAAGGCGTTCTCAGGAACGTCGATCGCCACGCACCGGCCGGCCTCCTCCAAATACCCTCGGTCACATTCCCATTCGGACCCATAGGTATCGTCCGAGAGAAACGAATTCTCGGGACGATTGACGGGTTCACATCCGTCGCGCACCCGCCTGTATCCGCGGTCGCAGGCCCACTCCAGGCCGGTCGCGTCCAGGTAGGCATTCGGAGGAACGAAAACGGCCCGGCAGGTCAATCCGTCCACGTCCGTGAAACCGTGCCGGCATTCCCAGCCTGAGCCATACGACCGACCCGTGGCGAACGCGTTGTCGGGGACACCGATGGCTTTGCAGGCGCCGTCTTCCAGACGGTAGCCGTCGTCGCAGTCCCAACCGCCGTCATAGGAACGGTCATGCGCGTTCTCGGGTGTCGGGCCGGTCTGGTCCTGGGCGACCGCAACAGACATGAACAGCAAGACAAGGACCGCAGCCACAAGGGTGCGCCAGGTGGACCGCGCGATCAACAGGGCCCCTGTGTCGAAACTGTGCATCTTGGGCGTTTCCTTCCTGGTGCGGGTTCGGTCCCGCGCCGTTTGATGATGGTCAACCCACGTCTGCGGGCCCCATGATCTTGAGCGGAAACCGTACACGGATCCCGGAAGGGCCGTGCTGATCGAGGTTAGCGCGGCTGCGATCAGCCGGTGTTCCCCCATGATGGCGCCGGGCCCGGTTCATCGCCGATCAATACGAGGGGCGGTCGGGGCGACCCTCAGATGGGGCGCGTCGAGTTCCTGCCCTTGATGATGCGGTCGATCAGCTCGGCCACATCCCGATG
>NZ_WIVE01000097.1 GCF_009601025.1 Roseospira navarrensis | reverse complement strand
CCCGTGCAATCCTGGCATGCATCGCCGGACTTATCTCGCCCAAACAACCAGCATGCATATCTAACGCAAACTGAGCCTATTATTTCGTCATCCCGAGCGAGCGAAGCGAGACGAGGGATCTCGCGAGGCGTGCTCTGACGGCGCGGAAAGCGCCGTCATGTTAACCTGCGCGCGTTGCGATGCGGCGGGTTGCGCCTTCGGCGCGAACCCGCCCTACACCCCCATCAGCGTGCGGACGTGGGCATGGACGCAGCCCGCCAGGGACGGCAGGTCGTAGCCGCCCTCCAGCACCGAGATAAGGCGGCCCTCGCAGCAGTCGTCGGCGACCGCCATCATGCGCTGGGTGGCCCAGACGAAGTCGGCCACCTGAAGGCGCATGTGCGACAGCGGATCATGGGCGTGGCCGTCGAAGCCGGCGGAGATGATGACCAGTTGGGGGCGGAAGGCCCGCATGGCCGGCTCGATGGTCTGGTCCACGGCGGCGCGGAAGGCGTCGCCGGTGGCCCCGGGCTGCAACGGACAGTTCACGATGTTGTCGGCGACCCCGCGTTCCTGCGGGAAGCCGGTGTTGGGGTAGTTTCCGGCCTCGTGGGTGGAGGCGTAGAACAGCCCCGGGTCGGCCTGGAAAATGTCCTGGGTGCCGTTGCCGTGGTGGACGTCCCAGTCGAACACCGCGATCCGCTCCAGCCCATAGACCGCGCGGGCGTGCTGCGCCCCCACGGCCACGTTGTTGAACAGGCAGAAGCCCATGGCGCGGGCGGTCTCGGCGTGGTGTCCCGGCGGCCGGCCGGCGACGAAGGCGTTGTTGACCTCGCCCCTCAGGATGGCGTCCACCGCGACCACCACCCCGCCCGCCGAGCGGCGCGCCGCCTCGCCCGAACCCGGCGAGACCAGCGTGTCGCCGTCCAGGTGACGGTGCCCGTCCTCGGGGATGGTGCGGAAGATGCGGTCGATATAGTCGCGCGGATGGACCCGCAGAAGCTGCTCGTCGGTCACCGCCGGGGCGTCCTGGCGGTGCAGCAGCATGAAGTCCTCGGCCTCCAGGATGCGCTGTACGGCGCGCAGGCGGTCGCCGCATTCCGGGTGGAAGTCCCCGGTGTCATGGTCGATGCAGGCGTGATGGGTCACGTAGAGCGTGGCCATGCGTCCGGTTCCTCCCGCAGTGTTTCCCACCTTTCTGTCACTGGCTCATCTGGGGCCGCAACGCCTTTTTGCGAGAGGCCCCGCTGAAGACCCCTCCTTCCGTGCCGTCCGGCCGTCCTGTCCAGCCGGCCCGCGCGCCCGGTCACACTTTGTCACAGGGCGGTGGCCGGCCCGTCATCGTGGCGTGACGCCCCGGGGGGTATCTGAGGCCGCACCGCGCCGGATTGCACGGCCCGGCTCTCGCCTGTCCGCCACCCCACCAGGAAAGGGCTTCACCATGAGCGCCTCCAAGACCATGACCCGGGACATCGTCACCCCGGTCACCATCGTCCTGTTCGTCGTGTCCACCGTCACCGGGGTCATGCTTCTGCTGCACTGGCAGGGCGGGCTGGTCCGGTTCTCGCACGAGTGGCTGAGCCTGGTGTTCTCGGCCGTCGCGGTCTGGCACCTGGTGAAGAACTGGCGGCCGTTCATGGCCTATCTCAAGCGCCGCCTGGCGCTGGTGGCGCTCGGGGTCAGCCTCGCGGCCTCGGTCGTCATCACCGGCCTGACCGGCTCCACCGCCAGCGTGAGCCCGGGGGCGGTGTTCCACGCCATGGCCGAAGCGCCCCTGAGCACGGCCGCCCCCGCCCTGGGTCTGGAGGCGCCGGCGGCGCTGGCCCTGCTGCGGGATGCGGGCATCGAGGCCACCGGCGGCGAAACGCTGGCGGTGATCGGCGCGCGCTCCGGCCTGGGCGCGCCCGGGGTCATGACGCTGCTCGCGCAGGGCCCGACGGGCGAAGACCATTGACCCGATCGCGTCACGGCTGCGTATAAGCGGGTGACGCAAAAACCAAGGGCGCCCAGTGGCCGGCGGAGATCGCGCCGCGCACCGCCCCGAGGGGGAGAGACGGCACCATGCCCACCCAGTCCACGGCCCGCGCGGCTCTTGTCGGCGCGGCGCTGAGTATCGCGGCGGCGCTGGCGGCCCCCGCCCTCGCCCAGCAGGGGGGCGGCGGACCGCCCGCCACGCCGGTCGGCGTGGCCGAGGTCGGTGAGCGCGTCACCCGCCAGACCGTGCCCGTGATCGGGCGTCTGGTGGCCCGGCGCGCCGGCGATGTCGCCGCCAAGGCCAGCGGCGCGGTGGAGGCCTTCCTCGTGGACGTGGGCGACCGCGTGGAGGAGCGCGCCCTGCTCGCCCGCCTGGACACGGAATCCGCCGCGCTTCAGGTGGACCTGGCCAGCTCGGAGGTGCAGCAGCGTCAGGCCGCGCTGGAGGAATCCCGCTCGCGCCTCGCCCTGGCCCAGCAGGAGTTGCAGCGCCTCGCCAGCCTGCGCCGCTCGGCGGCCTTCAGCCAGGCCCGCTACGACGACAAGAGCGAGGAGGTCACCGGCGCCAGTCACGCCGTGTCGGAGGCGCAGGCCTTGCTGACCATCGCCGAAAGCCGCCTCGCGCTGGCGGAGCTGACGCTGCGGGATGCCTCGATCCGGGCCCCCTATCCCGGCGTGGTGACCGAGCGGTACACCGAGGTCGGCGCCTATGTCTCCACCGGGGCGCCGGTGGTCAGCCTGCTCAACGACCGAGACCTTGAGGTCGCGGCGGATGTTCCCTTCGATCTGATTGCCGGCCTGACCGTGGGCGATGTGATCGAGGTGCGGCTGGACGACGCCGTCCGGGCCGAGGCCACCGTCCGCGCCATCATTCCGGCGGAGGACTCGCGCACCCGCACGCGCCCGGCGCGCTTCCGGCTCCCGGCCGGCGTGGGCGAGGCGACCGGCCTCGCCGCCGGCCAGACCGTGACCCTGTTCATTCCGGAGGGCCCGGACCGGACCGTGCTGGCCGTGCCCAAGGATGCGGTCATCAGCAATCCCGCCGGGTCCACCGTGTTCGTGGTCGTGGACGGCGTGGCCCAGCCCCGCCCCGTCACCCTGGGGCAGGCCGTGGGCGATTCGTTCACGGTCCTGGACGGCCTGTCGGCCGGGGATACCGTGGTGACGCGCGGCAACGAGCGCCTGCGCCCCGGCCAGCCCGTGCGCCCGACCGTGCCGCCCAGCGCGGGCGGCGGAAGCGGTGGTCCCGACAGCGGTCCCGAAAACGGCCCCGAAACCGGCCCCGAAGGCTGACGCCCCCGCCCTGCCCCGGGGCGCGATCGGAGACACAGTCCCATGGACATCATCCGCCTGGCCATCGCCCGGCCCACCGCCGTCATCGCCGCCGTGCTGATGGTGGTCATGTTCGGCGTCGTCGCGCTGATGGAAATCCCCATCCAGATGACCCCGGATGTGCGCCAGCCGGTCATTACGGTCAACACCAACTGGCCGGGCGCCGCCCCGGCCGAGGTGGAACGCGAGATCGTCAACCGCCAGGAGGAGGCGCTCAAGGGCCTCGAAGGCGTGCGGGAGATGACCAGCGAGTCCAGCACGGGCCGGGCCGAGGTGACGCTGGAGTTCACCACCGGCCAGAACATGGACCGCGCCCTGCTGCTGGTGGCGAACCGGCTCGATCAGGTCTCCAACTACCCCTCGGAGGCCGACGAACCCACGCTGGAGACCTCCGGCTCCGACGACCAGCCCATCGCCTGGTTCACCCTGCGCCGGGTCGAGGGCAACACGACCCCCATGAACCACTTCGGCGATCTGGTGGACGACGTGGTCCGCGACCGCCTGGAGCGCGTGGACGGGATCAGCCGCATCAACTACTTCGGCGGCAGCGAACGCGAACTGCGGGTGACCGTCGATCCGGTCAGCCTGTCCAAGTATCAGTTGACCGTCCCCCAGGTGGTGAACGCGCTGCGGGCCGCCAACGTGTCGCTGTCCGCCGGCGACGTGGCCGAGGGCAAGCGCCGCTACGTGGTGCGGGTGGAAGGCCGCTTCGAGACCCCCGAGGACGTGGAAAAGGTCGTGGTGCGCTCCGCCGAGGGCACCGGGCCGGGCGGGCTGGCCCGCGTCAGCCTGGGCGACGTGGCCGACGTGGCCTTCGCCTATACCGAAGAGGGGGCCCGCATCCGCTATCGCGGCGAACGCGCCCTGGCCCTGAACGCCGTGCGCGAGACCGGGGCCAACGTGATCGGGACCATGGCCGGGCTGCGCGCGGCCGTGGCGGAACTGAACACCGGCGCGTTGGCCCAGGAGGGGCTGTATCTGGGGCAGGTGTACGACGAGACCGTCTACATCGACTCCGCCATCGATCTGGTGATCTCCAACATCTACATCGGCGGCGCGCTGGCCGCCATCGTGCTGCTGGTGTTCCTGCGGTCCTTTGGTCCCACGGTGGTGATCTCGCTGGGCATTCCGGTGTCGGTGATCGGGGCCTTCGTGGGCATGGCGGCCATGGGTCGGTCGCTCAACGTGATCTCGCTCGCCGGCATCGCCTTCGCCGTCGGCATGGTGGTGGATGCGGCCATCGTGGTGCTGGAGAACATCTATCGTCTGCGCGAGCAGGGCCACAGCCGCGCCTCCGCCGCCTATCACGGGGCGAAACAGGTCTGGGGGGCGATCCTGGTGTCCGCCCTGACCACGGTCATGGTGTTCATTCCCATCCTGACCATGGAGCAGGAGGTCGGCCAGCTTTTCCGCGATATCGCGGTGGCGATCTCGGTGGCCGTCATGCTGTCGCTGATCGTGGCGGTCACGGTGATTCCCGCGCTGGCGCGCCGTCTGCTCGGCAAGGCGCGCCGCAAGGGGCAGGCGCCGCGCGTGCCGCTGCCCGGCATCGACCAGTTCGGGCGCGGCTTCCATTGGCTCATGACGCGGCTGACGGATCTGATGGTGCGCAGCAAGGCGCTGTCGCTGGTGATCGTGGTCGGAATCACCACGGCGGCCGGCGTGGCCTCGTGGGTCTATCTGCCCAAGCTGGAATACCTGCCCGAGGGCAACCGGAACCTCGTCTTCGGCATCATCCTGCCGCCGCCGGGCTACAACCTGGACACCACCACGGCCATCGGCCAGTCCATCGAGGACGCCGTGCGCCCCCACTGGTCCGAGCGCGAAGGCGCGGTGCGCCATGGCCTGGAGGACCCGGCGGCGCGCGCGCCGAAGGACGAGGGCGGCCCCTTCGCCCCGCTCGTGGACGGCATCGCGGGCCTGTTCGGGGGTGGCGAAGCCGCCGAACAGGGGCCGCCGGCCATCAGCAACTTCTTCTTCGTGGCGCTGGAGACCCGGGCCTTCGTCGGCGCGGCCGCCGAGGACCCGACCCGCGCGGCCGAGCTGATCCCCATCCTGCGCGGTCCCGTGTTCGCCGAGCCGGGGACCTTCGGCTTCGTCTCGCAGCCGTCGCCCTTCGGGCGCTCGGTGGGGGGCGCGCGGGCCGTCAACCTGGACATCTCCGGGACCGACCTTGAAACCATCCTTGGGGTGGCCCTGCGCGCCGCCGGCAAGGTGGGCGAGGCCCTGCCGCGCGAAGAGGGCAACCAGATGCGCCCGCAGCCCGGCCTGGAACTGGGCGCGCCCGAGGTGCGCGTCATCCCCGATCTGGTGCGGCTGGCCGACAACGGCGTGTCGGTGCTGACCTTCGGCCAGACGGTGGACGCCTTCAACGACGGCCTGCGGGTGGACGAGATCACCATCGGCGGCGAGCGCATCGACCTGACCCTGGCCGGCAACGCGGGCCACGTGGATCGCACCCAGGGCATCGGCAATCTTCCCGTCGTGACCGAGTCGGGCACGATTCTGCCCGTGGCCGCGCTGGGCGAGGTGGTGGTGACCGCCGGCCCGACCCAGATCCGCCACCTGGAGCGGGTGCGGACCGTGACCCTGCAGATCCGCCCGAGCCAGGCCATCGCGCTGGAACGGGCGATGGAGATCATCCAGGACGAGGTGATCGCGCCGCTGGAGGCCGAGGGCATTCCGCCCGAGGTCTCGCTGTCCCTGTCGGGCACCGCCGACAAGCTGACCGAGGCGTGGGACGCCATGGTCTGGCAATTGCTGCTCGCGCTGGCCATCGTCTATCTGGTGATGGCCGTGCTGTTCGAGAACTTCTTCTACCCGCTGGTCATCATGATCACCGTGCCGCTGGCCTCGGCCGGCGCGGTGCTGGCGCTGGGCCTGCTCAACACCGTGAGCTATCAGCCGCTGGACATGCTGACCATGATGGGCTTCGTCATCCTGGTCGGGATCGTGGTCAACAACGCCATCCTGCTGGTGGACCAGACGCTGTACGGCCTGCGCCAGGACGGTTTGAGCCCCGGCGACGCCATCCGGCAGGCCACCGCCAACCGCATCCGGCCGATCTTCATGTCCACGCTGACCAGCATCATGGGCATGGCGCCGCTGGTGCTGTTCCCGGGTGCGGGCTCCGAGCTGTACCGGGGCCTGGGCACCGTGGTGCTGGGCGGGCTGGCCATGTCGGCGCTGCTGACGCTCATCATCATTCCGGCGCTGATGAGCCTGGTCATGGGCCTGATCGAGAGCGGCCGCTCCCGGCGGCGGGCCGCCACCAATGGGGCGGTGCCGGCGGACCCCAAGGCCGCGCGGGCGCGCGAGGATGCCACGCTGCTCAAGGGCGCGTTTCGCGAGACGGCTGCGGGTTCGGCCAAGCGGGGTCGCGCTCACACCCCCGCGCAGGGGGAATAAAGGACCGGGTGCCGGTGAGGGCCGGCCACCCCATCGAAAAGGATGACCCTTTCCGTCGGCCGGCATGCGGCATGTCTTGCGTCGGGGTGTCGGTGTTGGTGTCGGTGATGCCGGGCGGGGCGGCAAGCCCCCTCCGGCCTGGTGCGTACGGGACCGCGCTCAAGGGGAGGCCGCACCGTCAGGGGGGCGCGTTCCACCCCGCCAGATGCCGATGCCGCACCACGACTCCCGGGCTGGCGGACTCGTCCTCCGTCGCGGCGCCCTGGCCCGGGTCCAGCCGGATCGCCCACGACAGGCGGTGGTCGGGTGTGGGGTCGCCGCTCTCCAGGTGCCAGTCCCGGCCCGCGCCGATCATGGCCGGGTCCCCCGTCACCCGCGCGGGCTCGCCCGTGCAGGCATAGCACGCCAGATGGTTGGCGATGCCCAGGCCGAGCGCCTTCAACACCGCCTCCTTGCGGGTCCACAGGGTCAGGAACAGGTCGTGGCGCGCCGGTCCCTGCGGCCGGGCCGAGACGGCGGCGAACTCGTCCGGATGGAAGAACCGCCGCGCCAGCCGGCCGGCGGACAGGGCCGGGCGGTGCCGCCACTCGGCGTCCACGCCCAGTTCGGCGCCATCCGGCCAGGGTCCCAGACTGACCATGCAGGCCGCCAGCCCGTGGGTGTGACTGAGGCTGAAGCGCGGTCGGGTCTCGGCCGTGACCGCGTGCGGCAGGCGGGTCATGTCCACATGCGGGCGCCCGCCCGGCTCGGTCAGGAAGTGCCAGGCCATCGGGTCCGCGCCGTGGTAGCGGCTGAGCATGGCGCGCAGCAGCGCGCGGGTGGCCGCGCTGGACCAGGCGTGGAAGGGGTCCCGGAACGTGGCCACGCGCGCCCACTCGTTCTCCGAGATGTGCGGGCGCAGCAGGGCCGCGTCCGGCGGGGCACCGTCCGCGCCGCCCGGCGGCGGGGTCATGGTCCACAGCATGGCGGAGAGCATGGGGGCGTCTCCGTCGGTCGCGGCCTCGTCGGCGTCGGGCGTGGGGGGCGCGTTGCCGCCCGGGAGATCGGAAACTCTGGCATCCATCAGGCAGGGGGTCCGGGTCGGGTGGTCGTGTCTTGCTGCTCGCACCGGGTTTCGCGGGCCAGCAGCGCGGCCGCCAGCGCGACACCCTGCATCAGCACCAGCACCCACATGGCGGACTGGAACGCCTCGACCGAATAGACCGGACGCCCCGCCTCCATGGTGCCGTCCCAGGCGCGATCCAGCAACCAGCCCAGCAGGGGCTGGAAGATCGCGCCGGCGGCCATGGCCAGCATGTTGACGACGCCCAGCGCCGCGCCGGCGGCCCACAGCGGGTTGTGCTCGCGCCCGACGGCGAAGCACAGCACCATGCCGCCGGCGACCACGCCGTTGACCAGCATCAGCGCCGCCACGGCGGCGAACGGCAGCCCGGGGGCGTAGAGCGCGGCGGCGAGGGTGACCAGCGAGCCCGACGCGGCGATCAGCATGACCACGCGGCGGCGGCGCAGGCGGTCCGACAGCCAGCCCATCAGGGGCGCGCCGATGCCCCAGCCGATCATCATGCCCGAGGTGGCCAGCGCCGCCAGCTCGCGATCCACCCCGTGGACCCGCTGCAGGTAGGGCACGCCCCACAGGCCCGCGAACGACAGCATGGGCGAGGTGAGGGCGGCCGCATAGACGCCGACCACGTAGGTCTGCGGGTTGCGCAGCACGCGGGCCAGCCCGGCCCGCAGCGAGGGGCGCGGCCCGGCATCGGGGGTCGGGGCCGGCGGCGAATAGGGGCCGGTGTCGCGCACGATCAGCGCGATCAGTCCCGCCAGCACGAGGGCGAGGGCGGCGGCCACGCCCAAAGCGCCGCGCCAGCCGATCTGCTCGATCAGCAGCGCCAGCGGCGCCTGTCCGCCCACGCCGCCCGCCATGCCGCAGGCCAGGGTGAGCCCGGACATCATGGCGAAGCGCTCGGGCGGCAGCCAGCGGGTGATGATGAGCAGCGCGCCCACCCAGGTGAAGGCCACCGCGCCGCCGATCATCAGGCGGCCGGCATAGGCCCCCATCAGCGACTCGGACAGGGCGAACAGCAGGCTGCCGGCTCCGGCCAGGGCGCAGGCCACCGCCAGCACGCGGCGCGGCCCGAAGCGGTCCAGGATCAGCCCCACGGGGATCTGGAGCCCGGCGTAGGTGTAGAAGTACAGCCCCGACAGCGTGCCGGTGATGGCGGCGCCGACGGCGAACTCGCGCATCAGCTCGTCCACCATCACGCTGGGCGCGGTGCGCTGGAAAAAGCCGTAGCAGTAGAACAGCGCGCCCAGGCCCCACATGATCCAGGGCAGCGCGGGCGGGACCGCGCGGGACGCGGCCGACGAGGCGGGTGTGGACATGGCCGGATCGTGTGCCACGGTGGGCGGCGCGTCAACACGCACCAGCAATTCTCGGGATGGAGGCAGAACACCGCTGCACCCGGCGCTGGACTGTTCCCCTCCCCCCGCCGGGGGGAGGTTGGGAGGGGGGCGAGGCGATGTCCACACGGATCCCGCGTCCCGCATCAACCCCACGCGCTTTTTTCAACCCCACCCCGGCCCTCCCCTATCCAGGGGAGGGAGGTAAGGTCGCACCCGGGACTCCCGGCGGTTTCCAGAGGCCACGCGGCCAAAATGAGACCTGCTGAACACGCATGCGGCGGGTGGGGGCGGGTGACGGCACGGTCCGCGCTGTCGAAGCCGGCCTCTCGAGATCCCTCGTCTCGCTTCGCTCACGTGGGATGACACACTTAAATTTTGGCTCAAATAGCGTTCGCTATGCATTCCCGGATTTGGTATCATGAAGGATACCGAACGCGGGAGGCGGGCATGGATCGGGACACGTT
>NZ_WIVE01000096.1 GCF_009601025.1 Roseospira navarrensis | reverse complement strand
GCCGGCCCTCTCCCCCACCCGGCCACCCAACGCCAGTATCCTATGGGTGGCCGGGTGGGGGAGAGGGCCGGTGCCGCTCGGCGGGTGAGTCAGACTCACCCGCCGCTGGTATAAAGAGGACCTCCGGCACAGGGAGACGCGCACCGTGGCGCACTGGCTGATGAAATCCGAACCCGGCGCGTGGTCGTGGGACGATCAGGTGCGGGTGGGCGTCGAGCCCTGGGACGGGGTCCGCAACCATCAGGCGTCCAACAACATGAAGGCCATGCGCCTCGGCGACACCGCGTTCTTCTATCACTCGGTGAACGAGAAGCGGATCGTCGGCATTGTGAAAGTGGTTCGGGAATACTACCCCGATCCGTCCGATCCCGCCGGCCGCTTCGGCATGGTGGACGTGGAAGCCGTGTGCCCCGTGCCGCACCCGGTCACCCTGGCCGCCATCAAGGCCGAGCCGCGCCTCGCCGACCTGTCCCTGATCCGCCAGTCCCGGCTATCGGTGATGCCGATCCCGGACGACGCCTGGGCGCTGTTGTGCGAAATGGGCGGGGTCAGCCCGGCGCCCTGATCCGACCACTACGCCCCGGTCACGATCGGGAACGTCACCGCCACGCACCACGCGAACACGAACGCCGACACCAGGGCCCCCACCCAGGGGTGCCCGGTGCGCCGCCGCGCCCAGGCGCTGACCAGCCCGAAGATGACGAAGAACAGCACGATCACCGGGAACAGGATGATGAGGAAGAACAGGCTGTTCAGGTCCAGGGCGATGGCCGGCACCAGCGAGGCCAGGAACAGCGCCTTGGTGGCCACGGAGGCCCCCCGGCCGCGTCCAGCCCCGCGCGTCATCCACTCGTCCACCAGGAAGAACGCCAGCGTGCCCAGCATCATTTCCGGCACCAGCCACGCCCGTTCCGCCGTCGGCAGGAAGTTGGCGACGAACAGGTGAATGGGCCCGCCCAGGCCGATCATGACGATCGCGGTCAACCCAAGCGTGGCCAGGGCGAACGCGCCCCACGAGACCCCGCGCGTCGGTCCCGCCCCGGCCAACGGCGCGCGCCGGTGCACCCACCACAGCCCCAAGGCGCTCAGGGCGCCGTACAGGGCGAAGTGCAGCAGCAGATAGTCCCCCACCAGCACGGGCAGCCAGTCCGTCGGCAGCGGCCACAGGATCAGGGGCGTCAGCACCGCCGGGGCCACGGCCACCGGCCACAGCCGCCGCCAGGGCAGGCCGGCGCCGATCGCCGGTCCGTCCGCCGCCACGACACGCGGCAACAGCGCCGTCGCCGGCCAGACCAGCACCACCACGGCCGCCAGCAGCACGAGCACCCACGACCCGCGCCACGGGGGCACCGGCTCGCCGCCGTCCGTGCGACCGAACGCCTGATCGATCCAGGCCACCGCCTCGGCGATCCCCTCGCGGCCGAACAGCACGCCGATGTGCTCCACCCCCGGCGAGATCGCCATGCGCCGTGCCGCGCCCGTGTCGAACGCGCCGTAGGTCGTGCCCCACTGCGGCGGGTCCGCGTCCGCGATCATGGCGACGACCCGTTCGGCCTCGTCCTTGAGCACCCCCGGTTCCAGTTCTCCCACAACGACCAGCAGGTTGGGCGGCACCTCGGCCGTCACCACGGGCGAGAACATGGAGACCGCGACCACGGCGGCATAGTCCGCAGCGGCGTCCCCGGCCTGCCGGACGATGATGTCCGACGCCATGGAATGCCCCAGCAGCGCGACCCGGTCGTGTCCGGGCGCCAGGGTGCGCGCGTGCGCCACCACGCGGTCCAACTGGTCCAGAAGATAGACCGTGGCCCCCGTTTCCTCGGTCAGGTTGCCGGGCAGCGGTCCGGGGTGTTGGCCGTGCCCGAGGGCATCGTATGTCACGGCCACATAGCCGGCATGAGCCAGCGCCACCGCATAGGACTGCATGAGCTGCCGAGACCCGGCGAAACCGTGCGCCACCAACACGGCCGGACCGGGGGCGTCCTGGCCTTCGGCGCGGTAGATCGTCACCGGCGTCCGCTCGACGGTCGCGGTGGTGATCTCCAGCCCGCCCAGGGGCGACAGCAGGCGCGTCATCGCCAGCACGATGGCCGCCAGCGCCAGCAGCGCCACGACCGCCTTCAGAAGGCCCCAGCCGGGGCGGGTCGGAGATGTCACGGATCCAGTCCTCGCCATGGTCTTGCCCTACCGAACTGTTACGCGGCATCCGCATGGCAGGATCGGCCGGAACGGTCAATCTGTGCCGCCCCATGCCCCTGACGAATCCGGGGGCATTCGGGTGCAGTCCCCGTCTTGCCCTCACGCTCCGCCCCCGCGACAATAGGCGGCGTTTCCCCCCCGTTCCATCCATCGGAGGCCCCTGATGCAGACCCGCCTTACCGCCACCGTCGCGATCGTCTCGGTCGCCGGCCTGCTGATGGCCGGCTGCAACACCACCGGCAACTACAACCGCACCGCCACGGGCGCGGGCCTCGGCGCGCTCGGCGGGGCGGCGGCCGGCGCGGCCATCGGCGCGGCCGTCGGCGGCAACGTGGGCCGTTCGGCCCTGATCGG
Source organism: Roseospira navarrensis (assembly GCF_009601025.1). Lineage (GTDB taxonomy): Bacteria > Pseudomonadota > Alphaproteobacteria > Rhodospirillales > Rhodospirillaceae > Rhodospira > Rhodospira navarrensis. The sequence continues at coordinate 7,187 of NZ_WIVE01000096.1, read as the reverse complement.
CGCGGGCGTGGGCGTGCTCGCCGGGGGTGCCGTGGGCGCCTACATGGACAGCCAGGAGCAGGAGTTGCGCCAGGATGTCGCCGGCAGTGGCGTTCAGGTCCAGCGCCAGGGCGACAGCCTGCTGTTGACCATGCCGTCCAACGTCACCTTCGCCGTGGATTCGGCCCAGATCTCGCCCGGATTCCAGCCCACGCTGCGGCAGGTGGCCCAGACGCTGCGGAACAACCCGAAGACCTATATCCAGGTCCACGGCCACACCGACTCCACGGGCAGCACCAGCTACAATCAGGACCTGTCCGAGGACCGCGCCCAGGCCGTGACCCAGTTCATGATGAACCAGGGCATCATGCCGGAGCGGCTGTACTGGCAGGGCCACGGAGAGACGCGTCCGATCGCCACCAACGACACCCCACAGGGCCGGCAGCAGAACCGCCGGGTCGAACTGCGCATCATCCCGCACACGGCCTGACCTGAGGGCCGGCGCACGGCCCACCTGTCAGCGCGTCACGGGCAGGTCGGTGCGGTCGCCCCACTCGGCCCAGGAGCCGTCGTAGACGGCGATATCGTCGCGCCCGAGGCGGTACAGGGCCAGCGCCGTGTAGCACGCGGTCACCCCGGAGCCGCAGGACGTGACGATGGGCCGGGTCAGGTCCAGCCCGGCGGCCTCCAACTGGCGGCGGATCTCGTCGGCCGGAGCCATTTCGTTGTGCGGCCCCGTCTGCAGAACCCCGAACGGCGCATTGAGCGCGCCCGGCATGTGCCCGGCGCGGGCGACGGGCCGGGGCTCCTCGCCACCGCCCTGGAACCGCTCGGCCGAGCGCGCATCCACCACCTGGGCCGTGCCCGCCTCCAGGTGCCGGGCCACCGCCGCCGCGTCGGCCAGCAGGGCCGCGTTGACGCGGGCCGTGAAGTGGCGCGGCGTCACATGCGGGATGCGATCATCCACGGGGCGGCCTTCCGCCTCCCATTTGGGCAGGCCGCCATCCAGCACCGCGACGTCCGTATGCCCGAACGCGCGGAACATCCACCACACCCGCGCGGCCGCGCAGGCCCCGCCCACGTGGTCATAGACGACGATGCGGTGGCCGTCGCCCAGGCCCAGCGTCCGCACCCGCGACGAGAACAACTCCGGGCTCGGCATCATGTGCGGCAGCGGCGAGTCCGGATCACAGATACGGTCGATGTCGAAGAACACAGCCCCGGGAATGTGGGCCTTGGCGTATTCCTCCGCCGGGTCGCGGGGGTCCGCGGGCATGAAGTGGCGGGCATCGACGATCCGGACGTCCGGCGCGGACAGGTGGTCGGCCAGCCACGCGGTGGTCACCAGGGCGTCGGGCAGGGCGTTCGGCATGGCAGGTTCATCCTTGCAGGAAGTCAGGTGTTGAGAGGACAGCACGGGTGCTCCGGGGCTCATACGGGCCCGACTGGGCCGGCGCCGCGAAGCGGCGGAGGCGATGGAACGGACGAGTCCCGTTCATCGCCGATCAGTATCAGGCCGAAGGGTCGGCGGGCATCCAGGGTGGGACGGGGAGTCCCTTGTCGCGCAGAAAGGCGGGATTGAAGATCTTGCTCTGGTAGCGCGCTCCCAGGTCGCACAGGATCGTCACCACGGTGTGGCCCGGTCCCAGCGCCTCGGCGACGCGCATGGCGGCGGTCACGTTGATGCCGGACGAACCGCCCAGCACAAGGCCATCGTGCTGGACCAGGTGGAACAGCGTCTCAAGGGCGTCGGCGTCGGCGATCCGCACCGCGTCGTCGATGGGCGCGCCCTCCAGGTTGGCGGTCACCCGCCCCTGGCCGATCCCCTCGGTGATCGAGGTGCCTTCGGCGCGCGGCTCGCCCTCGGTGATCCAGGCGTGCAGGGCCGACCCGTGCGGGTCCGCCAGAACCGTACGGATGGCCGGGTCGTGGGCCTTCAGCGCGGACGATACGCCGGCCAGCGTGCCGCCGGTGCCGACGGCGCAGGTGAAGGCATCCAGCCGGCCCCCGAGCTGGCGGACGATCTCCGGCCCCGTGGTGCGGCGATGGCCGTCGCGGTTGGCCACATTGTCGAACTGGTTGGCCCAGAAGCCGCCGATCTCCTCCGCCAGCCGACGCGACACATGGACGTAGTTGCCCGGGTCCTTGAACGGTTTCGCGGGGACAAGCCGCAGGTCGGCCCCGCACATGCGCAGGGTGTCCTTTTTCTCCTGGCTCTGGGTCTCCGGCATGACAATGACGGTCCGGTAGCCCAGGGCGTTGCCCACCAGGGTCAGGCCGATCCCCGTGTTGCCGGCGGTGCCTTCGACGATGGTGCCGCCGGGCTTGAGCAGACCGCTCGCCTCGCCGTCGCGGACCAGCGCAAGCGCCGCGCGGTCCTTTACGGAGCCGCCGGGGTTCATGAACTCGGCCTTGCCGTAGATGTGGCAGCCGGTCCGCGCCGAGGGCCAGGACAGGCGGATCAGGGGCGTGTCGCCGATGGCGGACAGGAAGCCGTCTCGGATATCCATGGGGGGCGGGCCTTGCTGGGCGAGGGAAGAAAGAGGGGCACCGGATCCGGGCCTTTTTTTGAGGTAACGCGCCGCGCCCCCGCGATCAAGGTCCCGGCGCCGCAGTCGCTCCGGCGCTAGGACGCCGCCGCCTTCATGTCCACCGCCTCGCGCGGGCCCTTCGCCACGTGGACGAGGCGCCCGCCCCCGCCGCGCGGGTCCTCGATCAGCCGCTGTCGCCGCAGGGTCAGGATATGATGCACGCCGTGCACATGGCGCAGGATGCGGGCCATGAACGCCTGAGTCGCCGCTGCCGCGCCGTGTCCGGACAGCCGGTCGCGCCAACGCTCGCCGTCGAACAGCAGTTCATCGATCTCCGCCAGGGTGCCGAGAGGGTCCCCATCCGCCTGCATCAGGTCGGCGATGACGTCGGTGTTCTGGTGCATGAAGGTTCGGTAGGCGCCGATCTCCTCGGCCAGGAACTGGGCCTCGTCCTGCGCCACGCTGGGGTCCGTGGGCCGCCGCAGCAGCGTATCCGAGATGTTCTCCAGACGGGAGACGATGCGGACGTGATGCGTGTGCAGCTTCTCCTGGAACGCGCGCCGGGACATGCCCCCCGACGGCGGCGCACCCGCGCGCGCGCGGCCCATCTTGCGCAGGCGCACCCAGACCACGGCGCCGCCGTCCTCGCCCGGGCGAATGCCGATGGCGCCGCCGTGCGCCTCGATCACGCGCTTGCAGATGCTGAGGCCGATGCCCTCGCCCTCCACACGGTCGTCCGGCACGCCGCGCCGGAACAGGGCGAACACGGCGCCGCACTGGCCGTCCGCGATACCCATGCCGTTGTCCCGGACCTCGATCATCCAGGCGTCATTGGGCTCGTGGCGGAAGGTCACGTCGATGCGCGGGGGCGCGTCCGGCCGGGCGTACTTGATGCTGTTCGCGAAGATGTTCTGGAACACCCGCACCAGCCGGTCCGGATCGCCGTGCACCACCGGCCCATCCCCGGAAAAGCCCAGGGTCGCCCCCGTCTCCTGGATCAAAGAGCGCAGGTTGTCCGCCGCGCTGTCCATGCACGCGCGGATCGAGACGGTCTGGGACAGGTCCAGCGCCTTGGTGGAGCGCGAGTAGTCCACCAGGGCCGTAATCATGGCGTCCAGCCTTGCCGCCCCCGCCTGGATGAACTGCAGGTACTCCCGCACATCCGTCCCGGCCTGGCCGTCCATGCGCCGCTGGATCAGGTTGGCGAACCCGCTGATGGTGCGCACGGGCTCTTTCAGGTCGTGCGCCATGATGTGCGACAGGTCGTGAAGCTCGCGCAGATCCCCTGCGTAGAGTTCCTCTACCGATACATGATCCGAAATGTCCGTGAACATCAGCAGGATCAGGTCCCCGGCCATCGGCGCGGCCGTCACCCGATAGGACACGATACTGTCGGAAACGTTGGGGACCGCCATGTCCGCAACCGACAGATCGCCCGCCAGCAGCGCCCGGGCGCGGCGGACATTGTCCTCGGCCTGCACCACCGTGAACACGGACCCGCACGGCGACTCGAGCTCGACGACCCCGAACCGGATGCGGAAGGCCGTGTTGATCTTGCGCAGCCGCCCTTCTGGATCGACCAGACAACAGGGCAGGGAAAGATCATCCAGACGAATACTGTGCAGTGCCCACATGGCTCCCCCCAGGCGCCGCAGTAAACGACGAAAGGCGTCGCCAATCAAGGAAGGATCGCCGCCCCCAGTTTTCCAAGAACGATTTCAAGGAGCAACATGCTTATCTTCGGTTGTCTTTGCCGGTCCTGGCACACGCTTTTCCGGTCTTGGTGCGCGCCCGATCCCGCTGGCCCTGTCCCCGCCCGCGGGGCGGACGGGGCAGCAGCAGTTCTCATTTTTTTTGCCCGCGCGGCCTCCGAAATGAACGGCTGTGAGCCCCAGGCGCGAACCGGACTCCCTCCCCTGGATAGGGGAGGGCTGGGGTGGGGTTGAAACAATGCCCGTGGGGTTGAAATAAATTCCGTGGGATTGACGCGGCTCGCGTGATCCGTGCGGAAATGAACGCGCCCCCCTCCCAACCTCCCCCCCGAAGGGGGGAGGAGAACAGGCCGACACCGGCCGCAACCGGTGTTCTCCCTCCATCCTGAGAAGTGCTGACGGGGCGGGACACATCACGCCGTTGCCCCCTTACGACTCATTGGCGCAAACCCGGTCGGGCGCCCGACGCCACCGCTCCGCGCCGCCCCGGTTCTCCATGTAGTTCATCAGCGCCGCGACCGGCCGCCTGTCGTACCGCACATCGACTCCGTCCATCAGTTCCCGCAACGCCGCCTCCACCGTCATGGGACCACGGAACGCGCGCGGGCTGACCATGCCGACGAAGGCGTTGGCGACCATCACGATCCGGGCGGGCGGCAGGATCTCCTCGCCTCTCAGGCCGTCCGGATAACCGCGCCCGTCCCAGCGTTCCTGAAGCTGACGCAGGGTCTCGCCCACGGGCAGGTCGAAATCCACGCCGCTCAGCAGGTCGGCGGTCTGGACGACGGAGGCCCGCACGGTGTTGATCTCCTCTTCCGTGATCGGGCCGGTCCGGGTGAGAATCTCCTCCGGCACCAGGATCTTGCCCACGTTCATCAGGTTGCCGGCGAAATCGACGGTGCGGCAGACCTCGTCCGACTCGCCCATCTCGCGGGCGATGGCGACAGCGAGATCCGCCACCCGCGCCGAATGATCCGACGAGAACGGGTCGCGGCGGTCCACCAGCCCCACCAGGGTGCCGACCAGGTCGCGCAGAATGCCCTCGCGACGCTGGCGCTCGCCGATCAGGTCCGAGACGTCCTGCAGCACCATCAGCACCGTGTTCGGATGGTCGCGTGTGGCCGCCAGCGGAATGTGATCGGACTTGATGATGCGCTCTTCGCCGTCCCGCTCCATGGCGGCGAGATCATGCACCGGCGCGCCGTCCCGGTGCGCGCGGGCGTTCAGGTCCTGCAGCCGCCGGGCGGCGTGCGGTCCCATCACCTCGCCCAGCGTGCGCCCCACCAGCGCCTCGGGGTCCAGCCCCGAGCCCCAGGCGGCCTGCGCGTTGGCGAAGGTATAGCGGCCCGCCTCGTCCACCGCCGCGATCGCCGTCGGCTGGCCATCGGTCACCACGCGCACGAAGGCCATGGTCTCCCGCAGGCGGTCCGCGGTCAGGCGGTAGCGGCTGGCGAGATCGGCCACGCGCACCGAGACCCCGTGCCGCCATAGCGCCAGCACCCCGCCCAGCACGCCGAGGATGACCAGACCCAGGACCACCAGCAGTGTTTGCAGGCGGGCATCCGTGGCCCCCAGGGCCTCGTCCTCGGACACGGTGGTCAACAGGAGCCAGTCGGTCAGGCGGACCGGGCGGCTGGTGAAGAGCACATCCGTGCCGTCATGCCGGCGACCGCTGGCGAACAGGCCGGGCTCGCGCGTGGCGATCGCCGCCGCCAGATCGGGCGTGTCCAGCGCCAGCAGCGTGGAAAGCGCCTTGGTGCCGTCGTCCACGGGCGAGAGGTAGCGGACCGCGCCGCCCTCGGGCCGGACCAGATAGGTCTGGGCGCTGCGCCAGGGCGTCACCGGCTGGCGCAACAGGCTCAGCACCGCTTCGTCGAAGGGTCGCACACCGATCACGAACCCGATGACCGGGCCGCCGCTGCCGGCGTCCTGGTGCACCGCGTACAACGGCACCGCAAAGCCCAGCACGGGCGCGCCGGTCGGCCCGGGGACGGGGCCGTGAACGACCACCTGGCCCTGGCCCGCCTCGGCCAGCGCCGAGCCGAACCCGTCCGGCAGACGGGCCGGCATGGTCTCGCTGGCCGCGAGGCGGTCGCCGGCCGTGTCCACCACCGCCAACCCGGCCCGCTCCGGCACGGCCACGTTGGCCGGCACGCGACCCGATCGCCGCGCGGGCACGAATCCGGTCTGGTCGGCCGTGGCGTTGAGGAGCGTGCGCAGGAACGCGCCCTCGACCACCTCCGGGCGGGCGGCCGTGTCCCGGCGCCCGGGGTCCGCTTCCGGGTTCGCTTCCGGGTCCGCTTCGGTCTCCCCGCCGGCATCGCCCTTCAGGGCCATGACATAGAGCTGAACGCTGGGATTGTCCGCCAGACGCGACAGGATGGCCGCCTGCTCGCCCAGCCATTGGGACACCGCCCCGGCGCGGCCCTCGGCCACGATCCCCAGGCGCACCTGCCAGTCCTGCAGGGCGCGGGACCGTTCCTCCTGGACGAAGGAGACGACGAACCAGCCCCCCGCCAGCCCGGCCAGCACCAGAAGGGCGACCACCAGACCCATGGCCCGGCGCGCCCGACGCCCGGCGACCGCATGGGCATCCTCGGCGGCGGCCGCGTGACCGTCGGCCGCCATGGCCCCACCAGACGACACCGCGCGAGCGGACCCGCCTCCGCCCCCGGCTTCCTCCGTGCTCACGTCACCCTCCCCCGACTGCGCGCAAGTTTGACCCCGTCATCATCGTGCAATGAGGGCAACGCGGACGCAAGCCGACGCTCCAGGACGCCACGGCAACGGGCTGAAGTTAACATGACGGCACGCTCCGCGCTGTCGGAGCAGGGCTCTCGAGATCCCTCGTCTCGCTTCGCTCACTCGGGATGACATCCTAAAATTATGGCTCAGTTTGCGTTAGATATGCATGCTGGTTGTTTGGGCGAGATAAGTCCGGCGATGCATGCCAGGATTGCACGGG
>NZ_WIVE01000095.1 GCF_009601025.1 Roseospira navarrensis | reverse complement strand
CCCCGCTTGAGATCGCCCGTGGCCTGAACGCCCTGTGGACCAACGGCGGCATCCAGTACGCCCCGCCGGTCCGCTAACCCGCCCCCCGCCGGACCGGGGATCGGGGCCGCCGCCGCGGGGCCCGGTCCCCGGGCCCCGGTCTTTCCACCGACCGCCGTCACTCTCGCGAGGAGGTGCCGTCCATGGCCGAACCGGCCGCCCCGAAAAGCGTCGCTCCCTGGAACAATCCGCGCGTGCGCGCGGTGACGTTCCAGGCGGTCGCCCTGGTGCTCGTGCTGTGGTTCTTCTGGACCATCTTCCAGAACACCCTGACCAACATGGAAAGCCGCGGCATCACCACCGGCTTCGGCTTTCTGGACAACACGGCCGGGTTCGGCATCCTGTTCTCGCTGGTCCCCTACGACGAGAGCAACACCTACGGCCGCACGTTCATTGTCGGCATCCTGAATACGCTGCTCGTCTCCAGTCTCGGCATTCTGTTCGCGACCCTCCTGGGCTTCATCGTCGGTGTGGCGCGGCTGTCCAGCAACTGGCTGATCGCCAAGATGGCGCTGGTCTACGTCGAGATCACGCGCAACATCCCGCTGCTGCTGCAGATCTTCTTCTGGTACTTCGCGGTGCTGCGCGCCCTGCCCGGGCCGAAGCAGAGCCTTGAGTTCCCGTTCAACGCCTTCATGAACAACCGCGGCCTGTACATGGCGTCGCCCGATGTGGAGCCCTCGTTCTGGTTCGTCGTGGCGACGTTCGTGGCGGCCGTCGTCGGGTCCGTGGTGCTGATCCGCTGGGCCAAGAAACGCCAGGACGCCACCGGGCAGCGCTTCCCGGCCTGGCCGACCGCGTTCGCCCTGGTGATCGGCCTGCCCGTCATCGTGTTCTGGCTCATCGGCGCGCCCCTGCTGTGGGATCTGCCGGCGCTGGAGGGCTTCAACTTCAAGGGCGGCGTGCGCCTGATCCCCGAGTTCATCGCGCTGTGGCTGGCCCTGACGCTCTACACCGCCAGCTTCATCGCCGAGATCGTGCGCTCCGGCATCCAGTCGGTCAGCCATGGCCAGACCGAGGCCTCCATGGCGCTGGGCCTGCGTCGGGGGACCGCGCTGCGCCTGATCGTCATCCCGCAGGCGATGCGGGTCATCATCCCGCCCCTGACCAGCCAGTACCTGAACCTGACCAAGAACTCCTCGCTGGCCACCGCCATCGGCTATCCCGATCTGGTGGCCGTGTTCATGGGCACGACCCTGAACCAGACCGGCCAGGCGGTGGAGATCGTGGCCATGACCATGGCGGTCTATCTCACCATCAGCCTGTCCATCTCGCTGCTCATGAACCTCTACAACCGGGCCATGGCCCTGAAGGAGCGCTAGGCCATGGCGGAGATGACCCCCACCGGCGGCGCGCCGGCCGACAGCTTCCGTCCCATTCCGCCGCGTCCGCCGCCCTCGTCGGCGGTGGGCCCCGTGCGCTGGGTGCGCGAGAACCTGGTGTCCTCGCCGCTGAATGTGCTGCTGACCGCGATCGGCCTCTATCTGATCTGGCTGATCGTGCCGCCGCTGATCGACTGGGCGCTGGTCTCGGCGGACTTCTTCGGCTCGTCGTCCGACGACTGCACCAGCGACGGCGCGTGCTGGGTGTTCGTCGGCGCGCGCTTCCAGTTCTTCATCTACGGCTTTTACCCGGACCCGGAACGCTGGCGCGTCAACATCATGTTCCTGATGCTGGCCGCGTTCCTGGTGCCGCAGTTCCTGCCCGGCACCCCGGCCGTGGTGCGCAAGTGGCTGGGCATCTTCGGCCTGACGCTGTACCCGCTCATCACGGCGGTGCTGCTGCTGGGCGGCGTGTTCGGCCTGCCCGCCGTCGAGACCGGCAAGTGGGGCGGCCTGATGCTGACCCTCGTGCTGTCCTATGTGGGCATCGTCGCCGCCCTGCCCATCGGCATCCTGCTGGCGCTGGGCCGGCGCTCCCACATGCCGATCATCCGCACCATCTGCGTGATGTTCATCGAGCTGTGGCGCGGCGTGCCGCTGATCTCGGTGCTGTTCATGGCCTCGGTCATGCTGCCGCTGTTCCTGCCCGAGGGCGTGAACTTCGACAAGCTGCTGCGCGCCCTGATCGGCATCGTCATGTTCCAGTCGGCCTACATGGCCGAGGTCATCCGCGGCGGCCTGCAGGGCATCCCCAAAGGCCAGTACGAGGCCGCCGCCGCGCTCGGCCTGGGCTACTGGCGGGCGACCGGGCTCATCATCCTGCCGCAGGCGCTGAAGATGGTGATCCCCGGCATCGTCAACACCTTCATCGCCCTGTTCAAGGACACCACCCTGGTGCTCATCATCGGGCTGTTCGACATCCTGGGCGCCGTCCAGGCCTCCATCGTCGATCCCGCCTGGGGCCGGGTGGCCGTCGAGGGCTACGTGTTCGCCGCCTTCTGCTTCTGGGTCTTCTGCTTCGGCATGTCCCAGTACAGCCAGGGCCTGGAGCGCAAGCTGCACACGGGGCACAAGCGATGACGATGACGATGCCGATGACGATGCCGAAACCCGCCGCCGCCTTCTCCCGTTCCGTCACCAAGGACCGACGCCCATGACCGACATCATCTCCATGCAGGACCCCAACGGTCTGGTGGATGGCCATCCCGTGGACCACCATGTCGGCGCCGAGGCGATGATCCAGATCACCGACATGAACAAGTGGTTCGGCAGCTTCCACGTGCTGCGGGACATCAACCTGACCGTCCACAAGGGCGAGCGGATCGTGGTCTGCGGCCCCTCCGGGTCGGGCAAGTCCACTATGATCCGCTGCGTGAACCGGCTGGAGGAGCACCAGGCGGGCTCCATCGTGGTGGACGGCATCGAGTTGACCGAGGACGTCAAGAAGATCGACATGATCCGGCGCGAGGTCGGCATGGTGTTCCAGCACTTCAACCTGTTCCCGCACCTGACCGTGCTGGAAAACTGCGTGCTGTCGCCGATCTGGGTCCGCAAGGAGCCGCGCCGGCAGGCCGAGGAACGGGCCATGGCCCTGCTGGAGCGCGTCAAGATCCCCGAGCAGGCCCTGAAGTACCCCGGCCAGTTGTCGGGCGGTCAGCAGCAGCGCGTGGCCATCGCCCGCGCGCTGTGCATGAACCCCAAGCTGATGCTGTTCGACGAGCCCACCTCGGCCCTCGATCCCGAGATGATCAAGGAGGTGCTGGACGTGATGGTCCAGCTCGCCGAATCCGGCATGACCATGGTGTGCGTGACCCACGAGATGGGCTTCGCCAAGACCGTCGCCGATCGGGTGGTGTTCATGGACAGCGGCCAGGTGGTCGAGCAGGCGCCGCCGTCGGAGTTCTTCACCAACCCCAAGAGCGACCGCACCCGCCTGTTCCTGAGCCAGATCCTGAAGCACTGACGGCGTACACCGGCCGGCCCCCGGCCCCAAGATCAGGCGGGGGCCGCCGTCCGCTCCAGCACGGCCTCGACGATCCGGGGCAGGTCGCCGTCGCGGTCGGTGACCGTCCACACGCCGTCGTCGCCGATGTCGGCCAGCAGATCCCGGACCCGGCGGTCGGCCGCCAGCGCTTCCTCCCACGATTCCAGGCGACCATAGGCATCGTATGTCCCCGGCGGTCGCTCCAGCCGCAGGTCGAGGCGGCGCGGCCGCGCATGGCACCAGCGCACCAGATCGTGAAAACATGGCGGGTCGTCCGGTGACGCGTACACGCTCGCCAGCAGCACCGGCCCGTCGCACACCACCACGTCCACCTTGCCCAGCCGGGTTTCGATCCGGCCCCACTGGTCACCCAGGATGGTGACCTTGTTGTGGATGGCGTGCGGGCGGCCTTCCCAGATGCGGTCCTTCGGCACCTCGGTCACCAAGTCTACGCAGATGTGCCGCCGCTTCAGGGCCGCGAACAGGGCGGCGGCGAAGGTGGACTTGCCGACGCCCGGCCCGCCGAACACGTTGACCACCAGCGTTTCGCGCGCCTCAGGGGGGTGGGTCGTCATGGCCGGGCTCTCCGGTGTTGGCAGGGGGAACGCCGGTGGGCATACCCCGACAGCGCCGCGCGGACAACGCAGGGAGCGGGCATTTTGGGGAGCGCCTGCGATGCGCACCCAACCGGCGGCGCCCTGCTGCCCTCGCCTTGACGGAAGAACCCACGATATTCCATGCTGACCCAGCACGTGACGGAGTCCAGGATCTGCAGGGAGGTGCGCCATGCGAACCCAACGCCTGACCGAGGTCGGCAACGCGACGGGCGTCACCATTCCGCCTGATGTGCTGTCGGCGGCGTCCATGGACCGGGGCGATACCGTGACCGTGACCGCCCGCGATGGCCGCATCGAAATCGCCAAGGCCGCCGACGCGTGCTCGGACACCATGGAGGCCGGGCGCGCCTTCATCCAGCGCTATCCCCGCACCCTGCGCGATCTTGCCCAGTGATTGAGCGCCATGATCGCGCCGGTCCTGCCGCCGATTGAGGCGATCGAGGCGCTGCACCGGGACCTGATCGAGACCTTCGGCGGGCAGCCGGGGCTGCGGGATCGGGGCGCCTTGGAACGGGCCATGGCCCGGCCGCTACAGGTGATCGCCTACGGGGGTGACACCGTTTCCGTCATCGACGTGGCTGCCGCCCTGTGCGTCAGTCTGAGCCGGAACCACCCGTTTCTGGATGGCAATAAGCGGATCGCCTTTGTGGCCCTGGGCGTGACGCTGATCCTCAACGGGTACGATCTCGATGCCACCGAGCGGGAGGCGACGGCGGTCATGATGGACCTCGCCGCCGGGCGGCTGGAGGAAGAGGCGTTCCGTGCCTGGGTTGCGCGGACCTGTGTCGAACGCTGAGGTCGGTCCGCCGACGTGTCCTGTGCGGGTCCTGCCCCGCCGCCGGGGCTTCGCCCTCCGCCGGCGTCCGGCGCGCGGCCTTTTCCGGGAACACCAGTTCCACGCGCAGGCCGGGCGCGTTGTCCAGCAGGTCCAGCCGCGCCCTAAATCCCCAGATACGCCTCGCGGACCCGGTCGTTGGTCAGCAGGGCCGGGCCGGTGTCGGTCAGCACCATGGCGCCCGTTTCCAGCACATAGCCCCGGTCGGCGACGCCCAGCGCGGCGTGGGCGTTCTGCTCCACCAGGAACAGGGTGGTCTTCTGCTCCTTCAGCAGCTTGATGGTGTCGAAAATCTCGCTGACCAGCAGCGGCGCGAGGCCCATCGACGGCTCGTCCAGCAGCAGCAGGCGGGGGTGGGACATCAGCGCCCGGCAGATCGCCAGCATCTGTTGCTGCCCCCCCGAGAGCGTCCCGGCGGGCAGGTGCCGCTTTTCCTTCAGGATGGGGAAGCGCACGTACATGCGCTCCAGGTCGTCGGCGATATTGGGCCCCTTGCGGCGGAACGCGCCGAGGCGGAGATTGTCCTCCACCGACAGCGGGCCGAACATCTGGCGGCCTTCCGGCACCTGGCTGATGCCCAGCGCCACGCGCCGGTGCGACGACGCGCGGGTGATGTCCGCGCCATCGAACAGGATGCGACCGGCGGAGACCGGCTGCACGCCGGACACGCAGCGCAGCAGGGTGGTCTTGCCGGCGCCGTTGGCGCCCACCAGAGCGACCAGTTCGCCCTCGCCGATGGCCAGATTGACCCCGTCGAGCGCCTGGATGCGGCCGTAATGACTGGCCAGCCCCTCGATCTCCAGAAGCATCGTGCCCCGTCTCCCCGTTTCCTTTGGCGGCCCGCGTGCGGGGCCTTGCCTTTGGTCCTAGAGGGGAACGGGCGGGATGACAATCCCCGGCGTCACCCCGGCAGGATCAGCCGCACGGCGCGGCGGGTCTCCACGTCGCGCACCGCATCGGCCAGGGGACCGCGCAAGACGGCGGCCGTCGCCGGGTCCCCATCGAGCTGAAGGCGGGCCGGCGGCGGGGTCACCCGCGCCGCCCGGTCCGCCGCGCGCAGGGCCGCGACGGCGCGGCCTTCGGGTCCGGTGAGGGTCTCCGCCAGGGTGGGGCCGCGCCGCTCCCGCGTGATCTCGATCAGGCCCAGCCGCGACACCCCGGCCAGCCGCGCCGGCCAGGGATCGGCCGCCAGCGCCGCGTCCAGCGCGGTGCGGTCGCCCGTCGGCAGACGCGGCCCGCCCGGGATCAGGTCCACCAGGATCGACCCGGCCAGCCCGCGCCGGCGCAGTTCGCCCGGCAGCCCGGCCAGGGCCATGGCGTTGGCGGCCTGCGCGTCGCCCGATCCGGCGTCCACGTCCACGGCGACCAGGGCGGCCGTGGGCTCGATCACCATGCGCCCGCCGGAGGGCAGCGGCACCACCGGGTCCAGCGCCGCGTCCAGGGCTTCGGCGATGCCGGTGGCCTCGACCAGATCGTCCGGGCCGGTGTGCGCGAGCCACGCGGGCGGCGCCTCCAGCCAGGCCGCCAGATCCGCCGCCAGCGGCCGCCGCATGCGGGCGTCGTCCAGCACCACCACCGAGGGCGGCATCTCGTCGTCCGGTCCCAGCAGCGCGCCCCAGTCGAGCGGGGCCGGTCGGACCAGGGCGGGCGGGGTCGCGGTTTCGGTCTGCGTGGTCAGGTCCGCCCAGGCCGTGCGCAGCCGCGCCAGATCGCCGTGCAGGTCCGCCCAGGCCGTGCGCAGCCGCGCCAGATCGCCGTGCAGGTCCGCCGGATCCGCCCCGGCCGCGCCGGTGCGCACCACCAGCGACTCCCCCTTGGCCGCCGCGCCCTTGGCCCAGGCGCGCAGGCGGCCGCGCTCGGCGTCGTCCGTCAGGCGCTTCGAGACCGCCGCGCCCGGCCGCCGGCCGCCCAGCGCCAGCCGGGGCGAGGTGAGCGCCACGGCGCGGGTCAGCCGGGCGGCCTTGGTGCCGCCGTGGGGTTCGGTGCGGGCCGCCTGCCGCACCTGCACCAGCACCGCGCGGCCCTCGGACACCGCCGGGCCGGTCATCTCCCGCGCGTCCAGGAAGCCGTCGCCCCATGGCCCCAGGTCCACGAACGCCGCGCCGTCGGGCAGGCGCGCGCGCACGCGGCCCAGCAGCACCGCGCCGGGCGCGGCCGCCCAGGGCCGGTGATGCACGATGGCGGTGAGGCAACCGAAGTCCAGGCGCGCCGCCCGGGTCTCGCCGGGGGAGACCGAGACCACCAGCGCCGACGATGCGTCCAGGGCCGCCACGATGGCATCGCCCGAGGTCACGGCGCGGGATAACCCCGGCCGCGCAGCAGCGCCCGGGTTTCGTACAGCGGCAGGCCGATCACGTTGGAGTGGGAACCCACGAGCTGGCGCACGAACGCTTCGGCCCGGCCCTGGATGGCATAGCCGCCGGCCTTGCCGTGCCACTCGCCGCTGTCCAGGTAGGCCGCCAGCTCGCCCGCATCCAGCCGCTTCAGGACCACGCGGGTCTCGACCACGCGTTCGGACAGATCGCCATCGGGCGCGACCAGGGCCACGCCGCCCCACACCCGGTGCGACTCGCCGGCCAGCAGGGACAGGCAGCGCCGCGCGGTCGCGGCGTCCTCCGCCTTGGGCAGGATGCGGCGGCCGCGCGCAACCACCGTGTCGGCGGCCAGCACGAACGACCCGGGATGGCGCGCGGCCACGGCCCGGGCCTTGTCGCGGGCCAGGCGGCGGGCATGATCGCGCGGCAGTTCGCGGGGCAGCGGGGATTCGTCGAGGTCGGCCGGATCCACCCGGTCCGGCGTCACGCCGAGGCGCGCCAGCAGGTCCAGGCGGCGCGGCGAGGCGGAGGCCAGCACCAGCGGCGGGCGCGGGGCGTCGGGGGCGCCCGGCGGGGCGTCGCCCGTCATCGGGCCGCCTACTTGTAGCGGAAGGTGATGCGACCCTTGGTCAGGTCATACGGGGTCATTTCCACGTTGACCCGGTCGCCGGCCAGCACGCGGATGCGGTTCTTGCGCATCTTGCCGCTGGTATGGGCGAGCACCTCGTGGTCGTTGTCCAGCTTCACGCGGAACATCGCGTTGGGCAAAAGCTCCGTGACGGTGCCGTTGAACTCGATGGCGTCTTCCTTGGCCATGCCTGCTCCTGATTGGGTTGCGCCGCACCCGGACCGGGGTCTGCCCGCGCGCGGGTGCCCCGATTATTGGGCGCCCATGACATGAACCCGATTCGGATCGGGGTCAAGTCCCCCAACCCGCGCGGGATGGGGACATTTGCGGGTGCCCCGGGGCAACCGGCCCTGCTATAGATCGCCCCAATCCCGTCCGTATCCCGTCCGTGTCTCTTCCGCCGGAGCCCGCCCGTCCATGGACCGCATCCTCATCATCGATTTCGGCAGCCAGGTCACCCAGCTCATCGCCCGCCGCGTGCGCGAATCCGGGGTGTATTGCGAGATCCACCCGTTCAACAGCGTCAGCGGGCGCGACATCCGGGCGTTCGGGGCCAAGGGCGTGATCCTGTCCGGCGGACCGGCCTCGGTCACCGCCATGGGTACGCCGCGCGCGCCGCAGGAGCTGTTCTCCATGGGGCTGCCGGTGCTCGGCATCTGCTACGGCCAGCAGACCATGGTGGAGCAACTGGGCGGGCGCGTGACCACCTCGGACCACCGCGAGTTCGGCCGCGCCTTCCTGGATGTCAAGGACACCTGCGCCCTGTTCGATGGCGTCTGGCAGATCGCCGAGCGCCATCAGGTGTGGATGAGCCACGGCGACCGCGTGGACCACCTGGGGCCCGGCTTCCGCGTGGTGGGCACCAGCGACGGCGCGCCCTTCGCCGCCATCGCCGACGATGCGCGGCATTTCTATGGGGTGCAGTTCCACCCGGAGGTCGTCCACACACCCGAGGGCGCCGCCCTGCTGCGCGCCTTCACCCACGGGGTGTGCGGCTGCTCCGGCGACTGGACCATGGCCGCGTTCAAGGATCAGGCGATCGAGCGCATCCGCGCGCAGGTGGGCTCGGGCCGGGTGCTGTGCGGCCTGTCGGGCGGCGTGGACAGCGCGGTGACCGCCGCCCTGGTCCACGAGGCCATCGGCGAGCAGCTCATCTGCGTGTACGTGGACCACGGCCTGATGCGCCAGGGCGAGAGCGAGCAGGTCGAGGCCGTGTTCCGCGACCGCTTCAACATCCGCCTCGTGGTGCGCCACGCCGACGACCTGTTCCTGGACGCGCTGGACGGCGTGACCGACCCCGAGGTCAAGCGCAAGACCATCGGCAAGCTGTTCATCGATGTGTTCGAGGACGAGGCGAAGAAGATCGGCGGCGCCGACTTCCTGGCCCAGGGCACGCTCTATCCCGACGTGATCGAGAGCGTGTCGTTCCACGGCGGCCCCTCGGTCACCATCAAGTCCCACCACAACGTGGGCGGCCTGCCCGAGCGCATGAACATGAAGCTGGTCGAGCCCCTGCGCGAGCTGTTCAAGGACGAGGTGCGCGACCTGGGCCGCGAACTGGGGCTGCCCGAGGCCATGGTCGGCCGCCACCCCTTCCCCGGGCCGGGGCTGGCCATCCGCCTGCCGGACCAGCCGGTGACGCGCGAGAAGCTGGCGATTTTGCGCAAGGCCGACGTGATCTATCTGGAGGAGATCGCGCGCGCCGGCCTGTACGACGCCATCTGGCAGGCCTTCGCCGTGCTGCTGCCGGTGCGCAGTGTCGGCGTGATGGGCGACGGCCGCACCCACGATTTTGTCCTGGCCCTGCGCGCCGTGACCGCGACCGACGGCATGACGGCGGACTACTTCCCCTTCGACCACACCTTCCTGGGCCGTGTGGCGAGCCGCATCATCAACGAGGTCAAGGGCGTCAACCGCGTGGTCTATGACGTGACCAGCAAGCCCCCGGGAACGATTGAGTGGGAGTAGGGGGTTATCAAGCCCCTCCTTCTATCAACTGATAATGGGCGCCCAAAATAGCGGAGATCCACCTTAAAGGCTTATCCCTTTGCTTCCGGCGCGATCAACATATCGTAGGAGATTGGGCCTTTGGTGGTGGCGATGCCCAGGA
>NZ_WIVE01000094.1 GCF_009601025.1 Roseospira navarrensis | reverse complement strand
GTTCACGTTATGTTCTACGCCGTTTCAGGCCACCTGTCACCACATGATGTGGTCCCGGACTCAAAGGGATAAGCCTTCATCAGTTTTTCCCAATCTCTTTAGAGTGGGAATATGGATCGATCGCCGGGCACCGTTATTGGTTTAATCCCTGCCATCGCTTGGATTCTGTTGATAGGAATGCGACAACTGTAAAAAAGGATGGAACATGGAAGATAAAAGAAGCAACGCACAAGAGACTCGCCTTTAATAAGCAGACAATCTGTAATAAACATGCTTGGCTTGATAAATTTGTATCAGGGCATCATGTTTTTATATCGGATCAGTTTAAGTCAAGGCTGCTGTCTTCTGGTTTGACAGGCATCAAATTCGGGCGACACTTCGAAGAGTTGGACTAGGTCCCGTAGCTCCGCAGGCCGGCTTAACACCACCGGCGCATGCCGCCGTCTGTGGTGCCCCCTGCGGCGGATTGGCCCGCCTGTGCGGGCCGGATACCACTCTACCGGCTCGCGCGCCACACCGAACGCTTCTTTCCTACGCTGGTGGTGTGATCCCGAGCGGATCAACGGCGCCTCCGGCCTCTTGCCTGCGGGAGCGGTCCGGCCTAGGACGCCGCCGGGAAGCGGAGCGTGACGGTGGTGCCCTCGCCCACGGTGCTGTCCACCTCCACTGAGCCTCCGTGGGCCAGCATCAGGGTATGCACGATGGCCAAGCCGAGCCCCACCCCAGGCTCGGCGGACGTGCGCGCGGCGTCTAGCCGCTCGTAGGGCAGCAGCGCGCGCGGGATGTCCTTGTCCGGCATGCCGACGCCGGTGTCCGCCACCTGGATCGCGTAATCGCCGTTCCCCTGCGTGCCGCCGCGGATCGTCAGGTCGCCGCCGGGGCGGTTGTACTTAATCGCATTGGTTACCAGGTTCGTGATCATGCGCTGCAGCGCCGCCGTATCGGCCGTCACCAGGGCGTCCGTGCGTGCGATCTGAACGGCCGTGCGCAGGCCCTTGCGCGCCGCCCCGCTGGATACGTTGCGCAGGCAGTGTGCGACGACCTCTGCGACGTCGACTCGGGCAGGGTGCAGTTCGGTGCGGCCGGCTTCGATCTTGGCGATGTCCAGCAGGTCCTCCAGGATCGCGAGCAGGTCCGCGCCGCTCCGGTGGATGTAGCCCGCATACTCGACATAGCCGTCAACGCGGCCGCCGGGGACCTGACGCTCCCGCATCATGTCCGAAAAGCCGAGGATGGCGGTCAGCGGTGTGCGCAACTCATGGCTGGTTGCGGCCAGGAAGTTCGTCTTCGCTTGGTTGGCCATTTCGGCCTCCGCCCGCAGGCTGTCGGACAGGGCGAGGGCGTCGGCCAAATCGCCCTGGGCGCGCTGAAGGGTGCGGAGCAGGCGGGAGAGCTGGATCGAGCGGGTGACGAAGACGATCGACAGGAAAAACCCAAGGACGATGGCAGCGGTGATGAATTCGTCGATCTCGTAGTCTTCATGCTTCCGTGTGAAGTCGATCAGGACCTCGAAGATGTCCAGATCGACGCCGATCAGGAACGCCAGGAGTGCGGCCACCGAAAGCAGCAGGACTTCAACCCGGGCCCACATGCGGGTGCGGTGCACGACCGTCGAACCGGGCACGGGCCGCGAAGGGTGTTCGGAAGGGTCGACCTGCGGGCTCGTTCCGAAAGGCCCTGTGGGTCGTCGTGGCAGGCGGATCAGCATGGCATGCAGCCTCCCCGGGTCAGCGGCGCCGGCGCACGGGCGTCGCGTGCTTCCGGCCCAGAATTCTCCCATAACTTAAAAGAAGCGCCCTTAGCGCCTATTGATCGAATAGGCGAAATCTCAATGTGTATATTACAAAGGGCACCGCCATCTGTGAAACTAGACTGAGGTCTACCCGAAGTGCGATCGGCTTTGATCCAGGAGGGATCGGGCGAAGGCGCCGGGGCACCCGCAGTCTTTACGGGTGAGCCGGATGGATTGAATGTGCCTGTGTGGGCTGTTTTCAGGACGTTCAGCGCTGCCAGGTGGCGTCTCCCCAACGGCGCACGCCGCCGTGTCCGGTCGCCGCTGCAAGTTCCCGTCGGGCGGCGGCGCGCCGAAGGCACAGGCCGCCGTCTAAGGTGGCCGCCATGGAGGATTGGCCCGCTCGCGCGGGCAGACTCCACCCGACACGTCGTCTCAGAACGCCTCGACCGCCTACCCCCCCGCTCCGGCCGGGTGGCGCCCGCTCCGTGGTCTTTGTGTCTCTGTGGTGAGTCCCTGCACCGGCGGCGGGGCGGGCCGGCCCCCCGCGCAACGACCGTCAGCCCTCCGCCTCGGGGCGGCGCAGCCAGTGCCGGTACAGGCCGGCGGCGGGCTCGGCGCGCTGGGCCTCCAGCACGGCCGCGCCGGCGCCGCAGAAGCTGCGGAAGTCCGCCATGCTGGCCGGATCGGTCGAGACCACCGCCAGTACCTCGCCCGGCCGCATGGCGTTCAGCATCTTGCGCGCCCGCAGCACCGGCAGCGGGCAGCGCAGGTCGCGGGCATCCAGGGTCTCGTCCGCCTCCGGCGGGGAGGCCGACGGGTCCGGGGTGGGCATTGGCGAGGGCGAGGGCGGGGCGGGATCGGGCATCGCGCGGGGCTCTGTCGGTGGCAAAGGGCGCTCTCATCCTGGCAAAAAACCCCCGGACCGCAAAGCGCGCTCTTGCGAAAGGAGGAGGGACACCTCATTTCGCATCAGAGCCGGGATCCGCGCGAGTGAGCGGGTATCGTTCGGTTGAACCTGGACGCGCCAAAATCCGGGCGGGGCCCCCGCCAACCGTCGTGGCCGTCTCTCTTCGTCCTTAGATTGGATGGCCGCCATGTTCCGGACCCCGCCCAGCCCCGAAACCGTCGCCCGGATGCGCGAGCGTGTGCACATCGTGGACCCGGCCACGGCGCAGGCCTGGCATGCGGCGGGCGAGGCGGTGATCGTCGATGTCCGCGAGATGTACGAATACGCCCAGGCGCACATTCCCGGGGCCGTACCCGTGCCCCTGTCGGCATTCGATCCGGGCCAGGTCCCCGCGCCGCCGGACGGTGGACGGCTGGTGCTGCACTGCGCCGTGGGTGTGCGCTGCGAGTATGCGGCCATGGCCCTGGTGAGCGAAGGACATCCCGGCCCGATCTACCGAATCGAGGGCGGCATCACCGCCTGGGGCCAGAGCGGGGGACCGCTGGAGGCGGGATCCTGGCACGGCGGCCACCCCCCCGTGGGCTCGCCTTGACCGACCCCGCAACGGTCCCGGGACGACTGCAGGACGGCGCGAAATCGCGCCTTTTCCCGACACGGACCGCCCGACCGGGTGGACCGCGCCCACCGCGACCGGGCACGAAGGCATTTGCCTCGGACGGCCGACCGCGCGAAGATGAGAGGTTGTCTCCGCGCTGGCTCGGGGCGGCGAGGTCAGGCCCGGCCGGTGCCGCTGGGACGACACGAACGGTCCGACGGACCGGCGGGACAGGAGAGCAGGACGGCATGGCCGAAGAAGACACCAAGTCTTCCCCGTGCGTTCAGGGGTCCGGTTCGGGAGGAAAGGACGCCCCCCATGTTCATGAATGCCATGCGGCGTGACGAGGAGACAGACGCGTCCGCCGCCATCAGTCCGGACCACCGCACCTTCCTGGTGGTCGTGGACCAGTCGGCCGAGTTGCGCGCGGCGCTGCGCTATGCCTGCCGCCGGGCCGTCGCCACGGGCGGTCACGTCGCCCTTCTGCACGTCAGCCAGCCGGCCGAATTCGAGCACTGGATGTTCGTCGGCAAGCGCATGCGCGACGAGGCCCGCGAGGACGCCGAAGAGGTCCTCCAGCGCACGGCCTCGCTGGTCGGGCGCATGACCGGCCGCATGCCCGCCCTGTTCGTGCGCGAGGGCAACCCGACCGAGGAGTTGCTCACCATGCTTGAAGAGGAACCCAACGTCTCGATCGTGGTGCTGGCGGCCGGCATGGGCGGCGACGGGCCGGGTCCCCTGGTGGCTGCCCTGACCGGCAAGCACGCCCACCGCCTGCGGGTGCCCCTGACCATCGTGCCGGGCCACCTGTCGGACGCCGACATCGACGAGATGGCGACGTAGGGTTTTGGCATCGGCCCGGAAACGGCCGCGCCCGTTTCAGGGCCTCCGCCGCTTTGCGGCGCCGGCGCAGTCGCGCCGGGGGCAGTCAGGGACGGGCCGCGTGCGCCATCACCCGCCGTCGTCGGGGAACACGAAGCACTCGCTGTCCTCGATCTGCAAGGCCACGATGTCCCCCGGCGCGCAGCGCGGCTGGCCGGTCACACGCGCGATCAGGGGCAGTTCCTCGGCCTCCGGCGCGCCGGGGCGGGACAGGCCGAGCAGCAGGATCGTCTCGTGCCCCAGCGGCCGCACGGACACCACGCGGGCCCCGAACGCGGTCTCGCCCGACAGGGTGGGGATCAGCGCCTCCGGCCGGGCCAGCACGCGCGCGCTGACGCCCTCGGGCAGATCGGGCGCATCGAAAAAGCCCAGCGGCGTGTCCACGCCGCCGCCCCGCACCACGCCCGTGACCTCGTTGACCTCGCTGAAGAAGCGCACCGCGAACGGCGAGCGCGGCCGGTGGTGCATCTGCATGGGGCTGTCGATCTGGACCACCCGCCCGGCCTGCATCAGGGCGATGCGGTCGGCCATGAACATGGCCTCTTCCGGGTCGTGGGTGACCATCAGGGCCGCCACCCGGGTGTCCTGAAGCACGCGCAGGGTCTGCTCGCGCACGGTGCGGCGCAGGCCGGTGTCCAGGCCGGAAAACGGCTCGTCCAGCAGCAAAAGGGCGGGCTCCGGCGCCAGCGCGCGGGCCAGGGCGACGCGCTGTTGCTGCCCGCCGGACAACTGGTGCGGCCAGGCCCGGGCCAGATCGGCCATCCCCACGTCGGCCAGCACCGCCCGGGCGCGCGCCCGCGCCGCCTTGCGCGGGCGGCCCTTCAGGCCGAACAGCACGTTGTCGAGCACGGTCAGATGCGGGAACAGGGCGAAGTCCTGGAACAGGAAGCCGACGCGCCGCCTCTCTGGCGGCACGAACAGGCCCCCGGGCCCGCCGTCGCCGTCCACCATGGCGACACCGTCCAGGGCGATGCGGCCGCTCCACGGGCGTTCCAGGCCGGCGGCCAGACGCAACGTGGTGGTCTTGCCGCAGCCGGAGGGGCCGAGCAGGCACACCACCTCGCCCGGGGCCAGCGCCAGCGACAGGTCGCGCACGATGGGCGCGCCGTCGTCGTAGCCGTGGGTGACGCCCTCGAACGAGAGGGCGGGGGCGGCGGTCGCGGCGTCGGTCATGCGGTCCCCCAGTCGCGGGCGCGGGAGATGGAGCGGCTGAGCAGCAGCACGGGCAGAAGCCCCGCCAGCACGATGCACAGGGCGGCGAGGGCGGACTGTTCCAGCAGCTCGTCGGAGGCGTACTGATAGACGTGCGTGGCCAGGGTGTCGAAGTTGAACGGCCGCAGGATCAGGGTCGCCGGCAGTTCCTTCATGCAGTCCACGAAGACCAGCAGCGCGGCCGTGAACAGGCTGCCGCGCACCAGGGGCGCATGAACCTCGCGCAGCACCTGCCCGGGCGTGCGGCCGAGGGTGCGAGCCGCCATGTCCAGGCTGGGGCGCACCCGGCCCAGGCCGGCCTCCAGCGTGCCGTGGGACAGCGCCAGGAACCGCACGGTGTAGGCGAACAGCAGCGCGAACACGGTGCCGCTGAGCAGAAGCCCGGTGTCGAGGCCGAACGTATCCTCCATGAACCCGTCCACCGCGCCGTCGATGCCGCCCAGCACGGTCAGCACACCCACCGCCAGCACCGCACCCGGGATGGCGTAGCCCAGCCCGGCGAAGCGCACCAGCAGCCGCAGGCCCCGGCCGCCATCCAGGCGCACGGCGTAGGCCAGGAACAGCCCGACGGCGACGGCGATCAGCGCCGCGCCCCCGGCCAGACCCAGGCTGTTGACGGCGATGCGGATGAAATCGGGTGTCCAGGACTCGCTGAAGCGTTCGGCGGCGTACCAGGCCAGCACACCGGCCGGCACCACGAAGCCCGTGACCACCGGCGCGGCGCAGGCGGTCGTGGCCAGCGCCGCCCGCCAGCCGCGCAGGCGCACGCCCGGGGCCGACCGCGTCTTGGTGCTGGTGGCCTGATAGCCCCGCTTGCGCCGCGCCATGCGCTCGGCGACGATCAGCAGCACCACGAAGCCCATCAGCACCAGGGCGATCTGGGCCGCGCCCGCGCGGTTGTGCAGGATCAGCCACACATTGTAGAGCCCCGCCGTCAGGGTCTGCACCGCGAAATAATCCACGGTGCCGAAGTCGTTCAGCGTCTCCATCAGCACCAGCGCCAGCCCGACCACGATGGACGGCCGCGCCAGCGGCAGCGCCACGCGGCGGAACGAGGCCCACGGCCCGCACCCCAGGGTGCGGCTGACCTCCAGCACGCAGACGGACTGCTCGACGAAGGCCGAGCGCGCCAGCAGGTAGACATAGGGGTAGAACACGGCCGTCATCATGACGGCGGCCCCGGGCAGCGAGCGGATCTCCGGGAACCAGTAGTCGGCCGCGCTGTCGAACCCGAACACGGCCCGGATCGCGCCTTGCACCGGGCCGGCGTACTCCAGCAGGTCGGTGTAGACATAGGCGATCACATAGGCCGGCACCGCCAGCGGCATCAGCATGGCCCATTCGAACACGCGCTGTCCGGGGAAGCGGTACATGGTCACCAGCCACGCGCTGGTGATGCCGATGACCAGGGTTCCCGCGCCCACGGCCACCATCAGCGACAGGGTGGTGGTCAGGTAGCGGGGCAGCACCGTCGCGGCCAGATGCGGCCAGATGTTCTCGTGGGGAAAGGCCGCCAGCGCGAACACCGCCAGCAGCGGCAGGGCCACCAGACCGGCGACGAGCAGGCTGCCCCAGGTCCACGGGCCGGGCAGGCGGCGGGGCCGGTGGTCGGGGCTGGCGATGGCGCAGGCGTCGGGCATGTCCCCCGGCTCGTTGCGAGTGGGTGTCAACGCCCGGCACCATACGCGCTCGCGGGGGGAACGCAAGGGGGGCGGCGGGCGCGGCAGGGCTCCGAATTCAGATACCGGGGGTGTCATGGGTCGTGCCCCATCACGAGATCCTTCGCGCCCTTCGGGCGCGACCGAAGGACCTCGTGAGGCGGGTTCGACCCCATCCATGTCACGGAACGGTCATCCGGGTTCGGAGCCCTGGCGGGCGCGGCCCTATCGCGCCCTCCAATACGCCCCCTGGACAGCACGGGCCGGGACGTCTTTGATGGGCAGCGCGACCTGCGGGGCAGGCCGCCCTTTCCCTCACACCGCCGCCCGCGAGACCGCCATGGACGTCCAGACCCTGAGCGTGCTCAACGCCGACACCGACGCTGCCCGCGCCGCCGGCGACCTGCTGCGGTCGCGCTACGGCGACGTGCCGCCGGAGCGGGCGGACGTGATCGTCGCCCTGGGCGGCGACGGCTTCATGCTGGAAACCCTGCACGGCTGCATGCACCTGAATGTGCCCATCTTCGGCATGAACCAGGGCTCGGTCGGGTTCCTGATGAACCAGTTCCGCATCCACGGCCTGATGGAGCGGCTGCAGAAGGCCCAGCCGGTGGATGTCCACCCGCTCAGCATGGTGACCCGCCTGTGCGACGGCGGCACGGCCGAGGCCCTGGCGATCAACGAGGTCTCGCTGCTGCGCGAGACCCGCCAGGCCGCCAAGCTGCGCATCAGCGTGGACGGCAAGGTGCGCCTGCCGGAGATGATCTGCGACGGCGTGCTGGTGTGCACGGCGGCGGGCTCGACCGCCTACAACGCCTCGGCCCACGGCCCCATCCTGCCCATGGGCGCGAACGTCATGGCCGTCACCCCGATCAGCGCCTTCCGGCCCCGGCGGTGGCGGGGCGCGGTGCTGCCCTGCACCGCGACCGTGCGCATCGATGTGCTGGAAAGCCGCAAGCGCCCGGTCAGCGCGGTGGCGGACTACACCGAGGTGCGCGACGTGGAATGGGTCGAGGTGCGCGAGAACCGCGATGCGGTCCTTCACATGCTGTTCGACCCGGAACACAATCTGGAAGAGCGCATCCTGCGGGAACAGTTCACGCCCTAACGAGGTCCAGGGCGGCGGACGGACC
The DNA here is from genome assembly GCF_009601025.1 of Roseospira navarrensis. GTDB lineage: Bacteria > Pseudomonadota > Alphaproteobacteria > Rhodospirillales > Rhodospirillaceae > Rhodospira > Rhodospira navarrensis. Next base: position 1,870 of record NZ_WIVE01000094.1, on the reverse strand, counting down.
GCCGGCGCGTGCCTCTCTCCCTCACCGCTCCCACTCAGTGTGGAAGGTGCCGGGGCGGTCCAGGCGCTCGTAGGTGTGGGCGCCGAAGTGGTCGCGCTGGGCCTGGATCAGGTTCGCCGGCAGGCGTTCACTTCTGGCCCCGTCCACGTAGGCCAGCGCCGACGACAGACCCGGCACGGGCACGCCGGTCATGACCGCCAGCGCCACGGTGCGCCGCCAGCCGTCCTGCGCGGCTTCCAGGCGGCGGGCGAAGGCCGGGGCCTGCAACAGCGAGCCCGGCGCGTCCGCCGCCCCGACCGCGGCGGCGATGTCGTCCAGCAGGGCGGCGCGGATGACGCAGCCCGCGCGCCAGATGCGGGCCACCGCCGCAAGGTCGGTGTCCCAGCCGTTCGCCTGCGCCCCGGCCCGGATCACGGCCAGTCCCTGCGCGAAGGTGGAGATGACGGCGCCCAGCACGGCTTGCCGGACCGCCTCCACCTCGGGCCCGTCCGGATCCCAGGCCGGCGCGGGCTCGGCCGGTGCCGCCGGTCCGCCGAGCACCGCCGCCGTGGCGACGCGCTCCGCCTTTTGGGCGGCCAGGGCGCGGGCATACACGGCCTCGGTGATGGTGGGGGCGGGCACGCCAAGGTCCAGGGCCGCCTCGGAGCTCCAGCGGCCGGTGCCCTTCTGTCCGGCGGTGTCCAGGATGGCCTCGACCAGCGGGCCATCGCCCAGATCGTCCTTGCGGGCCAGGATGGTGGCCGTGATCTCGATCAGATAGGACGCCAGGTCCGTCTGAGACCAGCGCCGGAAGATGCCCGCCATCGCGGCATGATCCAGCCCGCCCGCGTCGCGCAGCAGGGCGAAGGCCTCGGCGATCACCTGCATGATGCCGTATTCGATGCCGTTATGGATCATTTTGACGAAATGCCCGGCGCCGTCCGCCCCGACCAGGGCGCAACAGGGGGCCCCGTCGAACCGGGCGGCGATGGACTCCAGCACAGCGCGGCTGGCCTCATAGGCGGCCGGGTCGCCCCCGGCCATCAGCGAGGGGCCGTGGCGCGCCCCCTCCTCGCCGCCGGAGACCCCGAGGCCGATGAAGTGCAGGTCCCGCGCGCGCAGCGCCGCCTCGCGCCGCATGGTGTCGTGGAACAGCGAGTTGCCGCCGTCGATCAGGGTATCGCCCGGGTCCAGAAGCGGGGCGAGGTCGCCGATGACGCCGTCCACCGGCTCGCCGGCCTTGACCATGATGAGAATCGTGCGCGGCCGGGGCAGGGCGGCGACCAGATCGGCCGGGGTCTCGGCCACGGTCACACGGCCGTGCGCGGCTCCGTTCAGCGAGACCGCGAAGCGGGTCAGGGCATCGGGCCAGGGGTCGAACACCGCCACCGTCACCCCGTGGTCGGTCATGTTCAGGGCGAGGTTGCGGCCCATGACGCCCAGGCCGACGATCCCCATGGTCTTGTGCGTGGTCATGATGAGTGTCCTGGCGCCGGCGGTGTCGAGAGCGCCGGCGCATGAGAGGCGCGAACTGCGATGAGATTTGGTGGTATCGATAACATTTCCGACCGGAACAATCAAGAGACTCCCCGGCCGGAACAGGGCTTCGAGTCTAGATGACAGGGGTGTCATGGTTCGTGCCCCATCACGAGATCCTTCGCGCCCTTCGGGCGCTCAGGATGACACTCTCTATGAAAAGTGTGTCATCAACTCAGTTTGTGGCGGGTTCGGGCTGAGGCCGGAGGACCGCGTTTGCGATGGTGACGAGCTTTCTGGCAACGGCGAGGAGTGCGCCTTTTGGTGTCTTTTTGTTTGGCTCAGTTTGCGTTAGATATGCATGCTGGTTGTTTGGGCGAGATAAGTCCGGCGATGCATGCCAGGATTGCACGGG
>NZ_WIVE01000093.1 GCF_009601025.1 Roseospira navarrensis | reverse complement strand
GCGCCTTGCGATCCAAGCTCTTCATGGCCGCGCTCTCCGCCGTGCGATACAACCCCGACCTCAAGGCCTTCTACGAACGGCTTATCGGAAACAAAAAGACACCAAAAGGCGCACTCCTCGCCGTTGCCAGAAAGCTCGTCACCATCGCAAACGCGGTCCTCCGGCCTCAGCCCGAACCCGCCACAAACTGAGTTGATGACACTCACTGAATAGAGAATTGTCATCCTGAGCACCCAAGGGGTGCGAAGGATCTCGGGCGCCATGCGACACCGGCCCGCCTGTGAGCGTCAGGCGATGCCAGCGGCGGTGCGCCACCCACACACGAAAACCGGGCGGCCCCATCGGAGCCGCCCGGTCCGTCTCGTCCGGGGATCGGGGGCGCGCAGGCCGCGCCCCCAAGCCGGGATCAGTCCGCCGCGGCGGTCAGATCCTCGCCGGTCTCCTGATCGACCTGCTTCATGGTCAGCTTGACCTTGCCGCGGTCGTCGAAGCCCAGCACCTTCACCTTCACCAGATCGCCCTGCGCGACCACATCGGCCACCTTCTGCGGGCGCTGCCTGGACAGCTCCGAGATGTGCACCAGGCCGTCGCGGCTGCCCAGGAAGTTCACGAAGGCGCCGAACTCGACCACCTTCACGACCTTGCCGGTGTAGACCACGCCGATTTCCGGATCGGCGGCGATGCCCTTGATCCAGTCCACGGCGCGCTGGGCGTTGGCGGCATCGGTGGCGGCGATCTTGATGGTGCCGTCGTCCTCGATGTCGATCTTGGTCTGGGTGGTCTCGGTGATCTCGCGGATCACCTTGCCGCCCGTGCCGATGACCTCGCGCACCTTGGAGGGGTTCACCTTGATGGTGGTGATCCGCGGCGCGTTGCCCGACACTTCCTCGCGCGCCCCGGTCAGGGCCTTGCCCATCTCGCCCAGGATGTGCATGCGGCCGTCCCGGGCCTGCTTCAGGGCGACGTCCATGATCTCCTTGGTGATGGACGTGATCTTGATGTCCATCTGGAGCGCGGTCACACCCTCGGATGTGCCGGCCACCTTGAAGTCCATGTCGCCGAGGTGGTCCTCGTCGCCCAGGATGTCGGTCAGCACGGCGAAGTCGTCGCCGTCCTTGATCAGGCCCATGGCGATGCCCGCCACCGAGCGCGGCATGGGCACGCCGGCGTCCATCAGGGACAGCGACGAGCCGCACACGGTCGCCATGGAGGACGAGCCGTTGGACTCGGTGATCTCCGAGACCACGCGCATGGTGTAGGGGAAGTCCGCCTTGGTCGGCAGCAGCGGCCGGATGGCCCGCCAGGCCAGCTTGCCGTGACCGATCTCGCGACGGCCCGCGCCGCCCATGCGGCCGGTCTCGCCCACCGAGTAGGGCGGGAAGTTGTAGTGCAGCATGAAGTGCTGGCGGAACTCGCCCTCCAGCGCGTCGATGATCTGCTCGTCCTGGCCGGTGCCCAGGGTGGCCACGACCATCGCCTGGGTCTCGCCGCGCGTGAACAGCGCCGAGCCGTGGGCGCGGGGCAGGAAGCCCACCTCCACCTCGATCGGGCGCACCGTGGCGGTGTCGCGGCCGTCGATGCGCTTGCCGGTCTTCAGGATGGTGCCGCGCACGATCTCGGCTTCCAGCGCCTTGAAGGCGGCCCCGAACAGGGCCAGCGCGGGATCGTCGCCCTCGAACGCGGCCTGGGCGGCCTCGCGGGCGGCGGCGATCTTCTTGTGGCGCTCCACCTTGTCCGGTTCGGCATAGGCGGCGATCAGCACTTCGGCCGCGACCTCGCGCAGCTTGGCGGCGACGACCTCGGCCTCCGGCGGGGGCGCGGGCACGTCGCGCGGTTCCTTGGCGGCCATCTCGGCCAGGTCGATGATGGCATCAATGACCGGCTGGAAGGACTCGTGACCAAAGTTCACGGCCTCAAGCATGATCTCTTCCGGCAGCTCCTGGGCTTCCGATTCGACCATCAGAACGCCGTCCTTGGTGCCGGCGACGACCAGATCCAGATCGGACTCCTTGAGCTGATCCAGGGTCGGGTTCAGCACCAGCTCCTGGTCGATATAGCCGACACGAGCGGCGCCGATGGGGCCCAGGAACGGCAGACCCGAAATGGTCAGCGCCGCCGAGGCGCCGATCATGGCCACAACGTCCGGGTCGTTTTCCATGTCATGGCACAGCACGGTGCAGATGACCTGGGTCTCGTTCTTGTAGCCCTTGTGGAACAGCGGCCGGATGGGCCGGTCGATCAGGCGCGAGACCAGGGTTTCCTTCTCGGTCGGGCGGCCTTCCCGCTTGAAGAAGCCGCCGGGGATCTTGCCGGCCGCGAAGGTCTTTTCCTGGTAGTGGACGGTCAGCGGAAAGAAGTCGAGGCCCGGGCGCGGGCTGTGCTCGCCGACGGCCGTGCACAGCACGGTGGTCTCGCCGAGCGAGGCCAGGACGGCGCCGTCCGCCTGACGGGCGATGCGGCCGGTCTCCAGGACCAGCTTGCGGCCGCCCCAGTCGATTTCCTTGCGGAAGACATTGAACATGGACATGAGAGTCATCTTTCCCTTGCGTGAACGTCGCCGCCTTGTGGCGCGCCCTGCGGCGCCGCGCCTCGTGCGCGGGCCGGTCCCATGCCGGGCTCCGGACAGGAGATATGTCTGGAAGGGGGCCGGTGCGCTGGTCTCCCCGGGTATGCTCTGGCCAGCGCTGGGTGGACGGGCAGCCGGGACGGTCCCGGATGCCGCAACGCGCGGGGGGCGCTGGCCCGCGATCGGCGTGCCGCGATCGCGGTGCCGGGCCCCCGGGGGACCGGCCCGTTCTCGATCGCGCCACAGCGCCCGGTCTCGTCGAACGGGAGAGCGTGCGACGTCGTGCGGGGCGACGGACCCGGCCCCCGATGGGGCCGGGCGGGTCGCGCCGGACTACTTGCGGATGCCGAGACGGCCAATGAGGGTCTCGTACCGGCTGCGTTCAACCTTACGGACATAATCCAGCAGCCGCCGACGCTGGCCGACCATCATCAGCAGGCCGCGGCGGGAGTGGGTGTCCTTCTTGTGCGTCTTCATGTGTTCGGTCAGGTTGCTGATCCGTTCGGTCAGAATGGCTACCTGGACTTCGGGCGATCCGGTGTCGCCGTCCTTGGTGGCGAATTCCTTGATGAGTTCCTGCTTGCGTTCGGGCGTGATCGACATCGTGAACCTTGGCTCCTTGGAAACATGGCGGCCGCGCCGGTCCAGCCGGGCGGCGGGATGGAAAACAAACGACAAAACGGCAGGATCGCGTCACCCTGATGGGTGCCGCCCTGCCCGGTTCTAAAGGTTCATGACACGAATCGGGCGGATGTCCCCGCCGACGATCCTGGCCAGGGCCACCAGCCGCGCGCCGCACATGGCCTTGAAGACCGGATCGTGCGGCGCTTCTGGCGCCGATGGCCCGGCGATGCCGTCTCCCTCCACCATCCCCGTGCGCGACAGAACCGCGGACAGGGCCACGGGTTGCCCCATGGCAAGGCGTCGGGCGTCTGCGTCCGTCAGGGCCAGGGCCGGGATGTCGTCCAGCGCGGTCTCGACGGACAGCAGGGCATCGGAACCGGCGGCACTATGCCCGAGCGCCTCCAGTTGTTCCAGGGAAATCGCGCGCGATTCGGTGAACGGTCCGCAACTCAGGCGGCGCAGCGCGTCCATGTAGGCGCAGGTCCCCAGCCGGGCGGCCAGATCGCGGGCCAGCGCGCGCATGTAGGTGCCCTTGCCGGCGGCGATCAGCAGGTCCAGGCGGTCCGGATCGGCGGCGGCCTGGTCGGGCGAGGTCAGGATCTCGATCGAGTCGATCCGCACCGGGCGCGGTTTCAGGTCCATGTCCGCGTCGGCCCGGGCCAGGTCGTAGGCCCGCCTGCCGGCCACCTTGACCGCCGAGAATCGGGGCGGAACCTGTTCGATCACCCCGGTGAAGGCGGGCAGGGCGGCGCGCACCTGATCCAGGGTGGGGCGCACGGGGCTGGTCTCGACCACCCGGCCTTCGCCGTCGTCGGTGTCGCGCGCCTCGCCCCAGCGCAGGCCCATGCGGTAGAGCTTGCGGCCATCCATGACGTGACCGACGGTCTTGGTGGCCTCGCCCAGGGCCACGGGCAGGATGCCGGTGGCGAGCGGGTCGAGCGTGCCGCCGTGGCCGGCCTTGGCCGCGCCGGTGATGCGGCGCACCGCCGAGACGACCGTGGTGGAGGTCAGGCCCAGGGGCTTGTCGATCACCAGCCAGCCGTGAATGGGCAGGCCCTTGCGCCTACGCCCCATCGTCCCGGTCTTCGTGCTGGTCGTCGCCGTCCCGATCGGGATCCGAGTCGTCGTCGCCGTCGGTCTCCGCCGGTTGGCGCGGCGCGATGTCGCGGGCGACCTGCGGCGAATGCAGAATGGCCTCGATCCGGTCGGCCTCGTCAAAGCTGGTGTCGGTGGCGAAGGTCAGGTCCGGCACATGGCGCATGCGCACCCGCTCCGCCACGGCATGGCGCAGGAACGGCTTGACCCGGCGCAAACCGGCGAGCACCTCCGCCTCGGCCGCCTCTCCCCCGCCCAGGGGCATGCAGAAGACGGTGGCGTTGCGCAGGTCGGGGCTGACGCGGACCTCGGTGATGGTGACCGGGGTGCCGGCCAGGGCCGGATCCCGGATGTTGCCTTCCTCCAGCGTCCAGGCGAGGGCGTGGCGAAGCTCCTCGCCGACGCGCAACTGGCGCTGGGATCGCGGCCGGCCGGCGGCGCGCTGGGAGGATCGGGCGGGGTCGCGTCTCATGGTGACGGGACTCCTGTGTCACGGACAGGCGGGCAGGGGGGTGGTGGCGTGCGGTCGGGCCGCGAGGCGAGTCGCGCCGACGCCTAGAGCGCCGCCGCGACCTCCTCCAGCTCGTAGCACTCGATGAAATCGCCCACCTGGATGTCGTTGTAGTTCTCGAACGACATGCCGCACTCGTAGCCCTCGCGCACCTCGCGGACATCGTCCTTGAAGCGCTTGAGCTGGCCCAGGCTGCCTTCGTGCACCACCACGTCGTCGCGCAGCAGCCGCACCTTGGCGCCCCGCTTGACCTGGCCTTCGGTGACCATGCAGCCGGCGACCTTGCCCACCTTGGTGATGTTGAACACCTCGCGAATCTGGGCGTAGCCGATGAAGTGCTCCTTGAAGGTCGGCTCCAGCATGCCGGTCAGCAGCGCCCTCACGTCGTCGGCGACGTTGTAGATGATGCTGTAATACCGGATCTCGACGCCGTCGCGGCGCGCCATCTCGCGGGCCTGCGGGTTGGCGCGGACGTTGAAGCCGATCACCAGCGCATCCGAGGCCTTGGCCAGCGTGATGTCGCTTTCGTTGACGCCGCCCACGGCCGCATGCAGGACGCGCACCTTGACCTCTTCGGTGCCCATCTTTTCCAGGGTGCCGATGAGCGCCTCCACCGAGCCCTGCACGTCGCCCTTGATGACGACGGGCAGTTCCTTGGCCTCGCCGGTCTGGATGCGTTCGAACATCTGCTCCATGGACCCGCGCGCCGACTTGACGAACTGGGTCTCGCGGTCCTTGCGCTGGCGGTAGCCGGAGACCTCGCGGGCCTTGGCCTCGTCCTCGACCACGATGAAGTCGTCGCCGGCCTCGGGTGTGCCGTTGAAGCCCAGCACCTCGACCGGAGAGGCCGGCCCGGCCTCCTCCAGGCGCTCGCCGCGCTCGTTGACCAGGGCGCGCACGCGGCCCCACTCCTTGCCGCACACGAACGTCTCGCCGACCCGCAGCGTGCCGCGCTGGATCAGAACGGTGGCCACGGACCCGCGCCCGCGCTCCATCTTGGCCTCGACAACGGCGCCCTCGGCCACCCGGTCGGGGTTGGCCTTCAGGTCCAGGATTTCGGCCTGCAGGAGGATCGCCTCCTCCAGCTTGTCCAGGTTCAGGCGCTTCTTGGCGGAGACCTCGACGGTCTGCACGTCGCCGCCCATTTCCTCGACCACGATGTCATGCTGCAGCAGCTCGGTGCGGACCCGGCTGGGGTCGGCCTCGGGCAGGTCGATCTTGTTGATCGCCACCACGATGGGCACCTTGGCCGCCTGGGCGTGGCGGATGGCCTCGATGGTCTGCGGCATGATGCCGTCGTTCGCGGCCACCACCAGCACGACGATGTCGGTCACCTCGGCCCCGCGCGCCCGCATGGCGGTGAACGCCGCGTGGCCCGGGGTGTCGATGAAGGTGATGCGGGCCCCGCTGGCCAGCTTCACCTGATAGGCGCCGATGTGCTGGGTGATGCCGCCGGCCTCGCCGGAGACCACATCCGATTCGCGCATGGCGTCCAGCAGCGAGGTCTTGCCGTGGTCCACGTGGCCCATGACGGTGACCACCGGCGGGCGGCCGGTCATCTCCGACTCGGTGTCCGGGCCGGAGACCAGCCCGATTTCCACGTCGGCGTCGGAGACGCGCTTGGCCTTGTGGCCGAACTCCTCGACCACCAGCTCGGCGGTGTCGGCGTCGATGACCTGATTGATGGTGGCCATCACGCCCATCTTCATGAGCGCCTTGATCAGGTTGCCGCCGCGCTCGGCCATGCGGTTGCCCAGTTCCTGGACCGTGATGGTCTCGGGCACCGTCACCTCGCGCACGACGCGTTCGGCCGGCCCGTTCATCTGCTGCTTGCGGCGCTCCTTCTGCTGGGCGCGCCGCATGGCGGCCATGGACCGCCCGCGCTCCGACCGATCATCGCCGTTGAGGGCGGTCGAAATGGTCAGCTTGCCGCGCCGCTTGGGCTCGGCCCGCTTGGTCGAGGGGGTCTTGGCCGGCGGCTTGGCCGGAGTCGGCCCGGGCGACGCCCGCCGGGGGGCGGCGCTGTCGTCGGCGTCGGCCACGCGGCGCGGGGCGCGCGCCGTGCGGGCGGCGGCGCCCTCGTCGTCGCTCGAGTCGCCGGCGCGCCCCTTGGCGGGGCGGCGAGCGGCCGCCGGGTCGGCGGCGGCGGCCGGCGTGTCCGTCGGCGCGGCCGGAGTCTCCGCGGCGGGCGCGGGGCCGGCCGTCTCCTGGCGCAGGCGGGCGGCCTCTTCCTCCTCGGCCTTGCGGCGGGCGGCTTCCTCCTCCTCGGCCTTGCGCCGGGCCTCTTCCTCGGCGGCCTTGCGAGCGGCCTCCTCGGCCTCGGCCTTGCGGCGGGCCTCTTCCTCGGCCTTGCGCCGCGCCTCTTCCTCGGCGCGGGTCTGGGCGGCCTGGAGGGCGCGCAGGCGGTGGGCCTTTTCCTCGCTGGTCAGATCGCCGGTCAGCGCTTCAGTGGCCTCGCGCAGCTTGGAGTCGGCGGCATTGCCCCGACCCCGCCGCGCGGCCTCGGCCTCGGCGGCCTGCACGTGGCGCTTCTTGCGAACCTCCACCTGCACCACCTTGGAGCGCCCGTGCGAGAAGTTCTGACGCACCTGTCCGCTCTCAAGCGGGCGCTTGAGTTCAAGCTTGCCGCGCGAGGACAGCGACAGGGGGGCCTTGCGATCTTTTTCGTCAGCCATTCGACTCAGCTTCGCTCCACATCACAGTCATGTCGCCGGGACGTCGGGTCCCGGGCGGTCCGGGTCATTGGACCCGTTTGGTCGATCCGGCCGGATCCCGGACGGCGCCGGAGTCATCGGGCGGGGGCGCTCCGGGCGACTTGGCCTCGGCCAGCGCCTGGTCCACGGATACGACCATCGGACCGGGTCTGAACCCGGCCAGCAGGTCGCACGCCTCAAGAAGAGCCTTTGCCAGCTTCCCCCGGTCCAGGGCCACATGCACGGCACGGTCCCGGCCCAGAGGTTGCCCCAGTTCGGCGGCGTCGAACCCCACCACCAGGCGGCAGGCGCCCCCATCGACTCCCGTTCGGCCCGCCGGATCCGGCCCGGGGGGCGCGTTCACCGTTGGCGACCGGGACCCGGTGACCGCCGCAAGAAGCGCGGCCATCCTGGCCCGGCCGTCGGCCGCGCCATCCCGGGCCGCGAACACGGCCGCCGGCGGGGCGCCGCCCACCGTTTCCTTCACGCGGCCGCGGACCTTTTCGTATCCCGCCACCGCCTGGCCTGCCCGACGGGCCAGACCGAGAAGGGACAGGCAGCGCCGCGTCAACAGATTCTCCACCTGGTCCGCCAGATCGGGCGGAACGGTGACCGGACGTCGGGCTGCGCGCGAGAACAGTCGCCGCCGCGCCGCAATCTCTATCATATCGCGGCTGGGGCTCAACCATAAACCACGCCCCGGGAGCCGTGCGTCCACATCCGGCACCACCCGGCCGTCCGGATCCACCACGAAACGGAGAAGGTGGCGGCGGTCCTTTACCTCGCGGGTGGCAACGCAGCGACGGTGGCCGGTCGGCATGGACCCGGACTCGTCCGCGTCCCCGGCCTCGTCTGGGGACTCGTCTGGGGACTCGTCCGGGGACGAGTCCGGGGAGTCGCCCGATACGCCGTCCGGCGGCGGCGCCTCGGACGCCGCCGCGCGGTCGCGGTCAGTGTGCTGCGGTCCCGCGGCCATCGGCGGTCTGGCCCTACGCCGCCGGTCCGTCGTCGGACGGGCCGGCGGCCGCGTCGTCGGTCGGGCCGTCGGCCGTGTCGTCGGTCGGGCCGTCCGTCGCCCCGGAGTCGGGGGCGCTCTCGGACGTGGCCGCCTCATCCTCGACCCCGTCGCCGAACCAGTGGGCGCGCGAGGCCATGATGATGGTGTTGGCCGTGTCCTCGTCGAGGGTGTCCTCGCCGACGATCTCCCGCAGTTCGTCGCTGGCGAGGTCGGCCAGATCGTCCAGCGTCTTCACGCCGGCCTCGCCCAGCGCCACCAGCATGGTGGCGGACAGGCCGTGCACGAAGGTCATGTCGTCGTCCACGCCCAGTTCGCGCCGCCGCTGGTCGGCGACCTGCTCGCGTTCGTCCAGATATCCCTGGGCGCGCTCCTTCAGTTCGTTGGCGATGTCCTCGTCGAAGCCCTCGATGGAGGCCAGTTCGTTGTCCTCCACAAAGGCGACTTCCTCGACCGTGGTGAACCCTTCGGTCACGAGAAGATGGGCAATGACGTCGTCCACGTCCAGGGCCTCGATGAACGCCTGGGAGCGGGTGCGGAACTCCTCCTGGCGGCGCTCCGATTCCTCGGCCTCGGTCAGGATGTCGATATCCCAGCCGGACAACTGAGAGGCGAGCCGCACGTTCTGCCCGCGCCGGCCGATGGCCAGCGAGAGCTGTTCGTCGGGCACCACCACCTCGATCCGGTTCGATTCCTCGTCCAGCACCACCTTGGTCACTTCCGCCGGCGCCAGACCGTTGACCACGAAGCTGGCCGGATCGTCGGTCCACTGGATGATGTCGATCTTCTCGCCCTGCAGCTCGGCGACCACCGCCTGAACGCGCGAGCCGCGCATGCCGACGCAGGCGCCGACCGGGTCGATGCCCGAGTCGTTGGACAGCACCGCGATCTTGGCGCGCGAGCCCGGGTCGCGGGCGACGGCCTTGATTTCGATGATGCCGTCATAGATCTCCGGCACCTCCTGGGCGAACAGCTTGGCCATGAAGTCCGGCCGGGTGCGCGACAGGAAGATCTGGGGGCCGCGCGGCTCCTGGCGGACATCGTGGATGAAGGCGCGGACCCGGTCGCCGGTCTTGAAGTGCTCGCGCGGGATCAACTCGTCGCGGCGCAACAGGGCCTCGGCCCGGCCCAGGTCCACGACCACGTTGCCGAACTCCACGCGCTTGACCAGACCGTTGACGACCTCGCCGACACGATCCTTGTACTCGTCGAACTGGCGCTCGCGCTCGGCGTCGCGGACGCGCTGGACGATCACCTGCTTGGCGGTCTGCGCGGCGATGCGGCCGAAGTCGATGGGCGGCAGGGGGTCGATGAGCACGTCGCCCACTTCGGCGTCCGGCTTCTTGCGCCGGGCGCGCTCCACGGTGAGCTGGGTCGCTTCGTCCTCGACCTCCTCGACCACGTGCAGGTGTCGTTCCAGCCGGATCTCGCCGGTCTTGCGGTCGATCAGCGCCTGGATGTCGTGCTCGTGGCCGTACTTGGAGCGACCGGCCTTCTGGATCGCCTGCTCCATGGCGACGAACACTTCCTCGCGCTCGATTCCCTTGTCCCGGGAGACCGTGTCGGCCACCTGAACCAGTTCCGGCCGGGTCATGCCCGCAGTGCGTTCCATCTCCATCCGTTCACTTCCCGATATGATGATCCATCCAGCCGCGTGCCGGCCGTTCTGTCCTGATCCTGCGCCGCCCTCGCGTCCCCGGGACACGGGCGTCGTCCTTACGACTCGTCGGCTCCGGTCTGCGGCGCGTCGTCCTCGCGGGTGGCCTTGTCCGCTTTCATGGCGTGGTCGATCAGCGCGTCGGTCAGCACCAGCTTGGCCTTCACCAGCGCCGCCAGCGGCACCGCCCAGTCGGCCTGGCTGCCGTCCGGGCCGGGCTCGGCCGGTGCCACGATCACGGTGTCGTCGTCCGTGATGCCCTTCAGACGGCCCTTGACCCGGCGCCGTCCATCCACGGCCAGATCCGACTCGAACCGGGCCTCGAAGCCCGCGAACCGGGCGAAGTCCTTCCGGCGGGTCAGCGGCCGGTCCATCCCCGGGGAGCTGACCTCCAGGTCAAAGGCGCCCTGGATCGGATCGGCCACGTCCAGCACGGCCGACAGGGACCGGCTGATCGCCTCGCAGTCTTCCACCGTGATGGGGTCGCCATCGCGGCGCTCCGCCATGATCTGGAGGATCCGGCGCTGCTTGCCCATCAGCAGCAGGCGCACCAGGTCGAACCCCAGGTCTTCCAGCGTCGGCTCCACCAGCGTGCGCAGCGGTCCCTGTTCGCCCATCAGCCTGGTCACGGTTGCCGTCGTCTCCCGAGTCTCTGGCGCGGGCGGCGCCGCGTGGTCGTCCCGCGCGCCGGCCACAAAGCCGGCCACACCGCCGGCCACAAAAAAAGGGGGGCCGCAGCCCACCCCAGCGATCCATGACCCGATCGAACCCTCGATCCAGCCACGCTATGAGGAAACAATCCCTGTTCCTAGCAACTCCGCCGGCGTCTGGCAAGGCGTGTCGAGTCTCGTTTCGGGCCGTCGGGGCTTCACATTCCGGGTCCGTCCCCTATCATGGAGGGACCCTCACCCGACGTCGAGGCCCGCCCGGGCGGACTCCCCTGAACCGCGCCGGCGCGGGCGAACGGACAGGGGCGCGCCCCCGAGGCGCGCGTGCCTCTCATGAACACGCGGCATTTGTGCGAGACCCATTGGGACTGGACCCGCGATCAGGTGTTGTCCACGTGGTCGTCGCTGTCCGACCGCGAGGTGGACTCGGTGGCCGGCGATTACGACGGCCTGGTGTCCCTGCTCAGCGACCGCTACGGCTACGGATGGTCGGAGGCCGCGGACCGGCTCGACGAGATGGCGGCGGGGTCGTGACTCCCGGGCGGGGGGCGGCGCGGCCCAGAAATCTGTTGCTTTCCCGGCCCCGTCTCCCTATAAAGGAAAGTCCTGGCCGTCGCGGCCTGGACATCCCAGCGACAACACAAGCGGCACCGCGCCCTTGCGGGCGATGCTCTCTTGTTGCCGCCCGGTCAGGGCGCCGTCCGGTGTCCGCATGATCGGCGTCCGGCGGCCTTGCTGTTTGATCCGTAGACATGGCCCGGTTTCGTGCGGGGCGAGCCTCCTGGTTCGTTCAGTGCGCCGTCCGGCCCTCTCGCGCTTCGTGTCGCGCCGTCGGCGCGGGCCCTCCTTGGGGCCTGCTCCTCACGGTCGGCGACACCCGGTGGCGGCCCGTTTCGGCCCGTGCCGCGGTGCTCTGGAAAGAGACCGCGGGCGGATCGAAAAAACCGTCATCGGCCGCAAAAAAAGCGGTTGACCGGGACGGGTTGGGTGCGTAGAAACCGGCCTCCCGACGCGGCGGGGCTGCCCGAGAGGGCGGCGCGGCCGG
>NZ_WIVE01000092.1 GCF_009601025.1 Roseospira navarrensis | reverse complement strand
CGCAAGCATCTGCAAGCCTACCTCGATGAGTTCGTCTTCCGCTTCAACCGCCGCCGCACCCGGCACGCAGCCTTTCGGTCCCTACTGGGCATCGTCACCACCAAAGGGCCCATCACCTACGATATGTTGATCGCGCCGGAAGCAAAGGGATAAGCCTTATCTTCTATTCGGCAGCGATTTTGGTCGCCTCTTTCTGAGCATCTGCCGCATCTAGCACAGGTTCCACAACGTGTTCAGCGATCCATTGGACCACAGGCACGGCCACGCCGTCACCGCAGATATAGTAGGCGTCATTATAGCGGAGGGGCAGCTTGTAGTCCTCGCTAAGCCCCATGAGCCTAGCCGCTTCGCGGGGCGATAGTAGTCGCGTTCGGACCTCGCCTTTGTCCACGAGGATTACCGTCTGTCGAGACGACCCCCCAACAGGTGTCCGGAGGCACCCTGAGATGCCATCGAACCGGACCTCAGCACGTTGCTTGCCCTGCCGCGTCCGTCGGTAGATACCGCCGACCATTCGTCCAGCGGTCTTCTTCGTATACTCAACGGCGTCCTTGAGTCGGTTTGAATGCAGTGGAGACATAAGACTCACGATGTAATCGGTATCTTCCTTGCTGTGCCAAGCCGTGCCAGTAGGTTCGTCCTCAATAAGATCAATAAACGCAACGTTGCGAGCGGCTGGCTTGGGCATGCGCCACCAGATCCACTGCCTCTTTGCAGTGTTGGGGATTGCGCCATATGCTTCAAGCATTGTTTCCGGGTGCCAGACATCGTCAGGGGCGCCGCGGAGCTTCTCAGGTATTGGAACGTCACCCCGGACGCCAATAACGAAGAGGCGCGGTCGGCTCTGGGGTAGCCAGTGAACAGCGTCTGCGATGACTGTGCCGAAATGATACCCTGCGGCAGAAAATGCTGAGGCGATAGCCGCGAAGTCCTTGCCTCCGTGACTGGTCAGTGCGCCACAAACGTTCTCAAGCACAATTGTTCTCGGGCCGCGACTTTCCGCCATAAGTTTCTTCTGCAGATGCCAGAACGGCCAGAACGTACCGGACTGTTTGCCAGAAAGACCAACGTAGCCGCCGGCCAGTGACAGATCTTGGCATGGGAAGGATCCCCATGACAGGTCAGCTACCCCCGGAAGTTCGCTTGCCCGGACACTTCGGATGTCATCGACACGTAGGTGATTTGCGCCCCAGTTCGCGGCATATGCTGCCGCTTTCTTGGCGCAGATGTCATTGGCAAAAACGCACTGCCAGCCGCGAGCCTTCAAGGCTGCGTGGACCATGCCGCCACCGGCGAAGAACTCATAGAATGTTCGAACCTGCATCTGCGCCATGGTTTACCTCCAGGGTTTGCTCCGATGGTGACTGCGTTCTGGAGTCCTGTCCAGCGGGCAGATTAACCGGCCCCAAATCTGGCGCACTGAACCCAAACGCCGCAGGTGCGACAGGTGTTGAGTCGACAGATGGACCGGAGGTCGTTAGCGCGCTGTTGGGCATGCCCGCCGGCGCCGCAGAGGGGGCGATCTGGGGACGGTCGGGTCCGTCCTGTCCAGGGTCGGGCGGCCCGGAGGACGGCGCACAAAAAACACAAGGCCGCCCGGGGGGGCGGCCTTGTGTTTTGGAAGGATATGGCGCGAGTGACCGGACTTGAACCGGCGACCTCTGGCGTGACAGGCCAGCGCTCTAACCAACTGAGCTACACCCGCTTGGTGGGTCCGCTGTGCAGCGGAGGCGCGTATGTAACAGCCCCAACGGGGCCGTGCAAGGGCTTTTTTCACCCGTCCCGGGGTCGTTCCTCCTCCGAGACGGGTGATCGCCCCGCGACGGGATCAGTTGGTCGTGCCGTGGGACAGGCCGCCCCCCATATGGCCGCCCCCCATTTGGCCGCCCATGGCGCCGACGCCCTGGACGGTGACGGTGACCTCGACCGTGCCGGCGGACTCGAAGGTCAGCGACAGGGGGAAGGTCTCGCCCTCCTTCAGCGGCGCGTGCAGCTCGATCAGCATCACGTGCAGCCCGCCGGGCTGGAGCACCGTCTCGGTGCCGCCGGTGAAGTCGATCGCCTCGACCTTGCGCATGCGCATGACGTCGCCGTCCTTGATATGAGTGTGCAGCTCGACCACGGCCGAGACATCGGCGTCCGCCGCCACCAGGCGGTCGGTGGCCCCGTCGTTCCGAATGGTCATGAAGGCCGCCCCGGCGCGCGCCATCCCGGCGGACGCCCGCGCCCAGGGATCGGAAACGGTCAGGGGGCCCAGGGTGGTGTCCCCGGCCAGGGCGGGCACGGACGACAGCACCATCGGCAGGGCCACCGCAGCGGCGGCAAGACTCGGCATCGGACGCATGGCGGGCTCTCTCCATTTGTTTCGGGGCCGCAACTGCGTAACCCCGGGTGCGCCTCAGGATGCCGCCCGCGAGACGCCCTGCGCAAGTCCCGGCGACCCGCCCCGGGTGCGTCACCAACGATTCATGCTGCGCCTGCTCAAACACCCTGGACCCCCCGCGGATAAGAGGGCAGACTGCCCGGCGATGTCGGAAATTCGCGCGTCCCGTCCGTTGTCCGTTCGGAGTCAGGCCGCCCGCAAACTGGTGCGCCGCGCCGTTCGCGCTGCCCTGTGCACGGCGTTGCCCGGGTTGGGGCCCGGGTCGAGGGCGGTCGCCGACCCGGATGCGGATCCCCTGGCCGGCGCGCCCTTCGGTTCGCTGGTGACCCTCGCCACCGATCAGACGGGCGCTCCCGTACTGCTGCTGTCCCGGCTGGCTGAGCACACCCGCAACCTCACGGCCGACCCGCGCGCCGCGCTATTGGTGATCGACTCCGACACGGTCCACGCCAACCCGCAGGAAGATGCTCGGGTTACCCTTCTGGGCCGGATCGCCCCGGACCCGGACCCGGCCCTGCGCCGCCGGTTTCTCGCCCGCCATCCCTACGCCGAGATGTATGCCGGCTTCGCCGACTTCGCGATGCACCGCATGACCGTGACACGCGCCCACGTGGTCGGGGGATTTGGCGTCGCCGGGTGGATCGAGGACCCCGAGACTCTCCTGGTGCCGTCCGATATCGCGACCGCCCTGGACGCGGCCGAGGAGGCCGCCTGCGCGCATCTGACCAGGACCCGCGCCGGTGACCTGACCCGCATCGCCGGCCCTGGCGCCTGGCGGGTGGTTGCGCTGGACGCGGACGGGCTGGATGTCGTACCGGATGGCCCGCCCGACAGCGGCCCGGCTCTGCGCCTTGCCTTCGCGCAGCCGGTCGCCTCGGTCGAAGACGCCGACGCCGCGCTGATTGCGCTGGTCGCGGAGGATCCATGATCCGCACCCCCCGCGCCAGCGCAGCCCGCGGCCCGTTCCATTCCGTACACCAAACGACCGGGGAATGGTTGTGACACCAGACGGATGTGATTACCCTTGCCGGCAGTTTGATGCGGTTTTGCAGATCCTTAGCGTCAACGGGAGGTGAGACAATGACGGGAGCCCCGACCAAACATGCCCGGCTTCTGGCTTGGGTGGACGAGATTGCGGCCCTGACCAAGCCCGACGAAATCTACTGGTGCGACGGCAGTCAGGACGAATATGACCGGCTGTGCGAGGTGCTGGTGCAGGGCGGGTCCTACATCCGCCTGAACCCGGAGAAGCGAGCCAACAGTTTCCTGTGCCGCTCCGACCCCAGTGACGTCGCGCGCGTCGAAGGCCGCACCTACATCTGTTCCGAGAAAAAGAGCGACGCCGGGCCCACCAACAACTGGATGGCCCCGTCCGAAATGCGCGCCACGCTGAACGGCCTGTTCGACGGCTGCATGCGCGGGCGCACCATGTATGTGATCCCGTTCTCCATGGGACCGCTGGGCTCGGACATCTCCGAGATCGGCGTGGAGATCTCCGACTCCGCCTATGTGGCGACCAACATGCGCATCATGACCCGCATGGGCCAGGCGGCGCTGGACGTGCTGGGCGACGACGGCGAGTTCGTGCCCTGCGTCCACACGGTCGGCATGCCGCTGGTGGACGGCGCCCAGGACGTGGCGTGGCCGTGCAACGACACCAAGTACATCGTGCACTATCCGGAAACGCGCGAGATCTGGTCGTTCGGTTCGGGCTACGGCGGCAACGCCCTGCTCGGCAAGAAGTGCTTCGCGCTGCGCATCGCCTCGGTGAAGGCCCGCGACGAGGGCTGGCTGGCCGAACACATGCTCATCCTGGGCGTGAAAAACCCGCAGGGCGAGAAGACCTATGTCGGCGGCGCCTTCCCCAGCGCCTGCGGCAAGACCAACTTCGCCATGCTGATCCCGCCCAAGGGCTACGAGGGCTGGGAGGTCACCACCGTCGGCGACGACATCGCCTGGATCAAGCCGGACGCCAATGGCCGCCTGCGCGCCATCAACCCGGAATACGGCTTCTTCGGCGTGGCGCCCGGGACCTCGATGAAGTCCAACCCGAACGCGATGGAGTCGCTGCACGCCAACTGCATCTTCACCAACGTCGCCTTGACCGACGACGGCGACGTGTGGTGGGAAGGCATGACCGACGAGCCGCCGGCCCATCTGATCGACTGGAAGGGCCAGGACTGGACGCCGGATTGCGGCCGCCCGGCGGCGCACCCGAACGCCCGCTTCACCGCGCCGCTCGGCCAGTGCCCGTCGCTGGACGAGGCCTGGGAGGATCCGGCCGGCGTGCCCATCGACGCCTTCCTGTTCGGCGGCCGGGTCGCCTCTAACTTCCCGCTGGTGTTCGAGGCCAAGGACTGGACCCACGGCGTCTATCTGGCCGCCACCATGGGGTCCGAGCTGACCGCCGCCGCCGAGGGCAAGCCCGGCGACCTGCGCCGCGACCCGTTCGCCATGCTGCCGTTCTGCGGCTACAACATGGCGGACTATTGGCAGCACTGGCTGACCATGGGCCACAAGCTGGCCGGCAGCCTGCCGCACATCTACCGCGTCAACTGGTTCCGCAAGGACGAGACCGGCAAGTTCATCTGGCCGGGCTTCGGCGACAACATGCGCGCCCTGGAATGGATCGTGGAGCGGGTCAAGGGCCACGCCCACGCCGTCGAGAGCCCGCTGGGCAACGTGCCGACCTACTCGGACATGAACTGGAACGGCCTGCCGTTCGACGAGGCGCTGTACAACCGCATCATGAGCGTCGAGAAGGAAAAGGCCCTGCGCGAGGTGCAGACCCAGCAGGAGCTGTTCGAAAAGTTCGGTGACCGCGTGCCCAAGGAAATCACGGCCATGCGCGACCTGATGATCGCGGAGCTGGAAGCCGCGCCGGAGGTCTGGGAACTGCCCAAGACGGCGTAATACCGCTCGGCCTATGGCTCTTGTCCCGACGAGTCGGGACAAGAGCCGGCCAGCATCATCGACGCGGCCTGACGCCGGCCGGCCTCACCGCCGCCTTACTGCCCCCGTCGGGTCCGCCCGGCGGGGGTTTTCTTTGGGGTCATCACAGAATTCCGGGATCGCGGGGTCATGGTGCCCGGAGTCCTCCCCCGGCAGCTATCTGATTCACACGTCTTTGGCGAGAGGGCGCTGGACGATCCTACAGCGCCGGAAAAATCACCACAAAGACACAAAGAACACCAAGAGCGGAACTTCAACACAATCGCGTCAAGCTCTCCAGACTCGCGGCCGGGAACCGCAACGGTTTGGCCGGACGCCGACCGCTCTGTGACCTTGGTGTCTCTGTGGTGAATTCTGCTGCGGAGGAAAAATAGACCACAAAGACACGAAGAACACCAAGAGCGCGGCGAAAATATCATAGGGCTCGCCCTCCATCATCGTGCTGGAGGGCAACCGCGGGTCCGTCAAGGCGCCGACCCCTTTGTGTCTTGGTGTCTTGGTGGTCCATCCTCTTGCCGAAGACGGCCGCTTTCGTTCGAAAATGTGTGAACGTGACAGCCCGTCTTGGGGACGGTCGTCGGGATCAGTTGATCGCGCTCAGGCGGTCCTCGCGCAGACGGTCGCGGTAGGCGGTCAGGTAGCTGCGGAACTTCTCCGCCTGCCGGATCTTGCCCCCCACAGAGCCGATGTCGATCAAGCCGGCCTCGGGGGTGGCGGTGACCAGGTCGAAGGCGTCCTGGAACGGCGTGCCCTCCAGCACATCGAAATACCGTTCCCGCAGCAGAGACACCGCCGTTTCGTCGCCCGCCAGCGTCAGGGCCGTCGCCCAGTCGATGAGGCGGAAGGCGTCCTTTTCCGGCAACTCGGCATCGCCCGGCGGCGGGGCCGGCACCAGTTCGGCCAGCGCCTGCGCGGCCTGGGCCCAGTTGCGGTCGCGCCAGTGGATTTCCGCCCGCAGCACCCGCGCATCCTCGCTGGAGTCGTTCTCCAGCAGGGCGATGGCGGCGGGCACGTCGTCGGTATCCGCCAGCGCCCGCGCGCGCAGGTGGCGGCGCTGCCGCTCCAGCCGCTCGGGCAGGGGGGCGAAGCGGGTTTTGTCCAGGGCTTCCAGCGCGTTGCCGGGCTGACGGTTGAGCAGATAGACCAGCGCCAGCCGCGCCCCCACCCGCGTGCGTTCCAGCCCCCGCAGCCGGTAGCGGATCTGGCGCTCCAGCAGGCCGGCGGCCGGGTCGAGCAGGTCCACCGAGACCAGCCGGTCGGCCAGCCGCCGGATCATCTCGTCGCCCTTGTTGCCGGTCGGGGTCAACTCGCGGAACTCGTCGAACAGGGCGATGGCCTTCAGCGGCGGCATGTCGTTGGCGGCTCCGTCCAGGAACAGGGTGTCGAACACCTGCCGCATCGTCTCGGTCAGTTCCTCGACCCCGGGTCGCTCCTGGAAGTACGACGCCGCCAGCCGCAGGTTGCGCAGGGAGTCGCCGTAGCGGCCCTCCTGAAGGTACAGGTCGCCCAACTCGCGCAGCAGGTCGTATTCGAAATCGCCGCCGCGCCAGGCGAAGCGCAGGCCCTCCAGCCCGGCGATCAGCTCGTCCGCGCCGATCAGGTCCAGGTCGTATTCCATGTCCAGGCGCGCCTTGGTCGCCCGCGCGGCGTGGAACCGGCTCTGGCCGATCTCCGCCTCCCGCCAGGCGGCCATGGCGGCTTCGAACGCGCCGGTGCTGGCGAGCAGGTTGCCCTCCAGGTACTTGATGGCGGCCTCGTCGTGCGTGGTGTTGAACTCGGGATCGCGCGCCGCCTCCAGGAAAGTGTTGGCGGCCAGATCGTCGCCGGCCTCGATGGCCGCTTCCGCCGCCACCAGCGACAACGGGATGCGCAGGTCGGGCGGATAGGTTTCCAGCACGCCGCCGGTGGCCTCCAACACCGACGCCTGCAATCCCGCGTGCCCCAGCCTGGACTGGGCGGCGGCGCGCCAGAAGGCGGCCTCGTCCACATCGATCAGGCTGGGATGACCGAGGTCGTCCACGGCCTCGCCGTTGCGGTGCATCAGGAAATTCGTCGCCCCGCGCAGCGCGCGGAAGGCGGCGGTGTTGACCATCTCCACCTGTTCCTCGCCGATGGCGCGCAGCACGCCCAGCGCTTCGGGCGCATAGCCGTTGGCGAAGTAGTAGCGCGCCAGTTCAAGGCGCGCCTGACCGCGCCGGCTCTCGGGCGCCACCGCGACGGCGTATTGAAGGTCCTGCAGCACCTCGTGGAAGGACATGGTGTCGTCCTCCCGCCGCCAGCCGGGCACGTCGAAGATCTGCTTCAGCGCGCCCTCGCCGAGTGTGCTGAGGGTCTGCAGGCGGGTGTCCTCCTCGGACAGCGTCAGGCCGCCGTCGGCGGCGGCGATCTCGGCCCCGCTGCGGCTGGAGCGCATCTCGATCCGGTCGGAGTGCGGAATCACCACCACGCCCTGGGCGGTGACCGGCAGGGTCACCTCGGGGAACGAGCGTGCGGGATACACGCCGTGGCCAAGCTGGATCAGGGGCAGAACGAAGAACTGATCCCCCAGCTCCGGATCGCGCACGGGCACGACCCGGCCGCCCTCGACCACCGGCAGCAGCAGGCGCGAGCCGACGGGCGATTGCAGTTGCGGCTCCACCTCGATGGGGCGCTCGGGACGCAGCGGCTGCTGCATCAGGTCCACCACCCACAGCAGACCGTCCCGCCGCAGCGACGGGTTGTAGCCCGGCGCGGTCGTCATGCGGACCAGGGTGGAGTTGGGCCCGACGCGGACCTGTTCGATGGTGCGGACCACGCCCCGTCCGGACCGGCGCAGCAGGTCCAGGTCCACTTCCTGGAAGCGGTCGAACACGACCCACAGATAGCCCGCGCGGCGGAACACCGCGCCCGCCGTGGGCTGGTCCCAGGGGAAGCCGAGACTCACGAAGCTGCCGCTGGTCGGGGGCGAGGGCGGGGCCACGTCCTCCGCGCCGTCCCCGGCGTCCTCGGTCATGGCGGAGTCGTCGGGGGCGCCGCCGTCTTCGGGCGCGCCGCCGTCGTCGGGTGCGTCGGTCAGGGCCGCCGGCAAGACCTCCGGCCTCTCTTCCGGCATGACGTCGGATGTGTCCGCCGGGTCCGTGTTGGTCTGGGGGGCGGTGTCTTCCGGGGCCGCCCCGGGCTCCGGCTCGGGCTCGGTCGCGGGCTCGGTCGCGGGCGCATCCACGGGAATCTCGCGTTCGTCCGGCGCAAGCCCCGTGTCCACCGGCGCGTCGGTGTCGGCGGCGTCCGCGCCGGGCGGCGGGGTCTCCTCACGCGGTGCTGTCTCCGCCCCGGTCTCCGCCTCGGTCTCCGGCTCGGCCTCGGCCTCAGCCTCCGGGGCAGCCTGAGCCGGGGCCTCGGCGGAGTCCTGCGGGGGCACCGCCGGGGCGGGCGGGTCGTCGGGCAGGGTGACGTCCAGCACCACCTTGGGGCCGGACTCGAAGGTCCGCGCGTTGGCCCCCTCGGGCACGGTCATCTGGAAAACGCTGGAGCCGTCGCCGGATTGCGTGCCGAGGTCCGTGAACCCGTCGGGCAGATCGCTCAGGATGGCGTCCACACCCAGCCGCGCCGGCTGGTCGAAGCGCAGGGTCAGGCGCGTGCCGTCCCGTGTCATCTCGTGGCCAACGGATCGCGGCCAGTCGAACACGATGCGCTGGAAGGTGTCGTGATTGCCCGTGCGGACCCGCACGGCGGCGGGCGCGGACGTGGCCGGAGCCGGGGCGGAGTCCGTGGTGTCGCGGGGGGTGGGCGCGGGTGCGGCCAGCTCCGGGCCGCCGAGCAGGTCGATGACCACGCCGCCCCCCAGGGTGAACACCTTCAGCCGGAAGTCGTCCTTCAGGGGCAGGGTCACCGTGCGCCGGTCGCCGGACACCCGGACCGTGTCCACGTAGGCGTCCAGGCGGCTGGGCACCAGCGCCACGTCGGCGGGCACCGGCGCGTCGAACTCGGCCACCAGGTTGCCGCTTTGGATCTCGACCGTGTAGCGGACCGGGTCGTCCCAGCGGAACACCATGCGGCCGTAGCCGTCGTGGGCCGTGGCCACCACCTCGGGTGCGGCCAGGGCCGGCGCGACGCCACCGAGCCCGCCCAGCAGCAACCCGGCGACCACCAGCGCCCGCAGGGCCGTCCGTGCGGTCGGCCGGCGGCGGGAGAGTCGCAGTCCGGATGTCGTGGATCGGTGAAGGCCCGTCATGGCAGGGGCTCCTCCCCGCGCTCGGGCAGGACGACCAGATCCACGCGCCGCGCCAGCCGCGCGCGCTCGGCCTCCGGCACGGACGCCAGGGCCTCAAATCGGGTGTCGGCGTGCCCCCAGACGGTCAACGGCCGCTCGAACCCGGCCCGGCGCAGGCCGTTGGCCACGGCGGCCGCCCGCGCGAGCGACAGCTCCCAGTTGTCTCTGTAAGGCTGGCCGGCGGCCACCGGACGTGGATCGGTGTGCCCCGCAACGGCAAGCCGGTTGCGCAGATTGGCCAGCAGTGTTCCAAGCTCCATCACGACCGGACGCGCCTCCGCGGCGATCTCGGCCCCCCCGGGTTCAAATAGCAGATCCGCGGGCATCAGCACCACCAGTCGATCGTCCAGTCTTTGCACGAGTGTGCCCGCAAATCGCTCGTCACGCGCGAACAAAGCCTCAAGGACGCCGGCCAGGTAGCCCAGGCTCTGGCCGCGCGGCGGAATCTCGCCCAGCAGGCCGGCCGGCCCGCCCTCCGGCGCCCGGGTCGTGGTCGGTGTCGGGCGGAAGGTGTCGGTCAGGGACTGGCTCAGGCGCTCGAACGCCTCCGTCTTGAACGCCGACATCGAGAACAGCAGGACAAAAAACGCCAGCATCAGCACCACGAGATCGCTGAAGGTCACGATCCAGGCGGTTCCGATCGAGGATCCATCGCGTTTGGGGCCGATCATGGCGGTGTCCGTTGCGGGTCGGCGGGGCCGGCGGCCTCGCCGGGCGGGGTCGGCGGGGCCGGCTGGTCAGGAAGGCTAGCATCGGGCGCCCCCGGTTGGGCACCCTCGACGGGGGGCGCGCCCGAGTCCGCCGCGGGATCGGGCGCGTCGATGGGGACGGCGTCGGCCGGCGCCTCGCGCAGGTCGGGGTGCCAGCGCGCCACGTCCACGGCGCGGAAGGTCAGGCGCACCCAGCCCGCCTCGCCGGGCTCCAGCCCGACCACCACGCTGCCGGGCGGCGCGCCCCGGGCGTTCATGGTGCGGCCCAGCACACCGGCGCGGCGCACCGGCAGGGCCTGGGGCGACACGGGTAGCGGCACGGCCGCCGCGTCCGGCGTGTCGGCCGGCCCCGTCTGAAGCACCGCCGCCATCTCGAACCGCAGGCCCGGGGGCGGCGACGACAGGGCCGCCACCAGCGCGTCGAGCATGCCGAGCTGTCCCGGCCGCAGGGTGTCCGCCCCCGGGCGGAACATGCTGTTGCCGCGCACCAGCACCTCGATGGACCGCCCGGAGATCAGATGGCGCACCTGCACGGTTGGCGCGGCGGCGTCGAACACCTGCTGGACCAGGGCGATGAAGGTTTCCGCCGCCTGCTCCTGCCCGCTCAGGTCCTCCAGCAGGACGGTCACGCGGGTCGGCGGCTCTGGGGCCGCGCGGGAGAAGGTGACCGTCAGGCTGTCCATGACGGCGCGAGAGCGCTCACTCTCCAGCGAGGACAAGGCCGTCAGCATGATGAAGAAGGCCAGCAGCAGCAGATAGAGCGCCAGGAACAGCGCCAGCGAGCCGCGCGCCATGGGGGCCGCCGCCCACCCGGCCGGGTCGGTGTCCAGCGCCGCGATGGACGGGTCCGAGGCGCCGGCGCCCGGCCACGGCGTGCCATAGGCCGGCCAGCGTGCCGTCGCTCCCATGCGCGCGCCGGGGGCACTGGACGAGAACGGGCCGCCCGGGGGCGTCATGACGGCATCCCCAGGCACGGCCCGGGCGGCGCGTTGCCCGATCGGCCGTCCCGCCGCGCGGCGGGCGCCCCGGCAGCCTCGGGCGCGGGGGTGGTCGGCATGCTCTCGCCTGTCTCGGTCACGGAATCCTCTGGCGTGTCATCGTCAGGGCGCGGAGTCGTCGTCTTCGGGGATGGGGCGGGCGTGGGGGCGCCTTGTTCCGGCCCGCGTCCCCACGCCGCCATCGGGCAGTGTCCCACGGAACCCTGAACAAATGCTTTCGGTTCGGCCGGTTTCGCGGGCCAAGGCGGGCCACGGCGGGCCACGGCGGGCCACGGCGGGGTTCGGCCGGGCCCGGCGCCGAGCATATCTCCGCCAAACCAGGGAGTCCGGGCCGGGATGCGCCCGGCCGCAAGAAAGCGCTTGCATTGGGGGGGCGTGTTCGTCTAAGCATTCGGCCCCGACGCGGTCGCGTCGCGGTCCTGTGTCCCCTTCGTCTAGAGGCCTAGGACACCGCCCTTTCACGGCGGCAACAGGGGTTCGAATCCCCTAGGGGACGCCACGCTTTTTCAAGCGTACCAAAAGCAAAGGCTCAGTTTGCGTTAGATATGCATGCTGGTTGTTTGGGCGAGATAAGTCCGGCGATGCATGCCAGGATTGCACGGG
>NZ_WIVE01000091.1 GCF_009601025.1 Roseospira navarrensis | reverse complement strand
GCCGCGCCCTCCCCGGCGCCCGCCGCACCGGCCCCCGCGCCGGCCGCTCCGGCGGTCGCCCCCGCCGGCGCCAACGACATCGCCTCGCCGATGGCCGGCACCGTGGTCTCGGTGGACGTCAAGGTGGGCGACACCGTGGCCGCCGGACAACAGGTGGTCATGCTCGAAGCGATGAAGATGAACACGCCCATCCAGGCGCAGCAGGGCGGCACCGTGACGGCCGTCTCGGTCCAGGCCGGCGTGAGCGTCGCAGAGGGTCAGGTCCTGCTGTCCCTGGGGTAGCGAGGGTCCGACGACCGAAGCCGATCTCGATCCGGACCGTCACAGGGGAGCGCCGTCCATGGAAACCTTCCAGCACCTGTTCGAACTGACCGGGATCCCCGGCATCACTTGGCGCATGTGCGTCATGTGGGTCGTGGTGCTCGTCCTCATGTATCTCGCGGTCTACAAGAAGTTCGAGCCGCTCCTGCTGGTCCCGATCGCGTTCGGCGCCCTGCTCGCCAACCTGCCGACGGCCGGGCTGGTGAACCTGCCCGAAGGCGATCACCCGGGCGGGCTGTTCTACTACATTCAGCAGGGTGTCCACCTGGAGATCTTCCCGCCCCTGATCTTCATGGGCGTGGGCGCGCTGACCGACTTCGGCCCCCTGATCGCAGCGCCTCGCACGCTGTTGCTGGGCGCGGCCGCCCAGTTTGGCGTGTTCGCCACCTTCATGGGCGCGGCGATCATCGGCTTCACCAACCAGGAATCCGCCGCCATCGCCATCATCGGCGGGGCGGATGGCCCGACATCCATCTTCCTGGCGAACAAGCTGGCGCCCGATCTGCTGGCCCCCATCGCGGTGGCCGCCTACAGCTACATGGCCCTTGTGCCCATGCTGCAACCGCCGGTCATGCGCGCCCTGACGACACCGGAAGAGCGGCGCATCCGCATGCGCTCCCTGCGCAAGGTCTCGCGCCTGGAGAAGCTCATTTTCGCGCTGGTGGTGACCGTGCTGGTCATCCTGCTGGTGCCGGCCGCCTCGGCCCTGATCGGCATGCTGATGCTGGGCAACTTCCTGCGGGAATGCGGGGTCACGGAGCGCCTCAGCAAGGCGGCGCAGAACGAGGTCATCAACGCCGTGACCATCTTCCTGGGCACGAGCGTCGGCATCACCATGACCGGCGAGCGGTTCCTGCAGTTCGAGACCCTGAAGATCCTGGCGCTGGGCGTGGTCGCCTTCGGCATCGCCACCGCCGCCGGCGTGCTGATGGCCAAGGGGATGAACCTGTTCATCAAGGAGAACAAGATCAACCCGCTGATCGGCTCGGCGGGGGTTTCGGCCGTACCCATGGCGGCCCGCGTCTCGCAGGTCGAGGGCACCCGGGCGGACCCCGGCAACTTCCTGCTGATGCATGCGATGGGCCCGAACGTGGCCGGCGTCATCGGCACGGCGGTCGCCGCCGGCTACTTCATCGCCACGTTCAGCCCGGGCTGAGAAAGGCCGGACGACGGCCGATCCGAGTCGGGCCGGACGCGCCGTCAAGTCGTTTCAGCACCTACGACGTTCGCGTGGATCTGTAAAATGTGACAGGGGCGGCCGGGATGGCCGCCCCTGTTGCGTGAGCGCCACACCGGGCGCAAACCCCGACCCTCCGCCCCGGCCTCGGCCCGCCTCCTGCATCGCCTGCCCCCCCGCTCCGGCGCGCGGATCCCGTGTCCGCGCCGGTTGGAACCGGCCACCAGCCCCCCCACGTACGGTGGACGTGAGAGAGGATTCAAAGTGACACCGGCTCCCATCCTTCGGCACTGCGCGGCCCGGCAGTGAAATTTTTGACAAGCTTTTGGACTCCCCGCGAAATAAATTGACACCCGGGCAAAGAAGACCATATGAGTCATGTATGCGGTCCCCGTGAAAAAAGAGGGACCCCCTGGACGGGAGGGACCATCATGACCACTTCGCGCAATATGCTCACACTTGCCGCCACATCCTTGACGCGCGGCCGGCCGCGCCACCGGCCCCATGCCGGCCGACCCCGCCTGGATGCGCGCGGCTTCTCTCATGTCGCCCGCGGCTGGAGCGGCGAAGGGCACGGTTGGGACCAGGACCAGGAACCCGATCTGGACAGTCTGCTGTCCGACCCCCTCGTCGGTCTCGTCATGAACCGCGACGGCCTGTCGCCCGAGGACGTGGCCGGCTTCGTGCGCCATGCCCGGGAACGGCTGATGACCGCAGCCGCCTGACTCTTCTCTTGGCGGGCCGGCACGCGCCCCCCTCTTGCCCCCCAAAGCGCGCCGGCCCGCCCTCTTTATGTCCCGCCGATCCGGTCCAGCCGCGACCAATGGCGCCCCACGGCGCGCCCTTCTGGATCGCCCGGATCACACACAGCGGTTCCCGTCGGCGCCGGAACCCGTTAGGGTCTCTCCCCTGACTGACGATCCTTTGAACCGCACTCTTGTCGCAATGCCTCTTGATCTGCCCTGTTCCGTCGTCGGAGACGGCCCGCCCCTCGTCATCCTGCACGGTCTGTTCGGCTCCGGCCGGAACTGGTCCCGCATCGCCAAACATCTGGCGGGTCAGGGCTGGCGCGTGCTGACGCCCGACATGCGCAACCACGGCACCGCGCCGTGGCACGATGCGATGGACTATCCCGGCATGGCCGACGACCTGCGCAGCCTGCTGCTCAGGGACGTCGGTTCCGAGCCCGCGGTCGTGGTCGGCCACAGCATGGGCGGCAAGGCCGCCATGTGGCTGGCGCTGGAGGACCCCGCGCGGGTGCGGGCCCTGGTGCCCGTGGACGTGGCCCCGGTCTCCTATCCGCCCGGCCGCTCCATCGAGACCTGCGCGCACGCCATGGAGGCCGTGCCCCTGGATCAGGTCACCCGCCGCGCCGACGCCGACGCCAGCATGGCCGAGGCCATCCCGGACGGGTCCATGCGGGCCTTCCTGCTGCAGAACCTGGAACTGCCCGGCCCGGACGGCGGCGCCACGCGCTGGCGCATGAACCTGCGGGTGCTGCTGGACAGCCTGCCCACTCTCACGGGATGGCCGATCCCCCGAGCGGGCTCGCGCTACGACGGGCCCACGCTGGTGCTCTACGGCGGCACATCCGACTACGTGCGGACCGAGTACCAGGAGGCGTTCCCGCCGCTGTTCCCCAACGCGCGCTTCGAGGCCATTCCGGGCGCAGGCCATTGGGTCCATGTCGAGAACCCCTATGCAACCCTCGCCGCGCTCGACGGTTTCCTGGCGACGGTGTGAGCATCACACCGTCCTGCCCCACGATCACAAGGACAGACCCGTGTTTGGATTGGAATTCGGCCTTCTCGGCCTTCTGCTGCTGATTCTCGTTGTCTGGGCCGCCATGCACGTGCTGGGCAGCACCGCCGACCCGCTGCCCAAGGCGCTGTGGCTGCTGGCCCTCCTCCTGCTCCCCATCGCAGGCCTGATCGTCTGGTTCTTCCTCGGCCCGCGCGCCGCCAGGCGCGGATAGCCGTCATCGCGGCCAGACGAAGAACAGCACCAGATACACCAGCAGGAACAGCGCCACCATCACCGCCGAGGCGCTGATGGGCCAGGTGCGGCCCATGGGACCGTGCAGGCTGTGGGTCCGCTCGGTCCAGACCATGACACCCTCGATCCGGCGGCGGGCGGCGCCCAGCGCCCCCGTCCAGGCCTCGCCCAGCGTGTCCCGCAGCGCCAGCGCCACGCGCGGCAGGAAGCGCCGCCAGATCCAGTCGAAATCGAGTGTGATGGTCTCCGTCCGCTTCATCAGCGGCAGCAGCATGAAGAACGCCAGCCCCGAGAACAGCAGAAGCTGCAACTGGGTCACGATATGGGCCCCGGTGTAGGCCTCGTAGTCCACCGGGAACGGCAACAGGGCATACAGCGGCCCCGGCATCAGGCCGATGCCGATGCACAGAAACGCAAACGCGATCATGGCCAGACGCATCGCCCACGGCGGGTCCTTGGGCCGCAGCCCGCTGTCCCGCTGGAAGAACACGAACCACGGGAACTTGATGCCGGCGTGCAGGAACACGCCCGCGCTGGCGGCCTGCAGCAGCAGCCAGGCCCACAGCATGTGCTGATCCGCCGCCCCCTGGGTAATCATCGACTTGGTGACGAACCCGGACGTCCACGGAAAGGCCGAGATCGCCAGCGCCCCGATGGTGCCGCAGACCGTGGTGATCGGCATGGAGCGGAACAGCCCGCCCAGGTCGGTGCACTTGCGCAGGCCGGTCATGTAGAGCACGGAGCCCGCGCTCATCAGCAGCAGCGCCTTGTAGATGATGTGGGCGAAGGCATGGGCGGCGGCCCCGTTCAGGGCGACCTCGGTCCCGATGCCGATGCCCACCACCATGAACCCCACCTGGTTGATGATCGAATAGGCCAGGATGCGCCGCATGTTGTTCTCCAGCAGCGCATAGACGATGCCGTAGAACACCATATACAGCCCCACCCAGATCAGGATCTCGGTGCCCGGAAAGCCGCGCAGCAGCACGTACACCGCCGTCTTGGTGGTGAAGGCGGACAGGAAGACCGTGCCGCTCCAGGAGGCTTTCGGGTAGGCGTCGGGCAGCCACGCCGAGACCGGCGGCGCCCCGGCGTTGATGAGGAAGCCGATCAGGATCAGGATCGTCGCCGGCGTGTCCGCCGTCATCGCGGTGAACTCGGTGGAGCCGGTGGCGGCCACATGCCCGGCGATGCCGGCCATCAGAACCGCGCCGCCCAGCAGGTGCATGAAGGCGTAGCGCAGCCCGGCCTGCCGGGCCTCCGGCGTGCCCGGGGCCCAGACCACCAGCGTGGAGGCGACGGCCATCAGCTCCCAGAAGATGAACACGCCGATCAGATCGCCCGCGAACGAGACCCCCACCGCACCGCCCGCGTAGACCAGCGCCGCCGCCAGTTCCAGCACGTTGCGCTGGGGCAGCGCGAAGATGCAGCCGACGAACGCCATCAGGGCGAAGATGGTGCCGAACAGCCGCGACAGCGCATCCGCCTCGACCAGATCGACGCGGTAGCCCAGGTACTCCACCGACAGCGACACGCCGTCGGGAACCGTCCACACCAGCCCCAGCGCGGCCAGGGGCGCGATCAGCGAGACCGCCTGACGCGCGGCGCGCGGCAGCAGCGGCAGCAGCACGCCGGCCAGCATCAGCACCAGGGCGGGGGGCAGGCTAGTCCACGACATCGTAGAAGGTGTCCTTGCGCTTCAGGAACACGGCGAGGCCCTTGGCGACCAGCACCATCACGACACAGCCCAGGAACCCGAACCAGGCATGAAAGCCGAACCAGCCCTCGATCTCGAAATGCGGATGCAGGTGGACGAGGAGTTCGCCCAGCACCGTCAGCGCCAGCACGACGCCGAACACGCGCCATTGGGTGCGGACACCCTCCGTCGTGACGATCCACGCCCGCTTTTCGCCGGGCGGACGGGTTGGCGGCATCTCGCCGGACGGCGGCGTGCGCGCCACCTTGACCAGCCGGGGCGGCCGCGTCGGGTCCGGCAGAGGAAACAGGCGGCGCATCATGGGCGGCCCCCCACAAGCTGTTCGGCCAGGGTCAGGAAGGCATCAGGAAACAGGAACAGCACCACGCTGCCCCCGGCGGTGAAGGTCAGCGCCAGCACGATGGGCCACGGCGCCTCGCCGTGGTCGGCGTGGTGGCCGTCGCCCTCCTCCGCCCCATGGGCGCGGTCGGCCGCGTCGAGCCCGTGGGTGCCGCTGTAGCCGTGCCCGCCCGCCGGTTGGGGTCGCGCGAAGGCATGGTAGACGATGGGCAGGAAATAGGCGGCGTTGAGCACCGTCGAGGCGAAGATGACGGCGATGGCGGCCCAGGCCTGCGCCTCGTAGGCGCCCGACAGCATGAACCACTTGGAGACGAAACCCGCCGTCGGCGGCACCCCGATCATGGACAGGCTGCCGATGGCGAACGCCCCCATCGTCCAGGGCATCTTCCAGCCGATGCCGTGCAACTCGCTCACCCGCGTCTTGTGCGCGGCGGTGTAGATGGAGCCGGCGGCGAAGAACAGGGTGATCTTGCCGAAGGCGTGGGCCATGATGTGCAGGGCCGCCCCCATCACGGACAGCGGCGCCAGGATCGCCGCCGCCAGCACCACATAGCTGAGCTGGCTGATGGTCGAATAGGCCAGCCGACGCTTCAGGTTGTCCTGCTGAAGGGCCACGAGGCTCGCCGACAGGATGGTGAAGCCGGCGGCGACGGCGATCCACTCCGTGCCGCTGGTCGCGTTGAGCAGGTCCAGCCCGAAGACATAGACCACCACCTTGACCACCGTGAACACGCCCGCCTTCACCACCGCGACCGCGTGCAGCAGCGCCGACACCGGCGTGGGGGCGACCATGGCCGCCGGCAGCCAGCGATGGAAGGGCATCACGGCCGCCTTGCCGATGCCGAACACGAACAGCACGAACAGGATCAGCACCGGCCAGCCCTCGGCCTTCCCGGCCAGCAGCCCGCCCGGCACGAAATCCAGGCTGCCCGCCAGGATCCAGCATCCGATGATGGCCACCAACTGCAACCCGATCGAGGTGCCCATCAGGATGCCCAGATAGACCCGGCCGGAGCGCTTCGCCTCCTCGGTGCCCTTGTGGGTGACCAGCGGGAAGGTGCTGATCGTCATCAGCTCGTAGAACAGGAACAGCGTCAGCAGGTTGCCCGCGAAGGCGATGCCCATGGCCGACAGGATGGCGACGGCGAAACAGGCGTAAAAGCGGGTCTGGGCGTGCTCGTCGTTCCCGCGCATGTAGCCGATGGCGTAGACCGTGGTCACGATCCACAACAGGCTTGCGATCATGGCGAAGATCATGCCCAGCGGCTCGACCGAGAAGGCCAGCGGCACGCCCG
Source organism: Roseospira navarrensis (assembly GCF_009601025.1). Classification (GTDB taxonomy): domain Bacteria; phylum Pseudomonadota; class Alphaproteobacteria; order Rhodospirillales; family Rhodospirillaceae; genus Rhodospira; species Rhodospira navarrensis. Next base: position 5,136 of record NZ_WIVE01000091.1, on the reverse strand, counting down.
GCACCACCTCCCACAGGGTCAGTTCGGGCCGCGCGCCCTCCAGCACGGGGCCGAGCAGCGAATAGACCAGCACGGTCAGCGCGCTCGCCGTGGCCAGCGTGGCGGCCTCGCGCAGGTTGGGCCAGCGGCCCAGCAGCAGCACGGCCAGGGTGCCGGCGAACGGCACCAGCAGGGTCAGCGCAATCGTGGTCGGCATGTCGAACAGCAGGGGGATCATCAGTGCGTCCCCCCCGACTCAGCCGCGCCGTGCCCGGTCAGCAGCGGATGCTCGAAGCCCGGTCCCTCGCCCGGCGTGTAGTTCAGGATGAACTCGGCCGCACTCTCGGACAGACCGATGGTGTAGGTCGTATCCAGCCCGAAATACAGGTTCGCCAGCGCCAGGATCCAGAGCGGCGCCAGCATGATCAGCGGCGCTTCCCTGACCGGCGCGGCGTCCGCCGGCGGCGACCGCATGTAGGCCACTTCCAGGATCTTCCAGACGTAGATGATCGCCAGGAACGACGACAGCACCACGGCCGCCGCCATGATCCAGTGCTGATCCTCCAGGGCGGCCTTGACCAGATACAGCTTGCTGATGAACCCGGACGTGCCCGGCACCCCGATCAGACTGAGCGCGCCGATGACGAACGCGGCGAAGGTCACGGGCATGCGGTAGCCCACGCCGTCCAGCCGCTCCAGGCGCGGCCAGCCCAGGCGCAGGATGAGCGCACCCAGCGCCATGAAGATCGTGCCCTTGATCATCGCGTGGTTGACCATGTGGACGAGGCCCGCCGTCATCCCGGTCACCGACACCATGCTGATGCCGAGCATCATGTAGCCGATCTGCGCGACCGACGAATAGGCGAACAGCCGCTTCAGATTGGGCTGGAAGATCGCCACGGCCGAGCCCGACAGCATGGCCAGAATGGCGAGGAACGAGACCACCTGGGTTTCGTGCACCGCCGCAGGCAGCGTCTGGAAGGCGTCGATGGGGCCGAGGACGGTGAAGAAGATCCGCACCATCACGTAGACCGCCACCTTGGTCGCCGTGGCGGCCACGAAGGCGGTCACCACGGACGGCGCATAGGTGTAGGCGGCCGGCAACCACTTGTGCAGCGGGAACAGCGCCAGCTTCAGCGACAGGCCCACGGCCAGGAAGGCGATGGCCACCGACACGGTGCGGGTGTCCGCCACCTCCGGGATCAGCCGCGCCAGATCCTCCATGTTGAGGGTGCCCGTCATCATGTACAGCAGGCCGATGCCGATGACGTAGAACGTCGCCCCCAGCGACCCCAGGATGAGATAGCGGTAGGCCGCCGTCTGCGCCCGGGGATCGCGCCCCAGGGCCACCAGGGCATAGGTGGACAGCGACGAAATCTCCAGGAAGACGAACAGGTTGAACACGTCGCCCGTGGCCACCATGCCCAAAAGCCCGGTCAGGCACAGCAGGTACAGCACATAGAACTGGGGGATCAGACCGCGCGGGATCTCGGCCTCGACACTGGGTCCGGCGTACAGCAGCACCAGCAGGCCGATGCCCGAGACCAGGCACAGAATGAGCGTATCCAGGGGGTCGATGACGTACTCGATGCCCCAGGGCGCCGCCCAGCCGCCCATTTCGTAGCTGAAGGCGCCGACCTCGCCCACCGTCATGGTCAGGCTGACGGCGATCGCGAACACCGCGCCGCCCACCGCCAGCGCGAACAGCCAGGCCAGCCGGGGATGACGCAGGAACAGGCAGAGGGGTGCGGCGAACAGCGGCAGGACCACCTGAAGCGCGGGCAGGTTCTGGATCAGGGACATGGCCGGTCAGTGCTCCCCGTCCATGCGGTCCTCGATCGCCAGGATCTCGTCTTCCTCCAGGGTGCCGTGGGACTCCCGGATGCGGACCGCCAGCGCGAGACCCAGCGCCGTGGTCGCGATGCCCACCACAATGGCGGTCAGGATCAGCACACTCGGCAGCGGATTGGTGTACAGCGTCGCCTCGCCGGAGGGGTCCACGATGGGCGCGGTGCCGCCCCGGACATATCCCATGGTGATGTAGAGCAGAAACACGGAGGTCTGGAAGATGTTGAGACCGATGATCTTTTTCGCGAGGTTGCCGCGCGCGATCACGGTGTAGAAGCCGGCCATCATCAGGACGATGACGATCCAGTAGTTGTAGAGGCCCAGAATCGTCTCAATCACGGGGCGCGTCCCCCGACTCCGGGTCCGGCGCGGTCGTCTCGACGCGCCCGCGCTCGACGAACGCCAGGAAGATGGACACCATCACCGCCCAGACGGTGAGACCCACGCCCAACTCGACCAGCAGGATGCCCAGATGCTGGCCGTCGTGGGGATCGGCCGCCAGCACGTTGTAGTTCAGGTACTCGCCGCCCAGCGCCATGGTCACGAGGCCGACGCCGGCGTACAGCAGCACGCCCGCCGCGCACAGCGGCGTCGTCACCCAGGACGGCGCCACGGCGCGGGCCCGGTCGGGCCCGAAGATCAGCGCGAACAGGATGAAGGCCACGGCGAAGATCACGCCGGCCTGGAACCCGCCGCCGGGGCCGTAATCGCCGTGAAACTGCACATACAGACCGAACAGCATGATGGGCGGCATCAGCAGCTTGGTGGAGGTCCTCAGGACCGAATGCATCCTCATGGGTCGGTCTCCGTGTGCGCGGGTCTGCCCTCCCCGTCCGCCGACACGCGGCCCGCGTCGGGATCAAGCGGCGCAACCCGCCGTCGCCGCCGCCAGACCCCGGACAGCAGCACCATGACCGCCACGCCGGCCGTGAAGATCACCGTGGTCTCGCCCAGCGTGTCGTAGCCGCGATAGCTGGCCAGCACGCTGGTCACCATGTTGGGCGGGCCGACCTCCACCGGACTGTCCTCGATGTAGCGCGGCGCGACATGGTGGTGGATCGGCGCGTTCGGATCGCCGAAATGGGGCATGTCCAGGGTGCCGTAGATCAGCGCCGCGCCCGTCACCAGGACCACCGCCAACGGCGTGAGGTCCCGACGGCGGCGGGGTCGCTCCTCGCGGAAGGTCAGGGCCAGGGTGCCCAGCATCAGCACGGTGGAGATTCCCGCGCCGACCGCCGCTTCGGTGAAGGCCACATCCACGGCATCCAGCACCACGAACATGGAGGCCGAGAGCAGGCTGAAGATGCCGGAGAGCATCACGACGGCATACAGGTTGCGCAGGCGGATCATGACGATGGCCGTCACGGCCATGAACGCCATCAGCACGATATCGATGGCCTGTTCCATGGCTCAGGTCCCCTCGCCCGATGTCTTGCGCAGCGCGTCCGGGGCAAGGGCCTCGTCCTCCTCGACCGTGGAGTCGAGGCCCGCTTCCGTGGGCGTCCCGTCCCGGGTCCAGGGCGTCAGGCCATCACGCAGGGCCGCCTGGGCGAGCGCGTGCGTCACCACCGGACTCGTGAACAGCAGGAACACAAGGATCAGGATCAGCTTGATCCCGACCAGATCGGCGCCGATCCCGGCTTGCACCAGCAGACCCAGAATGATGAGCCCGGCCCCCAGGGTATCGGCAAGGCTGGCCGCATGCATGCGGGTGAAGACGTCGGGAAACCGCACCACGCCGAGGCCGGACAGCACGGAGAAGACTCCGCCGGCGACGATGAGGACCCAGCTCAGGCCGATCAGGATCGCGTCCATCAGGCGTCGCCCTCCCGGCCGGACGGAGCCCCGCGCCCACCGCCGCCATCGGGCGGACCGGCCAGACTGCTGTACTTCACGAACTTCATGACAGCGATGGTGCCGGCGAAGTTGATGAGCACGTACAGCAGGGCGATGTCCTCGAACTCGGGACGATCCGTCAGGAACCCGAGCAGCACCAGCAGCACCACCGTCATGGTGCCGAACAGGTTCACCGCCACGATGCGGTCGTAGACCGAGGGCCCGCGCACCGCCCGAACCAGCGCTAGGGCCATGGTGACCAGCACGAACAGGCTGCCGACGGTGAACATCAGGTGCCCTCCCCGCCGGTCCGGCCGTCCCCCGCGAGCGGGCGTTCCACCCGGGCGCAGCGCCGGTTCATCTCGCCGCCGCGCAGGTCGTCGATGCCCGCGCCCTCCAGGGCATGGACCAGGATATGACCGCCCGCGAGCTGCACCGAGATGGTGCCCGGAGTCAGGGTGATGGAATTGGCGAAGATCACCTTGCCCAGGTCGCTTTTCTGGCTGGCCGGCACCCAGGCCATGCGCGGCCCGATGCGGCGCGGGTCCAGGATGCAGCGGGCCACGGCCAGATTGGCGAGCACGATCTGCCACAGCAGCCACGGCCAGTAGGCGAGCGCGTTCAGCGTCACGCTGACCGGCACGCCCTCATGGTCCAGCCCTTCCATCCGCCACGCGATGAACACGGTCAGCGCCGCCGCCGCCAGTCCCAGCCCGAGCAGCAGCGGATCCGCCCAGTGGCCGGACAACAGCAGCCACAGGGCGTACAGCGAAACGAACAGGCTGAGCGCGTGCTTGACGGCGGGGTTCAAGGGCCTCTCCCGCGGCGGCATGACGGACGGGAAAAAGCAAGGCCGGCCCAGGCGAGCCGGCCCCGTGGCATCAGGCGCCCTGGCGCGACACGGCGTCCAGGCTGGCGTCCTTCGCGCCCATGGCCTGGAGCGCCCGCACCACCTTGGCGCAGCGCACCCAGGTGGACTTCTGGCCGGCCAGAATCCGCTGCACGGCCTTTTCCGACAGGCCGGCGAAGCGCGCGATCGCCTTCGCATCCGTGCCGGCGCCGTTGGCCAGGTCCGCCCCGCCGGACAGCACGAACTGCCCCCGTTCCTTGATCGCGGTCATGATCTCTCGTCCTGCTTCCGAGGTTGTGTTTCCACGTGTCGGGACCGGCAATTCGGCCCGAGGCGGCGGACCATAGACCGGATCGTGCGCCGACGGAAGCCCTCGCGCAACGACGGGCAGGGCAACAGGTTCAGGTTGACGGGATCGTTCCCGCAGGTCTTTGCGAGAGGTCGGAGACCCGCGCGCGAGGTCCTTCGCGCCCCACAGGCGCTCAGGATTGTCTGTTTGATTTGTGGCATTGTGGAGATGCCGGGTTGCGGGGCCCCGGGTGGCCACCCGGGGCCCCGCACCGGATCGTGTGATCGTCTCAGGATGGGGTCTTTGCCCGTTGTCATCGTGATCCGCGATCCGG
>NZ_WIVE01000090.1 GCF_009601025.1 Roseospira navarrensis | reverse complement strand
CCGGATCGCGGATCACGATGACAACGGGCAAAGACCCCATCCTGAGACGATCACACGATCCGGTGCGGGGCCCCGGGTGGCCACCCGGGGCCCCGCAACCCGGCATCTCCACAATGCCACAAATCAAACAGACAATCCTGAGGCCGCGACGCGGCCGAAGGATCTCGGGCTGAGGCGGGATCTGCCGGCTGGGAGTCGCTCGGTCTCCCGAGGTCCTTCGCCGCTTCCAGCGGCTCAGGATGACGCAAAAGAGCCGGCGGGCGTGGAGGCCCCTCCTCGGTGGCCGTGGGGATCAGGGCGCGCCCGCCCCGGGGCCGCGCTGGACGCGGTACCACGCCGCCAGCTTCATGCGGTTGCCCAGGCCGGTCTTGGTGTAGATGCTGTGCAGGTGGTTCTTCACCGTGGCCTCGGCGCAATTCAGGTTGCAGGCGATTTCCTTGTTCGCCAGCCCGCGCTCCAGCTCGGTGAGGATGCGTTTTTCCGTGCGGGTCAGGCCGTCCAGGCGGATGTCCGACCCGGTCCCCCGCGAGGCGGCATGCAGCCGGGTGATGACGGCCCGCACGACGCGGGGTTCCAGCAGCGCCTCGTGCCGCGAGGCGGCGACCAGCGTTTCCACGAACTCGGTGAGCGAGCAGTTGCGGTCGATGACGTCGCACACCCCGGCGGCGATCCAGTTGGCCTTGCTCTCGACATCGCCGCCCGACCCGAAGCCCACGAAGCGGACGCCCTGATAGCGGTCACTGGCGCCGGCCACCCATTGGCGGGCTTCCGGCAGGCGGGTGTCCACCAGGGCGATGTCGGGGCCGTGTTCGCGGATGCCGCTGTCCAGGGCGGCCAGATCCGGCGCGGAGGCCACGATCCGGAATCGGTCGTTGCGTTGCAGGGTGTCCGCGAGCCAGTCGCGGAACAGCCGGATGTCGGTGGCAAGAGCGACCCGCACCATGTGTCCTCCCGCGCCGGGCTTGATTTGGCCGGAGCCGCGCCGCCCCTGCGTGCTTCGTCCGAAAAGTCTGCCCGAAACGGTTGGGTGTCGCTAGAGAAAACAGTAGGGAAACGGGCGGCGTGCCGCGGCCTCAGCGCCCGTGCCGGGTCCCCGCGTCCGCCCCCGCCGTCTCGCGCGCCCGGGCCAGCAGGGCGTCGCGGTCGGGCCGGTAGCCCTCCGCCAGCCACCAGTCGCGCAGCCGGGACAGCGTGCGCCCCACCTTGGGACCGCGCGGCACGCCGGCCGCGATCAGGTCGCCGCCCTTGAGCGGGAACGGCGGCGGCGCGAAGGCGGCGGCGCCCTCCAGATGCGCCATCCAGCGCAGCGAGCGGGCCGAATCCGTGTGGCCCCGGTTGTCGCGCTCGGCGGCCCAGTCCACCAGACACAGGTCGCGGAACAGGTCCGGGCCGATGCGGTCCAGCAACCGCCGCCGGTCGGCCTCGCCCATGTCGGCGCGGGGGCGCAGGGGGCGCGGGGTGGCGGCGATGCCCACCAGCCGCCGCGTCTCCGCCCGGGACAGCCGCAGGCGCGCGGCCAGGGCGGTGGTCCCGGCCTCGCCGCCCCGGACCACCGCGCCCAGCCGGCGCAGGGGATCGGGCGCCACGCCGGGCGCGACCACGCCGCGCGTCTCCAGGAAGGCCAGCATGCGCAGGGTGCCGAAGTGCTCGGCCTCGGGCAGCACGTGTTCCAGCAGACGGGCCCGGCGCATCAGCAGCAGGGCGCCGGCCGGATCGGGCGCGGCCAGCGTCTTGAGCAGTTCGGTGCGGATGCGCTCGCCGGACAGGCCCGCCACGGTGGCCGCCATGGCCTGACAGGCCCCCAGAGCCTCCGGATCCGCCGCGCCCTGGCCGTAATGCGCCTGGAAGCGCACGAAGCGCAGCATGCGCAGCGCGTCCTCACGGATGCGCTCGACCGCCCGGCCGACGAAGCGGATGCGTCCGGCCGCAAGGTCGGTCATGCCGTCGTGGTAATCATAGACCGCGCCCTCGGGCGTCGCCGACAGGGCGTTGATGGTGAAATCGCGCCGGCCGGCGTCGGCCATCCAGTCGTCGGTGAACGCAACGTCCGCGTGGCGGCCGTCGCAGGCCACGTCCCGGCGCAGCGTGGTGACCTCGAAGGGGGTTTCATCCACCACGGCCAGCACGGTCCCGTGCGCCAGGCCGCGCGCCCATGGCACCGTCGAAATGCCGGCGCGCTCCAGCAGCGCGGTGACCACCTCGGGCCGATCCGGAGTCGCCAGATCCACATCGGTGACCGGGCGGCGCAGCAGACCGTCCCGCACGCAGCCGCCCACCAGACGCACCTCGGTCCCATCGGCCCGCAGCGCCTCCACCAGCCGGTGCAGCGTGGGCGCGGTCAGCCAGGGATCGGCCGAGAGTTGGCCGACCGGGTCCCGATGGCTGAACCGGCTCCAGTCCCGTGTCATGGTCTCCTGTCCCTGGGTCGCCCGCCCCCGGTGGGGAGGGGGGGTCACTGGCCGTCGGCGTCCTCGCGCGGGACGAACTCACCCGGAATGATCTTGCCGTCCTCGTAGCGCGGCGGCACGTACTCCATGTCCGTCCGCCCCGTCGGCTGCAGCACATACATCGCCGTGACCGCGACGAAGGTCAGGCCGGCCCCGGTGGCGACCAGCGTGAGCCAGGGCACGTCCTCGTTCATCAGGCGGGCGAGGCGGCCGCCGCCCTGGCCGTCGCCGGGGGCGGCGCCGCCCTGGGTGTGGGGGGCCGGTCCGGGGCGCATCAGCAGCCAGGCCAGATAGAGCAGGCTGGGGGCCAGCAGGGGCAGGATGACGGTCAGGAAGACGCGCATGGTTCGGGGGCCTCGTCAGCGGGTGGCGCGGGCGGGGCCGCGCCGGTCAGGATGGCGAACAGGTTCATCAGGATTCCGGCCGTGGCGCCCCAGATGAAGTGGTCTCCGTACGGAATGGCGAAATAGGGGCGGTGCTTGCCGTCCTTCTCGCGCACGCCGTGCTTGTGGTTGCCGGGGTCCATCAGGAAGGCCAGCGGCACCTCGAAGATGCTGTCCACCTCGGTGGGGTCCGGGACCAGCCGGACCGGCGGCGTCACCACACCCACGAAGGGCGTGATCCGGAAGCCGGTCACGGTGATGTAGTCATCCAGACGGCCCACCAGGTCAACCCGCGCCGGATCCAGGCCGGTTTCCTCCCGCGCCTCGCGCAGGGCCGCGGCGGCCGGTCCGTCGTCGGTGTCATCCACCCGGCCGCCCGGAAACGAGACCTGGCCGGGATGGTGCGCCAGGTGCATGGCGCGGCGGGTGAAGACGATGGCGGGGCCCTCGGCCTCGCCCGGCGGGTGGTCCAGGATCGGCACCAGCACGGCCGCCGGCCGGTGCGGCGGCGGCGGCCGGTCGGCCAGGAACAGGCGGGCGCCCTCCCCGCCCAGCAGCGCGGCGATGGCCATGTCCGAGCCGTGCCCGAGTCCCGCCCCCGCGCCGAGGCGCCGGGCCAGTTCGGCGCGGTCTAGTCCTCGTCCAGAGTGCCCAGACAGAAAAAGGTTTCCCTGCTCCATACGCCGAACCGTCGTTCCCCGGTGCTGGTATCCTCGACCCCGCGGGCCACCAGATCATAATACACGGCGCGGGTCAGCCGGGCATCCAGCCCGTCGCGCACGGTGACGTAGGGCAGCGGCTCCCCGGTCCCGGGGTCGTGGTCCAGCCGCAGCGGGTGGTCCGCGTCCACGGTCACCACCTCGTCGCAATTGGTGCGGAAGCTCAGGCACTGGCCGGGGCCGCAACTGTGCACGAACATCTCGACGGCGATGAAGGGCACGTCCTCGACCGTGACGCGGCCCACCTCGGCCGGTGTGACCATCCAGTAGGTGCCGTCCTCGGCCCGGTGCAGCACCGAGGCGAACAGGCAGACCATTTCCTTCCGGCCGACCGGAGAGCCCTGGTAATGCCACACGCCATCCCGATCTATGGAGAGACCCAGGTCACCGCAGAAGTGGCGGGGGCGGCCCCCGGCGCCGGGTGTGTCCAGCGCCGCAAGCCGTGGCGGTTCGTCCGGTTCGGGCGTGATCCGCTGGTTGGTGTCGCCGTGCCATTCGGTGTCTCTGGCGTTCAGCCCCATGAACGGTCCTCGTGATCGAGTGCGTGCCTCAGCGCGGAAAGGAGACCCGGCCGTGATGTCAGAGACGGAAGCCCTGAACCCCGCGGTGTCCATCCCGGACCAGCCCGCCGACCCTGCCTTGCTCGAAGACGTAGAAAGGCTGGGCTCTCAAATCAAGGCGGCGAGGGCGGCCATCGGCCGGGTCATCTTCGGCCAGCAGGAGGTGATCGACGGCACGCTGGTCACCCTGCTGTCGGGCGGGCACTGCCTGCTGATCGGCGTGCCGGGGCTCGCCAAGACCCGCCTGGTGCAGACCCTGGGCGTGGTGCTGGGCCTGGACGCCAAGCGGGTGCAGTTCACGCCCGACCTGATGCCGGCGGACATTCTGGGCTCCGAGGTGCTGGAGCAGGACGAGTCCGGGCGGCGCGGCTTCCGGTTCATTCCGGGGCCGGTGTTCTGCCAACTGCTGATGGCCGACGAGATCAACCGCGCCAGTCCGCGCACCCAGTCCGCCCTGTTGCAGTCCATGCAGGAGCACAAGGTCTCGGTCGCCGGCCACTATCACGACCTGCCGGCGCCGTTCCATGTGCTGGCGACCCAGAACCCCATCGAGCAGGAGGGCACCTACCCCCTGCCCGAGGCCCAGTTGGACCGCTTCCTGATGCAGGTGGACATCGGCTATCCCGACCGGGAGGCCGAGCGCGCCATGCTGGCGACCACCACCACCGACGCCACCACCGAGCCCGTGCCGGTCCTGTCGCACGAAGACCTTGTCACCGCGCAGCGGCTGGTCCGGCGGGTGCCCATGGGCGAAAGCGTGGTCGAAGCCATCCTGACCCTGGTCCGCAACGGCCGGCCGGAGACCTCGGACCTGCCCGAGATCAAGGCCCACGTGGCCTGGGGTCCGGGGCCGCGCGCCAGCCAGGCGCTGGCGCTGGCCTGCCGGGCGCGCGCCATCCTGGACGGGCGACTGGCGCCGTCCATCGATGATGTTCTGGCCCTGGCGCGGCCGGTGCTGATCCACCGCATGGCGCCCACGTTCACCGCGCGGGCGGACGGGGTCACGCTCGCCGACATGATCGAGCGCCTGAAAACCACGGTGGGATAAGGGCAGGATCCGCCAGGGCAACGGGCTCAGGTTCACGGGAGTGCGCCGTCCGCACGGGTCACTCTGCCTCCCGAGATCCTTCGCGCCGTCCGGGCGCTCAGGATGACGAATAGAATTTTTTGATGTCATCCTGACGGCGCGAAGCGACGGAAGGATCTCGAGCCCAGGTCTCCAGTCCGTCGCAGATCATACCAGGAGTCCGCCCTTTCCCCTGAGCCCGTGGCCGTGAGAACCGGCGGGAACGCATTCCACCCAAGCGCAAAACCCACTAGGCTGCCCCTAGGCTGCCAGCTTTGGCTGACCCAGACCGGGACGGGCCCGTCCCGCACCGACGAAGACAGGACGTACGATGATCCGCACCATGGGACTGTTCACGACACCCTTGGCGGGCGCTCTGGCGCTCGGCCTGCTGGCCGCAGCGCCGGTCGCCGCCGTCGCCCAGACGGCGCAGGGCGACGATCCGGCCAAGGCGGCGGTCGCCCCGCTGACCGCCACGGTGAACGCGGCGCGCCTGGGGCCGATGCCGGAGGACGGCCGGTCCTACGTGATCCGCCGCTACGACGATTCGGAGGCCCACACCGCCGTCGCCCGCGCGCTCGACGCCGCGCTGGCGGCGCGGGGAGACGGCGAGGCCGCCGCCGCGCCGCTGGCGGTGGAGTTCGATCTCTACGTGGTGCCCTCGGGCGTGCCGGTGCTGGCCAAGGGGGTGCTCGAAACCAGCGACATCCGCCGCGACCGCCCCGCGCGCGAGACCCACCCCGGCATCAACGTCACCGCGCTTCAGGGCCGCACCGCCGGTGTCGAAGGCAACGTGCTGCACCGGCGGCAGGATTCGTTCCGATCCACCCTGCGCCTCGAGGTCATGGTGCAGGACCCGGCCGACGGCGGGTATGTGTGGCGGGGCTGGGTGGATACGCCCATGAACGGCCTGTCGCGGGCGCAGACGGCCTCCCTGGTCGTGCCGCCCCTGGTGGAGACTCTCGGCCAGACGGTGGCCGGCCGCGCCGTCACCGTGACCGTGCCCGAATCCATGGGCGGCCCGGCGGCCGAGTGACTCCGCCCGCCGGACGGACGCCATCACCAGATACCATCACCAGGTCGGGCGGAGTCGCCCCGCGCAGCGGGGCAATCCGCCGTCTGCGGCCCCATCCCCGGCGGGTTGCGCCTCCGGCGCGAACCCGCCCTACGGATTTATTCCCGCGGCGGGTGAGATTGCCTCACCCGCCGCGCGGCACCGGCCCACGCGCCCACCCGGCCACCCACAGGATACTCGCGTTGGGTGGCCGGGTGGGGGCGTGGGCCGGCCACGGACTTCAACGGCCCTCGGCAGAGGCCGTTGGTATTATGCCAGATCGCGGGCGTCAGCCAGACGGCCCGTCACGGCGGCGGCCACCGCCATTTCCGGGCTCATCAGGTGAGTGCGGCCGCCGCGACCCTGCCGGCCCTCGAAATTGCGGTTCGAGGTGGAGGCGCAGCGCTCGCCCGGCTCCAGCCGGTCGGCGTTCATGGCCAGACACATGGAGCACCCCGGCTCGCGCCACTCGAACCCGGCTTCGATGAAGACCTGATCCAGGCCCTCGGCCTCGGCCATCTCCTTCACCAGACCCGAGCCCGGCACCACCATCGCGCCCACGCCGTCGGCGACCCGCTTGCCCTTGGCGAGGGCGGCGGCGGCGCGCAGGTCCTCGATGCGGCCGTTGGTGCACGAGCCGATGAACACCCGGTCCACGGACACGTCCGTCAGCTTCATGCCGGCCTCAAGGCCCATGTACTTCAGCGACCGCTCGATGGCGGCGCGGCGGTTGGGGTCGCTCTCGGCCGCCGGGTCGGGCACGCTGCCGGTGATGGGGGCCACGTTCTCCGGGCTGGTGCCCCAGGTGACCTGCGGGGCGATGGCGGCGGCATCGATCACCACCTCCTTGTCGAAGGTCGCATCCGGGTCGGACTTCAGCGTCTTCCACCAGGTGACGGCGGCTTCCCACGCGGCGCCCTTGGGCGCCATGGGCCGGCCCTTCAGGTAGGCGAACGTGGTTTCGTCCGGCGCGATCAGGCCGGCGCGGGCGCCCGCCTCGATGCTCATGTTGCACACCGTCATTCGGCCTTCCATGGACAGCGCCTGGATGGCCTCGCCGGCGTATTCGATCACGTAGCCGGTGCCGCCGGCGGTGCCGATGGCGCCGATGATGGCGAGCACGATGTCCTTGGCGGTCACGCCGGGACCCACCTGACCGTCGATGCGCACCCGCATGTTCTTCGCCGGGGACTGACGCAGGGTCTGGGTGGCGAGCACGTGCTCCACCTCCGACGTGCCGATGCCGAAGGCCAGCGCGCCGAAGGCGCCGTGGGTGGAGGTGTGGGAGTCGCCGCACACGATGGTCGCTCCCGGCAGGGTGAAGCCCTGTTCCGGCCCGACGATATGCACGATGCCCTGGCGGATGTCGGCCATGGAGAGGTATTCCACGCCGAACGCGCGGCAGTTGTCCTCCAGCGTCTGGACCTGCAACGCGCTTTCCGGGTCGTCGATTCCCTTGGAGCGGTCGGTGGTCGGCACGTTGTGGTCGGCCACCGCCAGCGTGGCCTTGGGCGCGCGGACCTGACGGCCCGTCATGCGCAGACCCTCGAACGCCTGCGGGCTGGTGACCTCGTGGACCAGATGGCGGTCGATGTAGATCAGGCAGGTGCCGTCGTCCTGACGCTCCACCAGGTGGCTTTGCCAGATCTTGTCGAACAGGGTCTGCGCCATGGTCCGGGCTCTCCGTGGTCGTGTCATGCGAATGGCCGCGCGGCCCGTGCCGCGCGTGTCTCTTGAAGCCGCCTGTCATGCCATGCGGCGACGCGGGGGGCAAGACGGCAGGGCGCCCCCGCGCGGGACCGTTTCAAGGCGCGGCCTCCGCCGCGCGCGTCCGGCGCGGCGGTTCACGGAAAAGCCCCCGCCGGTTTCCCGACGGGGGCCATCCGATTGGCTCTCGCTTGACGGCGCCCTGTGGGCGCACCTCAGCGCCGCCTGGACGGAGCCACAAACCCAGGGACTACAAGACCCCAGATCAGACCGAATAGTACATCTGGAACTCGACCGGGTGCGGGGTGTGCTCGAAGGCGTACACCTCTTCCCACTTCAGCTCCAGGTACCCGTCGATCATGTCGTCGGTCATCACGTCGCCCTTCTTGAGGAAGTCGCGATCGGCGTCCAGCGCCTGCAGGGCCTCGCGCAGGCTGCCGCAGACCGTCGGCACGCCCTGCAGTTCTTCCGGCGGCAGGTCGTACAGGTTCTTGTCCATCGGGTCGCCCGGATGGATCTTGTTCTCGATGCCGTCCAGGCCGGCCATCATCATGGCGGTGAAGGCCAGGTAGGGGTTGGCGGCCGGATCCGGGAAGCGGACCTCGACGCGCTTGCCCTTCGGGCTGGAGACGTACGGGATGCGGCAGGAGGCCGAGCGGTTGCGCGCCGAGTAGGCCAGCAGCACCGGCGCCTCGAAGCCCGGGATCAGGCGCTTGTAGCTGTTGGTCGAGGGGTTGGAGAAGGCGTTGATCGCCCGGGCGTGCTTGATGATGCCGCCGATGTAGTACAGGGCGGTGTCCGACAGGTCGGCATAGCCCGAGCCGGCGAACAGCGGCTTGCCGTCCTTCCAGATGGACTGGTGGGTGTGCATGCCCGAGCCGTTGTCGCCCATGACCGGCTTCGGCATGAACGTGGCGGTCTTGCCGTAGGCGGCGGCGACCTGATGGACCACGTACTTGTAGATCTGCATGGCGTCGGCGGCCTGGATCAGGGTGCCGAACTTCAGGCCCAGCTCATGCTGCGACGGCGCCACCTCGTGGTGGTGCTTCTCCATCTCCAGACCCATCTCGCACATGACGGTGACCATCTCGGCGCGCAGGTCCTGGCCGCTGTCCACCGGCGGCACCGGGAAGTAGCCGCCCTTGACCGACGGACGGTGGCCGAAGTTACCTTCGGGCAGTTCCTTGCCGGTGACGTAGGGGCCTTCCTCGGAGTCCAGCTCGAAGGAAATCTTGTTCATGTTGACTTCGTACTTGACGTCGTCGAACACGAAGAACTCGGCCTCGGGACCGAAGAACGCGGTGTCGCCGATGCCGGCCGACTGCATGTAGGCCAGGGCCTTCTTGGCGATCGAGCGCGGGTCGCGGTCATAGGGCTGGCCGGTGGACGGCTCCAGCACGTCGCAGAACAGCACCAGCAGGGGCTGGGCCGCGAACGGATCCATGACGGCGGTGGCCAGGTCCGGCTTCAGGATCATGTCGGACTCGTTGATGTCCTTCCAGCCGGAGATGGACGAGCCGTCGAACATGATGCCCTCGGTCAGCATGTCCTCGTCGATGGTGGACACGTGCTGGGCGGTGTGCTGCCACTTGCCCTTGGGATCGGTGAAGCGGAAATCGACGTACTTGACATCGTTTTCCTTAATCATCTCAAGAATGGTGCTGACGTCAGACATGACGGTTCTTTCCCTTGTCCTTGGCTATCCTGATAGGTTGCCTGTCGGTAAACGTGTAACACGAACCCTGTCCCCGGGGGCGTCACCCCGTCCGGGGCCGGCCCGTCATGGCGCGGGGAGCCTGCGGCGCCCGGGGCGTCAGATGGCGTCCGAGCCGCGCTCGCCGGTGCGGATACGGATGACCTCCTCGACCGGCGTGATGAAGATCTTGCCGTCGCCGATGCGCCCGGTCTGGGCCGCCTGCTGGATGGCTTCGACCGCGCGGTCCACGAGCCCGTCGTCCAGGACCACCTCGATCTTCACCTTGGGCAGGAAATCGACCACGTACTCCGCGCCGCGGTACAATTCCGTATGGCCCTTCTGGCGGCCGAAGCCCTTGGCTTCGGTCACCGTGATGCCCTGAAGCCCGATCTCGTGAAGGGCTTCCTTCACCTCGTCGAGCTTGAACGGCTTGATGATCGCCTCGATCTTTTTCATGGACTCCGATCTCTCTGCCCGAAACAACGGCGGCTGGTCCGACCTGGACGCGGGCCGGTGCGGGATGCGGGGGCGGCGACGTGGGCCCCCGTCCTGCATCCAAGCGTCGAGTGTTTATCACGCGGCGTGCCAACTGCCCAGATGGGACGCACAGGCGCGGATTCCCCCAGCTTTCTTCGGGAAGAAGGCGGGTCTGCCGGCTCTCGCATGCCCAAAAAAGCCGCACCCTGCCCAAGGTGTGGGCACACCCCGGCGGCAGGCCCCGGGTGCTGCCGCCCTTGGAGTTGACCGGGCCGCGAATGTCCTGTTGGCTGCCCCCTGTCGGCCCGGACGCATGGCCCGAGTCGAGTCTTCGTGTCGCATCGCACCCTGGAGCCCGCCGGTGAAAGCCGCCAATTCCGTCCTGTCGTCCTACGGCACCACGATCTTCACCGTCATGTCCCAACTGGCGCAACAGCACGACGCCGTGAACCTGGGCCAGGGCTTCCCCGAGGGTCTGGAGCCGCCCAAGGTGCTGCGCGCCGCCGCCGAGGCCGCCGAGGCCGGCCCGCACCAGTACCCGCCCATGATGGGCATTCCGGCGCTGCGGCAGGCGGTGGCGGCGCATGACCGGCGCTTCTACGGGCTCGACCTGGATCCCGACGCCGAGGTCATGGTCACGTCAGGGGCGACGGAGGCGCTGGCGGACTGCCTGTTCGGCCTGATCGAGCCGGGCGACGAGGTGGTGCTGATCGAGCCCCTGTACGACAGCTACGTGCCCATCATCCGGCGGGCCGGCGGCATCCCGCGCACGGTGCGGATCGCGCCGCCGGACTGGACCCTGCCGCGCGACGATCTGGCGGCGGCGTTCTCCGACAAGACCAAGCTGATCGTGCTGAACAGCCCCATGAACCCATCGGGGAAAGTCTTCGACTCCGACGAACTGGCCTTCATCGCCGATCTGGTCGAGCGGTACGACACCTATGCGGTCTGCGACGAGGTCTACGAGCACCTCGTGTTCGACGGCCGGACACACATCCCGCTCATGACCCTGCCGGGCATGCGCGAGCGATGCGCCCGCATCGGCTCGGCCGGCAAGACCTTCTCGGTGACAAGCTGGAAGGTCGGCTACATCGTGGCCGCGCCGGCGCTGATGGCGCCCATCGCCAAGACCCACCAGTTCCTGACGTTCACCACCCCCACCTGCCTGCAGACGGCGGTGGCCGCCGGTCTGGGCCAGGACCCGGCAGTGCTGGAACAACTGGGCCCGGACATGGCGGCCCGTCGCGACCGGCTGGCCGACGGCCTGCGCGGCCTCGGGTTTCCGGTCATGGACTGCGCCGGCACCTACTTCCTGACCACCGACATCCGGGGCGTGGGGTTCGAGGGCACGGACGAAGAGTTCTGCCGCCATATCACCGCCGAGGCCGGAGTGACGGCGGTGCCGTTCTCGGCCTTCTACCGCGACCCGGCGGCCGCGCCGCGGCACTATGCCCGCTTCTGCTTCGCCAAGCTGGACAGCGCCCTGGACGAGGCGGTGGCGCGCCTCGCGCGGCATTTCGGGTGACCGCCCCGTCCCGGACAGGGCAACGGGCTCAGGTTGACCTGACGGCACGGTCCGCTCGGCCGGAGCAGGCCTCTCGCGATCCCTTGTCTCGCTTCGCTCACTCGGGATGACACACGACAATGATAAGATGTCATCCTGAGCCGCCATCGGCGGCGAAGGATCTCGGGCGGTGACACGACCCATGACACCCCTGTCATCCCGGTTCGGAGCCCTGCCGTCCCGGAAGCCGCCTTGAGTTTCGGGTGCGGCTGGCCCAAACTGATTGCAATTTCGAACTGATCGGTCGGAGGGTCAGGGATCATGTCGAACACGCCAGCGGCGTCCGTCCCGTCGGCCGGATGGGCCGGAATCGCGGCGGTCCTCTTCGGCGGCCTCGCCCTTCTGATCGTGCTGATCGAGTTTTCGGCCGGGCCGTTCGCGCCGCAACCGGAAGCCTCGACCGTGATCGGGGAAACCGCCGCCGGGATCCGGGATGCCGCCAGACGGGCGTTGGCGGGCGAAGCGCCGCCGCCGCCCACCGCGCGCACCTGGGACATCGACCGGGTGATCGCCCTGGCCGGCATGGCCACCGGCGGCGTGGCCGTGATCCTCGCGGTGCTGGGGGCCGTGCTGCGCGAGCCCAGGACCGCGCTCGTCGGTGGGGCGGCGCTGGGGGCCACGGCGATCCTGCTGAAGGTCTCCATCTGGATCGCGCTGCTGGTGGCCGGGGTGGTGATCCTCTGGGCGATCATCGACAATATCGGCGACATTCTGCCCGGGTGAGCCCCCGACCCGCCACCTGTTCCATCGTCAAGGAGGAGGCCCGATGATCCGCCTGCCCACCGTGTTGACTGCCGCCGCCCTGGCCGTGTTTCCGGCCCTGACCGCCACCGCCGCCGAGGACACGCCCGTCGGCATCACCGGCGACCTGTCCCACGTCACCGTCGAGACCCCGGACGGTCCGGTGGAGATCCGGCGCAACCAGGACCCCGAGGCCGAAATCAGCGGCAAGGCTTATCCCTTTGCTTCCGGCGCGATCAACATATCGTAGGAGATTGGGCCTTTGGTGGTGGCGATGCCCAGGAG
>NZ_WIVE01000008.1 GCF_009601025.1 Roseospira navarrensis | reverse complement strand
GCGCCTTGCGATCCAAGCTCTTCATGGCCGCGCTCTCCGCCGTGCGATACAACCCCGACCTCAAGGCCTTCTACGAACGGCTTATCGGAAACAAAAAGACACCAAAAGGCGCACTCCTCGCCGTTGCCAGAAAGCTCGTCACCATCGCAAACGCGGTCCTCCGGCCTCAGCCCGAACCCGCCACAAACTGAGTTGATGACATCCTATATTTTTAGGGTGTCATCCCGAGTGAGCGAAGCGAGACGAGGGATCTCGAGAGGCCTGCTCAGCCGGCGCGGAACAGGCCGTCATGTTAACCTGAACCCGTTGCCGTGCACGCGGGACCGAAACGGCGTCCCCTCGGAGTCCGCCGCGTTACCCTCACATTGCTCCCCCGTTCCGCGTTTGCTAAGGTCCCTGCCCCTTTCCCTGCCCGCACCGGCGTCCCAACGGCCGCCGGGCGTCAGGGCTTTTGGTGCCGCATACCGCCGACTCGGCGGGTGGCGGCCCGGGGACAGGCCCAGACACCCTCAGGCGATATCCGATCGTGACACCCTCCGACACCCCCTCCGACCACGACATCTCCCCCGTCACCATCGAGGCGGAGATGCAGCGCAGCTACCTCGATTACGCCATGAGCGTGATCGTCAGCCGCGCCCTGCCAGACGTGCGCGACGGCCTGAAGCCCGTGCACCGGCGCATCCTGTATGCGATGAACGAGAACGGCTACACCTACAACCGGCCGTTCCGAAAATCCGCGCGCATCGTCGGCGACGTGATGGGCCAGTACCACCCGCACGGGGACTCGGCGATCTACGACGCCATGGTCCGCATGGCGCAGGATTTCTCCATGCGCCTGAAGCTGATCGACGGCCAGGGCAACTTCGGCTCCATGGACGGCGACAAGGCCGCGGCCATGCGATACACCGAGGCCCGCCTGTCGAAGGCCGCGCACGCGCTGCTGGAGGACATCGACAAGGACACGGTCGATTTCCAGCCGAACTACGACGAGAACTCGGTCGAGCCGGTGGTGCTGCCGGCGCGCTTCCCGAATCTTCTGGTCAACGGCGCCGGCGGCATCGCGGTGGGCATGGCCACCAACCTGCCGCCGCACAATCTGGGTGAGGTCATCGACGCCACGCTGGCGCTGATCGACGATCCAGACCTGACGGCCGAAGACCTCCTGGAGATCGTGCCCGGACCGGACTTCCCCACCGGCGCGCTGGTCATGGGCAAGGCCGGCATCCGCGCCGCCTATCTGACCGGGCGCGGCAGCATCGTGATGCGCGCCCGCTGCGCCATCGAGCCCATGGCGCGCGACCGCGAGGCCATCGTGGTCACCGAGGTGCCCTATCAGGTCAACAAGGCGGCCATGATCGAGAAGATGGCCGAGATGGTCCGCGACAAGAAGCTGGAGGGCATCTCGGACATCCGCGACGAGTCCGACCGGCGCGGCGTGCGCGTGGTGATCGAGGTCAAGCGCGATTTCCAGGCCGACGTCGTGCTGAACCAGCTCTACCGCTACACCCAGCTTCAGACGTCGTTCGGCGTCAACATGCTGGCGCTGAACCAGGGCCGGCCGGAGATGCTGACCCTGCGGGACATCCTGGTGGCCTTCATCGACTTCCGCGAAGAGGTCATCCGCCGCCGCACGATTTATGAGTTGGGCAAGGCGCGCGACCGCGCCCATGTGCTGGCGGGTCTGGCCGTGGCGGTGGTGAACGTGGACCGCGTGGTGCAGATGATCCGCACCGCGCCCGATCCGCAGACCGCCCGCGAGCGCCTGATGGCCGAGGACTGGCCGGTCGGCGAGGTGGCGCCCATGATCGCGCTGATTGACGAGCCGGGCCGGGGGGTCGTGGACGGCCGCTACCGGCTGTCGGAAACCCAGGCCCGCGCCATCCTGGATCTGCGCCTGCACCGCCTGACCGGGCTGGAGCGCGAGAAGATCCACGAGGAGCTGCGCGAGATCGGCGCCCGCATCGAGGAGTATCTCGCCATCCTGGGCTCGCGCGAGAAGCTGTTCGCGGTCATGCGCGGCGAACTGGCCGAGGTGCGCGAGGCCTTCGCCACACCGCGCCGGACGGAGCTTCAGGACGTCGAATTCGAGGTGGACGACGAAAGCCTGATCGCCCGCGAGGACATGGTGGTGACGGTCACCAACACGGGCTACATCAAGCGGGTGCCACTCTCCACCTACCGGGCGCAGCGGCGCGGCGGCAAGGGCCGGGCCGGCATGGCCATGCGCGACGAGGACTTCGTCACCAGCGTGTTCGTCGCCAACACCCATGCCCCGCTGCTGTTCTTCTCGTCGGCGGGCATCGTCTACAAGATGAAGGTGTATCGCCTGCCGCAGGGCACGCCGCAGGCGCGCGGCAAGGCCATGGTCAACCTGCTGCCGCTGGGCGAGGGCGAGACGATCTCGACCATCATGGCCCTGCCGGAGGACGAGGACTCCTGGGGCGAGCTGGACGTGATGTTCGCCACCGCCTCGGGCGGCGTGCGCCGGAACAAGCTGTCCGACTTCACCAACATCATGGCCAACGGCAAGATCGCCATGAAGCTGGAGCCCGGGGACGCGCTGATCGGCGTGCACACCTGCTCCGAGGACCACGACGTGCTGCTGGCCACGCACGCGGGCAAGTGCATCCGCTTCCCCGTGGGCGACGTGCGGGTGTTCGCCGGACGCACCTCCACCGGCGTGCGCGGCATCCGTCTGGACAAGGGCGACCGGGTCATCTCGCTCGGCATGCTGCGCCATGCGGACTATGACGCGGCGACGCGGGCGGCCTACCTCAAGCGCGCCAGCCAGGAACGCCGCCGGCCGGAGGACGAGGACGCCGAGCCGGACCACGCCCCCGATGTCGAGGCCGAGGCCGTCGAGCCCGGCACCCTCTCGGACGAGGACTTCGAGGCCATGGCCGCGGCCGAGGAGTTCATTCTGACCGTCACGGAACACGGCTTCGGCAAGCGCACATCGTCGTTCGAGTATCGGGTGACGGGGCGCGGCGGCAAGGGCATCGTCAACATCGACACCGCGCCGCGCAACGGCAACGTGGTGGCCTCGTTCCCGGTCGGGCACGACGATCAGATCATGCTCATCACCAACGCCGGCAAGCTGATCCGCAGCCCGCTCAACGACGTGCGCATCGCCAGCCGCAAGACGCTGGGCGTGCGGCTGTTCCGCACCGGCCTGGACGAGGTGGTGGTCTCGGCCGCGCACCTGCCCGCCGCGCTGGTGGAGGACGACGAGGACGGCGAAAACGGGAGCGAGACCGGGGACGGGACCGGAAACGGAACCCCGGACGCGCCCCCGCCGGACGCAGGAGACGACACGTGACGCGCGACCGCAACGGGGGGGGATCGGCCGTGACCGCACGCAAGCATGTGGGCATCTATCCGGGGACGTTCGACCCGGTCACCAACGGGCATTTGGACATCATCAGCCGGGCCACCCGGCTGGTGGATCACCTGATCGTCGCCGTGGCGGTCAACGCCGGCAAGGGCCCCATGTTCTCGCTCGACGAGCGCGTGGAAATGGTGCGGGAGTCCCTGGAGGAGCACGGCACCCGGGCCCAGGCGCGCATCGAGGTCATGCCGTTCGAGACCCTGCTGGTCAACTTCGTGCGGGAGATGGACGCGTCCATCATCGTGCGCGGCCTGCGCGCGGTCTCGGACTTCGAGTACGAGTTCCAGATGGCCGGCATGAACGCCCGTCTCGACAACACGGTCGAAACGGTCTTCCTCATGGCCTCGGAACGCTCGCACTTCATTTCCTCGCGGTTCGTCAAGGAGATCGGGCGCCTGGGCGGCGACGTGTCCACCTTTGTGACGCCGAGCATTCACGCCCGCCTGTTGCAGCGCTTCCGCGAGCAGGGGTAAGGTGCCCGACCTCATCGATTTTCACTTTCCCGGAAAGGCGCGATCATGGCCGAGACGCTCGACCCCGAAAACACCATCAAGATGGAACTGAAGGACGGCATCGTGACCATCGCGCTGCGGCCCGATCTGGCGCCGAACCACGTGGAGCGCATCAAGACCCTGACCCGCCAAGGGTTCTATGACGGTGTCGTGTTCCACCGGGTGATCGAGGGCTTCATGGCCCAGACCGGCGATCCCACCGGCACCGGCATGGGCGGATCGGACCTGCCGGACCTGAAGGCGGAGTTCTCTCCGTCCTCCCAGGCGCAGCACCTGCGCGGAACCTGCTCCATGGCGCGGACGCAGAACCCCAACTCGGCCAACAGCCAGTTCTTCATCTGTCTGGCCAACGTGCCCCATCTGGACGGTCAGTACACCATCTGGGGTCAGGTCACCGACGGCATGGACGCCGTGGACGGCATCAAGATCGGCCCGTCCGCGCACAACGGCAAGGTGGATGACCCGGACGCCATCCTGCGCATGTGGGTGGCCGCCGACGCCTAGGAAGCCGGATCGTCGCGCCGGGCGTCTTGCAGCCGTCCGAATATCGGACGGAACCGACAACAAGGGAGTGGAACACCGGACGCCGGTTGCCTAATGTAAGGGGGTTGTCACACCAGGGGTCCGGTCGCGCCCACCGGCGCGGCGGGTCCCGTCGTCCAGCGGCGGTTCGGTTGCCGGGGGCTGGACCCCGTGGGGCTCTCCGGTTGCAGCCCGGCCGGCTCCGGTCCGAAACGTCGTGCCGCCAAACGCCACCCACCATGCGGGGTTGGCCCACAGCAGGAGGAGACGCGGCGCCCCGGCCGCGTTGGACCGCGCCACGATGGATACTCTCTTCAACGACCCCGGCCTGCACGCTTCCTTCCTCTCCGGCGCCAACGCCACCTACATCGCCGAGTTGTACGAGCGCTATCTGGACGACCCGGAGAGCGTGGACGAGACGTGGCGCACGTTCTTCGCCGAGTTGCGCGACGGCGCCGAGGACATCCGGGCGGAGCTTCGGGGCCCCTCGTGGAGCCGGCCCGACCGGCACGTGATCGGCGCCCCCGATCCGGACGCGCCGCCGCCGGACGCCAAGAAAAAGGGCAAGGCGCCCACCGCCGAGGCGGCGGACCTGTCGCAGGACACGATCCGCGCGCATACGCTGGACTCCATCCGCGCCCTGATGCTGATCCGCGCCTACCGCGTGCGCGGCCATCTGGAAGCGCGCCTGGACCCGCTCGGCCTGACCGAGCCGGAGCCGCATCCCGAGCTGGACTATCACAGCTACGGCTTCACCGACGCCGACCTGGACCGCGAAATCTTCATCGACAACGTGCTGGGCCTGGAGTCGGCGCCGCTGCGCAAGATCGTCGAGGTGGTGCGCGAGACCTATTGCGGGCACATCGGCGTCGAGTTCATGCACATCCAGTACCCGGACCAGAAAGCCTGGATCCAGCGCCGGGTGGAAAGCGAGCTGAACCGCACGGCCTTCACCGACCTCGGCCGCAAGACCATCATGCAGCGGATCATCGAGGCGGAGACCTTCGAGACCTATCTGCACCGCAAGTACACCGGCACCAAGCGCTTCGGCCTGGAAGGCGCGGAGTCCACCATCCCGGCGATCGAGCAGATCCTCAAGCGCGGCAGTCAGCTCGGCCTGGAGCACGTGACCATCGGCATGGCCCACCGTGGCCGCCTGAACATCCTGACCAACGTCCTGCACAAGCCGCTGGAAGCGGTGTTCAGCGAGTTCGAGGGCAACTCGGCGAACCCGGAGGACGTGCAGGGCTCCGGCGATGTGAAGTACCATCTGGGCACCTCGGCGGACCGGGACTTCGACGGCAAGACCGTTCACGTGACCCTGAACGCGAACCCGTCCCACCTGGAGGCGGTGGACCCCGTGGTGCTGGGCAAGGTGCGCGCCCGTCAGACCCAGATCGGCGAGGACGGCCGCGCCAAGGTGACGGGCATCATTCTGCACGGCGATGCGGCCATGGCCGGCCAGGGTGTGGTTGCGGAGTGCTTCGCGCTCGCCCAACTGGTCGGCTACCGCACCGGCGGCACGATCCATATCGTGGTCAACAACCAGATCGGCTTTACGACCAATCCCAAGTACGCGCGCTCGGGCCAGTACTGCACCGACATCGCCAAGATGATTCAGGCCCCGATCCTGCACGTGAACGGCGACGATCCGGAAGCCGTGGTCCACGCCGCCCGCGTGGCCATCGAATTCCGGCAGACCTTCCACGCCGATGTCGTGTTGGACATCGTGTGCTATCGCCGCCACGGCCACAACGAGAGCGACGAACCCGCCTTCACCCAGCCGCGCATGTACAAGCGCATTTCCGAGCATCCGACGGCGCGGGAGTTCTACGCCCGCCGCGTGATCGAGGCCGGGCTGCTGACCCGGGACGACGTGGACGGCATGCTGGCGTCCTACACCGAGCGCCTGGACGCCGCCTTCAAGGCCGGCGAGTCCTACCGCCCCAATCAGGCGGACTGGCTGACCGGCACGTGGGAGGGCCTGGAGGCCGCCTTCGGCGAGGAGGAGTACAAGCAGTACGTCACCGCCGCCAAGCGCCCGGCCCTGGACACCGTGTTCAAGGCCATCTCCACCGCCCCGGAGGAGTTCGATCTCAACCCCAAGATCGCCCGCCAGCTCAAGGCGAAGGCGAAGATGTGGGAGACCGGCAAGGGCATCGACTGGGCGACGGCGGAGGCCCTGGCCTTCGGCACCCTGTTGCTGGAAGGCCATCCCGTGCGGCTGTCGGGCCAGGACAGCGGACGCGGCACCTTCTCTCACCGCCATGCCGTGTTGATTGACCAGACCGACGAACGCAAATACTACCCGCTCAAGACCATCCGGGACGATCAGGCGCCGTTCTACGTGTTCGACAGCCCGCTGTCCGAATATGCGGTGCTGGGCTTCGAGTACGGCTACGCCACCCAGGACCCCATGTCCCTGGTGCTGTGGGAGGCCCAGTTCGGCGACTTCGCCAACGGCGCACAGGTGATTTTCGATCAGTTCGTCAGCGCGGCCGAATACAAGTGGCTGCGCATGTCGGGTCTGGTGGTGCTGCTGCCGCACGGCTACGAGGGCCAGGGGCCGGAGCACTCATCCGCGCGGCTGGAGCGGTTCCTTCAGTTGTGCGCCGAAGACAATATGCAGGTCTGCAACCTGACCACACCGGCGAACTACTTCCACGCCCTGCGCCGCCAGCTCCGGCGCAACTTCCGCAAGCCCCTGATCCTGATGTCGCCCAAGTCGCTGCTGCGCCACAAGCTGTGCGTCAGCGAGCTGTCCGCGTTCGAGGACGGCGGCCGGTTCTACCGCCTGATCCCGGAGATCGACGAGTTGGTGCCGGACGAGGCGATCCGCCGCGTCGTGTTCTGCTCGGGCAAGGTGTACTATGACCTTCTCCAGGCGCGGCGCGAGCAGGAGATCACCGATGTCGCCATCGTCCGCGTGGAACAGTTCTACCCCTGGCCGAAGGACAGCGTGCAGCGCCAGCTCAAGCGCTACCCCAACGCCGAGGTGGTGTGGTGCCAGGAGGAACCCGCCAATATGGGGGGCTGGATGTTCGTTGATCGCCGCTTCCAGTACGCGCTGGAGGAGTTGCACAACAAGGCGCGGCGGGCGCACTATGCGGGACGCAAAGCCTCCGCCTCCACGGCGGCGGGGGTGGCCCGCACCCATGCCCGGGAACAGGCGACACTCATCGAGCAGGCCCTGTCGTGGTCGCTCGATTCGCTGCCGCAGCCCTTCCAGCGGCCCACCGACCTGTCCCGCGTGAACTGAGGCCCGCCCGCCCGGACCTGAAACCCCGAGGGTCCCGTTTCCATGTTCGATGCGCACCGTCTGCTAGATCAGTTCCTGGGCACCGGCCAGTCCGGCGCCCACCCACCCCCCGCCGCCGGACCGCAGGGCGCGCCGCCGCCGCAGGCCCCGCCGTCTCAGGCCGCCCCGCCGCCATCACGGGGCGCGTCCCCCTGGGGCGGGGTCGCGGGCGGCGCCCTGGCCGGCGGGCTCGCGGGGGTTCTGCTCGGCTCCAAGAAGGGCCGCAAGGTGGCCGGCAAGGTCGCCACCTATGGCGGTCTCGCGGCCGTCGGCGGGCTGGCCTACAAGGCCTATCGCGACTGGCAGGCCCGCCAGCCCCAACCGGGCGCGGGTCAGGCGTCCACCACGCCGCCGCCCGCCCCGGCGACGACCGGACCGTCCGCCGATCCGCGCGCGGCCGGCTGGACTCCGCCCCCGGCCGACAGCGGCTTTCTGCCGCCGCCGTCCAATCCCCAGGCCGGCCAGGATCTGAGCCTGACCCTGCTCCGCGCCATGATTACGGCGGCCAAGGCGGACGGCCACATCGACGGCGACGAATACCGCCGCATCTTCGAGCACCTGAACGCCCTGGACCTGGATGCCGACGCCAAGGCCTTCGTCATGGACGAGTTGGGCCGCCCCATGGACGTGGGCGCCCTGACCGCCGCCGCCACGACGCCGGAGATCGCCGCCGAGATCTACGCCGCCTCGCTGCTGGCCATCGACCCGGACGGCCCGGCCGAGAAAGGCTATCTGGCCATGCTCGCCGCCCAGCTTCGGCTCGACCCCGCCCTGGTGGACCACCTGCACGCGACCGTCGCGGAGTCCACCGACTGACCCCACGCACCCGGCCGGACGGCGCCGCCCGGCGCCCGTCGCGACCGGCCACAGGCAGCCCTCCCCCTCACCGGCTGCCGACAAGACCGAGAGGATGGAAGGAACATCAATGGCCACCGAGATCACCGTGCCCGCCCTGGGTGAGTCCGTCAGCGAGGCCACCGTGGCCAAGTGGCTGAAGAAGGAGGGGGACGCGGTCGCGGCCGACGAACCCCTGGTGGAACTGGAAACCGACAAGGTCACGGTCGAGGTGAACGCGCCGGAAGCGGGCGCGCTGTCCGAGATCATCGCCGCCGAGGGCGCCGAAGTGGAGGTGGGCGCCCTGCTCGGGCGCATCGAGGCCGGCGCCGCCGGCAGCACCGCCAAGCCGGCCGAAAAGGCCGCGCCGAAAGCCGAAGGGAAGGCCGAAGGGAAGGCCGAAGGGAAGGCCGAAGGGAAGCCTGAACCGAAAGCCGAAGAGGCTCCGAAGCCGAAGGACGAACCGGCTCCCGCGACCGGCGGAAAGGCCGCCAACCTGGATCATCCGCTGTCCCCGGCCGTGCGCAAGCTGGTCGAGGAACGCAGCCTGGACCCGTCGAAGATCCCCGCCACCGGCAAGGACGGCCGCCTGACCAAGGAAGACGTGCTCACCTTCCTGGAGCGCGGCCAGCCGGCCGAGGCCGCGCCCGCCCCGTCCAAGGCCCCATCCAAGGCGCCCGCCGCCGCCAAGGCCCCGCGCGAGGACGACCCGCGCGAGGAGCGCGTGCCCATGAGCCGCCTGCGCCGGCGCATCGCCGAGCGCCTGAAGGAGGCCCAGAACAACGCCGCCATGCTCACCACCTTCAACGAGGTGGACATGACGGCCATTCTGGAGGTGCGCGCCCGCACCAAGGACGCGTTCGAGAAGAAGCACGGCGTGCGCCTGGGCTTCATGTCGTTCTTCATCAAGGCCGCCGTCGTCGCCCTGCGCGAGTTCCCCGCGGTCAACGCCGAGATCGACGGCACCGACATCGTCTACAAGAACTATTACGACATCGGCGTGGCCGTGGGCGGCCCGCAGGGTCTGGTGGTGCCGGTGGTGCGCGACTGCGACACCAAGAGCTTCGCCCAGATCGAGGCCGACATCGCCGCCTATGGCAAGAAGGCCCGCGACGGCGCCCTGACCATGGAAGAGATGACGGGGGGCACCTTCACCATTTCCAACGGCGGGGTCTACGGCTCCTTGATGAGCACGCCGATCCTGAACCCGCCGCAGTCCGCCATCCTGGGCATGCACAAGACCCAGCAGCGGCCCATGGTCATGCCGGACGGGTCCATCCAGGCGCGGCCGATGATGTATCTGGCCATGAGCTACGATCACCGCATCATCGACGGCAAGGAGGCGGTCAGCAGTCTGGTGCGCATGAAGGAATGCCTGGAGGATCCGCAGCGGATCCTCCTCGACATGTAACGAGCCCTCGCCGACGGGGCGTCCGGAACCGGGCGCCCCGTTCGAATGTGGGGGCCGGGAACGGGGATAAGACGGTCGGCCGGACGCGGGGGCGCCGGGCCGGTGCCGCTAAAAAAACGCAAGTGGAAGGACTGAATCCGATGAGTGACAATCCCTATGATCTGGTCGTGATCGGCGGTGGCCCGGGGGGGTACGTCTGCGCCATTCGCGCCGCCCAGCTCGGCATGAAGGTCGCCTGCGTGGACATGCGCAAGACCCTGGGCGGCACCTGCCTGAACGTGGGCTGCATCCCGTCCAAGGCGCTGCTGCACAGCACGCACCTGTTCGAGCAGGCCAGGCACGAGGCCGCCGATCACGGCATCAAGATCACGGGAACCGTCCGGCCCGACCTGCCGGCGATGATGGCCCGCAAGGACGGCGTGGTGAAGGCCAACGTGGACGGCATCGCCTACCTGTTCAAGAAGCACAAGATCGACTGGATCAGCGGCATGGGCCGCATCGACGCCCCGCACGAGGTGGGGGTGGCGCTGCACGACGGCGGCGACATGACGCTGGTGACCGATCACATCGTACTGGCCACCGGCTCGGAGCCGGCCCCCCTGCCCGGCGTCGACATCGACGGCCGCATGATCGTGGATTCGGCCGGCGCGCTCGCCCTGCCCAAGGTGCCCAAGCGCATGACCGTGATCGGCGCCGGCGTCATCGGGCTGGAGCTGGGCTCGGTCTGGAGCCGCCTGGGGGCCAAGGTCACCGTCGTCGAATACCTGGACCACGTGCTGCCCAACATGGACGCCGAGGTCCGCAAGCAGACCCAGCGCATCCTCAAGAAGCAGGGGCTGACGTTCAAGCTGTCCACCAAGGTCACGGCCGCCAAGAAGACCACCAAGGGTGTCAACCTGACCGTGGAGCCGGCGGCCGGCGGCGAGTCGGAGCACCTGATGTCCGACGTGGTGCTGGTGGCCATCGGGCGCGCGCCGCACAGCCTGGGCCTGGGCCTGGACAAGAACGGCATCGAGCGCACCGAGCGCGGCTTCATCAAGGTCAACGCGCGCTACGAGACCACCGCCAAGGGCATCTACGCCATCGGCGACGTGATCGGCGGCATGATGCTGGCGCACAAGGCCGAGGAAGAAGGCGTGGCCGTGGCCGAGATGCTGGCAGGCCAGGCGGGCCACGTGAACTATGACGCCATCCCGTCCGTGGTCTACACATGGCCGGAGATCGCCGCCGTCGGCAAGACCGAGGAGCAGTTGAAGGCCGCCGGCACGGACTACAAGGCCGGCACCTTCCCCTTCACCGCCAACGGCCGCGCGCGCGCCAACAACGACACCGACGGCTTCGTCAAGATCCTGGCGGATGCCCGCACCGACCGGGTGCTCGGCTGCCACATCGTCGGCGCGTCGGCCGGCGACCTGATCCAGGAGGTCGTGGTCGGCATGGAGTTCGGCGCCACGGCCGAGGACCTCTTCCGCTCCAGCCACGCCCATCCGCAGCTCGGCGAATCGGTCAAGGAAGCCGCCCTCGCGGTGCATGGCCGGCCGTTGCATATGTAACGCGAGCAAAAGGGGCCGCGTCGTGCCATATCGGCGGCGAGAGGGTCCGGACTCTCGCCGCCTGTTTCGCATCATCCTGAGCCGCTGAAAGTGGCGAAGGATCTCGGGAGGCCGAGCGCCTCCCAGCCGGGGGATGCACACCCCTTCCCGAGATCCTTCAGGCGCTTCGCGCCTTCAGGATGACACTCCCAGTTTTTGGTGTAGGATCGGGTCTAGCCATCACTTCTCGTGCCGTTGACACCAGCGCGGCACCGGCCCTCTCTCCCATGCGCATGGGCTTAAACGGTCCTCGGCAGGGGCTGCCGGGCCAAAAAGCGAAACGCCCGCCGCGCGAGGGGAAGCGCGAGGCGGGCGTTGCTTCGTTTCTGGGTGAACCATCGCGTGGCTGAGGCGCGGGGTTCGGAAGGAGGAGGGGTTCTCGTCTCTGGTGGCGGGCCAACCCGTGGCTGAAGCGTGTGGGCCCGCTGGCCGGTAGGTCTGGATTTCGATCGGATACGGTGCTCTGGCTTCTTCGCTGAGGATCGTCGGCGGTGTTCCGTCCGCCTCTGATGATCCCTTTATCGCACAGGCCACGTGACCGGCGATTTTCCGGGTCATGACAGTTTCGTAAGATTCTCCGAGGCCCGTTCCGGCGGCGCGGTCTCCTCGCCCATGCCGCCGCCGACCACCCGATTCCGGCCGGACTGCTTGGCCCGGTACAGATTGCGGTCGGCCTCCGCCAGAAACGCCGACAGGCTGTCGTCCCGACCGGGCGCGGCGACATGACAGCCCATGCTCATCGTGATGGTGCGCGTCCGTCCCTCATGCGTGACGGTATGCCCGGCGATGCGCGTCCGCAGAGCCTCCAGATGCCCCGGGAACCGCCGCGCGCTGTCACCGACCGAGAAGGTCACGAACTCCTCGCCCCCGAAGCGGGCCACCGAGTCGCCCTCGCGCCGGAAATGAGTCTCCATCAAACCGGCCAGGTCGCGCAGGCAGGCATCCCCGAACGCATGACCCAGCTCGTCGTTGACCGCCTTGAAGCGGTCCACGTCCATCATGGCGATGGCGAACGGCAGGGCGTTGCGCTGGCAGACCGAGAACGCCTCGGCCATGCGGTTCTCGATATACAGGCGATTGGGGAGCCCGGTGAGCCCATCGGTCACGCTCAGGTCCCGCAGGCGCGCGTTCGCCCGGTTGAGCTGCGCATTCAGGCGATGCAACTGCCGGTTCCAGATCACCACCAGCGTCAGCAGCACCAGCGCGCCCAGCACCACACCCCACACCAGACGCGCGTCCACCGTGCGCTCGAAGCGGACCGCCATCCAGCGGTCCATGATGTCGGTGGCCTGCGAGTCCCCAAGCGCGGCGATGGTCCGGTTGAGGATGGTCACGAGCGGCGCCAGCTCCGCCGGGACCGCCAACCGGACGTCGTAGTCAAGGGGAATCTGCCCGGCGATCTTCAGGTCCGGCGTGCGCTGGCGCGCAATCAGATAGCCCAGATGGGGCAACGATCCGATCATGCCGTCCAGGCGCCCCGTCTGCACGGCGTCCAGCCCATCCGCCTCGCTGTCCACCGGCACCAGGGTGATGTCCGGATAGCGCGCGGCGAGCGTGTCGCGCAGCGGCGAGGTCCCGACGATGCCGACCGACTCCCCGGACAGCGAGGCCATGCCGCGCAGAAACGGGTGTTCCAGCCGCGTGACCGCCACCGCCGGCATGCGCAGATAGGGCGCGGTGGTCCGCCAGCCCGGCAACGCGTCCGGCAGGGCCACGACGAACGGCAGCAGGTCGCAGCGGCCTTCCTGGGCGTTGGCGAGCGCTGCCGCGCGGCTCTCCGCCGGCACCAGTTCCCAGGCGAACCCGGCCCGCTGCGACAGCAGCCGCACCACGTCGCCCGCCACCCCCTGATAGCTGCCGTGCTCGCCCGGCCGCTCATAGGGATCGTCGGCCGCCCCGCCGCAGACCCGCAACACCCCCTGCTCGTCGAGCCACGCCCGTTCCTCCGGCGGCAGCGGGACCACCGCCATACCCTCCTGCGCCTGACGTGGGCCGAGCCACCGGCTCTCCAGTTCCGCCCATCGGGCCGTGGGGATCGAGGCCATGACCCGATCGAGAATGCCGCGCAGGAACGGTTTGTCCCAGCCCACGCCGAAGCGCAGATCCTCGTTGGCCACGCCCTCCATCTCGAACGCGCCGCCCACCTCGATGGACATCAGCCCCTGTCGCCGGATCAGCGCCAGACCGTGACTGAGCGCGACGACCACCGCATCCACCTCGCCATCGGCCAGGGCGCGCATCATGTCCACCTTGCGGGAAAACGGCACGATCGCCTCGGACCCCAGGCGCGCGGTCAGCGGGGCTTCGAAAAACACGGCGCGCGGCACGCCCACCCGCAGGCCCTCCAGGTCCGACAGGTCGGTGTAGCGGCCGAAGCCCGCGCGCACGAACACGGTCAGGGGAACCTGATGATACGGCTCGGTAAACAGGATGGTGCGCGCCCGCCCTTCGGTGAACGAGATGTTGGCGAGCACGTCCAGATCGCCGTTGGCCAGGGCCTCCAGCAGGCGCGGCCAGGTGTCGAACACGGGCTCGATGCTCAGCCCGGCGCGGTCGCCGATCTCCCGCGCGAGGTCCACCGCGAACCCGTGCGGGCGCCCCTCGGCCAGATAGCTGTAGGGCCAGTAGTCCGGCATGAATCCGACCCGCACCACCGGCCGTTCCGCGATGAACGCCTGTTCCTGCGGCAGCAGGCGCAGGGGGCCCGCGGTCAGAGTCAGGCCAGGCCGGGCGGAGCGCCAACGGTCCACCATGGCGTCCAGTTCGGCATCGGGGATCGCGGCCAGCGCCTTGTCGAGGATGTCGCGCAGCACCGGCAGGGACCGGGGCACCCCGAAGCGGAAGTCCTCCAGCACCAGATCCGTCGCCGGCAGCGCGCCGGCCACCGCCACGTTGGAGAACCCGTTCTCGCGGGCGAAGAAGCGGCCGGTCAGCTCCGGGGCCAGGATGGCGTCGATCCAGCCGAAGGCCAGGTCCGACACCAGCTCCCGGTAGCTGTCGTAGGGCACCACGTCGTAGCCGCGCGCCGCCAGATCGTCGGCGTAGTAGATATCGCGGATGACGCCGACGCGCGTCCCGGCCAGCACCGCCGGGTCGTCCAGGGGCGGCAGCGGGCGGTCCAGGTTGTGGAACACCATGGTGCGCCGCAGGTAGTACGGTTCGGTGAACAGGATGGAGCGCGCGCGGGCCTCCGTGTACGAAATGGCCTCGATCGCCTCCAGTTCACCGGCCCGGAACGCGCTGTAGACCTGCGCCCAGCTTCCCATGCGCAGGGTGATGCGCAGCCCGGTCAGGTCTTCCACCCGCCGCGCCAGATCGACCGAGAACCCCTGGAACGCATCGTCGCGGAAAAAGGAATAGGGGGCGTTGTCGGCCACCATGCCCATGCGGATCTCGGGGTTGGCCGCGATCCAGGCCTGTTCACGCGGGGTCAGCTCCAGCGAGGCCCTCGCGCCGGTGTCGGCGGGCTGCGCCGCCGCCGCGCCCGTCAGCAGCCACAGGCCCGCCAGCACCAGGACGGACACGGCCATGACCGACCGCGCCGCGCGCCCACAGGCGGCGGAGAGACTGTGCCCGAAGGCACGGCGGTCATGGGGCGGAGCACGCATCACGCCTTTCCTTACATGTTGGCGACCGACCCGTCGCCCTGGCCTTTGGTCGGGCCAACGGCCCCGACCTCTGGCCGAGACGCCGGATCCCCGCGGTCAGCCTGGAGTCCGCCAGCCGGATCCGGATGATCCATGCGGCCGCCTCAATGCAGACCTGAAATGAATTCCAATGTGCAGCACGCGGATCCACGATCCCCCGGCGCGGCGACCCCGTCGCGCCCGGCGGTCGGTTATCCCTTGGCCTTGGACTTCTGCCCGATCTTCGTTTCCGTCCCGGCGAGCAGACGGCGGATGTTGTCGCGGTGGCGCCACCACGCCAGCACGGCCAGCAGACCGAAGCCGGCGACATGCACCGGGGCCGCCAGCGCCCAGGCATAGGCCGGCGCCAGGGCTAGGGCCGCCAGTGCGGCCAGAGAGGAATAGCGGAACACGCCGGCCATCACCACCCAGGTCAGGCAGGCCAGACCGCCCACGGGCCAGGCGGTGGCCAGCAGCACGCCAAGCGTGGTCGCCACCCCCTTGCCGCCCCTGAAGCGCAGCCAGACCGGATAGTTGTGGCCGATCACGGCGGCCACGCCCGCCACCACGGGCAGGATCGGGTCCACGCCCTCCCATCCCAGCAGGGCCCGCACCCCCAGGGCGGCGATCGCCCCCTTGCCGGAGTCCAGCAGCAGGGTCAGCAGCGCCAGATCCTTGCGCCCGGTGCGCAGCACGTTGGTGGCGCCGATGTTGCCGGAGCCGATGGCGCGAATATCACCCAGGCCGGCCAGCCGCGTCAGCACCAGCCCGAACGGCACGCCGCCCAGCAGGTACCCCCCGAGCGCGGCCAGCGGCAGGGCAAGCCAGAGGTCGGCCATGACGGAACCCTCCCTGGGCTGTGTTGGCTCAGCGCGCCGTTTCGGGGAAGACCGTGCGGCCGTCCACCACGGTGCGGATCACCTTGCCCTGCACCAGATGGCCGTCGAAGGGCGAGTTCTTCGACTTGGACCGCATGGTGTCGGCGACCACCTTCCACGGCGCCTCGGGATCGAAGATCACCAGATCGGCGGGCGCGCCGGTGCGCAGCCGCCCGGCTTCCAGCCCCAGCAGGTCGGCGGGCCTGCGGGTCACCAGATCCAGCGCCTGCAGCAGGCTGAGCGGCCCGCTCTGGGTCAGCTTCAGGGTCACCGCCAGCAGGGTTTCCAGACCGATGCCGCCGAACTCGGCCAGATTGAACGGCAGGCGCTTGGTGTCCTGGTCCTGCGGGCAGTGGTCGGAGGCCACCACGTCGATGGTGCCGTCGGCCAGCCCGGCGACGATGGCCTGACGGTCCGCCTCGGACCGCAGCGGCGGCGACAGCTTGGCGAAGGTGCGGTAGTCCCCCACCTCCAGTTCGTTCAGCGCGAAGTAGAACGGCGCGGTGTCGCAGGTCACGCGCAGGCCGGCCGCCTTGGCCTTGCGGATGATGTCCACGCCCTCGGCGGTGCTGACGTGGGCGGCGTGATAGCGCCCCCGGGTCATGGCGACCAGCCGCATGTCGCGTTCCAGCAGGATGATTTCCGCCTCGCGCGGAATGCCGCGCAGGCCCAGGCGGGTGGACATCTCGCTGGCGTTCATGACGCCGGAGGCCAGCGACGGTTCCTCCGGGTGCTGGATCACCAGCAGGTCGTGACTGGCCGCATAGGACAGCAGGCGGCGCATCACCTGCGCGTCGGCGATGGCCTTGACGCCGTCGGTGAAGGCCAGCGCGCCGGCCTCGCGCAGCAGGCCGATTTCCGCCAGTTCCCGGCCCTCCAGCCCCTTGGTGGCGGCGGCGTAGGTGAACACCTTGGCGAGCCCGATCAGCCGGGCGCGGCGGGCGACGAACTCCACCGCCGCCTCGTCGTCGATCACCGGGTTGGTGTTCGGCAGACCGACCATGGAGGTGATGCCGCCGGCCACGGCCGCGCGGCCGGCGCTCTTGAAGCTCTCCTTGTGCTCCTGGCCGGGCTCGCGCAACTGGGTGCGCA
This sequence comes from Roseospira navarrensis, assembly GCF_009601025.1. Taxonomy (GTDB): domain Bacteria; phylum Pseudomonadota; class Alphaproteobacteria; order Rhodospirillales; family Rhodospirillaceae; genus Rhodospira; species Rhodospira navarrensis. The sequence continues at coordinate 72,238 of NZ_WIVE01000008.1, read as the reverse complement.
TGTCCACCAGACCGGGGGCGAGGCAGGCCCCGTCGCAGTCCACCACCTGGGCGCCCACGGGGGCGCCGTCGGCGAACAGGCCGGGCGCGAAGTGAACGATGTGCTCGCCCTCGGTCAGCAGGCCGCCCATGGCGTCCAGGCCGCTGGCGGGGTCGAGCAGACGGGCGTTGACGTAGGCGATGCGGCCCGGGGTGTTGATGGCCATCAGACGCCCCCCCGCCCGCCGAAGGGCTGGTTGCGGCGCATGCTGTCCAGGTTGCGGGCCAGCAGGTCGAGCACGGCCATGCGCACGGCCACGCCCATTTCGACCTGCTCGCGGATCACGCTGCGCTCGAAGTCGTCGGCCACGTCGGAGTCGATCTCCACCCCCCGGTTCATCGGTCCCGGGTGCATGATGAGCGCATCCGGCTTGGCGCGCGACAGCTTGTCCCGGTCCAGCCCGAAGAAGCGGAAGTACTCGCGCACGGACGGGATGAAGTTGCCCCGCATGCGCTCCGTCTGCAGGCGCAGCATCATGACGATGTCACAGTCCGTCAGGCCCTCGCGCATGTTGGTGAACACCTGCACGCCCATGTCCTCGAACGCCCGCGGCACGAGGGTGTTCGGACCGATCAGGCGGACCTCGGCGCCCATGGTGGTCAGCAGGATGATGTTCGAGCGCGCCACCCGGCTGTGCAGGATGTCGCCGCAGATGGCCACGCGCAGGCCGTCCAGGCGGCCCCGGCGGCGGCGGATGGTCAGCGCGTCCAGCAGCGCCTGGGTGGGATGCTCGTGGCTGCCGTCGCCGCCGTTGACGACGGCGCAGTTCACCTTTTCCGCCAGCAGCTTGACCGCGCCCGATTCCGGATGGCGGACCACCAGCACGTCGGGATGCATGGCGTTCAGGGTCACGGCGGTGTCGATCAGCGTTTCGCCCTTGGCGACCGAGCTGGTCGAGACCTGCATGTTGATGACCTCGGCCCCCTGGCGCTTGGCGGCCAGTTCGAACGATGTCCGGGTGCGGGTCGAGTTCTCGAAGAACAGGTTGATGACGGTCCGTCCGGCCATGGCGTCGCTGGCCTTGTCCAGGCCGCGACACTGGTCCACCTGACCGTCGGCGAGATCCAATAGGTGCCCGATTTCCGGAGGATGAAGCCCCTGGATGCCGAGCAGGTCGCGGTGAGCGAAAATGGCGTCTGTCATGGTGGCCGGACCATAGCTTCCGGACCCGCCGTCGGCAAGGGTCTGGCGGGCCCGAAACCGGCGGCGAACCGCGCCCGCCGGGCGAACGGCCGCCCGGCGGGCCACAACGCCCGCTTGACAACCCGCCGGCCCCCGCTCACCTTGCAAATTCAGCAGCCTGCTTGCCCGAACCGGGGGGCCGGCCCGGCGCCCGGAGTCCGCCGGGTCTGCGCCGGTCAACGTTTCCACGAGATGAGGACGCGGCTCGCACCGCGCGAACGACTCGCCTTGGCGACCAGGAAACTCTGCATCAAGACCTACGGCTGCCAGATGAACGTGTACGACTCCGCCCGCATGGCGGACGTGCTGGCGCCGCTCGGCTATTCGGCCACCGACGACCCGGCCGACGCCGACATGGTCATCCTGAACACCTGCCACATCCGCGAGAAGGCCGCCGAGAAGGTGTTCTCCGAGCTGGGCCGGCTGCGCCAGATCCGCGCCGCCCGCGAGGCCCGGGGTCTGGGCCGCACCATCCTGGGCGTGGCCGGCTGCGTGGCCCAGGCGGAGGGCGAGGAGATCCTGACCCGCGCGCCGTTCGTGGACCTGGTGCTGGGACCGCAGGCCTATCACCGCCTGCCCGAGATGATCGCGCGCCTCAGCCGGGCCGGCACGGCGCAGCTCGACACCGACTTTCCGGCAGACCCCAAGTTCGACCACCTGCCGCCGGCGGGCGAGCGCGGCCCGGCCGCCTTCCTGTCGATCCAGGAGGGCTGCGACAAGTTCTGCACCTTCTGTGTGGTGCCGTACACGCGCGGCGCCGAGTACTCGCGCCCGGTCGCCGACATCCTGGCCGAGGCGCGCGCCCTGGCCGCCGGGGGCACGGTGGAAATCACCCTGCTCGGCCAGAACGTCAACGCCTATCACGGCGCGGGTCCCGCCGGGGCGACCTGGGGCCTGGGCCGCCTGATCCGCGCCCTGGCCGAGATCGACGGGGTGGAGCGCATCCGCTACACCACCAGCCACCCGCGCGACGTGGACGACGACCTGATCGCCGCCCATGCCGAGGTGCCGGCGCTGATGCCCTTCCTGCACCTTCCCGTGCAGTCGGGCTCCGATCGTATTCTCAAGGCCATGAACCGGGGCCACGACGCCGACGCCTATCGCCGGATCGTGGACCGGCTGAAGACGGCGCGGCCCGATCTGGCCCTGTCGTCGGACTTCATCGTCGGGTTCCCCGGCGAGACGGCGGCGGAGTTCCAGGCCACCCTGGACCTGGTGGACGAGATCGGCTTCGTGCAGGCCTATTCCTTCATGTACAGCCCCCGGCCCGGCACGCCGGCCGCCGGCATGGCGGCGCAGGTGCCCGCCGACGAGAAGGCGCGCCGTCTGGCCTCGCTGCAGGAGCGGCTGCGGGATCAGCAGATCGCCTTCAACCGCCGTTGCGAAGGCCTGGAGATGGACGTTCTGCTGGACCGCACGGGCAAATGGCCGGGCCAGCTCGTTGGCCGCAGCCCCTTCATGCAGCCCGTCCACGTGCAGGCGCCCGGCACCATGCTGGGCACCGTGCGCCGGGTGATCGTGGAGCAGGGCCAGCCCAACAGCCTGTCCGGCCGGCTCGCCGACGCCGACCCGGCGCAGGCCGCGAGGGTGCGGGCGTGACCGGCGACACCGTTCAGGCGGTCCGGACCTACGGCGACAATGGCGCCCTTCAGGTCGTGTTCGGCCCCGGCAGCGAGAACATGGAGCACCTGGAGGCGCGCCTGGGCGTCTCGCTGCCCACGCGCGGCAACGAAATCACGGTGGCCGGCACGGCCGAGGGCGTGAGCGTCGCGGTCCGGGCGCTGGATGCGCTCTACAGCCGGGCGCGGGCCGGCCAGGACGTGACCAAGGCGGATGTGGACGCCGCCGTGCGCATGGGCCTGGAGCCGGAGGCCCTGCCCGACGGCCCGGCGCCCGTTCTGCGCACCCGCAAGCGCGCGATCGAGGCGCGCTCGCCCGCCCAGGCCCGCTACGTGCAGGCCATGGCCCGGGACGAACTGGTGTTCGGGCTGGGACCGGCGGGCACCGGCAAGACCTATCTGGCGATCGCCCATGCGGTGGTGCTGAAGATGACCGGGGCGGTGGACCGCATCATTCTGTCGCGTCCGGCGGTGGAGGCCGGCGAGCGCCTGGGCTTCCTGCCCGGCGACCTGCGCGAGAAGGTGGACCCCTACCTGCGGCCCATGTATGACGCGCTGTATGAGATGCTGCCGGGCGACGAGGTGATGCGCCGCATGGAGGCGGGCGAGATCGAGGTGGCCCCGCTGGCCTTCATGCGCGGGCGCACGCTGGCCAACGCCTGCATCATCCTGGACGAGGCCCAGAACACCACCCCGACCCAGATGAAGATGTTCCTGACCCGGATGGGCGAGCATTCGCGCATGGTGGTGACCGGCGACATGACCCAGATCGACCTGCCGCTGGGCGCGCGCTCCGGGCTGCGCGACGCGCTGGAGACCCTGGACGGCCTGGAGGGGGTGTCGGTGTGTTCCTTCTCGCACCGGGACGTGGTGCGCCACGATCTGGTGACGCGCATCGTGAAAGCCTATGACGCGCGGGACCGGCAACTCGGCAAGGACACGGACACCGCAGGCAAGGACCATCGGCGATGACCGGGACGGCGACGGCAGAGGCGAACGCGCCGCGGGTCAGCGTGGATGTGGTGGTGGACCTGCCGGCCTGGCGTAAGGCGGTCAAGGGCCCCGTGGCCCTGTGCGAGCGCGCCGTTCACGCCGCGCTTGAGGACGGACTGGCGGACTCGCCCCTGGCCGGGCGGCTGCGCCCGGACCGCGGGCTGGAGGTCTGCGTGGCCCTGGAGGACGACGCCAGCGTGCGCGACCTGAACCGGGACTTCCGGGGCCAGGACAAGCCGACCAACGTGCTCGCCTTCGCGGCGCTGGAGGACGGCGACGGCCACGCCCTGCCCCCCCAGGCCGAGCCCTGGGACGACGGGGACGACGAACCGGAGATGCTGGGCGACGTGATCGTCGCCCTGGAAACGACGCGGGAGGAGGCGACCCGCGACGGCAAGACCCTGGCCGATCACCTGACACACCTGGTGGTCCATGGCGTGTTGCACCTGCTGGGCCATGACCATCAGGACGACGCCGAGGCCGAGGTCATGGAGCGCCTTGAAACCCGCATCCTGGCCGGGCTCGGCATTGCCGACCCACACGCGCCGGCGCGGGATCCAGGGATTGGAGACAATGAACGACCCGACATCACCAAGTAGCGAGCCGGGCCCGGCCCCGGAGCCCGAGCGTCCGCGCAACGGCCCCGTGGACGGCGACCCGGCGACCGGCGGCGGCGACGGCGACGGCGAGAGCGACGGCCTGGGCGACTGGATCCGGGGTCTGTTCCGGGGGCGTGGCAACGGCGACGGTTCGGTGCGCGACACGCTGGAAGAGATCATCGAGGGCCGCGACGAGGCGGAACTGCCCATCGACGCGCACGAACGCCTGCTGATTACGAACATCCTGCATCAGCGCGACATGACCGCTGATGACATCATGGTGCCCCGACCGGACATCTCGGCCCTGAGCGAGACGGCGACCCTGCCGGAAATCGCCCGGATGATGGCCGACAAGGGCCATTCCCGCATGCCCGTCTACCGGGAATCGCTCGACGACACCCTGGGCATGGTCCACATCAAGGACGTCATTCCCTTCCTGCACCGGGGCGAGCAACCGGACCTGGGCGCCCTGGCGCGGCCGGTCCTGTTCGTGTCGCCGTCCATGCGTGTGCTGGATCTGCTGCTGGAAATGCGCCTGAAGAAGACGCACATGGCGCTGGTGGTGGACGAGTACGGCGGCATCGACGGGCTGGTGACCATCGAGGATCTTGTGGAGCAGATCGTCGGCGAGATCGAGGACGAGCACGACGCCGAGGTGGACCCCGAACTGGTGGTGCAGGAGGACGGCTCGGTGGTTGCGGACGCCCGCTTCGACCTGGAGGAGTTCGAGGGCCGGTACGGCGCCATCCTGACCGAGGACGAGCGCGAGGAGACCGACACCCTGGCCGGACTGGTGTTCCGGCTGGCGGGCCGGGTGCCGACCCGGGGCGAATTGCTGGTCCACGAAAGCGGCCTTGAGTTCGAGGTCATGGAGGCCGATCCGCGCCGGATCAAGCGGTTGCGGCTGCGCAACCTGCCGCCGGAGATCCCGGAAGGGTCCCGCGCCGGCAACGGCGGCCCCTAGGCATGCGCCCGATCCAGCGGCTCGCCGCCGCCGTCGCGGGCCTGCGCGGCTGGCGCCGTCGCGGGCTGGCGGTCGCGCTGGGGGCGCTGGGCGCTCTCGCCCTGCCCCCTTTTCACGCCGTGCCCCTGCTGGCCGTGGCGCTGGTCGGGCTGGTCTGGCTGCTGGACGGGATCGAGTCCGATCCACGCGGCCGCCCGCGGCGGACCTACTTCGGGACCGGCTGGTGGTTCGGCCTCGGCTTCTTCGTGGTCGGGATCCACTGGATCGCCCATGCCCTGCTGGTGGATGCCGCCACCTTCGGCTGGATGATTCCCTTCGCCGTGGGCGGCCTGAGCGCCGTGCTGGCGCTGTTCTCGGGCGCTGGGACCCTGCTGGCCGGGCTCGCGTGGCGGCCCGGCGCGGCCGGGCGCATCATCGCGCTGGCGGCCGGCTGGATGCTGGCCGAGTGGCTGCGCATGTGGGTCGCCACCGGCTTTCCCTGGAACATGGCGGCCACCGTCTGGATGCCCCTTGAGCCGGTGCTTCAGAGCGCCAGCCTGATCGGCGCGCTGGGCCTGAGCGGCCTGACCGTGCTGGTCCTGGCCGCCCCCGCGCTCCTGGGCGACACGCGCCCACCGGGCCGCTCGGCCGCGCTGCTGGCGGGCGCGGCGGCGCTGCTCGCCCTCCCCTCGGGCTGGGGGGCATGGCGGCTGGCCACGGTGGATCCGGGCGCGGTGGAGGGCGTGCGCCTGCGGCTGGTGCAACCGAACCTGAGCCAGCAGCAGAAGTGGGACGGCAATCTGCGCGACCTGAACCTGGTCGAGCACGTCGCGCTCAGCCGCGCCCCCGGCTTCGAGGACATCACCCATGTGATCTGGCCCGAGACGGCCTCGGCCTTCGCGCTCAACGCCGATGTGCCGCGCCGGTTCGTGGCGGCGGACGGGGTGCCGCCGGGTGGTCTGCTCCTCACCGGCGCGCCGCGCATCACGCCGCCCGGCCAGGAGCCGTTCCAGGTCTGGAACAGCCTCATGGCGATCACGGCCGAGGGGCGCCTGCTGGCTACCTCCGACAAGTTCCATCTGGTGCCGTTCGGCGAGTACGTGCCCTTCGGCGACATCCTGCCGGTCCAGAAGATCACCCCGGGGCGGGTGGACTTCTCGTTCGGAACCGGCCCCCTGACCCTGCGCCTGCCGGACACGCCGCCGGTCTCTCCGCTGATCTGCTACGAAGTGATCTTCCCGGGTGCGGTGGTGGATGCCGCCGACCGGCCGGCGTGGATGGTCAACCTGACCAACGACGGCTGGTACGGCCTCAGCCCCGGTCCCTATCAGCACTTCGCCACCGCCCGTCTGCGCGCGGTGGAAGAGGGCCTGCCCCTGGTGCGGGTCGCCAACACCGGCATTTCCGGCGTGGTCGATCCCTTGGGCCGGGTCACGGCCCGCCAGGACCTGGGGACGCGCGGCGTGGTGGACGCGGCGCTGCCCGGCGCTCTGCCGCCCACCCTGTTCGCCCGCGCGGGCAACGCCCTGCCGGCCGGTTTGGGGGGCCTGATCTGGCTGGTCCTGGTCCTCGCCGCGCGGGGCCGGCGCTCGACAACTTCCTGAGTCGTGCCTACCATCGGATGAATCCCGATGCGAACGAGCCACTTAGGTAAAAGTGCAGGTTTTGTATTGACCAGTCTTCGATTGCTGCATATTCTGGCTTCCTTCCTAATACGTGCAGTATACTGAGTTGATTTGCCCTCCATGGCGCAAGCGGAGGCTCCAGGGAGGCGCCCGGTGCTGCACTTCCCTTCTTGGATGGGCGAAATACATGGCGGACGATGACCGGGGCGAACCGAGGCGGTCCAGGCGGGGACGGACTCCTTCGGGCAAGCCCAATCCAGTGGACGTGCATGTGGGAGCACGCGTGCGTCTGCGGCGGACCCTGCTCGGGATGAGCCAGGAGCGGCTGGGGGAGGCCATCGGCCTGACCTTCCAGCAGGTCCAGAAGTACGAGAGGGGCGCCAACCGCATCGGCGCCAGCCGGCTGTGGGACCTGAGCCGGGTGCTCGACGTGCCGATGGGGTACTTTTTTGAGGACATGGACGACGACACCTCGTCCCTCAGCCCCCGCAACCTCACGGCCACCACGGTGGAACCGGAACACCCGGGCCGGCCCGCCGATCCCATGACCCGCCGGGAAACCCTTGAACTGGTGCGCTCGTACTACCGGATCGCCAGCCCCACCGTCCGACGGCGCGTGTTCGAGTTGACCAAGACGCTCGGAACCCCCGAACCCGAGGCCTGATCGCCGCCGTCGGCGGCGGAGGGGACCACGACCCGGCCAGGTGACGCCTGGCCGGGACCACTTGCGCGCGCCCCGGCGCTGCGCAACGTCACCCTGACCGGGGAAATGCCGGAGATCCTGGCGCCGCTGCCGCCGGCCAGCGCAGCCGAGCGCCCGTGTCCGGCCCCCATGCACGAATGCCAGCAACGGGTGAGCGGGTTCACCCGCCGAACCGCACCGGCCCTGGTGCGAGGGGCAGTCGCGGGCCATTCAATCGGTATTTCCGCTCATTCCATCAATTACGATTAATTGGACAAATTGGTTGTAAGCGCCTCTACTGTCCGGGTCAGAGACACCCGATCCGAACTCAAAGGGAGCATATCATGGATGGAGACACCCCCACGCCGCGCGGCACCTGCCCGGTGATGCACGGCGGCATGACGGCCAGCGGCGCCTCCAACATGGACTGGTGGCCGAACGCCCTCAATCTGGACATCCTGCACCAGCACGACACCAAGACGAACCCGATGGACCCGGACTTCGACTATCGGGAGGCCCTCAAGACGCTGGACGTCGAGGCCCTGAAGGCCGATGTGCGCGCCCTGATGACCGACAGCCAGGAGTGGTGGCCGGCCGACTGGGGCCATTACGGCGGCCTGATGATCCGCATGGCGTGGCATGCCGCCGGGTCCTACCGCATCGCCGACGGTCGCGGCGGCGGCGGCACCGGCAACCAACGTTTCGCGCCGCTCAACTCGTGGCCGGACAACGTCAGCCTGGACAAGGCGCGACGCCTGCTGTGGCCGATCAAGAAGAAATACGGCAACGCGGTCAGTTGGGCCGATCTCATCATCCTGGCCGGCACTATCGCCTACGAATCCATGGGTCTGAAGACGTTCGGCTTCGCCTTCGGCCGCGAGGACATCTGGCACCCGGAGAAAGACATCTACTGGGGCGCCGAGAAGGAGTGGCTGGCCCCCAGCGACAGCCGTTACGACAGCGTTGACCAGCCGGACACCATGGACAACCCGCTCGCCGCCGTGCAGATGGGCCTGATCTATGTGAACCCGGAGGGCGTGAACGGCACCCCGGACCCGCTGAAGACCGCCGGACAGGTGCGCGAGACCTTCGCCCGCATGGCCATGAACGACGAGGAGACCGTGGCCCTGACCGCCGGCGGCCACACCGTCGGCAAGTGCCACGGCAACGGCGATGCGTCCAAGCTCGGCCCCGAACCCGAAGCCGCCGACGTCGAGGCCCAGGGCATGGGCTGGGCCAACCCGACCGGCAAGGGCTGCGGCCGCGACACCGTCACCAGCGGCATCGAGGGCGCCTGGACCACGCACCCGACGCAGTGGGACAGCGGCTATTTCGACCTGCTGTTCAAGTACGAATGGGAACTGCGCAAGAGCCCGGCCGGCGCCTGGCAGTGGGAGCCCATCGACATCGCCGAGGAGGACCGGCCGGTGGACGTGGAGGATCCGTCGATCCGCCACAACCCCATCATGACCGATGCCGACATGGCGATGAAGATGGACCCGGCCTATCGCGCCATCGCCGAGCGGTTCCACAAGGATCCGGCCCTGTTCGCCGACACCTTCGCCCGCGCCTGGTTCAAGCTGACCCACCGCGACATGGGGCCGAAGGCTCGCTACGTCGGTCCGGACGTGCCGGCGGAAGACCTGATCTGGCAGGATCCGGTCCCCAAGGGCGCCACCGGCTATGACGTGGACGCGGTCAAGGCCCGCATCTCGGCCAGCGGCCTGTCGGTGGGCGAGATGGTCGCCACCGCCTGGGACAGCGCGCGCACCTTCCGGGCCTCCGACCTGCGCGGCGGCGCCAACGGGGCCCGCATCCGCCTCGCCCCGCAGAAGGACTGGGCGGGCAACGAGCCCGAACGCCTCGGGAAGGTCTTGGGCGTCCTTGAGCCCATCGCGGCCGAAACCGGCGCCAGCGTGGCGGATGTCATCGTGCTGGCGGGCTCCGTCGGGATCGAGCAGGCGGCCAGGGCGGCCGGGGTCGAGATCACCGTGCCGTTCGCGCCCGGACGCGGCGACGCCACGGACGAGATGACCGACGCCGACTCGTTCGCGCCGCTGGAGCCCATCCACGACGGCTTCCGCAACTGGCTGAAGGCCGACTACACGGTCCGGGCCGAGGAACTGCTGCTCGACCGCGCCCAGCTCATGGGCCTGACGGCGGCGGAGATGACGGTTCTGCTGGGCGGCCTGCGCGTGCTGGGCGCCAACCACGGCGGCACCAAGCACGGGGTCTTCACCGACCGCGAAGGGGCGCTGACTCCGGACTTCTTCGTCACCCTGACGGATATGGCCTACACCTGGGTGCCCACCGGCAAAAACACGTACGAGATCCGGGACCGCAAGACCGGCGCGGTCAAGTGGACGGCGACCCGGGTGGATCTGGTGTTCGGCTCCAACGCGATCCTGCGGGCCTATGCCGAGGTCTATGCCCAGGACGACAACCAGGAGAAGGTCGTGCGCGACTTCGTGGCCGCCTGGACCAAGGTCATGAACGCCGACCGGTTTGATCTGGCGTAAGCCGATCGGCGCGTGACTCTCACGCACCTGCCGCAGGCATCACGGCACCGGGCTCCGCGCCCGGTGCCGTTTTTTTCAGGCCCCTCGCGGTTTGCCGGTGCGTGCTATCGTACCAGTTCCAGCCCGGCGGCGGCTCGCCCCGAGCGGTGGACGGCAGGAGGCAGCCTTGACCGGTGCGGAATGGGGATTGGTCGGCGGCATCGCCGGCGCGGTGATCGGTGTGCTGGGGGGCGCGATCGGAAGCTGGGCATCCATTCGCAATGCCCGTCCCGGAGGCGTGCGCCGCTTCATGGTCCGCGCCACCGTGGGACTGTGGGCGATCATGGCGCTGTTGGGCACCCTGATCGCCCTGAGCCTCACCGGCACACTGCCCACTTGGGTGATCTGGGCGACTCAGGGCGTGTTCTTCGTTGGGCTCGGCCCGGCCATCGTCCTGATGAACCGGCATCTGCGGCACCTGGAGGCGTCCGACGACGGGGCTTCGCCGCGCTGATCTCCAGAACCGCCGGCGATCACCCCGCGCCGGTCTCCTCCGCGCGGCGCAACAGGAACTCGCGGCCGATCTTCACGCGCGGTTGCCCGTCATAGCCGATGATGTCCGCCGTGGCGTAGGTCTCGTTCCAGTTCTCGGGCAGATAGCTGCCGGTGCCGATCACGTCGATCGGCGCCCGGGCATAGCCCATCACCCGGCACTTGGCCGGGCCGAAGCCCGACGACGCCACGATTCGCGTATTGGGGAAGCCGGCCTGGTCCAGGCTCTCGCGCACGTGCCAGATGGCGGCGGCGGACACGCCCGTGCCGATCAGGTACCGCAGCTCCGTTTCCGACCGATAGCCGCGGATGGCGTCCGGGCAGTGGCGGTCCAGCACCTCGTAGGACTTCTGGGTGTCCATGGTCTCCACGAAGCGACCCCCGTGGGTGTCCAGACGGATGCTCAGGCGGCCCTGGGCGGCCAGCTCGGGGAACCGGCGGCACACGGCCAGCGCGTCCGTGATCTCCTGGCCGAAGTAGTCCACCAGCACGGTCAGGGGCACATCCGGGAAGGTCTCATGGAACATCTCGGCGGCGCGGACCGTCGAGCCCGCATAGCCGATCAGGCCGTGCGGCATGGTGCCCAGACCCGCCCGCTGGTCGAAGAAGTGCGCCGTCGCATCGGTGGCGTTGCCGATGAAGCCCTTCGCCTTGGCCTTGCGTCGGGCCCGGCTGGAGCCGACCGAGGCGGCATAGGCCATCAGTTCGGCCATCTCCGTGCCTGCACAGTGGCGGGCGTCCATGGCCAGGAAGGCCACGTCGGGCAGTTCCGCGCTCATGGTGAAGGCGTTGTACGCCGCGACTCCGCAGGCGCCCAGCTTCTGCAGGAACAGGGTCTCCAGGTCCACCAGCCCGGCCATGGAGCCGGTCAGGTACATCATCGGCTCGCCGGCGCCGACCCACTGGCTTTCGCGGAACTGTTCATCGACCTCGACCTCGAACCCGCGCGCCTTGGCCATGGCCCGCAGCCAGGTCAGCGCCAGACGCGGCGCGTACACCACCGGACGGCGCATGAACACCGCATAGGTCGCCCGGCAGTCGCCGAAGCGGCGCACGATCTCGCGTGTGCGCACGAAATACACATCGGTCCACGCCGGAACCATGTGCGCCTGTGGCCAGGTGGATCCGAGGCTGTCAGCCGAATCGGTGGGAATGGTGTCCATTACGCCCCTCTTCGCGGCAGACGCCGCCGCGTCAACTCACGGCGGCCAAGCCGGGCGCGGCCAGCTTGCCCAGCTCGCGTTCCTGCTTCAGGCCCTCGGCGATCAGGAAGGCCAGTTCCAGCGCCTGATGCGCGTTCAGGCGCGGGTCGCAGTGTGTGTGGTAGCGGTCGCCGAGGCGCGCCTCCGTGATGGCCTGCGCGCCGCCGATGCACTCGGTCACGTCGCGCCCGGTCATCTCGAAGTGGACACCGCCGGCATGGGTGCCCTCGGCCTGATGGACGGCGAAGAAGCCGCGCACCTCGGCCAGGATGCGGTCGAAGGAGCGCGTCTTGAACCCGCTGGACGCCTTCACCGTGTTGCCGTGCATGGGGTCGCAGGCCCAGACCACGTTGCGGCCCTCGCGCTTGGTGGCGCGCACCAGGGCGGGCAGATGCTCCTCCACCATGTCGGCGCCCATGCGCGCGATCACCGTCAGGCGGCCCGGATCGTTGTTCGGATCCAGGGCCTCGATCAGGCGAAGCAAGGAATCCGGGCTCATGGACGGCCCGGCCTTCAGCCCGATGGGATTGCGGATGCCGCGCAGGTATTCCACATGCGCGCCGTCCGGCTGGCGGGTGCGGTCGCCCACCCACAGCATGTGCGCGGTGGTCGAGTAGAACTCGCCCGGTCGGGTGGAGTCCTCGCGGGTCAGCGCCTCTTCATAGTTCAGCAGCAGCGCCTCGTGCGAGGTGTAGAAGTCCGTCTCGCGCAGTTGGGCGACCGACTCGCCGGTGATGCCGCAGGCCTCCATGAAGCCCAGCGCCTCGGTGATGCGGTTCGCCATGTCTTCGTAGCGGTCGGCCTGGGGGCTGCCCTTGACGAAGTCCAGCGTCCAGCGGTGCATCTGGAACAGGTCGGCATACCCGCCCTGGGAGAACGCCCGCAGCAGGTTCAGGGTCGCCGCCGACTGGTGGTAGACGCGCAGCAGCCGGTCCGGGTCCGGCGTGCGCACGGCCGGATCGAACTCCATGCCGTTGACCATGTCGCCCCGGTAGGACGGCAGTTCGACGCCGTCCACGGCCTCCATCGGGGTCGAGCGCGGCTTGGCGAACTGGCCGGCCATGCGCCCCACCTTCACCACCGGGCAGGCGGCGCCGTAGGTCAGCACCACGGCCATCTGCAGGATCACGCGGAAGGTGTCGCGGATGGTGTTGGCGTTGAACTCGGCGAAGCTCTCGGCGCAGTCGCCGCCCTGCAGCAGGAACGCCTTGCCCTGCGCCACCTGGGCGAGCGACGCCCGCAGGCGGCGGGCCTCGCCGGCGAACACCAAGGGCGGCAGCACGCCCAGTTCGGACTCCACCGCCTGCACGCGGGACGGGTCCGGATAGGTCGGCACCTGCTCGATCGGTCTGTCGCGCCAGCTTCGGGGTGTCCACTCGCGGGCCATCGTCTTGCCTTCCATCGGTCTCCAGAGGCGATCGCGGGCGCCGGTCCGACAGACCTAGCCCGAAGGAGCCTCATATAAAGGCCCGGGTGCCCCGATGAAAGGCCGAATGACGCCTTTCCGTGCGGAACGATCCGGATGTGGCTTTCCGGCAGACGGAAAAGCCCCCGCGCCCGCGTTGCCGGGCCGCCGCCGACGGCGTACATCGCAGGGGCTGACGGACGGGGCGTTTCCCGCCTAGACTGAGCCGAACCCGCCGGGACGCCGGACGCCGAGACCGCGCCCCGGACTGGAAGGATGCCCGATCATGCGCATGCCCGACCCCGACGCCAACACCATCGCCCGCCGCGCCCGCATCGCCCGGGACCTGAAGCGCATCGTCCCCGGCGAAGGCGTGATCGTGGACGAGGACCAACTGCGCGCCTACGAATGCGACGGCCTGTCGGCCTACCGGCAGCCGCCCTTGATCGTGGTGCTGCCGTCCACGACCGAGCAGGTCTCGAAGGTCCTGCGCTATTGCCACGAGAACGGCGTCAGGATCGTGCCCCGGGGGGCCGGCACCTCGCTGTCCGGCGGCGCCCTGCCGCTGGCGGACGCGGTCACCCTGGGCCTGGGCAAGTTCAACCGGATCCTGGACATCGACCTGGAAAACCGCTGCGTGGTCGCCCAGCCGGGTGTGACCAACCTGGCCGTAACCCACGCGGTGCAGGACCAGGGCTTCTATTACGCCCCCGACCCCTCCAGCCAGATCGCCTGTTCCATCGGCGGCAACGTGGCGGAGAACGCGGGCGGCGTGCACTGCCTGAAATACGGCCTGACCACCAACAATCTGCTGGGCGTGGAACTGGTGCTGATGACCGGCGAGGTCATCCGCCTGGGCGGCAAACATCTCGACGCCGGCGACTACGACCTGATGGGCGTCGTGACCGGCTCGGAGGGTCTGCTCGGCGTCATCACCGAAGTCACGGTGCGCATCCTGCGCGCGCCGGAGACCGCCCGGGCCGTCCTGATGGGCTTCCCGGACAGCGAGTCGGCCGGCGACACCGTGGCCGCCATCATCGCCGAGGGCATCATCCCGGCGGGCCTGGAGATGATGGACAAGCCGGCCATCCACGCCGCCGAAGACTTCGTGCACGCCGACTATCCGCTCGATGTCGAGGCCCTGCTGATCTGCGAGCTGGACGGACCGGACGCCGAGGTCGCCCATCTGATCGAGCGGGTCGAGGCCATCGCGAAGCGGAACCGCGTGCAGACCCTGCGCGTGTCCGCCAGCGACGAGGAACGCGCCCTGTTCTGGGCCGGGCGCAAGGCCGCCTTCCCGGCCGTGGGCCGCATCTCGCCGGACTACTACTGCATGGACGGCACCATTCCGCGTCATGCCCTGCCCACCGTGCTGCACCGCATGACGGAGATGTCCCGGCAGTACGGTCTGCGCGTGGCCAACGTGTTCCACGCCGGGGACGGCAACCTGCACCCCCTGATCCTGTTCGACGCCAACACGCCGGACGAACTGGAGCGGGCCGAGCGCTTCGGCGCCGACATCCTGCGCCTGTGCGTCGAGGTCGGCGGCGTGCTCACCGGCGAGCACGGCGTGGGCGTCGAGAAACGCGACCTGATGGGCGAGATGTTCAGCGAGATCGACCTCGCCCAGCAGCAGCGGATGAAGTGCGCCTTCGACCCCGGGCAGTTCCTCAACCCGGGTAAGGTGTTCCCAACCCTGCACCGCTGCGCCGAGCTGGGGCGGATGCACATCTCGGGCGGCACTGTGCCGTTCCCCGATATCCCGCGCTTCTGACCGCCAACCGGACCCCGCACCCCATGACCCAATCGTACCGCCCCGACACCGCCCAACAGGTCCTGGACCTGATGACCTGGGCCGTGTCCGAAAAGACGCCGCTGGATCTGCGCGGCCATGCCACCAAGGCCGCCCTGGGCCGGCCCACCAACACCAGCCACGCGCTCGACCTGAGCGGCCTGTCGGGCATCATCGACTATGCCCCCAACGAACTGGTCCTGACCGCGCGCGCCGGCACCCCCGTGGCCACCATCCAGGCGCAGTTGGACGAGGCCGGCCAAATGCTCGCCTTCGAGCCGCCGGACCTGCGCCCCCTGCTGGGGCGGCCCGACGGTCCGGACGATCCCGGCGGCACCCTGGGCGGGCTGGTCTCGTGCAATCTGGCCGGGCCGCGCCGGCTGTCCGCCGGAGCCGCCCGCGATCACGTGCTGGGCATTCACGGCGTGACCGGGCGGGCCGAGGCCATCAAGTCCGGCGGCCGGGTGGTCAAGAACGTCACCGGCTTCGACCTGTCCAAGCTGATGACGGGCGCATTCGGCACCCTGATGGCCCTGACCGAGCTGTCGGTGAAGGTGGTCCCGAGACCGGAAAAGACCCGCACCATCCTCGTATTGGGCACCGGCGAACAAGCCGCGATGGAGGTCATGTCCCACGCCATGCGCTCGCCGCACGAGGTGTCGGGCGCGGCATTCCTGCCGGAGCCGGTGGCCGCGCGCTCCGGCGTGGCGCTGGTGCGCGATCCCGGCCGCGCGGTGGTGGCGCTGCGGGTGGAGGGGCCGGCCCCCTCCGTCGCGTGGCGCTGCGAGGCCCTGCGCAACGAACTCGGCGGTTGGGGGCCGACCGAGGAGCTGCACAGCGCGAACAGCGCGGCGCTCTGGCGCGAGGTGCGCGACGCCCGGCTGGTCGCGGAGCCGCCCGAGGCCCAGATCTGGCGCCTGTCGGTGCCCCCCATGACCGGCGCGGCGGTGGTCCGCGCCCTGGAGCACAACGCGCCGGGCGCCCTGCTGGCGTGGCAGTACGACTGGGCCGGCGGGCTGGTCTGGCTGGCGGTGGCCCCGACCCCGCACGCCCACGCCGCCGCCGTCCGCCGGGCCGTGGACCATCACGGCGGCGGGCACGCCACCCTGATCCGGGCGGACCGGGACGTGCGCGCCCATGTGGCCGTGTTCCACCCGCAGCCGCCGGCGCTGGCGGCGCTGACCCGCCGCGTGAAGGAGAGCTTCGACCCCGCCGGGATCCTCAGTCCCGGCCGCATGGGGGAGGGCCGCTGAGCCATGCAGACCAACTTCTCCCCCGAGCGCCTTGAAGCCGACCGCCTCGTCCGACAGGCCAACGACATCCTGCGCACCTGCGTGCACTGCGGGTTCTGCACCGCGACCTGTCCCACCTATGTGCTGCTCGGCGACGAGCTGGACAGCCCGCGCGGCCGCATCTACCTGCTCAAGGACATGCTGGAGAACGACAAGCCGGCCAGCCCCAAGGTGGTCAAGCATATCGACCGCTGCCTGACCTGCCTGTCGTGTATGACCACCTGTCCGTCCGGTGTGGACTACATGCACCTGGTCGAACAGGGCCGGGTGCATATCGAAAAGACCTACAAGCGCCCACCCATGGATCGGCTGGTGCGGCGCATTCTGGGGACCGTGATCCCGCACACCAACCGCTTCCGCTGGGCCATGCTGGGCGGCTGGCTGGCGCGCCCGGTGGCGCGCTTCATCCCGGGACGGCTGGGCGCCATGGCGGGCATGGCGCGACGACGGCCGGCGCTGCGCTCATCCATCGACAGGGCCCAGGTGATCCCGGCCCAGGGACAGACGCGGATGCGGATCGCGCTCATGCGCAACTGCGTGCAGCCGGCGCTGGACCCGGAGATCGACGCCGCCACGGTGCGTCTGCTCACCCGCCACGGCTGCGAGATCGTCATTGCCGAGGGCCAGGGCTGTTGCGGCGCCGCCGTGCAGCACATGGGCGAGGAGGAGCCCGCGAAGGCGATGGCCCGCGCCAATGTGCGGGCATGGACGGCGGCCGGCGTGGACCGCGTCGTGGTCAACGTGTCGGGCTGCGGCACCACGGTGAAGGACTACGGCCACCTTCTGGCCGACGAGCCGGAGTGGGCCGAGGACGCCCGCGCCATCGCGGACAAGGCCGTGGACGTCTCGGAGATTCTGGCCGCGTTGGGCCTGATGGAGCCGACCACCCCACACGCGCGGATCGTGGCCTACCATGCCGCCTGCTCGCTGCAGCACGGCCAACAGATCAAGACCCAGCCCAAGGACCTGCTGGAAGCCGCCGGCTATCGGGTGGTGCTGCCGCGCGATGCGCACCTGTGCTGCGGCTCGGCCGGGACGTACTCCATCACCCAACCGGAGCTGGCGCGCCAGTTGCGGACACGCAAG
Organism: Roseospira navarrensis; assembly: GCF_009601025.1. GTDB lineage: Bacteria > Pseudomonadota > Alphaproteobacteria > Rhodospirillales > Rhodospirillaceae > Rhodospira > Rhodospira navarrensis. Next base: position 54,729 of record NZ_WIVE01000008.1, on the reverse strand, counting down.
GTGGAGACCCTGCACGCGCTGAAGGCGGACGTGATCGCGTCGGGCAACATCGGCTGCCTCAATCACCTAGCGGCGGAAGCCAACCTGCCACTGGTGCACACGGTGCAACTGCTCGACTGGGCCACCGGCGGCCCGCGCCCCCCGGCGTTGAAGCCGTAGGGCGGAAGGTCCCGCATACGGCGGGTTGCGCCTGCGGCGCGAACCCGCCCTACGGAGAACGATCGGCCGCGCAGGGCGGATTCGGGGCCGCGTCAGCGGTCCCAATCCGCCGAGAACGGGGCGACTTCAGGCCGGATCAGCCCGCCAGCCGCTCCCACAGGTCGAGGGCATAGCTGCGGGGCACGTGGACATCGACGGTGTCGAAGTCCACCGCGTGCAGCAGCACCGGGATGCCGTGCATCTGGGTCTGGGCGCAGCGGCCGGCGTCGAAGGTCTCGCGCGTCAGGTCCAGCAGGCAGCCCCGGGCGAGCACGCCCCAGGTCCCCGGCCCGGCCAGCCGCAGCACGCAGCGGGCGTGAGACAGGTCCACCACGGTCAGCCCCGGGGCCTGGATCGGCTGCACCCCTTTCGGGAACACCAGCATCCAGCGGCCCGGCCCGATCCACAGGGCGGCGGGGCCGTCCTCGCAGTCGGGCATGTCCGAGGTGTCGGGCACCGTGGGCAGGGCCAGACTGGCGATCCGCTCCGGCATCGGCCCCCGGCCGGCATCCACATGCAGCAGGGTGAGGCCGGTGCGCTCGGTCAAGGTGGCGTCCGGCAGCGTCGCCGGCATGGCGATCCCGGCCAGCGGCGAGCGCGGCAACGGGCAGTCGTACAGCAGGGCGGCGGCGGGCTCAGGCATTCTGGCGGCTCCCGTCCGGATCATGGAAGTGGGGCGGCACGACGCGGGCGCGGACCTGCGTGCCCTTCAGCGGGTAGGCCGCGACGACGGTCTGGCCCTCCCACCGGGCCAGCCCGCCCTTGAGGAACCCGAGCGCCACCGGATGCCCCACGCTCGGCCCCGAACAGGCCGAGGACACATGGCCCAGCATGGGGATCGGCACCGCCTCCGCCGCATGCTCGGTGGCGATGAGCTGGCTGCCCGCCGGGATGGCCGTGCGGCCGTCCTCCGGCACCAGTCCGACCAGCGCCGGCCGGTCCGGATCCTGCAACGCCGGGCGCTGCAGCAGGCGCTTGCCGATGAAGCTCTTCTTGGTGGAGACCATGCGGCCGAGCCCCAGGTCATGGGGCGTCGTGCGGCCGTCCAGTTCCGCGCCCGCCACGTGGCCCTTCTCGATGCGCATCACCCCCAGCGCCTCGGAGCCGTAGGGCACCAGGCCCAGAGCCGCGCCCGCCTGGGTCAGGCGACGCCACAGGGCATCGCCATATCCGGCGGGCACGTTGATCTCGTAGGCCAGTTCGCCCGAGAAACTGATGCGGAACACCCGCGCCGGCAGCCCGCAGACCGGCCCCACGGTCAGACCCATGAACGGCAGGGCCTCGTTGGACACATCCAGGTCGGTGACCAGATCCAGAAGCTGCCGGCTCTTCGGCCCGGCGATGGCGACGGCGGCCCAGGCATCGGTGGTCGAGACCAGCCGCACGTCCAGGTCCGGCCAATGGACCTGAAGGGCATGCTCCAGATGCGCCATGACCCGGCCGGCGTTGGCGGTGGTCGTGGTCATGGCGACGTGGTCTTCGGCGAGTCGCGCGCAGGTGCCGTCATCCAGCGCCATGCCGTCCTCGCGCAGCATCAGCCCGTAGCGCACCCGGCCCACGGGCAGGCTCTTCCAGCCGTTGATGTAGACGCGGTTCAGGAATTCGGCGGCGTCCGGCCCCTGGATGTCGATCTTGCCCAGGAACGACACGTCAACCATGCCCACGTTCGCGCGGGTCGCCAGCACCTCGCGGCGCACCGCCTCGGCCAGGGTCTCCCCGTCGCGGGGGAAGTAGCGGGGCCGCAGCCACGGGCCGACGGTCTGGAACACCGCGCCGGCCTCCGCCTGGGCCTCGTGCATCGGAGAGCGCCGCACCGGCGCGAACCGGGGCCCGACGGACTCGCCGGCCAGCGCCCCCATGGTGATGGGCGTATAGGGCACCCGGAAGGTGGTGGTGCCGACCATCGGGATCGGCTCGCCCCGGGCCTCGGCCAGCAGGGCCAGCCCGTTGACGTTGCTGGTCTTGCCCTGGTCCGTGCCCATGCCGAGCGCGGTGTAGCGCTTCAGATGCTCGACGGTGGCGAAGCCCTCCTGATGGGCGAGCGCGATATCCTCCGCCGTCACGTCGTCCTGGATATCCACGAAGCGCTTGCCGCCCGCCATGGCGGGCTTGGGCACGGCCCACAGCGGCGCCTGGGGCGTACCCTCCCCCACCTCGCTGGGCTCGTCCCGGTCGATGGCGGGCACCGGCGGCGGCGCGCCGGTCAGGCGCAGGCCGGCGGCCTCCACGGCGTTCCGGCCGGCCTCCAGGCCCTGGCGCAACACGGCGTCGAGCCCGCGCGTGCCCGCACAGCCGCCGGCCATCCAGGGCGGCATGCGCCAGGGATCGGGGCGGAAGGCGAGCAGATCATCATCCCACACCGGGCGCGCGCCGGTCTGGGCGTGCAGGTGCAGGGTCGGGCTCCAGCCGCCGGACATGGCGAGCAGGTCGGCCTCGATCCACTCGCCCACCGGCACCATGCCGCCGTCGTGGTAGCGATGGAGGGCGACCCCCTCCAGCCCCCGCGTCGGGTGACCCCGGGTGTCCCCGATGACGTGGCCGTCCAGGACGCGCACCCCCACCGCACGGGCACGGTCGGGCAGCGGACCCCGGACCTCCGGGCGCGGATCGACCACGGCCACGACCTCGATGCCCGCGCCGCGCAGGTCGAAGACGGTGCGGTAGCCCTCGTCGTGGCTGGTGAACACCACAGCCCGCCGACCGGGCGTCACGCCATACTGATTGACGAAGGCGCGGGCGGCCCCGGCCAGCATCACGCCCGCGCGGTCATTGCCGGCGAACACCAGCGGGCGTTCGATGGCCCCGGTCGCCAGCACGGTCTGGGTCGCGCGGATGTGCCACAGGCGCTGGCGCGGCCCCTCGCCCGCCGCCGGAGCATCGGGCCGGTCGTAGATCCGGTCCGCCGCCAGCCAGAAGCCGTGGTCGTGCTGGCCCGTCACCGTGGTCGCGGGCAACAGGGTCACGCGGTCGTCGCGGCTGGCCAGTTCCTCCAGGGCATCGGCCACCCAGGCCGTCCCGGGCCGCCCGTCCAGGCGGGTCTTCTCCTTCAGCAGGCAGCCGCCCATCCAGGCCCGCTCGTCGGCCAGGATCACCCGCGCCCCGCAGCGGGCCGCCGCCTGGGCCGCCATCAACCCGGCCGGACCGGCCCCGACCACGAGCACGTCGCAATGCGCCGTCCGGTGCTCGTAGCGGTCCGGATCAGGCGCCGTCGGGCTGCGGCCCATCCCGGCCATGCGGCGCAGGATCGGTCCCGCCAGCGGCCAGACCTGCGGCGGGGTGATGAAGGTCTTGTAGTAGAACCCGGCCGGCATGAAGGCCGAGGCGACGGCGGTCAGCGCCGCCGCGTCCCAGCGCAGCGACGGCCAGCGGTTCTGCGAGCGCGCCACCAGCCCGTCCGTCAGGGTGGTCAGGGTCGCGCGCGTGTTGGGCTCGTGCCGGTCCCCCCGCCCCAGGGCCACCAGCCCCGAGGGGTCCTCGGCCCCCTCGCCCTGGATGCCGCGCGGCCGGTGGTATTTGAACGAGCGCGCCACCAGCCGCACCCCGTTCGCCAGCAGGGCCGAGGCCAGGGTGTCGCCGGGATGGCCGGTCAGGCTGCAGCCGTCGAAGCGGAAGGAGAGCGTCCGGCTGCGGTCGATGTGACCGCCGGAGCCCAGGCGGTGCGGCTGTCGGGCGGGACCGGGGGCGCTCATCACAAGTCCTCCCCGACGGGCCGGGGCGCGCCGGGCAGCGGATGGCTGCCGGCCACCTCGTGGGTGACGGTGTCCCGCTCCACGACGAACCATTGGCGACACCCGGCGGCATGACGCCACAGCTCGCGGGCGGAGCCTTTCGGGGTGTCGCGCTCGTAGACGTATCGCGTCCACGCCTCCAGCGGCGCGTCGTCGGCGGGCCGGGGATGGTCGGCGGGGTCCGGACCGCCATAGCTGAAGTCCACGCGGGGGCGGGGGCCGCACCAGGGGCAGGGAATGAGCATCATCGGTCGGAAGTCCTCAGCGTGCGCCGTCGTCAGTGCAGGGCCGGGGTGGGACCGGCGCCCTTCTCGTCCAGGGTCGCCCCGCGCGCGAAGCGGTCCAGGGCGAACGGCTTCACCAGATCGTGGGGGGCGTCGTGGGCGATGGTGTGCGCCAGGCACCAGCCGGCGGCCGGGGTGGCCTTGAAGCCGCCGTAGCACCAGCCCGCGTTCAGATAGAGCCCCGGCACCGGCGTGCGGTCGATGATCGGGCTGCCGTCCATGGACATGTCCATGACCCCGCCCCAGGTGCGCATCAGGCGCAGCCGCGAGAACGCGGGGAACAGCGAGACGGCGGCGGCGCAGACGTGCTCGACCAGCGGGGTCTCGCCGCGCTGGGCATAGCTGGGGTAGCCGTCCAGATCGCCGCCGAAGACCAGTTCGCCCTTGTCGGTCTGGCTGATGTAGCAGTGCGCCGCGCCCGAGGTGACCACGGTATCCAGGCACGGCTTGACCGGCTCGGTCACCATCGCCTGCAGCAGGTGCGTTTCCAGCGGCAGGGGCAGGTCCACCATGGCGGCCAGCCGCGAGGTCTGGCCGGCCACGCACAGGCCGATCTTCTCCGCCCGGATACGGCCGCGCGTGGTCTCGACCCCGGTGATCGCGCCCTTGGTGTCGCGCAGGATCTCGGTCACCTCGCACCGCTGGATGATATCCACGCCCAGGGCGCTCGCGGCCCGGGCATAGCCCCAGGCGACGGCGTCGTGCCGCGCCGTTCCGGCGCGCGGCTGGATCAGACCGCCGACGATGGGGAAGCGGGCCTCGGCGGAGGTGTCCAGCAGCGGCGCCAGTTGCTTGATGGCGGGCACGTCCAGCACCTCGGCGTCGATGCCGTTCAGCCGCATGGCGTTGCCCCGGCGGGCGAACGCCTCCATCTGCGCGTCGGTGTGGGCCAGATTGAGCACGCCGCGCTGGCTGAACATCACGTTGTAGTTCAGGTCGCGGGACAGGCGCGTCCACAGCTTCATGCCGTGCTCGTAGAACGCCGCGTTGGCGTCCAGCAGGTAGTTGGAGCGCACGATGGTGGTGTTGCGCCCCACGCTGCCGCCGCCGAGCCACCCCTTCTCCAGCACGGCGATGCGCTTGATGCCGTGGTTGCGGGCGAGGTAATAGGCGGTGGCGAGGCCGTGGCCGCCACCGCCGACGATCACGACGTCGTAGTCGGGGCGGGGATCGGCATCGCGCCAGGCGCGGGGCCAGCCGCCGTGGCCGGCGAATCCCTGGCGCAGCAGGGACAAGGCGGAATATCGGATCATCGGTCGGGTCCGCTGACGGGGGGCCATTGACGGGGGGCCATCGCACGCGCCGCCCTGGCCCGCCGGGGGCCCCGGACACCGCGCACCGGCGCATCATGCCGTGCCCGGGCGCGAATGTCACACGTCATTCAAACCCGGGGACCGGGGCGCGCCCGGATGTCGCTCCCCCCATGACGACCGCATGACATCCGCATGACATCCGCGGGCCGCCGCGCTGCCGTCGCGGCACGGTCATTGACCGCCCCGGGAAACCGCGTATGGTGCGGCCACTTTTCAATCCCCTGTTCTGAAAGGACAAGTGCAGGACCATGGACCTGAAAAAGATTCCCATCGGCCAGAATCCGCCCGAGGACGTCAACGTCATCATCGAGATCCCGCTGCGCGGCGACCCGATCAAGTACGAGGTGGACAAGGAGTCGGGCGCCATGTACGTGGACCGGATCCTGCACACCGCCATGCACTACCCGGTGAACTACGGGTTCATCCCGCACACGCTGTCGGATGACGGCGACCCGGTGGACGTCATGGTTCTGGGCCGCATTCCGGTCGCGGTGGGCGCCGTCATGCGGGTGCGCCCGATCGGCGTGCTGAAGATGCAGGACGAATCGGGCATGGACGAGAAGATCTTCGCCGTGCCGCACACGAAGCTGCACCCGTATCACGACAACGTGAACCACTATAACGACGTGCGGCCGACCGAGCTTCACCGCATCGAGCACTTCTTCACCCACTACAAGGACCTGGAAGACGGCAAGTGGACCAAGATCATCGGCTGGGGTGATCCGCAGGAAGCCTTCGACGTCATCCGCAAGGCCATCGTGGCCGCGAAGGACGCCTGAGCGCGACCGGGGCCAGCCAAGGGCATATCTCGCCCGGGCATATCTCCATTGCGACGGCGCATCCCCGACCCGGGGGTGCGCCGTTCGCATGTGTGCGGCAGGACCCGCCCTACCCCAGCGCTCGCACGGCCTCCAGGACCTTGTCGGCGTGGCCGGGGACCTTCACCTTGGGCCAGACCTGCCGCACGATGCCCGCGGCGTCGATCAGCACCGTGGTGCGCTCGATGCCCATGTACGTCTTGCCGTACATGCTCTTTTCCTTCCAGACGCCGTAGCGCTCGCAGACATCGCCCTCGGCGTCCGATGCCAGGGTGAACGGCAGTTCGTACTTGGCCTTGAACTTGTCGTGCTTGGCGACCGGGTCCTTGGAGACGCCGACAATGACCGCGCCCGCCGCCTCGAAGTCGGCGAGGCTGTCCTTGAAGGCGATCGCCTCCTTGGTGCACCCGGACGTGTCGTCCTTGGGGTAGAAGTACAGCACGACGGCCTTGCCCTTCAGGTCCGCCAGCGACACCCGGCCGCCCCCGTCCGTGGGCAGGGCGACCTCCGGGGCGGGCTGGCCGATCTCGACGGTCATGGAACGACTCTCCTCTTGTTGTGGGAGTTTAATTTGATGGACGAAACGGACACCTATTGCGTCCATCAGCCGGCGCGACTGCGCCGGCGCCGCGAAGGGGCGGAGGCGATGCACCGGATGTGTCCGGTTCATCGCCGATCAGCACTCGAAAGGAAAAAGGCGGATGGCCGCGAAGCCATCCGCCTTGGCGACGGAGACTGTCGCCGGGTCAGGCGGGCGCCGGCAGGGGATCACGGCCGGCCGGCGCGGTGGGCGTCGGCATGGCCTTGTGCATCCACTTCTGCAGCTTCTCGAAGGCCCGCACCTCGATCTGACGCACCCGCTCGCGCGAGATGCCGTACTCGCGGCTCAGGTCCTCCAGCGTCATGGGCTCTTCGCTCAGACGCCGCTCGGTCAGGATGTGGCGCTCGCGCTGGTTCAGCGTTTCCATGGCCTGCTTGAGCAGCGTCCGGCGCTGACCCAGCTCTTCGCCGTCGGCGAGGAGGGTTTCCTGAGAGACACTGTCGTCCACCAGCCAGTCCTGCCACTCGCCCTCGCCATCCATGCGAACCGGCGCGTTCAGCGAATGGTCCGGGCTGGCCAGCCGGCGGTTCATGTTCACCACGTCCTGTTCGGGCACGCCCAGCTTGGTGGCGATCGTGGTCACACTCTCGTGCGGCAGGTCGCCGTCCTCCATAAGCTGGAGCTGCCCCTTCATCTTGCGCAGATTGAAGAACAGCTTCTTCTGGGCGGCGGTGGTGCCCATTTTCACCAGCGACCAGGAATGCAGGATGTACTCTTGGATCGAGGCGCGGATCCACCACATGGCATAGGTGGCCAGTCGGAAGCCGCGTTCCGGGTCGAAGCGCTTGACGGCCTGCATCAGGCCCACGTTGCCCTCGGAGATGACCTCGCCCATGGGAAGGCCGTAGCCCCGGTAGCCCATGGCGATCTTCGCCACGAGACGCAGGTGGCTGGACACCAGTCGGTGGGCCGCATCGCCGTCTTCCGACTCCTGATAGCGCTTGGCGAGCATGTATTCCTCGTCAGGCGCCAGCATGGGAAACTTGCGGATCTCCTGCAGGTAGCGGGAGAGGTTGCTTTCGGGTTCAAGGCCAAGGAGGCCGCCGGTTGCGTTCGCCATGGGTCGCTCTCCTTCTTGCCGCTGCCGCGCCCGGCTGCCCGAATCCCCGGACCAACCGGAAGCCACCGTCGCCGTCTCGGGTCTCACGCCCGACCGGCGCCCTTGGTATTAATCCTATCGAACCGCGTTCTCCCGAGTCCACCGAAATGGTACTAAATTGGTCAGGAATCGGGATGAAAAGTTCGTAACGTCTCCAGGGAGGTGAAGATCTCCTCGATTTCCAAAGGCATACGGGACTCGAAGCGCATCGGTTCACCAGTGACGGGATGAACGAAGCCCAGCGCCACGGCATGCAGGGCCTGCCGCTGAAGCCCGATCAGACGAGTCATGATCTCGGGCGGCAGGTCGGGACGGCGCGGCGGGCGGCGGGGACTGCGCCCATACGTCTGGTCGCCCACCAGGGGATGACCGATATGATCCATATGGACCCGGATCTGATGGGTCCGTCCGGTCGCCAGCCGGCATTCCACCCGGGCCAGCGCGGTGCCATAGGCCCGCAGGGTGCGGTATCGGGTGAGGGCCGCCTTGCCGCCGCGCGCCACCACGGCCATGCGCGTGCGCTGGGTGGGATGACGACCCACGGGCGCGTCGATCTCGCCCGCCGCGGGCGCCGGCACACCCCACACCAGGGCGTGATAAACCCGATGCAGCGTGCGGTCCCCGAACTGGGCCGCCAGGCCCTGGTGCGCCGAATCGGACTTGGCGACGACCATCAGGCCGCTGGTGTCCTTGTCCAGCCGGTGGACGATGCCCGGCCGTCGCACCCCGCCGATGCCGGACAGACTGTCGCCGCAGTGGGCCAGCAGCGCGTTGACAAGGGTATGGTCCATGGCCCCCGGCGCCGGGTGCACCACCAGCCCGGCCGGCTTGTCGATGACGATCACATGGGCGTCCTCGAACACCACCGTCAGCGGCATGTCCTGCGGCCGCGGCGCGGCATCCACCGGCGGCGGTTCGGCCAGCCGGACCCGCTGCCCGGCGCGGACTCGCAGACTTGGATCCGTCGCCACCGCGTCGTCCAGGGTGACCGCGCCGCCCAGAATCAGAGCCTTCAGCCGCTCCCGCGAATGGCCCCCATGCGCCCCCGCAAGCCATCGGTCCAGACGCAGGCCCGCGCCGTCCTCCGGAATGGCCGCCTCGAACACCGTCGGCGCGCCGCCCTGCCCCGTCGGCGCGTCGTTGCCCTGCCCCATGCTCTGCCTCTATACCATCCATGCATGATTAACGATCCCGAGGCCAATTCGATGCGTGCCGTCAAGATCCTGGTTGCCACGATGGGCGTCCTCATCATCGCGGGGATGGGCCTCGTGATCTACGGGCTCATGAAATCGTCGGAGGAGATGGCGAAGGACGGCGCGGTGCCCGAGGTCGCGCCGGCGGGTCTGGCGCGCCCCGTGCCCGCGCCCGTGCCCGCGCCGGCGAGCCCGTTCGATCCGGTGCATCTGGGCGAGCCCGCCGGCAGCCGCATCGCCCACATGACCAGCGACGGCCACGGACGCCTTCTGCTCGGCCTGACGGACGGTGGCCGCCCGGACCGCGTGGTCGTGATCGACACGGCGAGCGGCCGCACGCTGGGCGTGATCGGGCTGGAAGCCGCGCCGACACGCTCCATCCAGTGACACGACCCACGGCCCTCGTGCTGCCCGCCGGGGCGCGGGCCGTGCTGCTCGATCACATGCGGGCGGCGTGGCCGCGCGAGGGATGCGGCCTGCTGGTGGGATCCGACGACACGCAAAGCGGCGCCCTGGTGGTCGAGGCCGTCCACCCCACCACCAACGTGGACGCCAGCGGCCGTCCGGATCGCTTCGAGGTGGACCCGGCCGCCCGGTTCGACCTGATGCGCCAGCTGCGCGGCAGGCCGTCGCGCCTGATCGGCCACGTCCACAGCCATCCGGGCCATCCGGCCGAGCCCAGCGAGACCGACCGCCGGGCCGCCTTCGAACCGGACCTGGTGTGGGTCATCGTGGGGCTTGCGGACCGGACCACGCCGGACCCGCCCGTGACCGCCTGGACCGTCGTGCCCGGCCCGGAGCCCGGCGCGCCCGCCGCCGGGTTCCGCCCGCTGCCGATCATCTCACGGTCCTGACGGGGTTAGGCTCCCGCGCTCATGGCCAGCCAGCCCAGATAGGCCGCATAGCCGAGCAGCAGCACCGCGCCTTCGCGCCGGCTGACCCGCCAGCCGGTGACCACAGCCAGCACCAGGGCCGCCGTCGCCCCCAGCATGACCCAGATGTCGAAGGCCGCGATCTCGGCCGGGATGGCGATGGGGGTGACGATGGACACCACGCCCAGGACCCCCAGCACGTTCACGATGTTGCTGCCGATGATGTTGCCGAAGGCCACATCGCCTTGCCCCCGCACCGCCGCCACGATCGAGGTGGTCAGTTCCGGCAGCGAGGTGCCCACCGCAACCATGGTCAGGCCGATCAGGGTGTCCGACACGCCCAGCCCGGCGGCGATCGCCACCGCGCCGTCGATCAGCAGCCGCGCGCCCAGCACCACCAAGACCATGCCCCCGAACAGGAACAGCAGCGACGGAAACAGGCCCATGGGGGCCGATCCCGCCGCATCCGCCTCGGCGGTGTGCATGTCGGCGGAGGCATCGGGCTGTTTCCGCTCCCGCAGGTAGGTGATCGTGACATAGGCGATCAGCAGCAGCACCATCATCAGGCCGCTGGTCCGCGAGACCACGCCCAGCATGGTCACGGCCATGGCCACCACGGCGGCCAGCACCACCATCGGCCCATCGCGTCCGAACGCCACGGGATGGGCCAGAACGGGGCGGATCAGCGCGGTCAGGCCCAGGATCAGCAGGATGTTGGCGATGTTGGAGCCGACCACGTTGCCCACCGCGATCCCGGAGGACCCGGCCAGCGCGGCCTGCATGCTCGTCACCAGTTCAGGCGTGGAGGTCCCGAACCCCACCAGCGTCAGCCCGATCAGCAGCGGCGACACCCCCAGGCGCCGGGCCACGGAGACCGCCCCCCGCACAAGCCCCTCGCCCCCCAGCACCAGCAGCACGAAGCCGCCGATCACCAGCACAGTGCTCGACATTCTGGTTCCCCTCTGGCTGCAGTGGCCTTTTCATTATCCTGATCGGCGATGACCCGGACTCGTCCGGCTCATCGCCTCCGCCGCTTCGCGGCGCCGGCCCAGTCGGGCCGGCCACGGACTTCGACGGTCATCATCAGATGCCGTTGGGATCAGGAGTCCGATGCGTTCTTTTTCGCCTTGGCGGGCGCATTGTCGCGCCCGGCCACACGGTGCCGGGGCAGCGTGATATGGACCGTGGTGCCGGACCCCGGGTTGCTGGTGACCGAGACCCCGCCGCCGTGCAGGTCGATCAGCGCCCGCACCAGCGACAGCCCGAGGCCCCGCCGGGGTTCCAGACTGCCGCCGGCATGGGACACCGCGGCGTCCAGGGGCCGTTGCAGGGCCATCAGGTCGTCCTCGCCCAGGCCCAGCCCGGAATCGCTCACCGAGACCCGCGGCTCGCCGCCCCGTTCCATGGTCACGCGCACCATCACCGACCCGCTGGCCGGGCTGGCGCGCAGGGCCGCCCCGATCAGGGTGGAGAGCGCATGACGGATGGCCCCCTCGTCGCCCTGGATCAGGATGCGCTCATTGGGCAGGTGCCAGTCCCACGAGACGTTCCGATCCCGCCCGCTCTGCCTGAGTGCGCGGCACACCTCGCCCACCAGAAGCGTCAGGTCGAACACCCCGGCCGACCCGGGGTCGCCCCCGGTCTCCAGCCGCGCCACGTCCAGCAGTTCATTGAGCAGATCCATGAGGGACCCGCTGAGCGCCCGGATCTCCCCGGCGTATTCGCGGAACCGATCCGCGATCACCGCCTGATCGCCGGTCTCCAGCGACTCGGCGAAGCCCTGGATGGCATGGAGCGGAACCCGCAGCTCCCGGGCGAGCTGACCCAGGAACTCCGTGCGCCCCCGGGCCCGCGCCAGCGCCTGAGCCCGGGCGGCCGTCAGCGCCCGCTGGGTGCGGTACATGTTGGTCACGTCGTCGAACGTGAACACCCCCCAGGCGCGCGACTCGCCATCGCGGTCGACGGCGAACAGCCCCCGGCGCACGACCTGAAGCGTGCGGTGCCCAGCCGTGCCGGACCACCACTCGACCTCCTGCACGCCGCCCTGGGGCAGGTCCACCAGACCCGTGGGCAGGCCCATCGCCACCAGCACGTCCACGACCGGACGCCCGAGGATGTCGGCATGGTCCACGTCGAACTGGACGCAAAAGGCCGCGTTGGCCGCCAGCGCCACGTCGCGCGGCACGCCGGCCCGGCCCCTGGAGCCGTCCGGCCCGGGCACCGCGAGCAGCGCCCCGTTGTCGGCCAGATCCAGCCCCTCCAGGATGGTGGGCGCGCGGCGCTCGAACCCGGCCATGAGCGCATCCACGGCCTCCGCCCACAGCGCCGCACGGTCCCGTTTGTCCCGGCCGGGAAGGGACTCGGTCAGCACCTCGGCGAGGTCGCGGAACAGGTCGATGGTCCAGTCCTCCCAGGGCCGGGCATGGCCCCGCACCTCCTCGCGCCAGAGGTTGAAGGACTTGCGCGGCGACAGGCGCTGCGAGGCCGCATCCACCTCGACCGGCTTGTTGGGATCGCCGCCCCAGTGCACCTCCTGCACCACCTCGTCCCGGAAGCAGGCCAGGGCCACGAGCGGATCCCGGCTGACGATCACCACCAGGGCGCCGCAGCAGCCGGCCGGCAGCACGTCCTCGAACCCGCCCGCGGCGCTCAGGGCGTCCGAGACGAACAGGCCGTCCTCGGCCAGCATCGCCACCCGCTCCAGGAAGGCCCGCAGATCGCCGGGCGCCGGCGTGTTGCCGGTGGCGGCCACCCGGCCCGGCGCGCAGACCGCCAGCCCGTCGCAGCGCACCACGTCGGCCAGCCGGGGCGCGCCGAAGAACAGGGTCTCCAGCGCATTGCCGGTCTGGCGCTGGGCCGCGCCGATCAGATCCAGGAACCGCCGCTTGCGCCGCTTCTGGCGCGAGCGCTGAATCGTCAGGATGTCGCCGATGCGCTCCGAGATGCGGATGCTCAGACGGTCCATGGCCTCGCGCCGATGCCATGGCAGCATTTTGGGGCTGTAGTTGTGGCAGGCGATCAGCCCCCACAGCCGCCCATCCACCACCAGAGATGTCACCAGCGTCGCCGCCACCCCCATGTTGCGCAGATACTCGATGTGATAGGAGGACACGCTGCGCAGCACCGCCTGACCCAGGTCCAGCGGCGCTTCCTCCGCCACCGACGGCGCGCCGCGCAGCATGGGCACGCTGACGCTGCCCACATCGGCGATGACCCGCAGACGGTTCGACAGGTACAGGTCGCGGGCCTGCGACGGAATGTCGGACGCCGGATAGCGCAACCCCAGGAAGGGCGTCAGGTCGCCGGAGAAGGACTCGGCCACCACCTCGCCCGACCAGTCGGGATGGAACATGTAGGCCATGACGCGGTCATAGTCCGTCAGCCCGGCGATGGCGTGGACCGCCTGATCGAGCAGCTTGTACAGGTTTTCGCTCTCGGTCAGGGCCGCCATGGCGAACCCTTCGGCCTCATAGGTGTGTTCGGCGTCGTCCTCGTCCGATTCCGGACAGTGCTCCAGCTCCAGGATCAGGCAGGGCTGCCCCGCGTGCTCGATGCGGCGGGCGAGGCCGCGCAGCCGCTGGCTGCGGCGGCCGGTCACGGTGGAGCGGGCGTACAGGCCGAACGGGTGCCCTTCGCTGGTCCGGACCCCGCCTTCGGTCATCAGGTCCAGCAGCAGGTCGGCGGCCAGATCATCCAGCAGGCCCTCGACCGGCTGGCCCAGGATCTGCTCGGCGGTCCGGCCCAGGAACCGATCGGTGTTGTTGCTGGCCTGGATGACCGTCAGCGGCTCGCCCGCCAGCAGCAGGATGCAGCCGTGGCTCTGGACCAGTTCCAGCAGGTGAATCGGCTCGTTCTCGCACTCGCTCAGGTCCACCGTCGGCAGGTCGGCGGCACGGTCGGGCTGGGATCCGGTCATGGGGCCTCGTCGAACCAGGCGGTCAGGGCCGAAAAGGCGGCGCAGGCGGCGCCGACGGCCGCGTCGGCGCGCGCGGGATCGCGGCCCAGGGTGTTGATGAGGGCGCCAACCTGACGCCAGTGAGCCCCGATATCGACTCCCGGAGACCCCAGGAAACGCGTCGCCATGGCGGACGAGCGCGGCAGCGCGCGGCCCAGATGGCGCGCCAGACCGCGCCCGCCCAGCCGCGAGCCCTCGACCACATACAGCACCCCCAGCGCCGCGCCCTCGCCCGGGGCGACCCCCAGCCCGCCGGGCGGGCGCTCCGGGGCGGGTTCGGGCGGGGGAGCGGCTCCGGCCTCGCGCAGATCGGTCAGGTCGCGGGCGAGGTCGTACCGCCGCGAGACGCGATGGAATCCGTTCGCGGCGAACCAGCCGTCGGCGGGCACCAGCACCTCGCGTTCGGCCGCCGCCAGAAACCCATCGAAACACTCCAGGATGTGGCGGTAGCGCCGCGCGCCGAGGCTGGGGGCGAGCAGATCGCCCAGGGCGTGATGCTCGTGCAGGGCGTCGTGGACATCGCGCGTCGCCGCCCGCAGCCGCGCCATCAGGACAGGATCGCCGCCCGCTCGATCCGCATCGTCGGGCGTGGAGAGCGCGGCCTCGTCCCCGGCGGCGGACGAGGCGGTCAGATCGGGATGAACGGTCACGGTGCAAACCTCGACGGTAGAGTTGACCGGCTCGCTACGCTATCAGGCGCCCGCGCGCCAATCCACGGTCAACTGCATGCGGGCCGGACCCCGGGTCCACCCGTCACGTCAGGCTGTGCAGCCCATAGGCCACGCCGGCCGCCACCGCCGCCACCAGCAGGGCCAGCAGCGGGTTCGCCAGACGCGGGGCGCGCGCGGCGGCCTCGGCCGGCAGCCTCTTGTGACCGATCACCATGGGGCGGATGAGGTTCTCTTTCTTGATGAACAGGTACCCGAAGGCCGCCACGATATGCACCGCCGCCAGCACCAGCAGGGTGTCGAACAGGATGCCCTTGTGCAGGCTGGTGATCGTGGACGAAAGGTCGCTGCCCACCAGCGAGGCCAGCGGGCCGGAGACGAAGGCCCAGGTGTTCTCGCTGGCGAACAGGCCGGTCAGGGCCTGTCCGCCGGTGGCCAGCAGCAGCAGGATCACCATCAGCCCGCCGGCCGGATTGTGGCCCAGGGCGTTGTCCTTGCGCGTGGTGCTGAACAGGCCGCGCAGATAGCGGCCGATTTCGCCCGGCCCCTTCACGAAATCGGAGAACCGCGCGGTCTGGCTGCCGATCACGCCCCAGGCGAGCCGGAACAGCACGAGCCCGAACACCACATGCCCCGAGATGAAGTGGACCGTGAAGTTGCCCTCCTCGCCGCTCCACCAGCACACCCCGAGTGCGACGGCCAGGCTCCAGTGAAACAGGCGGGTGGGCAGGTCCCAGATCTTGACGGCCACGCGCGGGGCGGACGAAGCGGCCGGGGCGGCCCCGGTCTCGGATGACGACGCCATGGACTGAACTTCCCTGCTGCGGATCCGGTCGCGGGAGCACAGCCCGGTTGACCGCGCGCCCGAGACACGCCCATATCGAGTCAGGGCCGGACTGTCCAGGGGAACCGTCAGGGCCCGGGCGGACCCGGCTTGGGCGGCCGGGGCAATGGGGAGGCGCAACCGTGGACACGCGAACCCTGTGGGGCATTGTGGGAGCGGCCGCCGTCCTGGTGGTGGCGATCCTGGGCATTCATGCCTTCCTGTCGATGCCCGTGCTGTTCCATTCCACATTCGAGACGCCGACGGAGACGGACTCGCCCGACGTCGTCGCCGAGGACGGCGCTCCGACCGAAACCTCCACCGGCAGCGCGACCCTGGATCGGGCGTTCGCCGAGGCACGCGAGACGCTGACCGCCACGGCACCCGATCCGGCCACCCCGTCCCGACAGTCGGCCGAGGCGGGCGTATCCGATGCGGCCTCCCGCCCCGTCGTCGTTGCGAGCGTACCGGACGCCGGCGAGACCCCGCCCGAAGCGGCCGCGTCCGCCGCGCTGCCGGCCGCCGTCCCGCCGCCCAGGGTGGAGGCCAGCGGCGCGCCCGATGGCCCCGACGCGCCCACCTTCGATGTGGTCCGCGTGGACCCCGACGGCAGCGCCGTCATCGCCGGGCGGGCCGCGCCGGGGGCGACGGTGTCCGTGCTCGCCGACGGGGCCGCCATCGGCGAGGCCACGGCCGACCGCCAGGGCCAGTGGGTCTACCTGCCCGACACGCCGTTCGCGCCGGGCGCGCGCGAGTTGTCGTTGAGCGCCCGGGGGGGCGACACGGCGGGACCGGCCCCCGCCGCCCAGGCCCGCCTGTCCCCCACGGTCGTGGTGCTGTCCGTGCCCGAGCGGGAGGGCGGCTCATCCCGTGCGCCGGAAACGGGCGCCAGGGGAGATTTTGCGCCGGTCATCGCGCTGGAGGCCCCGCGCGTCGGCGGCGGCACCGGCCGTCTGCTCCAGGGACCGACGCCGGAGGTGGCGGAAGGGACCCTACAAGTCGGCCGGGTGGACTATTCCAGCACCGGCGCCCTGTCCCTGGCCGGCACGGCCGAGCCCAACGCGGTGCTGAACCTCTACATGGACAACGCCCCGGTGGCCCAGGTGCGCGCGGATGCCTCCGGCGCCTGGACCGCCCGCCCGGACACGGCGGGCCTGGAGGAACGGGTCTACACCCTGCGGGTCGATCAGGTGCGGCCGGACGGGGCTGTGGAAACCCGCGTGGAACTGCCGTTCCAGCATACGGACTTCACCTTCCGGCGCGGGGACGAGGGCGAGGCGCTGCTGGTGGTTCAGCCCGGCAACAACCTGTGGCGCGTGGCCCGGGCGGTGTACGGGCGCGGCATCGAGTACACCGTGATCTATCAGGCCAACGCCGACCAGATCCGCGATCCGGATCTGATCTACCCCGGACAAGTGTTCGTCGTGCCGGATGAGGGCGATGGTGGGGATTGAAGAATCGTTACCATTCTGAAGAGCTGGTGCCTGGACTAAGAGTCCGACGTTTGGCGGTCATCCTGAGGACGCGAAGCGACCGAAGGATCTCGGGCACGGACACGCTTCCTGCACCGCTTCACACTTCCTCCCGAGATCCCTCCCCGCCTCCGGCGGCTCGGGATGACTTTGATACCAGCGGTGGGTGAGTGTAACTCACCCACCGAGCGGCACCGGCCCGGCCGGGCCGGCGCCGCGACGCGGCGGAGGCCCTGAAACGGACGGGTCCGTTTCAGGGCCGATCCCATCCAGACTCACGAATAGCGGTAGGGCACGCCCACCTGTTCCATGACCTTGTTGTACTCCTTGAAGATCTCGACCACGCGGCCGGCGCGCGGGCTGGAGGCCGCGATCTCGTCCCAGAAGCTTTCGGCGTCCTTGACCACGGTGTCCCACTCTTCCGCCGGGATGGTGGTCAGTTCCATCTTCTTGCCGTTGACGCGCAGGTCGGCCTCGCCGCCCCAGTACCAGACCTGCCGGTAGTAGTGCGACTGGTCGATGGTGATCTTGAACAGCTCCTTCAGGTGCTCCGGCACCTTCGCCCAGGAGTCCGAGTTGGCGAAGTAGGAGCCGCACCACGCGCCGGTCACGTTGTTCAGAAGCGCGTAGTTGCAGACGTCGGCCCAGCCCACCTCGTAGGCTTCGGTGAAGCCGCACCACGCCACGCCGTCGAGCTGGCCGGTCTGGATGGCCACTTCCACGTCGTCCCAGGGCACGGTGACCGGGATCAGGCCGTAGCGGGCCAGGAAGCGGCCGGCGGTCGGCACGCCGAAGACGCGCTTGCCCTTCATGTCGGCGAGCGAGCGGATCGGCTCCTTGGTGAAGATGTGCAGCGGGTCCCACGCCCCGGCGGAGATCCACTCGACGCCGTCGATCTCGTCGTAGGCCTCCTTCCAGATCTCGTTCAGGCCGTAGCGCTGGAACAGCACCGGCAGGTCGAGGCTGTAGCGGGTCGAGAACGGGAAGTAGCCGCCGAACACGGCCACGTCGGCCGGCGAGGCCATGGTGGCGTCATCGGACTGCACGGCGTCGATGGTGCCGTTCTGCAGGGCGCGGAACAGCTCGCTGGTGGGAACGAGCTGGTCGGCGTAGTACAGCTCGATCTCCATTTCACCGTTGGCGGCCTTGTTGAAGGCCTCGATCTGCGGCTTGATGACGTGCGCCCCCAGGGGCGCGCCGGAATAGGTCTGCAGGCGCCAGCGGATCGGGCCGTTCTGGGCGTGCACGGCCGGGGCGGCCAGGGTGGAGGCGGCGGCGGCGGCCCCGGCGAGGCCGGCGGTCTTCAGGAAGCCGCGACGGTTGGCGTCGGCCGGGCCGCTGGCGGCGTCGTCCGGGCGGATGATCGTGGTCTTGTCGGTCTTCTTCATCCCTGTCGTCTCCTGTTTTGGTTCAGGTCTGGCTCGGACGCCGGGACCCCCCTGGGCGCCCCGGGACCGCACGGCGCAATGGCCCTAGTTCCCGTACACGGTGTTCGGCAGCCACAGCGCGATCTGGGGGAAGATCACGACGAGCATCAGGCCGATGGTCATCACGATCACGAATGGAATGATGGATCGGTAGATGTCGATCAACGAGATCTCCGGCGGCGCCATGGCGCGCATCAGGAACAGGTTGTAGCCGAAGGGCGGCGTCATGTAGGCGATCTGGCAGGTGATCGTGTACAGCACGCCGTACCAGATCAGGTCGAAGCCCAGCGCCCCCACCAGCGGCACGTAAAGGGGCGCCACGATCACCAGCATGGCCGTGTCGTCCAGGAACATGCCCATCAGGATGTAGGAAAGCTGCATCATGATGAGCACTTCCCACGGGCTCAGCTCCCAGCGGGTGATGAACAGCGTCTCGATGGCGCGCACCGCGCCGATGCCGTCGAACACCGCGCCGAAGGCCAGCGCCGCCAGGATGATCCACAGGAACATGCAGGAGATGCCGAGCGTCTTGCGCACCGTCTGATGCAGCACCCGGGCCGTCAGCCGCCGCTTGAACAGGGCCGCCGCCGTCGCCGCCAGCGCACCCACGGCAGCGCTCTCGACCAGGCTGGTGTAGCCCATCACGAACAGGCCGGTCATCAGGAAGAAGACCAGGAACGGAATGATGCCGGCGCGCAGCAGCCGCAGTTTCTCGACCAGCGGGATGTCCAGTTCCTCGGGCGAGAGGGTCGGCCCCAGGTGCTTCTGGATGCGGCAGCGGACGTAGATGTAGATAATGAACAGCGTGGCCATCATCAGGCCGGGCAGCGCGCCCGCGAGCCACAACTGTCCCACCGGCTGGCGCGCGATCATGCCGTACAGCACGAGCACCACGCTCGGGGGCACCAGAATCCCCAGCGATGACCCCGCCTGGATGACGCCGGTCACCATGACCTTGTCGTAGCCCCGCCGGAGCAGTTCCGGCAGCGCGATCGTGGCCCCGATGGCCATGCCCGCGACCGACAGCCCGTTCATGGCCGAGATCACCACCATCAGCCCGATGGTGCCGATGGCCAGACCGCCGTGCATGGTGCCGAACCAGACGTGGAACATCTTGTACAGGTCGTCGGCGATGCCGGACTCCGACAGCATGTAGCCCATGTAGATGAACAGGGGCAGCGTCAGCAGCGGGAACCAGTTGAAGACCTTGAAGGCCTGGCTGAAGGGCATCTCGATGGCGCCGTCGCCGTACAGCAGCAGGGCCGTGCCCGCCGCCACGGCGCCGATGGCCGCGAACACCCTCTGGCCGGTCAGCAGCATCACCATCATGACGCCAAACATGGTCATGGCGATCATTTCATGGGTCATACCGCCGTTTCCTCATGCATCCGCACGCCGGGGATCGTCACGCCCCGAGCCGTCGCCAGGTCCTTGAACAGAACGGAGAGCACCTGGAGCAGCATCAGGACGATGCCGAACACCATGATGATCTTGATCGGCGCCAGGGGCGGCGCCCACACCGACATGAGCTTCTGGTTGTACTGCAGCGAATACAGGGTCGAGGAGACCGCCCCGATCAGAAGGCACACCAGATAGAAGATCATGAAGCTGCTGGTGACCACATCCATCCACGCCTTGCCGCGCTCGGACAGCCGGTCATAGATCAGATCCATGCGCACGTGGTCGCCCAACTGCAGCGAGTGCGCCCCGCCCACGAAGTAATAGGCGGCGAGGATGAACTGAGCCATCTCGATGCACCAGTGCAGCGGGATGTTCACCACGTTGCGGGTGAAGGCGTCGAGCAGCAGCACGGCCATCATGACGAAGATCAGGCACATCGCCAGCAACCCGAACTTGTGCGAGACCCAATCGACGACCTGGACATAGAGCACTATCGGACGGGGCATGCCGGCGCCTCCCTTTTCCGCCGGGTCAACCCGGCGCTGGGACCGAACGGGGCATTCGCCCGCGCCCGCCCCCGTCGTTCCAACCTCATGGTGCGACCACCCCTTGTCATTGAACGTGGTGTCATTGCACGTGGTGTCATTGCACGTGAACCCCGCTTGCCGCGAGCGCCTCGGCCAGCGTGCCGTCCGGCGCTCGCTCGCAAACAAGATGATCGACCTGACCGAAGCCGCAAACCGTAAATGCGGCATGGCGATCGAATTTGGAGGAATCGGCGACCACCACCACGCTGTCGGCCAGGTCCACCATGGCCTGGGCGATGTGGGCTTCGTTGACGTTGATGTCCGCAACGCCCGCTCGGGCATTCAGGGCGGCGGCCCCCAGAATCGCGCGGTCCGCATGGAACGCGGCCAACTGGCGCACGGCCATCGGCCCCACGGTCTCGCGGTTGTCGCCGTCGTAGGCGCCGCCGACCAGAAAGACGCCGCTGGCGCGGCCGCCGTCGGCGATGGTCGCCGCGATCCGGGTGGAGTTCGTGACCACGGTCAGGCGGTCGATTCGGGCCAGGTCCTGGGCACAGAGCAGGGTCGTGGAGCCGGTGTCGATCAGGAGGGTCTCGCCCGGCTCGATCAGACGGGCGAGCTTGGCGGCGATCTCGCGCTTGGCCGGCTCGTGCTGCGTCATGCGGTCGCGGAAGGGGCCTTCCTCGCGGCGGCTGGGCACCTTGGCGCCGCCGTGGACCTTCTGCACCACGCCCGCTTCGGACAGCGCGGTCAGGTCGCGCCGGATCGTCTCGTGCGACGCCTGGAAGGCGCGGGCCAGGGCCTCCACCGTCACGGTGCCGCGCGTGCGGACCATGTCCGCAATGCGCGCCTGCCGGACCCGCGGGCTCATTGCCGTTTGACTGCGCATTGCGCGCCCCCTCAGGGAGAACTGACCCCTTGTTGGGCAAAAACTCTACCGAGGGAATTGACTGTTTCCAACATGTTTTTCGTTTCCCTCTGATTCAACACGAAAAATGGGGATGCCGCCACGCCGTCGCGATTGACCGAACGGTCAAAGCGGCGTACCGTGAGTGCACCCATGGGCCAATCCAGACCGGCCCCGGACTCGCCAGGGAGAGGCACCGCGTGACATCCAACGGTCTCTACGACGTGGCCGTCATCGGCGCAGGCGTGGTCGGATGCGCCATGGCCCGGCGGTTCACGCTGGACGGGGCGCGCGTGCTGGTGCTGGAGCGCGCACCGGACATCCTGGATGGGGCCAGCAAGGGCAACAGCGGCATCCTGCACACCGGGTTCGACGCCCCGCCCGATACCCTGGAACAGGCGTGCATCGCCGCCGGCCATCAGGAGTACCTGAAGATCCGCGACCGCCTCGGCCTGCCGCTGCGGACCACGGGCGCGATGGTCGTCGCCTGGACGGAGGCCGAGGCCGCGCGCCTGCCGGCGCTGATGGAGCAGGCGCACCGCAACGGCGTGACCGACGTGCGGCCGCTCGACCGGGCGGAGATCCTGGAGCGCGCGCCTCACATCAACCCGGCGTTCCACGGCGGGTTCCTGGTGCCGCGCGAATCGGTGATCGACCCGTGGGCGGCGCCCACGGGCTATCTGCTCCAGGCCATCGCCAACGGCGCCCATGTGGACCGCAACGCCCCGGTCCAGGGCGGCGCGTTCGACGGCGAGACCTGGCGGCTGGACCTGCCCGGGCGCAGCGTGCGGACGCGCAGCGTCATCAACTGCGCCGGGCTGTACGGCGACCACGTGGACCAACTGCTGCTGGGCGCGCCGGGGTTCGAGATCCGGCCGCGCAAGGGGCAGTTCGTGGTGTTCGACAAGGCGGCGGCGCGACTGCTGCCCACCATCCTGCTGCCGGTACCCAGCCCCACCACCAAGGGGGTCGTGGTCTGCCCCACCGCCTACGGCAACATCCTGGTCGGCCCCACGGCCGAGGAGCAGGAGAGCCGCGCGGACGCCTCGGTGGACGGCGCAACCCTGGCCATGCTGCGCGAGACGGCGGCCCGCCTGGTGCCCGCCCTGGCCGGCCAGCCGATCACCGCCACCTATGCCGGCATCCGCCCCGCGACCGAAGAGAAAGGCTACCGCATCACGCCCTACCCGGACCGGCGCTACATCTCCGTGGGCGGCATCCGCTCCACCGGACTGACCGCCGCCCTGGGCATCGCCCGGCACGTGGCCGGACTGCACCGCGCCTGCGGGACCGACTGGGCGCCCCTGGCCGCACCCGGCTGGCCGGCCGCGCCGCGCCTGTCGGAGACGGACCCGCGCGACTGGCAGGACCGCGACAACGGCGGCATCGTCTGCCACTGCGAACTCGTGACCCGGCGCGAGATCGAGGCCGCGCTGGGCGGCCCCCTGCCCGCCCGCAGCCTGGGCGGCCTGAAACGGCGCACCCGGGCGACCATGGGGCGCTGCCAGGGCTTCTATTGTTCGGGCGCCCTGGCCGAGATCACCGCCGGGCACTTCGCCGCGCCCCTGGCCGACCCGGCGGAGGATCGCCATGACTGACGCCGGCCGCACGGGGCCCGGCGGGTCCGACAGCGAATGGGACGTGATCGTGATCGGCGGCGGACCGTCCGGCCTGTCCGCCGCCACGCGCCTGCGGGCGCTCGGCGTGCCCCGGGTCGCCGTGCTGGAGCGCGAGGTCGAGGCCGGCGGCGTGCCGCGGCACTGCGGCCACTCACCCTATGGCCTGCGGGAGTTCGGCCGGCTGATGGGCGGGCGGAGCTATGCCGCCTGTCTGGTCGAGGCCGCCCAGGCCGCCGGAGCCGAAGTGCTGACCCAGCACACCGTGGTGTCCTTCGGTCCCGGCCCGGACCCGGTGCTGATCGTGACCACGCCAAGCGGCGCCACCCTGATGACCGCGCGGCGGGTGGTGCTGGCCACCGGCATCCGCGAGACCAGCCGCGCCGCGCGCCTGTTGGGCGGCGACAGACCGCTGGGTGTGATGTCCACCGGCGCGTTGCAGGCCGTGGTCTATCTGCAGCGCATGACGCCGTTCCGCCGACCCGTGGTGCTGGGCACGGAGCTGGTGTCCTTCTCCGCCCTGCTGACCTGCCGCCATGCGGGCGCCCGCCCCCGGGCCATGATCGAACCGAACGACGGCCTCACCGCGCGCGGACCCGCCCGGCTGCTGCCCCTGGCGCTGGGCATTCCCCTGCACCTGGGCACGGACATCGCGGCCATCCACGGCGCGACACGGGTGGAGGGCGTCACCCTGCGCGACCGCGACGGGGCGACCCGGACGCTCGACTGCGACGGGGCGGTCATCACCGGCCGCTTCACGCCCGAGGCGGCCCTGGCCCGCATGGCCGGCTGGACCGTGGACCCGGGCACGGAGGGCCCGCGCATCGACGGGTTCGGGCGCAGCCTCGACCACCCGGCCTATTTCGCGACCGGCAACCTGCGCCGTCCGGTGGAGACCGCCGGCTGGTGCTGGGGCGAGGGACAGGCCACCGCCGCGGCCGTCGCCGCCGACCTGGAGCGCGGGCTTCCGCCGCCCGACGACGCGGTGCCGTTGACCGTCGCGGGCGATCCGCTGCGCTACGTGGTGCCGCAGGCCATCCACCCGACCGCCGAGACCCCGGACCTGATGCCGGAGGTCGCCCAGCTTCGCCTGTCGCGGCCCGCGCGCGGCACCCTGATCGCGGAGCAGGACGGCCGGACGCTCTGGTCGCGGCGCCTGGACAGCCGGCCCGAGCGCCGCATCACCGTGCCCCTGCGTCCGATGATCGAAGCCGTCGAGCCGGGCGGCCCCATGACGTTCCGGCTGAGGGAGGCCCCCTGACATGTCCGATCCCGCCGCCGCCGTTCTCGCCATCGACCAGGGCACCACCAGCACCCGGGGCCTGCGGCTGGCCGCCGATGGATCGGCCACCGTCCGCCACGCCGTGACGCACGCCCAGCACTATCCGAAACCGGACTGGGTCGAGCACGACCCGGCGGACCTGCTGCGCAGCATCGACGCCTGTCTGGAGGCCGCCGGGCCGGTGCGCGCGGTGGCCCTCGACAACCAGGGCGAAAGCTGCCTCGCCTGGGACGCCGAGACCCTGGAGCCGCTCTCGCCGGTCGTCGTCTGGCAGGACAGCCGCACCCAGAGCGTGGTGGACGCCCTCAAGCGCGACGGCGCCGAGGCGGAGGTGATGCGCCGCAGCGGGCTGCCGCTGGATTCCTACTTCTCGGCCAGCAAGCTGGCGTGGCTGTACCAGACCGTCCCGGACGCGGCGCGCCTGCACGCCCGGGGCCGGCTGCGCCTGGGGACCACCGATGCGTTCTTTCTGCACCGGCTGACCGGGCGGTGCGTGACCGACGCCACCACGGCCTCGCGCACGTCGCTGATGAACATCGAAACTCTCGCCTGGGACCCGGACCTGTGCCGTCTGTTCGGCGTGCCCTTGGAGGCGCTGCCGCCGATCGTGCCCACCACCGGGGACTTCGGCACGCTGATGACGGAGCACGGGCCGGTGCCCGTGGTCACCAGCATCGTGGATCAGCAAGCGGCCCTCTACGGCCACGGCTGTCGCGTGGCGGGGGATGCCAAGATCACCTTCGGCACCGGCGCCTTCGCGCTCATGGTCACCGGGGACAGCCCCCTGCGCGCGCCCGAACGCGGCCTGTCGCCCACGGTCGCCTGGCACAGGGACGGCGAGGCCCCCCAGTACGCCATCGACGGCGCCGTGTTCTGCGCCAGCGCGGCCGTGAACTGGGCGCGCGACCTGGGCCTGTTCCGGTCGTTCGACGAGATCAACGCCTTCGAAGGGCCCTCCGCCGTGGAGCGCGGGCTTGTGTTCGTGCCCGCGCTGACCGGACTGGCCTGCCCGCACTGGGTCCGCAAGGCGCGCGGCGCCTGGCTCGGCCTGTCGCTGGAAACCACGGCCGCCGACATGGTGCGGGCGGTGCTGGAGGGCGTGGCCTTCCGCGCCGCCGAGGTGCTGGAGGCCATGGGGTCCCTGCGCCCCACCGGGGATACGGTGTCGGTGGACGGCGGCCTGACCGCCAACCCCTACTTCGTGCAGTTCCTGGCCTGCGCCCTGGACCGCCGCATCGTCGTGCCGGCCGGGGCCGAGGTCACCGCGCTGGGCGCGGCCCGCCTGGCCGCCGAACACGTGGGGCTGACCATCCCGGCGCGGGACACTCCGGTCATGGTCGAACCCCCGGCCATCCCCGGGTCGGGCGGAGTCCGCTTCCAGAAGGCCGTGTCGATCGTTGCCGACTGGCCATGACCCGGACGGGGCCTCACGGCGCAACTATATTTTAAATACTGCTATCTTTTGGGATAGAAAGTTCGTATGATGCCGGCCATCGAACATCATCCAGTCTAGCCGCGACCCAAACCGCCCCATGCGCCCCTGGCGCCCGTGCGGGGACCCGCCGCAACACGAGCGGGGCGCGACTGGACGGGACAGGGAGGAGGCCCGCCATGATGCGCACCGTGACCGCCGATCTCGGCACCGGGCCCGTGCCCGACTACGAATCCGTGACCGTTGACGAGTCGGGCCTGTGGGTTCACCGGGCGCTGGCCGATTTCCGGCGCGCCCCCGTCACCAGCCTGATCTACGGCGGCGTGTTCGTCGGGATCTCCTGGCTGGTGGTCGCGGCCATGCTGTTCGCGGGGCTGGGCTCCGTGCTGCTGCCCCTGGCGAGCGGCTTCATGCTGGTGGGCGCGATGTTCGCCGTGCCGCTGCACGTCATCAGCCGCGCCCACGAGCAGGGCGAGTCCATCAGCCTGATCGAGGCCATCCGCCGCAGCCGCGCCAGCGTGCCGGGCCTGGCCTTCGTCGGCATCACCCTCACCCTGGTGATGCTGTCATGGATGCTGCTGGCCCTGCTGCTGTTCGCCGGGTTCTACGGCGGCCAACCGCCCACGCTCACGCATTTCGCCACGGCCCTGCTGAGCAGCCCGCAGGCGGCCATCTTCCTGGCGGTGGGCACCGTGGTCGGCGGCGTGATGGCCACGGTCGCCTTCGCGCTGGCGGCGTTCTCGATCCCCATGCTGGTGGACAGGCCGGACACCCAGCCCGTCCACGCCATGGCGGTCAGCATCGAGGCCGTGGCCCGTCAGCCCGGCGTGCTGATCGGCTGGGGCGCGACCATCGGCTTCATCACCGTCTCGGGCATGGTGCCGGCCTTCCTCGGTCTGGCGTTCACCCTGCCGCTGGCCGGCTATGCCTCGTGGCACGCCTACCGGGCGATCCTGCCGCGCGGGGCGTGATCCCTGATCCCCTTCCTGCGAGAACGGGGCCTCAGACCGCCCGGCCTGTAACGTGACGTCATACGCCGCTTCGCGGCGTACGGCTTTTGTCCTGACGAGTCAGGACAAAAGCCGGCCAGTCTCACGCCGTCGGCGGTTCCGGCGCGGGCCCCATGTCCAGCAGAATGCGGCCGTCCTCCGTCAGCGCGAAATCGACCCAGGTGATTTCCCAGGGGTGACCGTCCGGATCGGCGAAATAGGCCGTCACCCCGCCCCACGGCATGGTGCGCGGCCCCTTGAGGATCCGCGCCCCGGCGGCCTCCGCCACCGCCAGACGGGCCGGCACCTCCTCCGGCGTTTTCACGTTGAAGGCCAGGGTGATGCCGCCGGGCCGCCCGTCGGGCAGGCCCGTGTCCTCGGCCAGGGCGTCCCGGCCGTACAGGCTGAGCACCACACCCCCGCCATCCAGGAACACCACCTCGTCATTGCTCTCGGGGGCGGCGCGCAGCCCCAGCGCCTCGTAGAACGCCCGCGCCCGCGCCATATCGGCCACGGCCAGGGTCACCAGACTGATCGCGGGCATGCGCCCCTCCCTGTCACCAACACTGGCCCGGAGCATAGCACGCCGCGCCGGGGGGCCGTCTGCCCCGCCCCTATTCTTAAGAAACTGTCATGCGCCGGCAAATCCCCCGTCACGTGCCCCATGCGATAAAGGGAGCATCAGAGGCGGACGGAACACCGCACCTGATCCTCAGCGAAGAGCCAAGAGCACCGTATCCGATCGAAATCCAGGACCTCCGACCCCCGGGACCCACCCGCTTCAGCCACGGATGGCCACCGAACAGAGACTTTCCTTCTCGAACCCCGCGCTTCAGCCACGCGACGGTTCATATGGGACCCAAACGCAACGCCCGCCTCGCACCCCCCTCGCGAGGCGGGCGTTTCGCTGTCCGGGCCCCGTCTTGGGCCAGAGCGCCCTTGAAGAGCGCCCTTGATCGGCAAGAGCAGCCCGGCCCATCATCCGGAAGCGATGCGCCGGCATCGCGCCACGGTCGCGGGAGCCCCCACCATGGTCCTCAGTCTCGACACCCGCCGCACCATCCGCGCCAGCCAGCCGCGCGTGATCCTGGAGGACCGGCACACCCGGGATTGCCGCGTGCTGCCGTCCCGGGACCACCTGATGGACCACATGCCGAAGGACGCCGAGGCGGCCGAAGTCGGCGTCGCCCACGGCGATTTCACCCGGGTCATCCTGGACCGCGCCCGGCCCCGGCGGCTGCACCTGATCGACCTGTGGTCCGGCGATCGCTTCGAGAGCGGCCTTGAGGCCGTCAAGGACGCCTTCGCCCCCCGGATCGCCGACGACTCGGTGCGGCTGCACGTGGGCGAATCGGTCCCCATGCTGGATGCCTTCCCCGACGCCAGCCTGGACTGGATCTATCTGGACTCGGACCACTCCTACGACACCACGCGGCAGGAACTGGAGATCGCGGCCCGCGTGCTGCGCCCGGGCGGGCTGGTGGCCGGCCACGACTATTGCGCCGGCAACGTGGTCAAGCCGGTGGTCTACGGCGTGGTGGAGGCGGTCAACGCCTTCTGCGCCCAGTACGACTGGCGGTTCCGGTTCCTGACCGTGGAGCCCAACGGCTACTTCAGCTTCTGCCTGCAGGCGCCCTGATCCCGGGCGAGATCAAGTCTCCGGCCATTCCGTGGGGTCACGGTCGCGGTCCCGCTCGCGCTTGAACACCGCATTCGCAAGCTGGTCCATGAGCGCCAGGAAGGCCACGTCGGGCTGGGCGGGCACCGGGCCGCCCCAGCCCTCGCCCCACGCGATCATCTTCGTGCCGTTGCACAGGGCCGCGCTGGCGTGCAGCGTGCCGCCTTTGGGGCTGTCCGTGGGCAAACCGGCCTCGCACAGGGCCTGACCAGCGACGATGCCGCCCCCGCTCAGGAACAGAACCATGCGGTAGCCGGGATGATCGGGACCGAAGCGGTCGGGGGCGGGCACGAAGGCGAGCGGGCGGCCGTTCACGTTGCCGCTCAGGCCGTCGGCGGCGGCCGCGCGGACGAAGGCGTCGGCGGCCTGGGGAAAGGGATTGCCGACCACATCCAGCGGTAGGCCGGACACCGGCAGATACTTGAACACGTCGTTCAGGCTGGAGACGTGCGAGACCGTGCGCGGTCCGGCGCAGGCAGCCAGGGCCAGCGCGGCGGCAACGGCCGCGCCGACACCGAGGATGGGACGCGTGAACCGGGAGCACGAACCGGGCGATGGGGTGGGCATCGCATCGACCTTTCCGTCAGGGATCCGGCGCCGCGCGCGGTCACGCGGGCGCCACCCGGCCTATATGGGCCGCCGCATGCGGCGCGTCCACGGCGCCCAGCAGGACGACCCCTTTCTTATAAGATTGATCACGGAAAATCGGGGTTGCAGGGTTTCCGGGCCGGAGCGGTCAAACGGGACAACCCCTCCCCAGCCCTCCCCATTCCATGGGGAGGGAGTCCGGTCGGCGCCTCATGGACCCAGACGCCTCCCCCATTTATGGGGAAGGTTGGGAGGGGGTTCAGGCTCGAAGCGCGACGCCAGAGGGCCCTTCTGGTTCCCCAGAAATCCGTGATGAACCTTATTAAAGCAAGAGGCCGAACGCTTTCATAAGCGCCGGCCTTGCTAAAGGATGCGTTCATCAGACGGCGTCGGCGCCGGGCCACACCGGCCCATCCGACGCCCTCCCCGCTGAGGCTCACCCCGTGCGTTCGAACATCGCGATCTTCAGGTCCGCGATGGCCTTGCCGGGGTTGAGGCCCTTCGGGCACGTCGTGGTGCAGTTCATGATGGTGTGACAGCGATACATGCGGAACGGGTCGTCCAGCATGTCCAGGCGCTCTTCGGTCGCCTCGTCGCGGCTGTCGAACACCCAGCGGGCGGCCTGCAGCAGGATCGCCGGACCCAGGTAGCGGTCCGCGTTCCACCAGTAGCTGGGGCACGACGTGGAGCAGCAGAAGCACAGCACGCATTCCCACAGACCGTCGAGCTTCTCGCGCTCCTCCGGGCTTTGCAGGCGTTCGCCGCTGGTGGGCGTGGGGCTGTCGGTCTTCATCCACGGCTCGATCATCTCGTACTGCGCGTAGATGTGGGTCAGGTCGGGGACCAGATCCTTGACCACGGCCATATGGGGCAGCGGATAGATGTCCACCGCCCCCTTGATCTCGGCGATCGGCTTCAGGCAGGCGAGCGTGTTGTCCGTGTCGATGTTCATCGCGCAGGACCCGCAGATGCCCTCGCGGCAGGACCGGCGGAAGGTCAGGGTCGGATCGACCTCGTTCTTGATCTTGATGAGGGCATCCAGGACCATCGGCCCGCAGTCGTCCAGATCGACGTGGAACGTGTCCAGAGTCGGGTTGTCGCCCGAGTCCGGGTCGTAGCGGTAGATCTTGAAAGTCTTGACGTTTTTGGCGCCGGCCGGAGCCGGCCAGGTCTTGCCGGGCTTGACCCGGGACTTGGGAGGAAGCGAGAACTCCACCATGACGTCGATCCTTGGTTATGCGTCCGTTTGGCTGTCGAGTCCGACAACGCAGCCCATAGGTCCGGGGGCCCGGAGACCCCGTGACCTCTCAACCCGCTAGTACACCCGCTTTTGCGGCGCGATGTACGCCACGTCCTTGGTCAGCGTGTAGGTATGCACCGGCCGGTAATCCAGCGTCGTCTTGCCGGTGTCCGGGTCCACCCAGGCCAGCGAGTGCTTCATCCAGGTGGCGTCGTCGCGGTCCGGATAGTCCTCGCGGGCGTGGGCGCCCCGGCTCTCCTTGCGCGCCTCGGCGCTGTAGACGGTCGCCTTGGCGCAGGCCAGCAGGTTCTCCAGCTCCAGCGCCTCCACCAGGTCGGTGTTGAACACCAGCGAGCGATCGGCGACCTTGATGTCGGCGACCGTCTCGGCGATGGCGTCCACGCTCTTCACCCCCTGGGACAGGCTTTCGGCGGTGCGGAACACGGCCGCGTCCGTCTGCATGGCCTTCTGCATGTCCAGGCGGATGGCCGAGGTCAGGCGCGCGCCGTTGGCGGTGCGCAGGCGCTCCAGGCGGGCCACGCCGCGCGCGCCGGCGTCCTTGGGCAACGGCGCATGGCCCGTGCCCGGCTGGATGGTCTGGGCGCAGCGCTTGGCGGCGGCGCGGCCGAACACGACCAGATCGAGCAGCGAGTTGGTGCCCAGGCGGTTGGCCCCGTGCACCGAGACCGAGGCGCACTCGCCCACCGCCATCAGACCCGGCACGATGGCGTCCGGATCGTCGCGGGTGGGGTTGATGACCTCGCCCATGTAGTTGGTGGGGATGCCGCCCATGTTGTAATGCACGGTCGGCAGCACCGGGATCGGGTCCTTGGTGGCGTCCACGCCGGAGAACACGCGCGCCGTCTCGGTGATGCCCGGCAGGCGCTTGTGCAGCACATCGCCGCCCAGGTGCTCCAGGTGCAGGAAGATGTGGTCGCTGTCCTTGCCCACGCCGCGACCCTCGCGGATCTCCATGGTCATGGCGCGGCTGACCACGTCGCGGCTGGCCAGATCCTTGGCGTTGGGCGCGTAGCGCTCCATGAAGCGCTCACCGGCGGCGTTGGTGAGATAGCCGCCCTCGCCGCGCGCGCCCTCTGTAATCAGGCAGCCGGCGCCGTAGATGCCGGTGGGGTGGAACTGCACGAACTCCATGTCCTGCAGGGGCAGGCCGGCGCGCGCCACCATGGCGTTGCCGTCGCCGGTGCAGGTGTGCGCCGAGGTGCACGAGAAGTAGGTGCGGCCATAGCCGCCGGTCGCCAGGATCGTCTGGTGCCCGCGGAACCGATGCAGGGTGCCGTCGTCCAGGTTCCAGGCCACGACCCCGCGACAGGCGCCGTCCTCCATGATGAGGTCGAGGGCGAAGAACTCGATGAAGAACTTCGCCTTGTACTTCAGCGACTGCTGATAGAGCGTGTGCAGGATGGCGTGGCCGGTGCGGTCGGCGGCCGCGCAGGCGCGCTGCACCGGGGCTTCGCCGAAGTTGCGCATGTGGCCGCCGAAGGGGCGCTGATAGATGCGACCATCCTCGGTGCGCGAGAACGGCACGCCGAAGTGCTCCAGCTCGTGCACCGCCGGGATGGCCTCGCGGCACATGTACTCGATGGCGTCCTGATCGCCCAGCCAGTCCGACCCCTTGACGGTGTCGTACATGTGCCATTCCCACTTGTCCTCGGCCATGTTGCCGAGGGCGGCGCCGACGCCGCCCTGGGCGGCGACGGTGTGGGAACGGGTCGGGAAGACCTTGGTCAGGCAGGCGGTCTTGAGGCCCTCGGCCACGGCGCCGAAGGTGGCGCGCAGGCCGGCGCCGCCGGCGCCGACGACGACAACGTCGTAATCGTGGTCGATGAACGCGGGGGATGCCATGGGGCCGTTACCCTCCGAAGGCCAGGGTGAGGACGCAGATGGTGCAGAACAGGCCGCCGGCGATGGCGAACAGCTTCGTCAGCAGCACGGTGACGTGCTTCACCGCCGGGGCGTGGATGTAGTCTTCCTGCACGACGATGGCGCCCAGGGCGCCATGGTGAAAGGCGGCGACGATGAACAGGATCATCAGGGTCGCGTTCAGCGGCTGGGCCATCCAGGCCTGGAACGTCGCATGATCGACCCCCGCGTTGCCGATCACCGCGCCGAACACGAACCACAGGGCCAGCGGCACCAGGGCGATGCCGCCGATGCGCTCGGCGAACCAGTGGTCGGCCGCGCCCGTCTTGGCGGAGCCGCGTCCGCGCGCGACACCCAGGGCGGACCGCATGGTGGGGCTCTTGCCGGAACTCATGGCCACGTCCTCCCTCAAGATTTAAAGCGCGACCGCGAGGCCGACGATCCAGATCAGTGCCGTCAGGGCGGCGACGGCGGCCAGCATGACCATGCCGGTCAGGCGCACACCGGCGATGGAGACCTGATGGCCGGCGTCCCACACTAGGTGGCGGATGCCGTTGCACAGGTGGTACATCAGCACCACGGTCCAGCCGAACAGCACCAGATAGCCGAGGGGCGAGCCGAACACCGCCTGGGCGGAGGCGAAGCTCTCCGGTCCATAGGCGGCGGCACCCAGCCAGTAGACCACGAACAGGGTCCCGATCACGAACATCAGCATGCCCGTGATGCGGTGCGAAATGGACAGCACCGGCGCGATCTTGGTGTGGAGCTTGTAGACCTGGAGATGCGGTGAGAGCGGCCGCTCGCGGGTCGGCATGGCTGGAGCCTCTCGCAATGAGCGCGCCCCATCGGGCGCGGAACGTCGGCGAAAACCCCGGGACAACGCCCACGCGACCCCATGGGGACGTCCATGAGGGGCGAGGCCCGGCCCGGTCGTTCCGGGCGGCCCGCGTCGCATGTGCGCCGGTCGTCTCTGGAAAGGGATGGCACGGCGGCAGGCGGCAGGGCGGACAGCGGAACCGACGGAGTCGCCGGAACGCCCTGCGGCGCCGCGCGCGGTCACCGGAACGGCTTTGTGTTTAGCTTTTGGTACAATGCGAGTCAAGTTGCGGTGCACAACGCCCTCAATACCGGAGCGTGCGCCTCGGCCTTGCCGCCGGACCCGCCCCGGGGCGGATCGCGCGGTTCCGGGGCCGGTCCCGCAACGAGCCCTGGGAACGGGCGTCCATTCCGGGACCGTTCGCCTGCGACTTCCACTCTGGCCAACCGCCACGGAAGCCCCGATAATGCCGCCAAAGGTGCGGGCAGTCCCCCGGATCCTCGGGTCGGCCGCCCCGTCACCCGCCCTTTTCGAAGGCTGGACAAGGAGGACACGTCATGCCCGTCCCGCGTACCCGATCCCGCGCCCGCTCCCTGGTGCTCGCCGCCGGTGTGGCCGCCACCGCCCTGGGCGGCACCGTCGCCTCGGCCCAGGCGGAAACCTTCCGCTGGGCCTTCCAGGGCGATTTCCAGGCGCTGGAACCCTACGTGCTGAACGAGACCCACACCCTGGGCACGCTGTCCAACATCTACGAAGGGCTGGTGCGGCGCGACAAGGACCTGGGCATCGAACCCGCGCTGGCGGAGTCCTGGGAGGTCGTGGACCCCACCACCTGGCGCTTCCACCTGCGCGAGGGCGTGACCTTCCACAACGGCAACCCGTTCACGGCCGACGACGTGCTGTTCTCGCTGGAGCGCGCGGGCAAGGAGGGCTCCGACATGTCCTCGCGCGTGGCCGCCATCGCCGAGGTGCGCAAGGTCGATGACATGACGGTGGAGATCGTCACTAGCGCGCCCTACCCCATCCTCACCGCGGACATGACCGATCTGTACATCATGGACAAGGAGTGGGCGGAGGCGAACGACGCCGTCGATCCCGCCAACGTGAAGAAGGGCGAGGAGAACTACGCCACCCGCCATTCCAACGGCACCGGCCCGTTCATGGTCACCGAGCGCCAGCCCGACGTGCGCACCGTGTTCGTGCCGTTCCCCGACTGGTGGGACGAACCCACCCACAACATCACCGAAGCCATCTTCACCCCCGTCACCAGCGACGCCACCCGGGTGGCCGCGCTGCTGTCGGGCGAGATGGACCTCGTCTACCCCGTGCCGCTGCAGGACGCGCCCCGCGTCGAGGCCGCCCCCGGCGTCGAGATGATGGCCGGGGCCGAGGTGCGCACCATCTTCCTGGGCATGGACCAGTGGCGCGACACCATGTTCGAGGGCAGCGTGACCGACGCCAACCCGCTGCAGGACGTGCGCGTGCGCGAGGCGTTCTATCGCGCCATCGATGTGGACGCGATCAAGCAGAAGATCATGCGCGGCAACAGCGCGCCGACCGCCCTGCTGATCGGACCGCAGGTCAACGGCTTCGACCCCGCCTTGAACGAGCGACCGGCCGTGGACATCGAGCGCGCCAAGGCCCTGCTGGCCGAGGCCGGCTATCCGGACGGCTTCGAGATCGGCATGGACTGCCCCAACAACCGCTATGTGAACGACGAGGCCATCTGTCAGGCCGTGGCCGGCATGCTGGCCAAGATCGGCATCAAGGTGAACCTGCTCGCCCAGCCGAAGAGCAAGTACTTCGCCAAGGCGCTGGCCTACGACACCAGCTTCTATCTGCTGGGCTGGACGCCCTCCACCCTGGACGCCCACAACCCGCTGCGCGACTTGGTGAAATGCCGCGAGGAGGGGTACGGCAAGTTCAACCTGGGTGGCTACTGCAATCCCAAGGTGGACGAGCTGACCGACGCCATCCAGAGCGAGATCGACCCGGAGACGCGGCAGGCCATGATCTCCGAGGCGTTCAAGATCGTGCAGGACGACTGGGGCTATATCCCGCTGCACCAGCAGCCGCTGTCCTGGGGCAAGAAGGAGAGCATCGACCTGCACCAGCGGGCGGACAACATCTTCGAGCTGAAGTACGTCACCGTGAACTAGCCGGGTCGGAGAGGCTCACCCCGTAGCGCGGGGTGCCCCCGAATACAGGGCTCAGACCCCGGATTGCCGTTCTATGGCACTGATGGGGTCGAACCCGCCTCACGAGATCCTTCGGTCGCCCCCGGCGACGCGTCGCGTCGCCGCAAAGGAGCGCGACCATCGGACCGATGGTCGCGGGGGCTCCCTCAGGATGACACACTATTGATAGAGTTTGTCATCCTGAACGCCCAAAGGGCGCGAAGGATCTCGTAATGAGGCACGAACCATGACTCCCCTGTCATCTGGATTCGCAGCCCTGCCCCCGAAAAGATCCCCTTTCCCGACCGGCGGAATCGGTTCAGACTGGCTCGATGGCGGATCGTTTCCGAACGATGCGCATCCGTCCCGGCCGCGAGCGGGTGTCCCGCTCCTTGACCGGCAGCCCCGTCCACGGGAGGGACGCATGATTACATTGTACGATTGCTGCAGTCTCTGCGAGGCCGTGCCCGACGAGGTGGAGGCGGTCGCCAGCCATGAGCGTCTGCCGCCAATCGTCGCCACGGGCAAGGTATCGGTTCTGCTCCGGCAGCCCTGGGGCGCCCCGGCCGTCCGCCAGATGATCCTGGATGAGTTCTGCCGCGCCAGCGAGCGCGGCGACCGCGCCGACGCCATGGCGCTGGCGAACCTGGTCTACGAGGCGCGCCGTCGCCACCCCGGCGGCCACGACCGACGGCTTGCGGGCCGCGTGCCCCCCAGTCGGGACTGATCCGACCGGGACTGACCTGACTCCGGACGGAAACGGGGATCCCGACGTTAGAGATCATCCAGAAGGGTGCCCTGTCGCGGGTCCTTTCTGCGGGGTTTCGCGCGTCCGGACGCGCGCGGTTTCGGCGGATCAGGCGCGGCCCCCGGGGACGGGGACGGGGACGGGGGCGGCGGAGACGAGGCCCGCTCCGCCCCGCCGGACCCGATGGTGGCCCCCAGACGGCCGTCGGCGAACTGCAGCGAGACCCCCTGCCCCTCGGCCAGACCCGCCGCCGCCGGAACCGGGCGGTCGTCGGCGTCGCGGACCAGCACGAAGCCCCGGTCCAGCACCTTGCGGAACGAATAGCTCTCCAGCAGCGTGCCGGCGCGCTCCAGGCGGCCGGCGGCATCCTCCAGGCGACGGGCCGCCGCCGCGTCCAGCACCCCGGACAGACGCGCCAGATCGGCGCCCCGGCGCTCGGCCTCGCGGGCCAGGGGCTCCGGGCGCAGCCGCGCCGCCAGCCCCGCCAGAGCCTGCCCGCGCGCATCCACCGCCCGCACCGCCGCGCCGTCCAGGGCGCGGGACAGATGCCCCAGCTCCGCCGCGCGCAGGGCCACGATCTCGCGCGGGCTGCGCAGCCGGGCGGCGAGCCGGTCCAGGTCGGCCCGGCGGCGGTCCAGCAGCGCCGGTCCCGCCAGCGCCAGCCGCTGCGCCCGGTCGTCCAGACGCAGGGTCAGGTCCTCCATCAGCCGATACGGATCCGGCAGGCCCCGCAGCAACCCCGTCAGCCTTGCCCCGCCGTCCTCCAGCAGCCGCCCCATGGCGCCCAGCAGCCGGCGGCCGTCGTCGGCAACCTGGGCCATCAGGTCCAGGCGCACGGGCACGACCATTTCGGCCGCGCCCGTGGGGGTGGGGGCGCGAAGGTCGGCGGCGAAGTCGATCAGCGTGGTGTCCGTCTCGTGCCCCACCGCCGAGACCAGCGGAATGGCCGACGCGGCGGCGGCCCGAACCACGGCTACTTCATTGAAGGCCATCAGGTCTTCGAGGCTGCCGCCGCCGCGCGCGACGATCAGCACATCCGGGCGCGGCACGGTCCCGGCCGGGTCCAGCGCGTTGAAGCCCGCGATGGCCGCCGTGATCTCCTGGGCCGCGCCCTCGCCCTGCACGCGCACCGGCCAGACCAGCACATGCACCGGGCAGCGGTCGTTCAGCCGGTGCAGGATGTCGCGGATCACCGCGCCGGTGGGCGAGGTCACCACCCCCACCACCCGGGGCAGGAACGGCAGCCGCCGCTTGCGCTCGGCCGCGAACAGGCCCTCGGTCGCCAGCCGCCGCTTGCGCTCCTCCAGCATCTTGAGCAGCGCGCCCTCGCCGGCCAGTTCCAGCGACTCGATGATGATCTGATAGCTCGACCGGCCGGGATAGGTGGTCAGACGGCCCGTCGCCACCACCTCCAGGCCCTCTTCCGGCCGCACCGACAGCTTGGCCAGCGTGCCGCGCCAGATCACGCCGTCCAGCACCGCCGCGTCGTCCTTCAGGCGCAGATAGCAGTGACCGGAGCCCGGGATCTTGGGCTGGCTGATCTCGCCGCGCACGCGCACGCGGCCGAAGGCATCCTCGACCGTGCGCTTGAGCGCCTGCGACAGGTCGGAGACGCTCAGTTCCGGCAGGTTGTGAACGGTCTTTGAGTCAGGATCTGGGGTCATGGGCGGAGGATATGCTACACACGGCGCCCGGCGCAAAGCGCCAGACGGACACGGTCGAAAAAGGAACACGGACCCATGAATATCCTGGTGGTCGGCGGCGGCGGACGCGAACACGCCCTGTGCTGGGCCGTGGCGCGCTCGCCCCGGTGCAAGGGCCTGTGGTGCGCCCCCGGCAACGCGGGCATCGCGGCGGTGGCCACCTGCCTGCCGGACGTGGCGGCGGAGGACCTGGACGGCATCCTCGCCGCCTGCCGCGCCCACGCCATCGACCTGGTGGTGGTCGGGCCGGAAGCCCCGCTGGTCTCCGGGCTGGTGGACCGGCTGGAGGCCGCCGGCATCGCTGTGTTGGGCCCCACCGCCGCCGCCGCGCGGCTGGAGGGCTCCAAGGCGTTCATGAAGCAGGTGCTGGCCCGCGCCAAGGTGCCGACGGCCCGGTTCGAGGCGTTCTCGGACGCCGAGGCCGCCAAGGCCCACGTGCGCGAGCGCGGCGCACCCCTGGTGGTCAAGGCCGATGGGCTGGCCGCCGGCAAGGGTGTCCTGATGTGCGAGACCGAAGACGAAGCCCTCGCCGCCGTGGACACCATGCTGTCCGACCGGGCGTTCGGCGCGGCCGGGGCCTCCATCGTCATCGAGGACTGGCTGCGCGGCGAGGAGGCCAGCGTCTTCGCCCTGTGCGACGGCGAAACCGCCGTCTCGCTGGGCGCGGCCCAGGACCACAAGCGCGTCGGCGAGGGCGACACCGGCCCCAACACCGGCGGCATGGGGGCCTATGCGCCCGCGCCGGTGGTCGATCCCGTCATGGAACAGCGCATCATGACCGAGATCGTCCAGCCCACCGTGGACGCCATGGCCGCCGCCGGCACGCCGTTCAAGGGGATCCTGTTCGCCGGGCTGATGATCGACGACACCGGACCGAAGGTGCTGGAGTTCAACGTCCGCTTCGGTGACCCGGAGTGTCAGGCGCTGATGGTGCGGCTGGCGAGCGACCTTGTGGACCTGCTGGAGGCCGCCGCCCACGGCACCCTGGAGGACGCCCCCCTGCCCCGCTGGCGCGACGAAGCGGCGCTGGTGGTGGTGATGGCCGCGCGGGGCTATCCCGGGGCCTACGAGAAGGGCACCGGCATCGGCGGGCTGGACGCCGCCGACGCGGTCGAGGGCGTGACCGTGTTCCACGCCGGCACCAAGGCGGGCGCGGACGGCGCGGTGCTGGCCACCGGCGGCCGGGTGCTGGGCGTGACCGCCCGGGGCGCCAGCGTCGCCGAGGCCCAGGGACGCGCCCATGCCGCCATCGACCGCCTGGACTGGCCCGAGGGCTTCTGCCGCCGCGATATCGGCTGGCGGGCGATCCAGCGGGAACAGGCGGGCTGATCCCTGGACGGGAGTCACGATGGGCGGGGCGAACGCGACCCCGAACCGTCGGGCGGCTTCGCGCCGGAGGCGCAAGCCGCCGCGTGCGACGCCAGCAATTCTCAGGATGGAGGGAGAGCGCCGGTTGCGGCCGGTGCCGGCCTGTTCTCCTCCCCCCTTCGGGGGGAGGTTGGGAGGGGGGCGCGTTCATTTCCGCGCGGACCCCACTTGCCGCATCAACCCCACGGGCTTTGTTTCAACCCCACCCCAACCCTCCCCTATCCAGGGGAGGGAGTCCGGTTCGCGCCTGGGGCTCACAGGCGCTCATTTCGGAGGCCGCGCGGCCAAAATGAGAACTGCTGGTGCGGCGCAGCCCCGGCGGATTGCCCCCGCCTGATCCCCCAACGCACATCGGGCGGGGGAAATCCCCCGCCCGACGCCCGTCCAGCCATCCGGCCCGCGCGTTACGCCGCGACCTTCGGATCCAGCGAGCCCGAGGCGTAGCGCTTCGCCATGTCCGCCAGCGGGATCGGCTTGATCTTGCTGGCCTTGCCGGCGGTGCCGAAGGCCTCGTAGCGGTCCTCGCAGACCTTCTGCATCGCCTCCATGGACGGCTTCAGGTACTTGCGCGGATCGAACTCTTCCGGCTTGGTCGTCAGCACCTTGCGGATGGTGCCCGTGATCGCCATGCGGCAGTCGGTGTCGATGTTGATCTTGCGCACGCCGTTCTTGATGCCCTCGACGATCTCGGACACCGGCACGCCCCAGGTCTCGGGCATGGCGCCGCCGTTCTCGTTGATGAGCTCCTGCAGGTCCTTCGGCACGGTGGAGGACCCGTGCATCACCAGGTGCGTGTCGGGCAGGCGCTTGTTGATCTCCTTGATGACGTTCATCGCCAGGATGTCGCCGGTCGGCTCGCGCGTGAACTTGTAGGCGCCGTGGCTGGTGCCGATCGCCACCGCCAGCGCATCCACCTTGGTGCGCTTGACGAAGTCGGCGGCCTCGTCCGGGTCGGTCAGCAGCATGGAGTGGTCCAGCTCGCCTTCGAAGCCGTGACCGTCCTCCTTGTCGCCCTTGCCGGTCTCCAGCGAGCCCAGGCAGCCCAGTTCGCCTTCCACCGAGACCCCGACCATGTGCGCGGACTCGGCCACCTTGCCGGTGATGCCCCAGTTGTAATCGTAGGAGGCGGGGGTCTTGGCGTCCTCTTCCAGCGAGCCGTCCATCATGACCGACGAAAAGCCGTTGGCGATGGCCGACAGGCAGGTGGACATGGAGTTGCCGTGGTCCTGGTGCATCACCACCGGGATGTCCGGGAACATCTCGGCGACGGCCTGGATCATGTGCTTGATCATGATGTCGCCGGCATAGGAGCGCGCGCCGCGGCTGGCCTGCAGGATGACCGGGGAATCGGTCTTCTGCGCCGCGTGCATGATCGACAGGACCTGCTCCATGTTGTTGACGTTGAACGCCGGCACACCGTAGCTGTGCTCGGCGGCGTGATCGAGGACTTGCCGCAGGGAAACCAGGGCCATGGGTGTGTCTCCTGTTGTGTCTGGATCGGGTCGAGCCGCACGGAAAGCCCGGGGACGGGATACCCGAGTCTGGCGCCGTGTCATGATCTGGGTTCGGCGCCACCCGGGCAAAAGGCGTCGCGTGCTGCCCGGCACGGCGACAGGATGATCAGGCTCTCGCGAGGCACGACCCGGCGCACCGTGGTTTTTTTGACGGCGCGCGCAGAATCCCTCCCGTTTGTCGAGAGCGGTGATACCAACAGTGCAGGGGTCCGGTCCAGTCCGGATACGCGCCGGAGGGCAAGAGCGCGCGCGCGTCACCCACCCGTGACGCTCATGTGGCGGGAGACGGCGGGCCGGTTCGTCCGGTCGATGACGAAATCATGCCCCTTCGGCTTGCGCGCGATGGCCGCGTCGATGGCCTCCAGAAGCGGACCGTCATCGTCGGGATAGGCCCGCAGCGGCGCGCGCAGATCGGCGGCGTCCTCCTGGCCCAGGCACATGTACAGCGTGCCCGTGCAGGTCAGACGGACCCGGTTGCAGCTTTCGCAGAAGTTGTGCGTCATCGGGGTAATGAAGCCGATGCGCTGGCCGGTCTCCGCCACGTCCACATAGCGCGCCGGCCCGCCGGTGCGGAACGGCGTCTCGGTCAGGGTCCAGGATTCGCCCAGGCGATCACGGACGCTGGTGACCGGCAGGTACTGATCCACCCGGTCGGGACCGATCTCGCCCATGGGCATGGTCTCGATGAAGCACAGGTCGAAGCCGCGCTCGCCGCACCAGGCGACCATGCGGCTGAACTCA
Source organism: Roseospira navarrensis (assembly GCF_009601025.1). Classification (GTDB taxonomy): domain Bacteria; phylum Pseudomonadota; class Alphaproteobacteria; order Rhodospirillales; family Rhodospirillaceae; genus Rhodospira; species Rhodospira navarrensis. The sequence goes on along the minus strand of NZ_WIVE01000008.1, from coordinate 13,669 downwards.
TCCTCGTTGAAGTCCTTCATCGCGACGGTGTTGATCTTCACCTTCAGGCCGGCGGCGCGGGCGGCGGCGATGCCTTCCATCACCTTGTCGGAGTCGCCGCGCCGGGTGACGGTGCGGAAGCGCTCCGGATCCAGCGTGTCCAGCGAGATGTTGATGCGCCGCACCCCGCAGTCGGCCAACGCGTGGGCGTGTTTGGCCAGCGTGGTGCCGTTGCTGGTGAGGGTCAGTTCGTCCAGCCCGCCGTCGTCCAGCATCCGCCCCAGCCCCCGGAACAGGGTCATGACGTCCTTGCGGACCAGCGGTTCGCCGCCGGTGATGCGCAGCTTGCGCACCCCCTTGGAGACAAAGGCGCGGCAGACGCGCTCCAGCTCCTCCAGCGTCAGCAGCTCCCGTTTCGGCAGGAAACTCATCTGCTCCGCCATGCAGTATTGGCAGCGGAGATCGCAGCGGTCCGTCACGGAAACCCGGAGGTAGGTCACGGCGCGTCCGAAGGGGTCGATCATACGGTCCGGTCCCGGAACAGGCTGAAGGGGCCACGGGGGCGCAACCGTCTGCACCACCCTCGAAACATATAGCGCCGCCGCGACCGATCGGCCAGGGGCGCATGTCCCCGATTTTTCACGGGACATCGCGGCCGAGACGGTGAGCCGGCCACATCCGGGTCACGGCCGATCAGGATGACCACCGTCAGCGGGGCGTCAGGGACACGTCAGCGGGGCGTCAGCCGTCCTTTGCTAGACACCCGGTCATGGTCAACCCGGACCACAGACAGGAGAACGCATCATGATTGTTCGCACCACCCTCCAGGGTCTCGCCGCCGCCGCCGTGATCGCCGGCGCCGGCCTCGCCTGGGCCGAAGTGGCCGCCCCCACCTATGCCCCCGTCGCGATGACCGCGCCGACCTCCAGCGCGGAGACGAGCGCCCAGACGGCGGACGCGCCGTCCGCGCCCGCAACCGCAACGGCGCCCACCGTCCTGGCCCAGTCGGGCTATGTCAACACGCCCTCCGGCGAGGGCGGCCGCATGTCCGGCCGCGACGGCGACGACCGGGGCCGGGGCCAGGGCCAGGGCAACGGGCGGGGCTCCGGATGGACCGGCGGCCAGGGCGGCCAGGGCAGCCAGGGCAACCAGACCGGCTATGTCGGTCAGGGCGGCCAGGGCAGCCAGACCGGCTACCGGACCGACGACGATCGCAGTGGCTACAGCGGCTCCGGGTATGAAGACGATGACGACGATGACCGGGACGAGGATCGGGACGGCGACCGCGACGACGACTGATCCCATCCGAAGCGCTCCATCACCGACCCAGGGAGACCGTTCATGACCCGCGCCACCCCATCCCGGCCCCGCGACACCGCCCGCCGCCCCTCGTTCCGGATCGCGCTGCCCGCGATGCGGGCCTGGCATGCCGTCATTGCCGGTGGTTTCCTCGTCGCCTGGCTGACCGGCGACAACGACGATTTCTACATGATGCACCAGGTCGCCGGGTACACGGTGCTTGTGGCCGTCGCCGCCCGCCTGCTGGTCGGTCTGTTCGCCACCAAGATGCCCTGGCGGCTGCCGCGCCCGTCGCTGGCCGGCACGCGCCGCTGGCTGGCCGAGCGCCGGGGCCGCAATCCCCTGTTCGGCTGGCTCGCCGTGGCCCTGTTCGCCACCGTCGGCGCGTCCGCCGGGAGCGGCATGGCCGCGCACTGGCTGCCCTCGGTCGAGGACCTGCACGGCGGCCTGACGGATGCCGCCCTGTGGGTGATCGGCGCCCATGTGGCCTTCGTTGTGTACATGTTCGCCGGCCTGCGCCGGATGCTCACCCAGCGCCTGCGGCCGGCGACCGTCTCCGCCGGAATGCTGTTCGCCGCCGCCGTGGCCGCGCCCCTCGCGCTGACCGCGCCGACCCCGGCGCTGGCGGGGGACGCCGAGGACCGACAGGCCATCCTGGACACGCTGGCCGAGGAGGCCCGGGCGGCCGATCCGGCCTTCAACGGGTTCGATGCGGCGGCGGGGGAAACCCTGTTCCGCACCCGCTGGGCCGGCGGCGACGAACGCACGCCCTCTTGCACCGCCTGCCACACCGAGGATCCGCGCGCCACGGGCCGCAACGCCAAGACCGGCCGCCCGATCGAGCCCGTGGCCGTCTCGGTCAACCCGGACCGCTTCACCGATCCCGACGAGGTCGCCAAGCAGTTCCACCGCGATTGCGACGAAGTGCTGGGTCGCGAATGCACGGCCCAGGAAAAGGGCGACTACATCACCTTCATGATGGGACAGTGACCATGACCCGAACCCCGACCCGCCCCCGCCTGCGCAGCGTCGCCACCGGCGCCGCCGCGCTCCTGATCGGCCTCGCCGCCGGCACCGCCCAGCCCGGGTCCGCCCGGGCCGATGACGACGAGTGGATCCCGCCGGTGACCCACCAGCTCACGCAGGAGGAATGCGGCGACTGCCACATGGCCTTTCAGCCCGGGTTCCTGCCGGCGCGCTCGTGGCTGGCGATGATGAACGGGCTTGCCGACCACTTCGGCGACGATGCCACCATCGCCCCCGAAAAGGCCGACGAAATCCTGGTCTATCTGATGGCCAACGCGGGCGATGCCCAGCCGTCCGGCCTGGCCCGCGAGTACATGCGGTACGTCCGCGAGGACGGCGTGCCGCTGCGCATCACCGAGAACCCCGCCTTCCTGGACGAGCACGACTTCCGCCCGTCGGTCTGGGAGCGCCCGGAGGTGGTGACCAAGTCCAACTGCCTCGCCTGCCACAAGGACGCCGAGCGCGGGTATTACGACGACGATTGATCCGCCGCCCGCCGCACCACCAGGGTCCGGCCGAAGCGCATCAGGGTGCGGGCGCCGGCCCCCTCGGCCACCGCGCGGGCGAGGCCGTCCGCATCCTCCACCACCAGTCCCGCCAGCGCCGTCACCCCGTGGTCGCACAGCAGCGGGGCCAGCGGGGTGCCGGGGCCGGTGACGATCACCTCGGCGCCCGGACGAGCCAGCGCCAGCAGTCCCGGCAGCGAGCCGTTGGCGAAGGTGGCGGCAGTCAGCAGCACGGCTTCGGCGTCCGGCAGCAGCGCGGGCGCCGCCTGCTCGGGAAAGCGGCCGGGGCCGGGCGCGCGCTCGATCAGGCGCAGGTGGGGCACCCGCTCCGCCACCCCCGGGAACGCGCCCACCATCGCCGGCGCGCTGGCATGAGCCGCCGCCTCGGCGAACAGGTCGAGGCCGTTGACCGCCTCTCCCGCCAGATCGACCCGATTATGGGCCGCGTTCAGGGCCGCCGCGCCGAGCGCCCGGGCCATGGGATCGAGCGACCCGGCCAGCCGCGCCAGGTCGGCCAGGGGCCGCCCGGTCAGCGCCCCCGCCGCCGGGGGCGGGCGGCATCCCGCGCCGTCCCGCACGGGAGTCTGGGCGAGCCCCACGCCGTCCGGCCCTTCCACCATCATCCAGTTCAGGCCCACCACCACCCGGCGGACGAGCGCGTCGGCGGGCACGCCCGCCATCATCTCGTCGTACAGGCCGTGCGGCCCCCACCAGCGCCAGCAGGCGTCCAGCGTGGGCCGCAGGATGCGGCCCACGGGCTCGGTGAAAGCCAGCCAGTCCAGGGCGTGGGACTCGGGCACCAGGGTCAGCACCGGCACGCCCTCGGCCATGGCGTGCAGCATCTCGTGGGCCAGCCCCTGGCCCTCCGCCTCCAGGTGGCCGAACTTGGAGACCACCAGCAGGTCCACCCCGTCATCGACGGCCTGGCGCAACACGTGGGTGGCCCCCGCCAGCCCCTGAGTATCCAGCGAGCAGGCCGCCGAGTCGCGCCCCAGCTTCTGCATGATGTCGTGCGACCGCCCGGTGGCCACATCCACCACGGCCATGCCGGTCTTGCGGCCGGTCTCCGGGTGACGCCGGGTGCGCTGGGCCAGCCCGCCGACCCGCAGGCCGCGCGCGGCCAGGGCGGCGGCGAAGGCGATGGGGATCTCCTCCAGCGGGCCGGCGTGGCCCCGATAGAGCAGCGCGGCGGGCCCGGGGCGCGGACGCGGCACCACGGGACCGGGATCGAGGGCGGACAACTCTTGGTATGTCATACGGAACCCGGAAGACAGGATCGGAGTCGGACCGCGAGACCGGACTCCTCCCCACGGCAGGGGGGAGGTTGGGAGGGGGCAAGGGCGGCACAGGGCAACGGGCACAGGTTAAACGGATGGCACGGTCCGCGCCGTCAGAGCAGGCCTCTCGAGATCCCTCGTCTCGCTTCGCTCACTCGGGATGACACCCTAAAATGATAGGATGTCATCCTGAAGCCGCGAAGCGGCTGAAGGACCTCGAGCGCAGGTCTCCGACCCCCTGCAAAGACCTGGAAGAGGGATGCCGTTAACCTGAGCCCGTCGCCCTGCCCCTCCCCAACCCTCCCCTCGCCAGGGGAGGGAGTCCGGGAGGCGCGCCCCGATGATACGGCAAACCGATCATCCGAAGCGAACCAATCCTCCGGAGCGAACCCGTCAAACGGCTTGCGTCTCATGCGCCCGATCGACGCCGAGCCGGGCCGGGGTCAAGACTCCGCCTGCAGGAGCGCCTTGAGGGGCACGGACAGGGTCTCGCGCTCGGCGGCGCGCGCATCGTTCAGGCGCGCCCCGACCGTCTCCGCCCAGGGGCCGCCCGACATCGGACCGCCGTCCGGCATGCGCAGATCGAGCAGCCCCATCAGGTCGTCCAGCGTGACCGCGTCCAGATCGCGGCCGAGCAGCCAGCGGCCGCCCTCCGCCCGCGCCACCAGACCGGCGGTCTCCAGGTCGGTCAGGATACGGCGCAGGCGTTCCTCGGGCAGGCCCGTGTCCAGCAGCAGGCGGCGCCGGCCGACCCCGGCGGGCACCCTTCGGCGCGAGGTGCGCTGCACGCGCGTGGCCTCCTTCTGCAGACGATGCAGCACGCGCAGCGCCGCGTTCAGGTCCTGCCGGCGGGGCTCCGCGCCCTCCTGCCGCTCCATCCGCCACACCGGCAGCACGGCGGTGATGACCGCGCCGGCCAGCACCACCAGCCACGACAGGTACATCCAGACCAGGAACACGGGGATCACGGCGAGGGCCCCGTAAAGGGTCTGGTAGGCCTCGGCATTGGTGACGTAGATCAGAAAGCCGAACCGGAGCGCCGCCACCAGCGCGGCGGCCGCCACGCCGCCCACCAGCGCATCGCGGGGATGCACGGCCCGATAGGGCACCACCAGATAGAGCAGCGTGAAGGCCAGCGCCGTCAGCAGCCACGGCAGCGCCCGCGTCGCCAGCCCGCTCAGGCCGTGCAGGATCGCCGGGCCCTCGCTGGCCACCTCCTGCAGCGCATAGATATAGCCGGACAGCGAGAAACTGGCCCCCAGCAGCATCGGCCCCAGGGTGACCAAGGCCCAATAGATCAGCAGCCGGGCCAGCACGGCCCGCGCCGCCTTGACCCCGAAAATCCCGTTCAAGGCCGTCTCGATGGTCACCAGCAGCATGATCGCCGTCACCGCGATGCCGATCAAGCCGAAGGCGGTCAGGCCGCCGGCCGCCCGGACGAAGTCTTCCACGCGGGTCCGCACGGTCTCGTCCGCGTAGGGAAACAGGACCTCGAACAGGCTGTCCATGATGGCGCCGCGCACCTCGGCGAACACCGGAAAGGCGGCCAGCATGGCCAGCGCGATCGCCAGCAGCGGCACCATGGCCAGCAGCGAGGTATAACTGAGCGAGGCGGCCATGCGCACCGCCTGGGTCTGTTCCACCCGGTTCAGCGTCATGCGCCCCAGCAGAAGCATCGAGTCCCGGACCGACATCCAGGCGGCCGCCCGGCCGCCCTTGGGTCGCGCCGGGTTGCGGTCGGTTTGGGCGGGTGCCGTTTCGCCCGTCATGCTGCCTCCCTTCACCAAATGTCCGGGCCGTCGCGCGCCCATACGAAGCGTTCCCTCCCGGAAGATTATGGTCTAGTGTACGGCCTCCCGGGACGTTCCCACACCGATTGTGGCCCTATCCGTTCAAATCGCCGGCCGGTGACGCGCGGCGATCCGGTTCCGCGTCGGTCCGGAACCGGGTGGCGGCGGGGCCCGTGCCCCTGACGCAACCGGCGGCCAGGGTGATAAGATTCGCAAGACAAGAGGATGAGAATGACGGCTTCCACCCCCATCCTGGCCGGCAAACGCGGTCTCGTCATGGGCGTTGCCAACGACAAGTCCATCGCGTGGGGTATTGCCAAGGCCTGCGCCGCGCATGGTGCGGAACTGGCCTTCACCTATCAGGGCGAACCGCTGCTGAAGCGGGTGCGGCCCCTGGCCGAGAGCATCGGCGTCTCCAAGCTGCTGGACTGCGACGTCATGGACGGCGACAGCATGGACCGGGCCTTCGACGACCTGAAGGAGACCTGGGGCGGCCTGGACTTCGTGGTCCACGCCATCGCCTATTCCGACAAGGACGAACTCAAGGGCCTTTACGTTGATACGTCCGCCGAGAACTTCAAGAACACCATGATGGTCTCGTGCTATTCCTTCACCGACGTGTGCCGGCGCGCGCGCCCCCTTCTGAACACGGGCGGCAGCCTGCTGACCATGAGCTATTACGGCGCCGAGCAGGTCATGCCGCACTACAACGTCATGGGGGTCGCCAAGGCCGCGCTTGAGGCAAGTGTTCGGTATCTCGCCAACGACCTGGGGCCGGAAGCGGTGCGGGTCAACGCCATCTCCGCCGGGCCGATCCGCACCCTGGCCGCCTCGGGCATCGGCGACTTCCGCTTCATCCTGAAGTGGAACGAGTACAACGCGCCGCTGCGCCGCAACGTCACCACGGATGAAGTGGGCAACGCCGCCGTCTACCTGCTGTCCGACCTGAGCTCCGGCGTCACCGGCGAGGTCCACCACGTGGACAGCGGCTATCACACCGTGGGCATGGTGGCCCCGGATTCGGCCCCGCAGATCATCGACCTGCTGGGCGGGTTCAAGTCGGCCAAGCCGGCGGGCTGACGCAGGACAGGGGCTGAGGGGCCGCCGGATGTCGCACAACAGCTTCGGCCACCTGTTCCGGGTGACGACCTTCGGCGAGAGCCACGGGCCGGCCATCGGGTGCGTGGTGGACGGCACGCCGCCGGGGCTCGCCCTGGACGAGGCCGCCCTTCAGCGCGACCTGGACCGGCGCCGGCCCGGCCAGTCGCGCCACACCACGCAGCGCCGCGAGCCCGACGCCGCGCGCATCCTGTCGGGGGTGTTCGAGGGCCGGACCACCGGCACCCCCATCGCCGTGCTGATCGAGAACACCGACCAGCGCAGCAAGGACTACAGCGAGATCGCGGCCAAGTACCGGCCCGGCCACGCGGACTACACCTACGACGCCAAGTACGGCCTGCGGGACTATCGCGGTGGCGGCCGCTCCTCGGCGCGCGAGACCGCCACTCGGGTCGCCGCCGGAGCGATCGCGCGGGCCGTGCTCGGTCCGGCGGTGATCGTGCGCGCCGCCCTGGTGCAGGTGGGCGGGGACCGCCTGGAGGTCCCGCGCGAGGCCTGGGACTGGGACGAGGTCGGCCGCAACCCGTTCTTCTGTCCGGACGCCGCCACCGCCGCGCGCTGGGGCGATCTGATGGACGCCGTCCGCAAGGCCGGCAGTTCCGTCGGCGCCGTGGTCCAGGTGGAGGCCGAGGGTGTGCCTCCCGGCTGGGGCGCGCCCCTGTACGGCAAGCTGGACCAGGACCTGTGCGCCGCGCTGATGAGCATCAACGCCGTCAAGGGCGTGGAGATCGGGGCCGGGTTCGCCGCCGCCGCCCTGTCCGGCGAGGACAACGCCGACGAGATGAGACCCGGCCCGGACGGCGGACCGCCCGTCTTCACGAACAACCACGCCGGCGGTATCCTGGGCGGCATCTCCACGGGGCAGACGGTGGTGGCGCGCATGGCCGTCAAGCCGACCAGTTCCATCCTGACGCCGCGCCGCACCGTCACCCGCGACGGCGCGGCCTCCGAGATCGTCACCAAGGGCCGCCATGACCCCTGCGTCGGCATCCGCGCGGTGCCGGTGGCCGAAGCCATGATGGCCTGCGTGCTGGCCGACCACAAGCTGCGCCATCGGGGCCAGTGCGGCGCGGACGGCGGCGAGGCTCCCCCGTGAGCCGCGACCCGGCCGAGCCCCCCGAAATCGACCCCGTCATGGAGTCGGCCTACAACTGCCGCGCGGCCGTGCCGGAACACCCCGAGATTTTCGACCGCTGGTCCCGCAGCAGCGCCGATGCCCGCGCCTGGGCCGGCCGCCATGTCCGCCGGGACATCCGCTACGGCCATGGCCCGCGCCGCACCATGGATGTCTTCGGGGCCGGCATGACGGCCCTGCCCCGGCCGGTGCTGATCGTGCTGCACGGCGGCTACTGGCAGGCCATGGACAAGAGCGTGTTCGGCTTCCTGGCCCCCCCGTTCGTCGAGGCGGGGGCCGCCGTGGTCATCCTGAACTACCCCCTGTGCCCGGACGAGCCCCTGTCCGCCATCACCAACGCGGTCCGCGAGGCGATCCAGGTGCTGTGGCAGGATGCCTCGATCCTGGGGCTGGACCGGCACCGCTTCGTCGTCGCCGGGCACTCGGCGGGCGGCCATCTGGTGGCCCAGATGCTCTGCACCAACTGGCCGGGCCTGGATGCCGGCATGCCGCTGGACACCCTGAAGGGCGGCATCGCGATCAGCGGCCTGTTCGACCTGCGCCCGCTGGTGCGCACCTCGATCAACGGCGCGCTGCGGCTGGACACGGCGGCGGCCGAACGCAACAGCCCGCTGTTCGGCACGCCGCTGCCCGGGGTCTCGCTCACGCTGGCCGTGGGCGAGCTGGAGAGCGACGCCTTCCATGACCAGTCCGGCCGGCTGCTTCAGCGCTGGATCGCCCAGGGCGCGCACGCCACCTGGATCCCGTTGCCGGGGCGCCACCACTTCACCGCGCTGGAGGCCCTGGCCGATCCCCGCCACGAACTGTTTCACGACGCCCTCGGGCGTCTGGGCGTGCCGGCCTCAGGCCGGTCTTGACGGCGCCCCGAGCCTACGCCCAGGATTCCGCCGGGTCGGGCCGAGTACGCCCCGCGCATCACGGCCCCGCCCCTTCCTTTCCCCGCTCCCTCCGCGAGACCGACCGATGCAGAAAATCTTCGTGTTCATGAAATGCGACCTTGGCCATGCCTACGACGTGGCCGCCGCCCTGGTGGACGGCCTGGAAGAGGTGTCGGAGGTGGACAGCATTTCCGGCCAGTACGATCTTCTGGCGAAGTTCTACCTGCCCAAGGATCACGACATCGGCCGCTTCGTGACGGAGAAGGTCCAGACCATCAAGGGCATCAAGGACACCTTCACCCTGGTCGCCTTCAACGCCTTCACCTGATCGGGCACCTGATCGGGCACCTGATCGGGCACCTGATCGGGCACCTGATCGGGCACCTGATCGGGCACCTGATCGGGACCGGGACCGCTACCGGCCGCCGCTGCCGGTGATGCCCGCGTTGAAGTGATCCAGCAGAGCCGCGATCCGCGCCGCATCCGGCTGGCCGAGCGCCTGATGCGCCAGCGCGTGCGCCTTGCCGGCGGAGATGCGCCGCACCCGCTGCTTGACCGCCGGGATGGCGATGGCCGCCATGGACAGATCGCGCAATCCCAGCCCGATCAGCAGCGGCGTCAGGCGCGGATCGCCCGCCATCTCGCCGCACACCGACACCGGAATCCCCGCCGCCTGGGCGGCCCCGGTGGTGAAGTGCATCAGCCGCAGCACGGCCGGATGCAGGGGGTCGTACAGGTGCGCGACGGCCTCGTCCGTGCGATCGATGGCCAGGGCGTACTGGGTCAGGTCGTTGGTGCCGATGGCGAAGAAGTCCGACTCGCGGGCCAGCGCGTCGGCCGACAGCGCCGCCGCCGGCACCTCGATCATCACGCCGACCGGCGGCATGGGATCGGGCAGCGGCCGGCCCCGGGCCCGGAAGTCGGCCACCACCTCCGCCAGCACCGCCTTGGTCGTCGTCAGTTCGTCGATGGTGCAGACCATCGGGATCAGGATGCGGGTCGGCCCGTGCCAGGCGGCGCGCAGGATGGCGGCGAACTGGGTGCGCAACAGGTCGCGGCGCACCAGCGACAGCCGCACGGCCCGCAGTCCCAGCGACGGATTGGTGCCGGGCTTGATGTCCAGCGCATCGCCCAGCTTCTCGCCGCCCAGGTCCAGGGTGCGGATGGTCACGGTGCGCCCGCGCATCTGCTCCACCAGCGTGGTCAGGGCGGCGGCCTGCTCGTCCTCGGTGGGCAGCGTCTTGCGGTTCATGAACATGAACTCGGAGCGCACGAGGCCGATCCCCTCCGCACCGGCCTGCAGCACCGACTCCGCCTCTGTCGGCAGCTCGATATTGGCGTTCAGGTGGACGGCCACCCGGTCGCGCGTCACCGACGGCACATCCCGCAGGCGCTGCAGGTTGCGCCGGGTGCGCAGAAACCCCACGCGGCGGTCGCGGTACAGCGCCAGGGTCTCCGCGTCCGGGTCCAGGATCACCACACCCTCGGAGCCGTCCACGACCGCCTTGGCGCCCGCCCGCGCGTGCCGCATCACGCCGGTGGCCGCCATCACCGCCGGCAGCCCCAGCGAGCGGGCCATGATCGCCGTGTGGCTCTGGCGGGCCCCCAGGCCCGTGACCAGCCCGCCGACGAGGCGGGGATTGAGCTGCGCGGCATCGGCGGGGCTGAGTTCCTCGGCCACGATGACGGTGCCACGCGGCAGCGCCCCCAGCCCGGTGGAGCGGGGCCGGCGCGCCAGATTGCGGATCAGGCGCCGACCCACCTCGCGGATGTCGTCGATGCGCGCCGAGACGTATTCGTCGTCCACGGCGGCGAACGCCCCGATCAGCTCGCCCATTTCGGTGCGCACGGCGGCCTCGGCGTTGATGCGCTCGTGCGAGATGCGGTGGTCCACCCCGCGCACCAGCCGCGAGCCCCGCAGCATCTGCTCGTAGGCCTCCAGGATGCAGGCCAGCTCCTCGCCCGCCTCGGCCGGCATGGCGCGCGCCCGCTGGACCAGCGCGCCCAGTTCCTTGATGGAGCGGTCCGCCGAATCGGCGAAGCGCAGGCGTTCCCGCTCCACCAGACCGACGGGGATGCGGTATTCCGGAATCGGCGCCAGACCGCCGTCGTGGAGATAGACCGTGCCGATGCCGAACCCGGGCCCCACCGAAACGCCGGTCAGCCGCACCATGTCGCGGGGCTCGTCCGGGGTGTCATCGTCGGTCACGGGGTCCATGTCGCCGCCCCCGCCCGCTTCCGGATCGTCGAAGTCCTCCGCATCGGCGACCGTCGGGCTCAGCGGCGACGGCAGACCGGGCGGACGTCCTGCCGCGATCCTAGTCCTCATCGAACCTGTCCGCGATGAGGGCCTGCAGGGCCTCCAGGACGTCCCGGGCCTGGGCGCCGTCGCAGACGATGCGGATGACGGTGCCCGGCCCCGCGGCCAGCATCATCAGCCCCATGATGGAATGGCCCGAGACCTCCTGGCCCCGGCTGAACACCTTCACCGAGGCGTTGAACCGCTCCACCGTCTTGACGAAGCGAGCCGCCGCGCGGGCGTGCAGGCCGCGCTGGTTGATGATCTCGCATTCGGCCGCAACCGCGCCCTCCCCGCCGGTGGCCGCGACCTCGACACCGGACGAAGTCCCCGCCGGGTCGGCGGTGGACCGCAGCACGCGACCGCAGGGGCCGGACCGGGCGGGGGAATGGCGGGCGTGCAAGGGGCTACTCCTGGGTCAGGAGGCGCGAGGCCACGTTGATGTATTTGCGCCCCGCCAGTTGGGCGCTGGTGACCGCGTCGGCGAGGGGTTCCGTGCCGCGCACCGAGGCCAGCTTGATGAGCATCGGCAGGTTGACGCCGGCGATCACCTCGATGGTGGACCGATCCATGATGGAAATCGCCAGGTTGGAGGGCGTGCCGCCGAACATGTCGGTGAGCACGATGACGCCCTGGCCCTGATCGACCCGCCCCACCGCCTCGACGATGTCGGCGCGGCGCTGCTCCATGTCGTCGTCCGGGCCGATGCAGATGGTCCCCACGTTCTTCTGCGCCCCGACCACGTGTTCCAGCGCGGCCAGCATTTCCTCGGCCAGCCGGCCGTGGGTCACGAGCACCAGTCCGATCATCGGATGTCCCCTCGGGTCATGCCGGCCCCTGTCATCCCGTGTTGTCCCCGTCTCGTCTCGTCACGTCTCGCCGCACCCCATGCGCGGCGTCCGTCGCGGCGGCGTCTAGAGCGCCGTCGTCCCCGCCTCCAGATCCCGGTGCCGCACCGAGACCCGCCGACCCTGGTCCCGAAGCCAAACCCCCAGGCGCTCCGCCAGCAGCACCGAGCGGTGCCGTCCCCCGGTGCAGCCGACGGCCACCGTCAGGTAGCTTTTGCCCTCGCCGCCCTGCCGGGGCAGGACGACATCCAGCAGCGCCACCAGCGCCGACCAGAAGCGGCCGAAATCCGGATCGCCCTCCACATGCGCGCCCACGGCGGGATCGCGCCCCGTCAGGGGACGCAAGTCTGTCACGTAATGTGGATTACGCAGGAACCGCGCGTCAAACACAAGGTCCGCCTCGCGCGGCAACCCGTGCCGGAACCCGAAGGAGACCACCGCGATCTGCAACCCGTCGCTGACGGTCCCGAGGCCCAGTTGATCCTCCAGCCGGCGCTTCAGGTCGCCAAGGGTGGCGTGCGCGGTGTCCACCAGCACATCGGCGCAGGCCCGCAGCGGCGCCATGCGGGTGCGCTCCAGCGCCAGACCATCGCTCAGGGGACGGTCCAGGGCGAGCGGGTGGCGGCGGCGCGTCTCGGTGAAGCGCTGGCGGAGCACCTCGTCGTCGCAGTCCAGGAACACCAGCGCCACATCCAGCCCCGGCCGCTCGCGCAGCCGGGTCAGCGAGGACAGCAGGCGCGAGACGGTGAAGTCCCGCGTCCGCACGTCGATCCCCACGGCCAGCGGGCGGTCGAGCGTGCCGCCCGCGACCAGCGCATCCAGAAGCGCCAGCGGCAGGTTGTCCACCGCTTCGTAGCCCAGATCCTCCAGCGCGTTCAGGGCGGAGGACTTGCCGGCCCCGGACATGCCGGTCAGCACGACCAGCCGGTGGGACCCGCTCGCTTCGCCCTCCACGCCGGGATCGGGATTCGCCTCGCCGCCGGCATCCGCGTGATCCGAGCCCTGCTGCGCGTCGGCGGTCATGCGTCGATCTCTTCCGCCACCGGCTTGATGGCCCCGGTGGCGATGGCCGCCGCCAGCCGCACCTTCGCCGGGGCCGAGACCTCGAACGGCCACAGCACGAACCGGCGCACCCGCACCGGCGTGTGCGTGCTGTGCCGGTTGGCGTCGGCCAACGGATCGCACGTGCCCGTGGCCGGCATGCGCGGCACCGCGCCGGGCAGCGGCGCCATGTCGATGACGGCGATCACCGGGGCATGCGCGACCCAGCGCGTCGTGTCCAGCGGGATGATGCCGATACCGCGCACCTCCATCATCCCGCGCAGCGTGGCCGGGGTCGAGGCGTACAGCAGCCCGCTTTCCTCGTCGCGCTCCAGGATTGTCTGTTTGATTTGTGGCATTGTGGAGATGCCGGGTTGCGGGGCCCCGGGTGGCCACCCGGGGCCCCGCACCGGATCGTGTGATCGTCTCAGGATGGGGTCTTTGCCCGTTGTCATCGTGATCCGCGATCCGG
>NZ_WIVE01000089.1 GCF_009601025.1 Roseospira navarrensis | reverse complement strand
GCGCCTTGCGATCCAAGCTCTTCATGGCCGCGCTCTCCGCCGTGCGATACAACCCCGACCTCAAGGCCTTCTACGAACGGCTTATCGGAAACAAAAAGACACCAAAAGGCGCACTCCTCGCCGTTGCCAGAAAGCTCGTCACCATCGCAAACGCGGTCCTCCGGCCTCAGCCCGAACCCGCCACAAACTGAGTTGATGACACGACACACAGGGGGCAGCCCAATCGGGGCGGCCGGCCAAACGACAGAGGCCCCGCGCCGGGGGTCACCCGGGCGGGGCCTGTTGTCTTCCGATCTCCGGAGGTGCGCGCCGGATCAGGGGCCCTTCGCGGCGACCAGCGCCTCGGCCACGCCGACCGCCTTGGCGGCGCGCTCGCGGGCACCATCGCCCTCGGCCTCGGCGAGGTCATCGCGGGCCGCCTGCAGGCGTTCGCGGGCCTGATCGGCGCTGACCGACTCCAGCTCGAACGCCTCTTCGGCCAGCACGGTGCAGCGCTCTTCCGTCACCTCGGCGAACCCACCGGCAACGAACAGCCGCTCTTCCACCGATCCGCCGGTGTGGATGTCGATCACGCCGGGCCGCACGGTGGACAGCATGGGAGCATGCCGGGGCAGCACACCGAAATCGCCGTCAACGCCCGGGACCACCACCATTTCCACCGGCCGGGACATCACCAGCCGGGCCGGGGCGACCAGTTCGAATTCCGTCGTGTCCGCCATGCTCTTTTCACCCTTCGACGCGGGCGCGACCGCCCGCCGCCCTGTTGCAACCCATCATCCCGCGTGGCCCCGGGCGCGGTCGCGCCGCGCCCGGTGTCCCGCGTTTACGCCGCCTCGTCCGCCATCTTCTTGGCGCGCTCGATGGCCTCGTCCATGGTGCCGCACATGTAGAACGCCTGTTCCGGCATGTGGTCGTACTCGCCCTCGACCAGACCCTTGAAGCCCTTGATGGTGTCTTCGAGCTTCACGTACTTGCCCGGCGAGCCGGTGAACACCTCGGCCACATGGAACGGCTGCGACAGGAAGCGCTGGATCTTGCGGGCACGCGCCACGATCAGCTTGTCGTCCTCGGACAGTTCATCCATGCCCAGAATGGCGATGATGTCCTGGAGAGACTTGTAGGTCTGCAGCACACGCTGCACCTCGCGGGCCACCGTGTAGTGCTCGTCGCCGACCACGTTCGGGTCCAGCGCGCGCGAGGTGGAGTCCAGCGGATCCACGGCCGGGTAGATGCCCAGCTCGGCGATGGAGCGGTTCAGCACCGTGGTGGCGTCCAGGTGGGCGAACGAGGTCGCGGGCGCGGGGTCGGTCAGGTCGTCGGCGGGCACGTAGATGGCCTGCACCGAGGTGATCGAGCCCTTCTTGGTGGAGGTGATGCGCTCCTGCAGGTTGCCCATGTCGGTGGCCAGGGTCGGCTGGTAGCCCACCGCCGAGGGAATGCGGCCCAGCAGCGCCGAGACTTCCGAGCCCGCCTGCGTGAAGCGGAAGATGTTGTCGATGAAGAACAGAACGTCCTGGCCTTCCTCATCGCGGAAGTACTCGGCCTGGGTCAGACCGGACAGGGCGACGCGGGCGCGGGCGCCCGGCGGCTCGTTCATCTGGCCGTAGACCAGCGCGGCCTTGGAATTGCCGCCCTCCAGGTCGATCACGCCCGACTCGATCATCTCGTGGTACAGGTCGTTGCCCTCGCGGGTGCGCTCACCCACGCCGGCGAACACCGAGTAACCGCCGTGCCCCTTGGCGATGTTGTTGATGAGCTCCATGATGAGCACGGTCTTGCCCACGCCGGCGCCGCCGAACAGGCCGACCTTGCCGCCCTTGGTGTACGGGGCCAGCAGGTCCACGACCTTGATGCCCGTCTCCAGGATCTCCGTCTCGGTGGACTGCTCCACGAAATTCGGGGCGTCCTTGTGGATCGGGCTGGTCATCTTGGTGGTGATCGGGCCGCGCTCGTCGATCGGCTGGCCGATCACGTTCATGATGCGACCCAGGGTCTCGGGGCCGACCGGCATGCGGATCGGCTCGCCGGTGGCGCGCACCTCCTGGCCGCGCACCAGACCGTCCGTCGCGTCCATGCCGATGGTGCGGACGGTGGACTGGCCGAGGTGCTGGGCGACCTCAAGGACCAGACGGTTGCCGTGGTTGTCCACCTCCAGCGACGACAGGATGGGGGGCAGTTCGCCCTCGAACCGGACGTCCACGACGGCGCCCATCACCTGGGTGATCGTGCCGACGGCGGTGTTGCTCGCGGTCGCCATGTGACAAGTGCTCCTGGTTACCTGTTATGGGCCGACGCGGCCGGTCGGTCCGGGCGCCGTGCGGGGTGTTGGCCGTGTCGTTCGCGGGCGACACGGAAGCCCGTCAAATCCGGGGTCCGGCGCCCGCGCTACAGCGCCTCGGCGCCGGAAATGATCTCGATCAGTTCCTTGGTGATCTGGGCCTGACGCGCGCGGTTGTACTGCAGGCTCAGGTCATCGATCATCTCGCCGGCGTTGCGCGACGCGTTGTCCATGGCCGTCATCCGCGCGCCCTGCTCCGACGCGTAGTTCTCCGTCATGGCCCGGAACACCTGGGTCTTGACGTTGAGCGGCAGCAGGTCGTTCAGGATGCCTTCCTCGGAGGGCTCGAACTCGTACACCGCGCCGGCCTCGTCGGCGGGCGGATCGTTCTCGTTGGCGCTCTTGGGCACCGGGAACGGGATCAACTGCTGACGGGTGACGATCTGGCTGATGGCCGACTTGAAGCGGTTGTAGACCAGCGTGCAGACGTCGAACTCCCCGGCCTCGAACATATCGAGCACCTTGAGGGAGACCGCCTCGGCCTCCTCGTAGGTGATGCCGCGCCGGCCGAAATCCTCGTAGGTGTCGATGATGAGCGAGGCGTAGTCGCGCTTGAGCTGGTCGCGCCCCTTGCGGCCGACGCAGAGGATCTTGACCTCCTTGCCGTCCGCCTGGAGTTCGCGAATCAGCGCGCGCGTGTTGCGGGCGACACTGCTGTTCAGGCCGCCGCACAGGCCGCGGTTGGAACTGACCACGACCAGCAGGTGAACCCGATCATCGCCGGTTCCGGCCAGCAGCCGGGGCGCGCCGGGCAGGCCCACCACGCTGCCGGCCAGCGTGCCCAGCATGCGGTTCATCCGCTCGGCGAATGGACGGCTTGATTCGGCCGCCTCCTGCGCCTTCTTGAGGCGCGAAGCGGCGACCATCTTCATGGCCGACGTGATCTTCTTGGTCGATTTGACCGAAGAGATCCGGTTGCGTAGGTCCTTCAGGCTCGGCATGGAACGCGGCGCCTTTCCTCCTGTGGGGAACGGTCAGTGGCTCAGGCGAACGTCTTGGCGAAGCCGTCCAGGAACGCCTTGAGCTTCTCCTCGATCTCCGAAGAGAGCGCCTTCTCGGTGCGAATGCCGTCCAGGATGTCCGGCGCCTTGGCCCGCATCTCGCTCAGCATGGCGTGTTCGAAGCGAACCACGTCGTTGACCTTCACGGCATCCAGGTAGCCCTTGGTGCCGGCGTAGATGGACACGACCTGCTCTTCCATCGGGAACGGCGAGTACTGGCCCTGCTTCAGCAGCTCGGTCAGGCGCGCGCCCCGGTTCAGCAGGCGCTGGGTGGCCGGGTCCAGGTCGGAGGCGAACTGCGCGAACGCGGCCATCTCGCGGTACTGGGCCAGTTCCAGCTTGATGGAGCCGGCGACCTTCTTCATCGCCTTCACCTGGGCCGAAGAGCCCACGCGCGACACCGACAGACCCACGTTCACGGCCGGGCGGATGCCCTTGAAGAACAGGTCCGTCTCCAGGAAGATCTGACCGTCGGTGATGGAGATCACGTTGGTCGGGATGTAGGCCGACACGTCGTTGGCCTGGGTCTCGATCACGGGCAGCGCGGTCAGCGAGCCGGCGCCGTGCTCGTCGCTCATCTTCGCGGCGCGCTCCAGCAGGCGCGAGTGCAGGTAGAACACGTCGCCCGGGAACGCCTCGCGGCCCGGCGGACGGCGCAGCAGCAGCGACATCTGACGATAGGCGACGGCCTGCTTGGACAGATCGTCATAGAAGATGACGGCGTGCTTGCCGTTGTCGCGGAACCACTCGCCCATGGCGCAGCCGGTGTACGGGGCCAGGTACTGCAGCGGGGCCGGGTCGGACGCGGTGGCGGCAACCACGATGGTGTAGTCCAGCGCGCCGCGGTCGGCGAGCGTCTTCACCACCTGGGCCACGGTGGACCGCTTCTGCCCGATCGCCACATAGATGCAATACAGCTTTTCGCTGTCGTCCTTGGCCTTCTCGTTCACGTCCTTCTGATTGAGGATCGTATCGAGAATGATCGCGGTCTTGCCGGTCTGGCGGTCGCCGATGACAAGCTCGCGCTGGCCGCGGCCGATCGGGATCAGGGTGTCGATGGCCTTGATGCCGGTCTGCACCGGCTCGTGCACCGACTTGCGCGGAATGATGCCCGGGGCCTTAACGTCGGCGCGGCTGCGCTCCACGTCGGACAGGGCGCCCAGCCCGTCGATCGGCGTGCCCAGACCGTCCACGACGCGACCCAGCAGGCCGGCGCCGACCGGCACGTCCACGATTTCCTGGGTCCGCTTGACAATCGAGCCCTCGCCGATGCCCGTGTCGCTGCCGAAGATCACGGCGCCGACGTTGTCGTCCTCCAGGTTCAGGGCCATGCCCTTCACGCCCCCGGGGAACTCGACCATCTCGCCGGCCTGGATGTTGTCGAGGCCATGGATGCGCGCGATTCCGTCGCCGACCGACAGCACGGTCCCGATCTCCGCGGCGTCCGCCTCGGCGCCGAAATTGGCGATCTGTTGCTTCAGGATCGCGGAGATTTCCGCGGCGCGGATTTCCATCATCCAACCCCTTTCATGGAGAGACTCAAGCGTTGCAGTTGGGAGCGCAGCGAGCTGTCAACCATCCGGGAGCCCAGCCGGACCACCATGCCCCCCAGCAGGGCGGGTTCCACGCGGGCGTCGATGGCCACCTCGTTGCCCACCACCTGCTTCAGGCGGGCGGCGAGGGCCGCGCTTTGCGTCTCGGACAGCGGACGGGCGCTGACAACCTCGGCGGTCATCTCGCCGCGCGCCTTGGCGAGCTGGCGCTGGAAGGCCAGGATCATCCCCGGAAGGGCGACCAGGCGACCCTTGCTGGCCACAAGCCCCAGGAACTTCCGGGTGGTGGCGCCGATGTCGGCCGCGTCGGCCAGGGCCGCGATCCCCTTGGCATGGTCGTCGCGCGAGACCACGGGGCTGGCGATGAACCGCCGCAGGTCCTCGCTTTCGTCCAGCATGGTCTGCAAGGTGGACAGGTCCCGGGCCACCGGATCGATGTCCCTGGCCTCGTCCGCCAGTTCGTAGAGCGCTGCCGCGTAGCGCACGGCGAGCCCGCTTACCCGTGTCGATTGCGATGCCACGTTCGCTGTGTCCCGATTGTCGCGTGCCCCTTCAACGCCACCGGCCGGGTGTCGGCAGGGCATTGAAATTGCATAAGAAAAAGGTTTCCGGAGAGAGCAACCCCCCGGAAAACGACGGTTCCTTACCATACTCCTTTCGCGGTTTGCAAGTGGGCCGGGCCGCCGGACCGCGCCCTGATCGCCGCCCGATCGCCCCCCGATCGCCCATCACGCGCCGCGCTCGGTCGGGGTCCGGACCACCGAAAGACCCCCGCCGCACCACAAACCGGCCACAAAATCGGGCTAGCGTCCAGACTCGTAAGTGTGGCGGGTCGTCGCCACGGCCTGACGCGAACCTGTCAAGCCCCGGTCTTGAGGCCCGGAACGGGATCAAGTATAAGTCCCGGTTCCTGTAACCTCGTACGGACCGCATCGTCCCCGCAAGCATGGGACACGGGTGTACGGCGGGCGGGTTCATCGAGGGCGGGCCCGGCTCGGCTCCATGGGCCTGTTGGACTGACAGGTTTCGCGAAGACTCAAGAGGAGACTGTATCAATGCTGAGGACCCTGATCGCGGCCACGGGCATTGCCCTGACCATGGGCGTGAGCACCAACGTTGCTCTGGCCGAGGGCGATCCCGCCAACGGCGAGAAGTGGGCGAACCGCGTCTGCAAGGCGTGCCACACCTTCGACAAGGGCGGCAAGCACATGGTCGGCCCGAACCTGTGGGGCATCGTGGGCAGCACCCCGGGCACCATCGAGGGCTTCGACCGCTACCAGGCCGTGCCGATGTTCGTCGAGAACGGCATCGAGACCTGGACCGAAGAGAACCTGACCGAATACGTCGCCGATCCGGACGGCTTCCGCGAGGAGTATGCCGGCGGGTCCGAGAGCGCCATGGTGGTCAGCCTGCCGCCGAAGTTCGCGCCGGACGTGGCCGCCTATCTGGCGACCCTCCAGGACTGATCCGCGACCGCCTGACGGTTTCGGTTTCGCAAGACCGCCGCCCCGGCCTTCGGGGCGGCGGTTTTGTGTCGGGGGATCAGGCCCGGCGCTCACCCCACCAGGGCATACGCGCCGTAGGCCACCAGCACGGCCGGGATGGCGCTGTACAGCGTCGCCAGGACGGCCGCCCGGGGGGCCACCGCGATCGCCGGGAACAGCGCGTCGCCGTCGTTGGCGATGGCGTTGCCGAGCTGCGCGGACAGCGGCGCGGCGCCCGAGAGATACAGCGACGTCACCAGGATCTGCGGACCACATCCGGGGATGAGCCCGATCAGCACCGCCACGAGCGGCACCACCGGCGCGGCGGCGGCGAACCAGCCGGCCACATCCAGCCCCAGGCCCGCCACGGCGAGTTCATAGCCGGCAAAGGCCACGATCACCCAGGCGGTCACGAAGCTGGTGGTATCCACGACGGCGCTCGCCCCGCCGTCCGTTTCCACCTCGCCCCGACCGCGCAACACCCAGAGCGCCATCGCACCAACGGCGCCCGCCACGCCAAGCCAGAACACGGGGTGCACCCCGAGCCCCGGGGCCAGCCACGCATCGGGCTCGATCTGGAACGCCATCGCGAGGCCGATCACCACGCCCGGCGCCAGCAGCCACAGCCAGACGCGCTCCAGGGCGCGGGCCAGACCGCCCGGCTGGCGGGTGCCGCCGCTTGCGCACGGACCGCCATCGGTCGCACAGGCCGCCGGACGGGCGGAAGACCCGGCCGACGCCTTGGGCCGCATGAACTCGGGCCCGTGCAGCGCGTCCACGATCCAGCCGGTCGCACAGCCGACCACCACGCCGACCCCGAGCACGAGCACCGCCACCTCGGGCGCCTGCGCGAGCAGCAGGAACATGGCGTCGCCCATGGTCGCCGTCAGGGTGGCGATCACGCCGCCGAAGCTGAGGTGGCCGCGCGTGAACTGGGTCAGGGCCACGATCGCCCCGCCGCACCCCGGGAAGGCGCCCAGCAGCGCGGCAATGGGGACCTGCCATCGGGCGTTCCGCCGCAGCACCGCGCCCAGCTCGGTCCCCAAGCCGCGTTCGGCCGCGCCCACCAGCAAGAGCGTGCCGGCCACGAAGACGGACACCGCCAGATAGGCTTCCGAGAGGGCATCCAGCAGCAGCGCCGGCCCGCCCGGCACGGCCAGGGCCGCCAGCAGCAGCAGCACCGGCACGAGGGCGCGCTGCCCCACCGGCGGCAGGGACGGCCAGGACAGGCCACCCCCGCCGGAAACGGCGGGCACGCGGCGTGTGGCGGCAGCGATCAAGGCGGTCATGGTCTGGGCGTCCTTTCTTGAGACCCAATTCAATTGCGAATCACTCGCAACAAACATAACCCCTTGCCCCGCATCGATCCAGTGAAGAAATCCGCTCAACCTGACCGACCGGATCGATCAACCCCGCCCGGCGGACCGATGGATCGCGCGGGTGCGGTGATGCGGAGGCAACGCCGCCACCCCGGCGCGGGTTGCGCCGGACGGCTGGCCCGCACCCCGGGACCGACTCCGGGACCGACCCCGGGGCTCCCCGTGGCGCGCCGCGATTTCCGGGATTGAGGGTGGCCGCGCCCGGCCCTGGCCCGCTAGACTTGCCCCCCGGCGCGGGCCCGCGCCGGACGGGACGCGGCGCGCCGTGTCCCTCCTTGGGAGTGCGTGATGGCAGGAGCAACCCCGCAGGCGGTCGGATCAGGCCGGGTCACCATCCAGCCGCTGGACGACGTCCAGGCCGGAGAGGATACGCTGTTGCGCCGGTCCCTGACCCCGCCCGGCGCCGGCCTGATGGCCACCGAGGTGCGCACGCGCAGCCCCGACCTTGCGGACCGGGCCGATTCGGTGGTGGCGGCGGGCGGCCTTGCCGTGCTGCTCAACGTCCGCTTCGCCTGGCGCACGGACCTGGCCGGAGCGCTGGCCGAAGCCGTCGTGGCGCACTGGCCCGCGCTGGCCCTGCGGCGGGACTCGGTCCGGCTCGCCATCCACGAGGCCGCCGTCAACGCCATGATCCATGGCTGCCTGGGCATCCCCCGCGCCTTGCGGGAAACCCCCGACGGCTGGATGCTGCACACGGCGGCCATCAAGGCCGCCCTTGCCGACCCGGACCACAGCGGGCGGCCCGTGCTGGTCACGATCCGCGCCGGGGAGGACGACCTCTGGACCGTCCAGGTCCAGGACCGGGGGCCCGGCTTTTCGCCGCCCACCGACAGCGACCCGGCGCCCGGCGATGCCCCGGCCCTGGTGGCCACGGGCGGACGCGGACGCGGCCTGACCCTGATGCGGGCCGTCGCCGACACCGTGCGCTGGAGCGACTCGGGACGACGGGTGGAGATGACCTTCGCGTCCGTGCCAAAGGGTGGCGCCCGGCCATGAGCGCAGGCGATCGGAAGAGAGGAGCCGCCGACCGACCCGCCGCATCGGCCGCAGCGCCCACCCTGAGGGCGCGTCTGGCCCATCACCTCGACCCGCGTCTGTGGGACGGACCGGGCCTGTCCGGCCTGAACATGGCCGTCGTCGGCCTGATCCTGCTGTCGATCCTGGTGGCCGTCCTGGGCACGGAACCGGCGGTCTACGATGGCCACGAAACGGCCTTTCTCGTCGTCGAAATCAGCCTGACGAGCCTGCTGGTCCTGGAATACAGCGCCCGCGTCTGGTGCAGTGTCGAGAACCCGATCTGGGGCGGGTCCCGACTCCGCTTCATGATGACCCCGGTGGCCCTGCTGGACCTGGCGACCGTTGTCGTCATCCTCGCCACGGCCTTCGACTCCGAAGGGTTCCTCATGCGGCTGGCCATGCTGCTGCGGGTGCTGCGCCTCGCCCGCGTGGGCCGGTTCTCGCTGGCCTTCGACACCCTGGTGGAGGCCGTCTCGCGGCGGTCCATGGAACTGGGCCTGAGCGTCGGCGTGTCGGCGGGCCTGCTGCTGCTGTCCTCGGCCGCCATGTACCTGGTCGAGGCCGAGACCCAGCCCGAGGCCTTCGGCTCCATCCCGCGCGCCATGTGGTGGTCGGTGGCCACCCTGACCACGGTGGGCTACGGCGACGTCTACCCGGTCACGGTGGCCGGACGGCTGTTCGCGGCCCTGACCGCCGTCACGGGGATCGGGCTGATCGCCATGCCCACGGGCATCCTGGCGAGCGCCTTCAGCGATGCCTTCCAGGCCCGCCGAGAGGCGGCGGGGGTGGTGGACCCTGCCGCGATCCCCAACGAGCCGGCGGCGGAGACGCCCGTTGACCAGGGAGCGGACCCGGCCACCGGACCCGACCGCGCGACCGGGCCATGACAGGGCCGTCCGCCGGCCAGCGCCAGACCCTTCGCCACCGCGTGGCGGGGCTGTACCGGGGCACCAGCCAGCGGGCGCGCCGCTTCCGCTATGGGCTGATCGGGTTCGATGTGCTGACCGTGCTCATCATCGTCGTGACCCAGCCGCTGCCGCCCTCGCCCGTGATCGTGGTCGTGGACCTCATCATCGGCCTGCTGGTGCTGGCCGACGTGAGCGCCCGCACCTGGATCGAGCCCCGGCCCTGGCGCCATCTGGTGCGGCCGTCCACGCTGGTGGATCTGGCGGTGGTGGTCTCGCTGCTGCTGGCGGCGGTGCTGCCCGCCAACCTGGCCTTCCTGCGCGTGCTGCGGCTGTTGCGGCTGCTGCAGTCCTATCAGGTCTTGCGGGACCTGCGGCGCGAGACCGCGTTCTTCCGGCGCAACGAGGACGTCATCGTCAGCACCATCACCCTGGTGGTGTTCATTTTCGTCGTCACGGCCATGGTGTTCGCGCTCCAGCACGACATCAACCCGGCCATCAACAGCTATCTTGACGCGCTGTACTTCACCGTCACCACCCTGACCACCACCGGATTCGGCGACATCACCCTGACGGGCGCCGGGGGGCGCCTGCTGGCCGTCATCATCATGGTGGTCGGAGTCGCCCTGTTCCTGCGCCTGATCCAGACCGTGTTCCGGCCCCGCAAGGTGCGGCACGCCTGCCAGAGCTGCGGGCTGTCGCGCCACGACCTGGATGCCGTGCACTGCAAGCACTGCGGCGAGACCCTGCACATCCAGACCGAGGGGGAAAGCTGATCCGGGCGACCAGTGGTCCGGCCCCGCCCGTTTGGCAGGGGCCCCCTGACCATGGGACGGTTGCGGCGCGGGACCATGAGGCGCATAGTTTATTTGGCCACGGCCTCATTACGCCTCAGGTTGTGCGGCGCTTGCGCCTGCACGCGGCCTCCGGGGTGTGGCGGGGAACGCGACGGCCGCCGCCGGGCCCTGGTCCCGATCAGCGATGAGACGGCCCCGTCCGGTCCAATGCCGATGCATCGCGGCGCAGTCGCCGGGGCCGCGCGGAATGACCGGCGGGCACGGGAAGGTCGGACGCCCGAAGCGCCATATCACGAACGGGGAGTTGGTCGTGCCCACACGCGGCGAGAAGCTCAAGGAAAAGCTGCAGGAAATGCTGTCGTCGATGACGGTGCTCATCATCGACGACAACAAGTTCTCCCGGTCCCTGCTGACCACGCAGCTTGCCAACTACGGCATCCGCGACGTGATGGAATGCGGCGACGGGGTCGAGGGCCTGAAGCGCCTGCAACAGGATCCGATCCACCTGATCCTGCTGGACTACGAAATGACGCCGCTGAACGGGGCGGAATTCGCGCGTCTGGTGCGGCGGGATTCCTCCATCCTGAACCCCGAGGTGCCCATCATCATGGTGTCGGGCTACTCCGACCTGGCCCACGTGACCGAGGCCCGGGACGCCGGCATCAACGAGTTCCTGAGCAAGCCGGTGTCGGCGGACATCCTGTTCAAGCGGATCACCCACACCCTGCTGCACCCGCGCCCGTTCATCCGCACGGAAAAGTACGTGGGACCGCAACCGCGCGAGGAACTGCCGCTCCCGACCGGAGAGCCGCCCCGCTCCTCGGCGGGCGGGGGCGGCTGATACCGGCCGACATTCGGGCGGGGCGCCGTACCGTGAACCCCCATCGAAAACGCCCCCGGTCCGGGCCGGGGGCGTTGTCGTGCCTGGGGTTGCGGTCAGGCGCGGGCGGAGGCGCCGGCCTTGCCCGTCTTGAGCCAGCGGGTGCTGACCAGACCACCGATGGCCGTCAGCAGGAACCAGACGGCGGCGGGCAGCGGGGTGACGGCGAAGTTGCTTTCGGAGAAGGCATTCGGGTCCAGAGCATCCCGGTTTTCCCATGCCCAGTTTTCCATGTTGAGATCAAAGGCGAAGGAATAGAAGCCGATGTTCGCGGGCGATGTCTCGTTTTCCGTCAGTTCGAACACGCCGGTCATGGTTCCCGTCACAGACGTGGGGTGCGTGCCAAAAGACTGGATGACGCCCGGACTCACTTCTTCACCCATCAACCCCGACACCGTGAAGTCGATGGCATACTCGTGGAAAATTCCGCCGTCATTGACGTTGTCATAAACGCTGAGACGGCTGTAGTCCGACAGGTCACCGCCGACCACCGAAAAGCTGAAGTCTCGGTAGTACGTGCCGTCAAAGTCCGAAAACCCCATTGACATGGAGGTATCCGAGGCGCCTCCGACATCGTACATCTGCATGAAACCGACGCCGGTATTGCCGTGGGTGTTCCCCCACCCAGAGCTCCCTTCCGTAGAATACCACCAGCTTCCCATCGCGACATTGTAGTCCGGCGTGTAGCCGTCCGAAAAGTACATGCTCAGGTCACGGGGACCGACCTGAACCGTGTCGGTGGCATTGACCCCGTCCTTCGCGTTTTGAAGCGTATCGTGACGGGTCACGGTGCCGCTGTAGCCCAATCGGTCCGTTTCGAACCAGCCTGCCGCCTGGGCCGTGCCGGCCGCTGCGATCAGCGTACCAGCAACCGTGGCCGTCCCGATCAGCGATCTGAAGTGCATGTGCCTCCTCCTGCATGGCGAGTGTCTGGGCCTCGACGCCCATAAGTGTGCGGGGGATTCGAACGGATGATCGGAGAGTGGACGCCCGGACCTCTACCTCAGCACATAAGCGCCACATGCTGCACGCATTGCAAAACCCCTCATTACCTGCAATGGCGCACAATCAACCATGCGCACAGGTTCGCGTGGTTGACTTCGGGGCGTCAATACCCGCCAAGGTCATTTCGACGCACCCTAACCATCAGGTTGAAGGGTGTTTTGCCAGGCACCTGACCATTTGGTGGAAAGACCCGGGTCTGCCGTCCTCCACCAAATGGTTGAAGGATCGGAGACTGCCGACAAGGATACCTGCAAGAAAAATACAAAAATCTCGCGTTATACATTTAAGGCTTATCCCTTTGCTTCCGGCGCGATCAACATATCGTAGGAGATTGGGCCTTTGGTGGTGGCGATGCCCAGGAG
>NZ_WIVE01000088.1 GCF_009601025.1 Roseospira navarrensis | reverse complement strand
CCCGAACCGCGCCTTGCAGGCCCATGTCCCGCATCAGGCGTTCCACCGTGCAGCGGGCCACCTCAAGGCCTTCGCGCCTCAACTGGCGCCAGACCTTGTCGGCGCCGGAGACACCGAAGTTCTCGTCCCAGACGCGCCGGATCTCGACGCGCAAGGCCGCATCCCGCTGAGCACGCGCCGATGCCAGCGAAGGGTCGCGGCGCTGGGCCACATGGGCGTGATCCGTCAACGGAGCGATCGGCTACAGCCGGCAGATCGGCTCGACCCCGTGGACGTCCCCCCGTGGACGTCCCGATGATCGTCCCAAAGGTCCATTGGGAACCCGATCATCGCTTGAACCGGCGGTCGAGCTCCGCCTGGGCAAAATACGCGCTGGCCTTGCGCAGGATCTCGTTGGCCTCGCGCAGCTCGCGGTTCTCCCGCTCCAGGGCCTTCACCCGATCCGCCGCCGCGTCGGACGCCGCGTGCTCCGGCGACGCCGCCCGGTCCGCCTTGCGGACCCATTTGCGAAGCGCCTCCGCCGAACACCCGAACTTCTCCGCAATCGACGTCAAAGCCGCCCACTCGGAGGCGTACGCGCCCCCCAAGGGTCGTTCACTGCTCCTTCACCATCCGTACCGCGCGTTCGCGCACTTCAGGCGAATACCTCGTCGAGGTCCCGGTCTTGCTCATGGCTCCATCCTCTCAAATTCTGGAGCCTCCGGCAAACCCGGGGCGGTTCACCTCTATCCGGCAGATGTCGTCCTGCGGAAGAACGGGCGGCCTCCACTCGGCGTGTTCCTGGCCGCGTCGGATAAGCGTATCCTCGAAGCCGTCGTTGCAAGGATGGTGGCAAAGCACGAGGCCCACCGATTGCCGAATCATGGCCCTGATAGACAGTCCCAAGTCGCTGACGGACAAGGGGTGGGAGAGAGCAGCAAATGGCCTGGATGCCATAGCCATGTTTCGGGATGCTCGACCTGCGGTCATGAGCCGGATCAATGATCTGTTGAATTAGCCGCTTGTATCAAGTTTCGCGAAGCCGCCTGTCATGTGCGAACGCAAAGACCGGCGTGCCTCTCCCATGAAAATGGCGGGCTCCCCGAAGGCCACCCGCCATTTCGTTCCGAACCTGATCGGGTCGCGCCTACTCGCCCGTACTGGTCCGCCGTGCGTCCAGCGTGAGCGGCAGGGGCGTGTCCGCCGCCATCTCCGGCATCTCGAAGCGCCAGCCGTTGCCCAGCTCGATCCAGCCGCCCCACAGGGTGGGGTGTTCGCTGTCAACGACATGCTCTTCCAGGTCCTTTTTCGGCACATAGGCCTCGAACCGGCCGGTATCGTCCTTGCGGATGGTGATCTTCATGCCGGCACCTCCGCCGCCGGGGTCGCCTCGGCGCTTTCCAGTTCGCCGGCCCGCAGACCGACGATCCGGTTGAGACCGATGAAATCGACCGCGTAGATGCGGAAGCGTTGCAGGAAGCTGCCGACGTCGCGGACATAGCCCACATCGCCCGGCCGGACCAGAACCTCGCCGACCGGCGCGCCGGGGAAGGTGCCGTCGTTGCGGATCAGGGCCGTGGCCCGGACCTTCGTGCCGAGAGCGAACGCCGGCGGGCGGTCGATCTCCAGCGCCTCATCTGTCGCGGTCTCGTTCATCGGGCGTCCTCCCGTCAGACCTTCACGCAGGTGCCGGGCATCGGGCACACCGCATCGCACTGGGCGGCATCGAAGTGGCCTTCGCACTCGGTGCAGGCGGCGGCGTCGATGACGTAGCCTTCGCCCTTCATACTGATGGCGCCGTTGGGGCACTCGAACTCGCACGCGCCGCACTGGGTGCACTGGGACGCCACAATCTTGTAAGCCATGGAACAACCCTCCTGTTGAAAAAAGGCCAAGGAACGTAGGGGAATTCTCGCCGGCCCCTCAAGCGGGCCCGGCCTCCGCACGCGCCGCCCCCGAGCCCGGCACCGCGGCGGCGTACCAGTCCGCCAGTGTCGTCTCGATGGTTTCCAGACGCGTATCCTCGTGGCAGGCGATGCCGGCCGCCTCCAGCCGGCGGCGCGGTCCGGCGCCCACCTTGACGCAGACCATGGCCGACACGTCCTCAAGCACGGACAGGATGGTGTCCAGCCGCTCGGACTCGCCATATCCGCCGAGGCAGTAGTTGTCGGCCCGCCGGATGCCGGCGAAGCGGATGCCGTCGGCGCCGACGGCGTAGACGTGGAACTCGGTCGCCTTGCCGAAATGCAGGTTCACCCGGCCGCCGCCGCGCGTACAGACGGCCACCAGCCGGTCGTCGCCGGCGGGAGCGACCGCCCGCACCAGCGCGTCCGCCCGCTCCGCGTCCGTCTGCTGCGCGGCCCGGCTGTCGGCCACGACCGCGCGCCAGGCCTCGCGGGCCTCGGACGCGGCGTCCGGGTCGTCCTTGGCGCTGCCGCAGCCGCCGCCCGCGTGAACGGTCTGGCACTGGTCCTCGCCCAGCATGCCGACGGCATCGGCGCGGCACTGGCGGCAGTGCTTCATCAGGCGGGCGTCGTTGCTCAGGGATTCGCGCACGACATGAAGCTCGGCCGGGGTCGGGCCGCGCCGCCCGTCCAGCCCGAACACGGTGCCGTGCGCGGGGTCCGAGATCAGCGGCATGACGTTGTGCAGGAAGGCGCCGCGCGCGCGCACCGCCCGGTTCACCTCGGCCATGTGATCGTCGTTGATGCCCGGGATCAGCACCGAGTTCACCTTGACCAGCACCCCGGCGGCGGTCGCCCGTTCCAGGCCCTCCATCTGCCGCTCGTGCAGGATGCGGGCGGCCTCCACACCGCGCCAGCGGCGGTGGTTGTGGAAGACCCAGGGATGAATCTCGGCCCCGATCTCCGGGTCCAGATAGTTGATCGTGATCGTCACGTGGCCGATGTCCAGCGCCTTCAGGGCATCGATGTGGTCCGGCAGCGCCAGCCCGTTGGTGGACAGGCACAGGGTGAGGTCCGGCATCTCCCGGCGCAGCAGCTCGAAGGTGCGCAGGGTGCGGTCCGCCTGAAACAGGCCGTCGCCCGGGCCGGCCACGCCCACCACGGAGAGTTGGGGCATGCGCGCGGCCACGTCGCGGACCTTCTCCACCGCGCCTTCTGGCGTCAGCCGGTTGGAGACCACGCCGGGGCGGCTTTCGTTCGAGCAGTCGTACTTCCGATTGCAGTAGTTGCACTGGATGTTGCAGCCCGGCGCGACCGCCACGTGCATCCGCGCGAAATAGTGGTGCGCTTCTTCCGAGTAGCACGGGTGATCCTTGATGCGCTCCCACACACCGGGCGCGTCCGCCTCGCGGCGCTTGTTGTGAGGCACCCGGCGGGGCCGCTCGGCCGCCGGCGGCAGCGGCGTGACCTTGGCGGAGGCGGCGACGGCGGCCGGGGCCTGCATGGGGATGCGCGGCATCTGGGTCATGGGGCGAACTCCCGCTCGGGCGAAACGATGCGACCCGTCTCAGCAAAGGGGATGCCACTTGCCGCGCCCGCCCGCCTCGCGCAACCGAACGGCCCGGAAACCCGGGCTTTTTCCGCTCTGACGCGCCCCCGCCGGACTCCGGACCCGCTGTCCGGGGCGCGACACGACGCCCGACGATTTGTCGCATGCCCGACATGGTCCTGTCGGTCCCACGAGACGTTGGCATGACGGACTCCCGCAGAACGCTGGGGGTTCTCCCGACATGCGGGACTTGGCACGCCTCTTGCAGTGCACCATCGCCACATCGCTTCCCCAAACCGCGTCCATGCTTCAGGGAGGACACGCCATGCTGGACCTGACAGACGCCGCCCGCAGCGCCATCCGCGTCGCCGTCGAGACGTCAGAGGCCGCGCGCGGCCTTCGCATCGTCTGCGCCGCCGGCGGCTGCGCCGGCATCCAGTATCGCCTCGGACTCGCCGCCGGGGCCGACGCCGAAGACGCCGTGCAGGTCTTCGACGACAACGTCACCGTCTATGTGGACCCCGACAGCGCCCGCCTGCTGGTGGGCGCCACGGTGGACTTCGTGCAGGACGAGCGCGGCGCCGGGTTCGTGTTCCGGAACCCCAACGCCGCCAGCGGCTGCGCCGGGTGCAGCAGCAAGGGCAGTTGCTGAAAGACGGGAGAGACAACCCATGACACCGCCCAGGCTCCCCGACCCGGCCCCGCCCGTGGTCCTGACCGACACCACCTTGCGCGACGGCGAGCAGACCGCCGGCGTGGCCTTCACGCGCGCCGAGAAGCTGGCCATCGCCCGGGCGCTCGACGCCGCCGGCGTGCCGGAGCTGGAGGTCGGCATCCCCGCCATGGGGACCGAGGAACAGGACGACATCCGCGCCATCGTGGCGTTGGGCCTGACGGCCACGCCGTTCGTCTGGTGCCGCCTGTCCGACGCCGACCTGGACGCGGGGCTGGCCTGCGGGGTCTCCATGGTGCATGTGTCCACCCCCGTCTCGGACCTGCAGATCCGGGGCAAGCTGGGCCGGTCCCGCGCCTGGGTGCTGGAGACCCTGGACCGGCTGGTGCGACGCGCCCGCGATGCCGGCGTGGTCGTGAGCGTGGGGGGGGAGGACTCCTCGCGGGCCGACCCCGGTTTCCTCGCCCGGGTGGTCGAGACCGCCGAACGCGCCGGGGCGAAACGCTTCCGGTACGCGGATACGCTCGGCCTGCTGGACCCGTTCGCCGCGCGAGCCGCGTTCGCAGACCTGCGGGCGGGCACGGACCTGGAGCTTGAGATCCACGCCCACGACGACCTGGGGCTGGCCTGCGCCAACTCGCTGGCCGCCGTGCGCGGCGGCGCCACCCACGTCAGCACCACCGTGGTGGGCCTGGGCGAGCGCGCCGGCAACGCGGCCCTGGAGGAAGTGGCCGTCGCCCTCGACGCCCTGTACGGGCGCTCGACCGGCGTGGTCACGGATCGGCTGGGCGCCCTGGCCGAGCTGGTGGCCGAGGCTGCCGGCCGTCCCCTGCCCGCCGGCAAGAGCGTCGTCGGCGCCAACGTGTTCCGCCACGAAAGCGGCATTCACGTCCAGGGTCTGTTGCGCGATCCGATCACGTACACGGGGCTCGACCCGGCGCGCCTGGGCCGCGCCCACCAGTTCGTCGTCGGCAAGCACTCGGGGGCCGCCGGCCTCACGCACGCCTGCGCCGCCCTCGGCCTGACCGTCGCCCCCGGACAGGCCACCCGCATGGTGGCGCTGCTGCGCGCCCACTACCGCCACACCAAGCGGCCGCCAGAGGCCGAGGACCTGCGCACCTGGCATGCGGTGACCGCAATGCCCGATCCCGGATCGGCCGCGGTGACCCGTCCCGCGCACGGGATCGCCCCGCACACCCCGGCCTCGACCGCCCGCCCGACCATGGAGAGACCGTCATGAGCACGATTCTTGCGCGCCTGGGCCACCTCTCGGCAGCGGAGGACTTCTTCGAGGCTCTTGACGTGCCCTATGATTTCTCCGTATTGGCATCCAGCCGATTGCATATCCTCAAGCGGTTTGGGGAGTACGTCGCCGCCGACCCGTCGGCGGCGGACGACAGAGAGACGCTGCGCGCCCATCTGGCGCGCGCCCATGCCGACTT
The DNA here is from genome assembly GCF_009601025.1 of Roseospira navarrensis. Classification (GTDB taxonomy): domain Bacteria; phylum Pseudomonadota; class Alphaproteobacteria; order Rhodospirillales; family Rhodospirillaceae; genus Rhodospira; species Rhodospira navarrensis. The sequence continues at coordinate 7,296 of NZ_WIVE01000088.1, read as the reverse complement.
TGTTGCGTCGGATGCTCGTCGCGAAAAAGTGTTCGCGGTGTTTCGTCAGCACGCTGACGGAGCGGGAGGGGCCTTCATTCCATTGGAGACCCTGACCCCTGCCCCGTCCGCGCAGAATGGAGGATGAGCCCATGAGCCAGGGCCTGAACATGGTCGTCTGCATCAAGCAGGTGCCGGACAGCGCGCAGATCCGGGTCCATCCGGTGACCAACACCATCATGCGCCAGGGCGTGCCGACGATCATCAACCCCTATGACCTGTATGCCCTCGAAGCCGCCCTGGCGCTGCGCGACAAGATGGGCGGCACGGTGACCGTGCTGACCATGGGGCCGCCCATGGCCTCGACCGCCCTGCGCAAGGCGCTGGGCCACGGCGCCGACCGCGCCATCCTGCTGTCCGACCGATTCTTCGCGGGCGCGGACACGCTGGCGACATCCTATGCGCTGACGGCGGCCATCCGGAAGGTCGGCGAGACCACGCCCGTGGACATCGTGTTTACCGGCAAGCAGACCATCGACGGCGACACCGCCCAGGTCGGTCCGGGCATCGCGCGCCGCATGGAGTTGAACCAGCTCACCTACGTCTCGGCCATTCCGGCCATCGACCGCGAGGCCGGCGAGATCACCGTGCATCGCCGCGCCGAGGGCGGCGTGCAGGTGCTGAAGACGAAGCTGCCGTGCCTCATCACCATGCTGGAGGCCACCAACGAGCTGCGACGCGGCTCGATGCCCGACATGCTGCGCGCCGAGCGCGCCGACATCGAGACCTGGAACGCCGAAGCGGCGGGGGTCGAGGACATCGGCAAGTGCGGCATGAAGGGCTCGCCGACCAAGGTGAGCAAGGTTTTCGCCCCGCAGCCGCGCGCCGAGAAGGCCGCGATGATCGAGGGCGACACCGCCCAGGCCAAGGCGCTGTCCGCCCTGGACGTGCTGACCACGGCCGACCCCAAGCTGATTCAGGTGATCGCCCGCCAGACGGCGGCGGCGTAACCCGGCCCGCGCGACAAGGAGACCCATCATGGCACAAGCCCCCAACACGCCCGCCGCGGGCCGTGGCAAGAAGCTGGAACTGCCCGAGCACCTGAAGTGCTACAAGCACGTCTGGGTGTTCATCGAACTGGAGCACGGCCGCGTGCATCCGGTGTCGTGGGAACTGCTGACGGAAGGCCGCAAGCTGGCCACCGCGCTCGACGTGGATCTGGCCGGCGTGGTGCTCGGCCCGGCCGGCGAGGGCACGGATCAGGCCGTGGCCGAGACCTTCCACTACGGCGCCGACCGCGTGTACCTGATCGAGGATCCGCTGCTGGAGAACTACCGCACGGACCCGTTCACCAAGGCGCTCACCGATCTGGTCAACACCCACAAGCCCGAGGTCATGCTGCTGGGCGCGACCACGCTCGGCCGTGACCTGGCCGGCGCGGTGGCGACCACCCTGGCCACCGGCCTGACCGCCGACTGCACCGAACTGGCCATCGACCCGAACCGGAACCTGGCCGCGACCCGGCCGACCTTCGGCGGCTCCCTGCTGTGCACGATCATGACCCAGCAGGCCCGGCCGCAGATGGCCACCGTGCGTCCGCGTGTGATGGCGATGGGCGAGCCGGACCGCGCCCGCTCCGGCGAGGTGGTGCGCGAGCGCCTGGACATGGCCGAAGAGCAGATCGTCACCAAGGTCCTGGACTTCATCCCCGACGCCGACACCAATCAGGCGCAGCTCGCCTATGCCGACATCGTGGTCGCCGGCGGCCTGGGCCTGCAGAAGCCGGAGAACATCCGGCTGGTCAAGGAGCTGGCCGAGGTGCTGGGGGCCGAGTACGGTTGTTCCCGCCCGCTGATCCAGAAGGGCTGGATGACCGCCGACCGCCAGATCGGCCAGACCGGAAAGACCATCCGGCCGCGCCTGTACATCGCCGCCGGCATCTCCGGGGCGATCCAGCACCGCGTGGGCTCCGAGGGAGCCGACCGGATCCTGGCCATCAACACCGACCCGAACGCGCCGATCTTCGACTTCGCCCATCACGGCATCGTCGGCGATGCGCTCCAAATCCTGCCGGCGTTGACGGAGGCGTTCCGCAACCGCCTGTCCGTTGACCGGCTGGCCGGCTGACCGGCGTCAAGGAGGCTCAAACATGACCCAGCGTGAACACTTCGACGCCATCGTGGTCGGGGCCGGCCCGGCCGGCAACAGCGCGGCCCTGACCATGGCCCGGGAAGGCCTCAACGTGCTCCAGATCGAGCGCGGCGAGTACCCCGGCGCCAAGAACGTGCAGGGCGCCATCCTGTACGCCGACGCCCTGGAAAAGCTGATCCCGGACTTCCGCGACAGCGCACCCCTGGAGCGCCACGTCATCGAACAGCGCATGTGGATGCTGGACGATGAGTCGTTCGTCGGCACCAACTACCGCTCCGACCGCTTCAACGAGCAGCGGCCCAATCGCTACACCATCATCCGCGCCCAGTTCGACAAGTGGTTCAGCGGCAAGGTGAAGGAGGCCGGCGCCCTCGTCATCTGCGAAACCACGGTCACCGGCCTGCTGCGCGACAAGCGCGGTCGCGTCATCGGGGTCGCCACCGACCGCGATCAGGGCGAAGTGACGGCCGATGTGGTGGTGCTGGCCGACGGCGTGAACGCCCTGGTGGGCAGCCGCGCCGGCCTGCGCAAGGAGCTGACCCCGCGCGACGTGGCGCTGGGCGTCAAGGAAACCATCTTCATGCCGCGCGAGGTGATCGACGCCCGCTTCAACCTCAAGGGCAAGGAAGGCGTGGTGATCGAGGCCGCCGGCTCCGTGACGGCCGGCATGGCGGGGACCGCGTTCCTGTACACCAACGGGGAGAGCGTCTCGATCGGCGTCGGCTGTCTCATCAGCGATTTCGCCGAATCCGAGGTGCGGCCGTACTACCTGCTGGAGCGCTTCAAGGCTCACCCCGCCATCGCCCCCCTGATCGAGGGCGGCGAGGTCAAGGAATACGCCGCGCACATGCTGCCGGAAGGCGGCTACAACGCCATCCCGCAGTTGTACGGCGACGGCTGGGTGGTGGCTGGTGACGCGGCGCAGATGCTGAACGCGATCCACCGCGAGGGGTCGAACCTGGCCATGACCTCGGGCCGCATCGCCGGCGAGACCATCGCCGCCGCCAAGGCCAAGGGCAAGCCCATGACGGCCTCCACCCTGAAGGCCTACAAGCGGGCGCTGGACGACAGCTTCCTGATGAAGGATCTGAAGAAGTACCGCCGCCTGCCCAAGGTGCTGCACGACAACAAGCACTTCTTCACCGACTATCCGCGCCTGCTGACCCACGCGGCCGAGACCATGCTGCGCGTCGATGGCGTCGCCAAGCGCGACAAGGAAAAGGCGGTGATGGGCTCGTTCCGGTCGGAACGTGGCCTGCGCGGGCTGGCCAGCGATGTGTTGAAGATGAGCCGCGCCTGGCGCTGATCCTGATCGGGTGGAGGGGACCGTTCGGTTCCCCTCCTCCGTCCGACACCACCGTGCGTCCGGGTCCGGACACGGCGGTTCATGGAGACGGAGACCGCTGGCAGCGGTGCCAGTGGTCGATAAGCGGGGTCAGACCGAAAGAGCGAAAGAACGAAAGACGGACGTGGGCACCGCATCGTTCATGTGGCTGACCCCGGCGTTACAACAGGGGCCACGCCCGTTCATGGCGGAGTGCCATGCCCGGTCGGGTGCAGGCCGAACGCCCTTCCCCCCGGCCGGCTATCCGATTCGCCCATCGCAAAGGGTCGCACGGACAGACTTTCCGCATGCCGGACGGGACTTGCAGCCCCGTCCGGATCGGGATCGGTTCGCCCGATGGATGGGGATGACATCGGTCCGGGCGGGAGGTCACCTCCCGCCCGGCATCACCGACCCCGACACCCCGACGCAAGACATGCCTTAAGGGACCAGGCCGCTTTCCGGATCGAAGGCCCCGCCTGCGGCGGCAAAGGTGTGTGAATCGGATAGCTGCAGGGGCGGGCAGGCTGGACATCGTGACCACGCGGCCCTGAAACTCCGCGATGACCCTTTTCTTTGGGAATGCTGTCGTGGGTGGCCGGGTGTGGGAGCGGGCTGGCCACGGCCTTCAACGGTCATCGTCAGATGCCGTTGGTATGATCTCAAGCACACGCGTCCGCCTGGTCGCAACGATCTGCAGCCACAGGCCGTTCCCCTGAGGCCTGTGACCTGCCTATTCCACCCAGGCGATGCGCAGGTTGTTCGTCGTGCCCGGGCGGCCGAAGGGCACGCCGGCGATGATGACCAGACGCTGGCCCGGCTGTGCGAGGCTGGTGTCGGCGGCATAGCGCACCGCCTTGTCCACCATGTCGGAGAACCCCTGAAGGTCCCCGGTCACGGTCGCTTTGACACCCCACACCAGGGCGGTGCGACGGGCCACGTCCGGCTTGGGCGTCAGGCACAGGATGGGAACCGGGGGGCGTTCGCGCGCCGCCCGCAGTGCGGTGGACCCGGAGCTCGTGAAGCTCACGATCAGGGCCGCCGAGAGGGTCTCGGCCACCTGGCGCGCGGCGGCGCAGATGGCGTCGGCGGCGCTGTTCTCGGGCTCGTGGCGGCCGGCGTCGATGATGTCGCGGTAGCTCTCGTCCTTTTCCACCTGCCGGATGATGCGGTTCATGATGTCCACGGCGGCGACGGGATAGTCGCCCACCGACGTTTCGGCGGACAGCATGACCGCATCCGCCCCGTCATAGATGGCCGTGGCCACGTCCGAGGCCTCGGCCCGGGTCGGTGTGGGCGACTTGATCATGCTTTCCAGCATCTGGGTCGCCACCACCACGGGCTTGCCGTAGGCCCGGCAGGCGCGGATGATTCGCTTCTGGACGCCGGGCACGCGCTCGGGCGGGATTTCCACGCCCAGGTCGCCGCGCGCGACCATCACGCCGTCCGACAGTTCGATGATCTGGTCCAGGCTCTCCAGCGCGCTGGGCTTTTCCAGCTTGCTGATGACGCCGGCGCGCCCGCCCACCAGCTTGCGGATCTCGGCGACGTCCTCCGGGCGCTGCACGAAGGACAGCGCGACCCAGTCCACCCCCAGGTCCAGGGCGAAGTCCAGGTCCTTGCGGTCCTTGGGCGTCAGGGCCGAGATCGGCAGCATCGCCTTGGGCACGTTCAGGCCCTTGTTGTCGGAGATCTGCCCGCCGGTCACCACCCGCGTGACGGCCCGGTCCTCGGTCACGCTCTCCACCCGCAGCCTCAGCTTGCCGTCGTCGATCAGCAGGTCCGTCCCCGCCTCCAGGGCCTGGAAGATCTCCGGATGCGGCAGGCAGACCCGGCGCGAGTCGCCCAGTTCGGCCATCATGTCCAGGTGGAACGTCTGCCCGGGCGTGATGCGGGTGCCCCCGCCCACGAACTGCCCGACGCGCAGCTTCGGCCCCTGCAGGTCCGCCAGCACCGCGATGGGCCGGTCCATCTTCGCCTCGATGCGCCGAACCGTGTTCAGGTTGCGTTCGTGGTCGGCGTGGGTGCCGTGACTGAAGTTCATCCGGAACACGCTGGCGCCGGCCTTGACGAGCGCCTCGACGGTGCCTTCGGCGGACGTGGCGGGCCCCAGGGTGGCGACGATCTTGGCGCAACGGGTATGAGGCATGGTCAAACGTCTCCGCGCGGCGTGTCTAAGGAACGGTCGAGGGATAGAGAGGGCCACGGGGTGAGGCGCCACCGTGGTCCTTTAGCACGCGGCCATGGCATCCGGCACCGGCCCGCATGCCACCATCACACAAGAATCATACTTTGGGAGGAAATCGCAAGCCCATCCTTTAGAATGACTCCGGACGGGTGGTCGGTGCATCCGATCCCCCGGCGGCGCGGTCGGCTGTCCGGGGGCTTGATCGCCGGCAGATGACGATCCCCGCCAGAATGATGACCGCCCCAAGGCCCTGCATGGGGGTCAGGGGTTCGGACAGCACGAGCCAGCCCAGGAAGGCCGCCACGGCCGGCTGCAACAGAAGGCTGACACTGCCGAAGGCGGGCGGCAGATGGGCCAGGGCGAACACGATCGCCCCCTGACCGCCCGCATGGCTCAGCCAGGCGAGGCCGAGCAGGATGCCCAGCGCGTACAGCGACGGGATCACCAAGCTCTCGCCGAGAAGCAGGCTCAGCAGCAGCAGGACCCAGGCCGTGTGCAGGCTGCTCCACGCCATGACGACGGCGGTGGGAAAGCGGGTGCGGCTCCACCCGATGGCCAGGATGTACGCGCCGTAGAACAGGGCGGTGGCCACGCCCAGCCCATCCCCGATGATCTGGTCCGGCGCGCCCACGGTCAGGGAGTCGGCGACCAGCAGTCCGACTCCCAGAATCCCGGTCGCCAGCCCGGCCAGGAACACCAGGGTGGGCCGCTGGCCGAACAGCACCCAGGCGCCGAAGGTCACGAACACGGGCGCGAGGTTGGCCAGCACGGTGGAGTTGGCCACACTGGTATAGTTGAGCGCCCAGTGCCAGCACGCCAGATCGCCCGAGAACGCGAGCCCCGGGGCCGCCAGCATCAGATGATCGCCCAGCGTCTCCGGCCGGGCCTTGCGCCGTCCGGTGGACTGGCGGCGGGTGCCCAGCACCGCCGCCGCCATCAGGATCGGCCAGGCCAGCCCGGCGCGGTAGAACGCCGTCGCCGTCGGCTCCAGCACCGAGAGTTTGGCCAGCACGGGCGAGAAGCCGATCAGCACCGCGCCCAGCAGCAGCAGCGGCAGCGCGCGGCGGGCCTGGGCATCCTCGCCCAGCAGGGCGGCGGACAGCCCGGGATCTGACGGAGGCGTCTGGGACATGAACCGGATCCGGACGGAAGGGGACGATCCGGTTGCTTATCCCGATTTGGCCCGGGCCGCCAGCCTTGCGCCGTCCCGCCCCGGGCAACGGTCTCAGGGAAAAGGGATCTCTCGTGCAGGTCTTTGCAGCCGGTCGGAGACCCGCGCTCGAGATCCTTCGCCGCCGATGGCGGCTCAGGATGACATCCTATAATTTTATTTCGTCATCCCGAGTGAGCGAAGCGAGACGAGGGATCTCCAGGGCTCCGAATCCAGATGACAGGGGTGTCATGGTTCGTGCCTCATCACGAGATCCTTCGCGCCTTACGGGCGCTCCGGATGAAAATATCTATTAAAGGTGTGTCATCAACTCAGTTTGTGGCGGGTTCGGGCTGAGGCCGGAGGACCGCGTTTGCGATGGTGACGAGCTTTCTGGCCACGGCGAGGAGTGCGCCTTTTGGTGTCTTTTTGTTTCCGATAAGCCGTTCGTAGAAGGCCTTGAGGTCGGGGTTGTATCGCACGGCGGAGAGGGCGGCCATGAAG
>NZ_WIVE01000087.1 GCF_009601025.1 Roseospira navarrensis | reverse complement strand
CCGGATCGCGGATCACGATGACAACGGGCAAAGACCCCATCCTGAGACGATCACACGATCCGGTGCGGGGCCCCGGGTGGCCACCCGGGGCCCCGCAACCCGGCATCTCCACAATGCCACAAATCAAACAGACAATCCTGAGCCGCCATCGGCGGCGAAGGATCTCGGGCGGTGACACGACCCATGACACCCCTGTCATCCGCGTTCAGCGCCCTGCAATCCCCGCCACGGGGCGCACAACGAACCGGCGGCCGGCGGGTGCGCCCGACAAGTCCGACCGCTTTTCTGCGCCTTTCGCGTGAGGGGCCCATCCATCAGACCAGATCCGCGCCAATGCCCTGGAGCCTCCGCCCTTTGCGCCCCGGTCTGGCAATTGTTGGGCCAGCGCCCCACGTGTTCTAATGAAACTTATTGGAAGGGCTCCAGACAGCCCGCCCGGATCGGCCCGGGAGACAAAAAAACGGAGACGCCGGGACATCGGGAAAGGGCAGCCGAAAACACCCAGTCACCACGGAGCACAAACCATGGAGGCGGACATGTTGATGACAGGATCGGGCTATGTGGCGCCAGGGGCGCGCGTCAGGATGTCGTCCCGTCCGGATTGGGGCACCGGACAGGTGCAGTCGGTGGTGGGCGCGCGGGTGACCGTGAACTTCGAGAATACCGGCAAGCAGGTGCTGAACACCGGCGTGGTCGCCCTGGACGTGATCGAGGAAGCGCGCCCGCCGCGCGGGTAACGGTGGCGGCGGCATGGGACCCGCACGCCGGGTCTCACGCCCCCGCTTCCCGGTCGGCTACTCTCCGCCCTCCTCCAGGAAGGCGCGGATGGCGTCGCCGGCCTGGGCGATGGACAGCACCCCGTCCAGATGCCCGCGCGTGCCCTGAAGCTCCACGATCTGCACCGGCGTGCCGTCCGACTTGATGAGGGCGGCCGTCTCGCGCACCGCGTCGCCGGGGAAGATCAGGTCCTCGTTGGTGTGGATCAGCAGCACCGGCGCGTCGATGTCGAACAGGCCCTGGTACAGACTGTCGCCGTGGCCGGCGTAAAAAAGCTGGTTCGCCTTCGCCAGATAGAGGAAGTGGTTGGCGTCCGAGGTCTCGGCCCGGGCCAGGCCCGCGCCGTCCAGCACGGCCTCGATCCGGAACAGGTTCTGGAAGCTGTCGGCCGGATCCTTGGCCTCATCGGCCCAGGCGCGGCCGAACACGCCATTGGACCACTCGGGGTGCTGGGCGTGCAGGGTGACGATCTTCAGCGCCTCGGCCAGACCCCGCGTGGGCGGCGTGCCGTCGTAGTAGTCGCCGCCGTTCCAGTTCGGATCCAGCCGAATCGGCGCGCCCCAGATGTTCAGCCAGGCGATCAGGTCGGCATCCGCCCAACCCGAGCCGATGACCGGAATCACCCGCTCGACCCTGTCCGGATAACTGGCGCCCCACTCGTAGGCCTGCAAGGAGCCCATGGACGCGCCCATGACGGCGTGCAGGGTCTCGATGCCGAGCTGGTCCAGCAGCGCCTTCTGGGTCTCGACGAAATCGCGGATGGTGAGGATGGGGAAGTCCATGCCCCAGGGCTTGCCGGTGTCCGGGTTCTCCGTCGCCGGCCCCGTGGTGATGACCGTCGGGCTGTGCGCGCCCAGGTTCACCGGCGTGTCCACCGCGATGACGTAGAAGCGGTCGGTGTCGATGGGCTTGCCGGACCCGATGATGGAATCCCAGTAGCCCGGCGCGGCGTCGTCGGCGCTGTAGCGCCCGGCGGCGTGGGAATTGCCCGAGAAATAATGCGTGATGAGGATGACGTTGTCCTTGGCCTCGTTCAGGGCGCCGTAGGCCTCCCATCCCAGCGTCATCTCCTTGACGGTCTCGCCGCTCTGGGTGGTGAAGGCGGGGATGGTGAAGCTCTGCTTCTCGACCAGGGGGTCGTAGGCTGAGGCCGGGGCAAAGGCCGGGGCGACGGCCAGAATGGCGGCGGTGGACGCGGCCATGAGGGCCGCGCGGGCGAGCATGCGCATGGTGGGTGATCCTCCCGGGTGGCGTCCCGCTGCAGGCGGGATCTGTTGGGATGTGGCCGGCGGATGAGGGTGCCTCATCCACTCTTCTGCTTTTTGGGCCGGCCACGGACTCCAACGGTCCTCGTCAGAGACCGTTGGAACCATCGGCCAACAGGGCCGCATCATGAGAGGAAATCCGGCCGGGCATCAAGCCCCAGTGGCGGCGTGCGGCATTCCGACGGCCCGGACGCGGGCCGCCCCGCGCACCGCGACGGATTTGCGACAGATTTCAATTCACCCCTGTTTCGCCGCCCGGATTCTTGTACCATGGCCCGCGCACCGCGCCGGCCCCGGCTTTCCGATCGCCGGGCGGCGCCGCATGGGGTGAACCGCCGCCAAAGAGCGGGCGCCCCGGGACACGGGGAAGGAACGTGCCATGGCAGAGGCCAGTCTCCACCGCCCGACGGACATGACCCGTCCGCTCGATCTTAGTCACGAGCGGCGCACGGGACCGGAGCGGGTCAGACGTCCCATCTATGTGGACCACCTGCCGCCGTGCAACCACGCCTGCCCGGCCGGTGAGAACATCCAGGCCTGGCTTGCCCACGTGCAGGCGGGCGAGGACGAAACCGCGTGGCGCGTCCTGACGCAGGACAATCCCATGCCGGCGGTGCACGGGCGGGTCTGCTATCACCCCTGCGAGGACTCCTGCAACCGCAAGGAGCTGGACGCCAGCGTCTCCATCCACGCCGTGGAACGCTATCTGGGCGACCTCGCGCTGGAGAAGGGATGGCAGTTCGAACGCCCGTTCGAGACCACGGGCAAGCGCGTGCTGATCGTCGGCGCCGGCCCCAGCGGGCTGTCGGCGTCCTATCATCTGGCCCGGCGCGGCCACGCCGTCACCATGGTCGATGCCGGCCCGCTGGCCGGCGGCATGATGCACTTCGGCATCCCGGCCTATCGGTTGCCGCGCGACGTGCTGGACCAGGAGATCCAGCGCATCGTCGATCTGGGCGTGGACCTGCGCCTGAACCACAAGGTCACCGACCTTGAGGCGGAGCGCCAGGACGGCAAGTTCGACGCCGTGTTCATCGCCGTCGGCGCGCACCTGTCCAAACGCGTGGATATCCCGGCCCGGGACGCCGCGCCCATGATGGACGCGGTGTCCTTCCTGAAGAGCATCGAGGCCGGGGAGCGTCCGCGCCTGGGCCGCCGGGTGGCGGTCTACGGCGGCGGCAACACGGCCATGGACGCCGCGCGCGTGGTCAAGCGCCTGGGGCACGACCCCCTGATCGTCTATCGCCGCGACCGCGGCCACATGCCGGCCCACGACTTCGAGGCCCAGGAGGCCCTGGACGAGGGCGTGCAGATCCACTGGCTGCGGGCCATCAAGAGCCTGGAGCCGGGCTCCATGACGGTCGAGATCATGGAGCTGGACGACCGCGGCCGCCCGCGCCCCACCGGCGAGACCGAAACCATCGAGGCCGACGACCTGATCCTGGCGCTCGGCCAGGACACGGACACCGAGTTCCTGCGCTCCGTCCCCGGCCTGAACTTCGACCGGGACGGCACCGTGCGGGTGGACGAACGCATGATGACCGGCGCCCCGGGCGTGTTCGCGGGCGGCGACATGGTGCCGTCGGAACGCTCGGTGACCATCGCCGTCGGCCACGGCAAGCAGGCCGCGCGCTGTATCGACACCTGGTTGCGCGGCGGCCTCTACCAGCCCCGGCCGCGCAATCCGGGGGTCAGCTTCGCGGACCTGAAGGTGCCGTACTACGTGGAAGCGGACCCGCGCCAGCAGCCCCACGTGCCCGCCGAGGAGGCCACCACCGGCTTCGGCGAGGTGGTCGGCGGCCTGTCCGTGCAGGAGGCCCACTACGAAGCCCAGCGCTGCCTGTCCTGCGGCAACTGCTATGAGTGCGACGGCTGCCACGGCGCCTGTCCCGAGAACGCCATCCAGAAGCTGGGGCGCGGCAAGGGCTACCGGGTGGACCTGGAGCGCTGCACCGGCTGCGGCGTCTGCCATGACCAGTGCCCCTGTCATGCCATCGAGATGATTCCCGAGCCCAACCCCTAGGAAGGGGCCCGGCGCCCCCGGCGCCCCGGCTGCGCGGGCTGGTCCCGCCGGCCGCCCGGCGCCGCGACCGATCGCCCCGACCGCCCCGGCCGACTCGCCCACGGCCCCGGAGCCCGGCAACAGAGGACGTCCGACCATGCCCGATACCACCGCGCCGACGCAGCCGATGACCGCTCCGGCGGGCCAGGGGCGCTCCGGTGTCCAGCGCGTCATGATCGACGGCAACGAGGCCTGCGCCCACATCGCCTATCGGGTCAACGAGGTCTGCGCGATCTACCCGATCACGCCGTCCTCGCCCATGGCCGAGTTCGCCGACCAGTGGTCCAGCGAGCGCCGGCCGAACATCTGGGGCACCATTCCCGACGTCATGGAGATGCAGAGCGAGGGCGGCGCCGCCGGCGCCCTGCACGGCGCGTTGCAGGCCGGGTCGCTGGCGACCACCTTCACGGCCTCGCAGGGCCTGATGCTGATGCTGCCCAACATGTACAAGATCGCCGGCGAGCTGACCGCCTGCGTGATCCATGTGGCGGCCCGCTCGCTGGCCACCAGCGCGCTGTCGATCTTCGGCGACCATCAGGACGTCATGGCGGCGCGCACCACGGGCTTCGCCCTGCTGGCCTCGTCCTCGGTGCAGGAGGCGCACGACAACGCGCTGGTCTCGCAGATCGCGACCCTTGAGGGGCGGGTGCCGGTGCTGCACTTCTTCGACGGCTTCCGGACCTCGCACGAGGTCAACAAGATCGACCTGATCCCCGACGACACCATCCGCGCCCTGATCGACGACGACCTGGTGCGCGCCCACCGCCTGCGCGCGCTCAGCCCGGAGCGGCCGTTCGTGCGCGGCACGGCGATGAACCCGGATGTCTACTTCCAGGCGCGCGAGGCGGCGAACCCCTTCTACGACGCCATGCCGGACGTGATCGAGCGCGCCATGGAGACGGTGAGCGCGGCCACCGGGCGGCCGCTGACGCCGTTCAGCTACCACGGCGCGCCGGATGCCGAGCGGGTCATCGTCGTCATGGGCTCGGGCGTCGAGACGGCGGCGGACACCGCCGCCCACCTGAACGCCGCCGGCGAGAAGCTGGGCGTGCTCCAGGTGCGCCTGTTCCGGCCCTGGTCGGCGCACCGCTTCCTGGCCGCGCTGCCGCCCTCGACCCGCTCCATCGCGGTGCTGGATCGCACCAAGGAAAGCGGCGCGCCCGGCGAGCCCCTGTTCATGGACGTGCTGTCCACCCTGGCCGAGGCCGCCGGCAACGGCAGCCTGCCCACGGCGGGCATGCCGCGCGTCATCGGCGGGCGCTACGGGCTGTCGTCCAAGGAGTTCACGCCCGGCATGGCCAAGGCGGTGTTCGACGAGCTGGCCCGGCCGGAGCCCAAGCCCCGCTTTACCGTCGGCATCACCGACGATGTCACCCACCTGAGTCTGACCCACGACTCCGAGTTCTCCATCGAACCCGAGGACACGGTCCGCGCCATTTTCCACGGCCTGGGTTCGGACGGCACCGTGGGCGCCAACAAGAACAGCATCAAGATCATCGGCGACGACCCCGACCGCTTCGCGCAGGCGTATTTCGTGTACGATTCCAAGAAGTCGGGGTCGCGCACGGTGTCGCACCTGCGTTTCGGGCCCCGCCCCATCACGTCGCCCTATCTGGTCGAGCACGCCAACTTCATCGCCTGCCACCAGTTCAACTTCATCAGTTCCATCGACATCGTGGACCGGGCCGCACTCGGCGCGGACATCCTGCTGAACAGCCCCTACCCGCCCGAGGAGATCTGGGCCCACCTGCCGGTGGACATGCGCCGGATCATCCGGGCGCGGGGCCTGAAGCTGCACACCATCGACGCCGTGGCGGTGGCGCGCGACGCCGGCCTGGGCCGGCGCGTCAACACCATCATGCAGACCTGTTTCTTCGCGCTGTCGAATGTGCTGCCGCTGCACGTGGCGATCGAGCGCATCAAGGCCGCCATCTCCAAGACCTACAAGCGTCAGGGCGAAGAGGTCATCAAGCGCAATCACGCGGGCGTGGACATGGCCATCGCCCACCTGAAGGAAGTGCCGATCCCGCCGGAGACGGCGGATGTCGACGCCCTGCCGCTGCGGACCCTGATCCCCGCCGACGCCCCCGCCTTCCTGCGCGACGTGACCGCCGTCATGCTGGCCGGGCGCGGCGATTCCCTGCCGGTCAGCGCCCTGCCGCCGGACGGCACCTTCCCCAGCGGGACCACGCAGTACGAAAAGCGCGACATCGCCACCCAGATCCCCAAGTGGGACCCGGAGCTGTGCATCCAGTGCGGCAACTGCTCGATGGTCTGCCCGCACGCGGTCATCCGCACCAAGTTCTACAACGAGGGCCGGCTGGAGGGCGCGCCGGCCGGCTTCCCCTCCGCCGTCGTGGACGCGCGCGGCTTCCCGGATACCCGGTTCACGCTGCAGGTCATGGTCTCGGACTGCACCGGATGCACGCTTTGCGTGAACGCCTGCCCGGTGCAGGACCCGGTGAACGCCAGCCGCCGCGCCATCAACATGCACGACAAGATGAGCGTGGCCGACGAGATCACCACGCATCAGGCGTTCTTCGAGACCCTGCCGGTCAACGACCGGGCGCGGGTGGACTTCTCCACCGTGCGCGGGGCGCAGTTCCTGCGGCCGCTGTTCGAGTTCTCGGGCGCCTGCTCGGGCTGCGGCGAGACGCCCTATGTCCGGCTGCTCTCGCAGTTGTTCGGCGACCGGCTGCAGGTGGCCAACGCCACCGGCTGTTCGTCCATCTACGGCGGCAACCTGCCGACCACGCCGTGGGCCGTGGACGACACCGGACGCGGCCCAGCGTGGTCCAACAGCCTGTTCGAGGACAACGCCGAGTTCGGCCTGGGCTTCCGCCTGTCCGGGGACAACCACGTGCGGCTCGCCAGCGACCTGCTGGCCCGACTGGCCCCGGTGGTGGGCAAGCAGCTCGCCGCCTCGATCCTCGAAGCCAACCAGCGCACCGAATCGGAACTGGTCGCCCAGCGCGCCCGGGTGGAGACGCTGCGCGCCCTGCTGGAGCCGCTGGAGGACGACGACGCCCGCCACCTGCTGTCGGTGGTCGATCACCTGGTGCGGCGGTCGATCTGGATCGTCGGCGGTGACGGCTGGGCCTACGACATCGGCTCGGGCGGTCTGGACCACGTGCTGGGCAGCGGCCGCGACGTCAACATCCTGGTCATGGACACCGAGGTGTATTCCAACACCGGCGGCCAGATGTCCAAGGCCACGCCCATCGGCGCCGTCGCCAAGTTCGCCGCCGCCGGCAAGCGCGTCGGCAAGAAGGATCTGGCGCTGCAGGCCATCAGCTACGGCAACGTCTATGTCGCCCGCGTGGCCATGGGCGCCAACCCGCAGCACGTGCTGACCGCCTTCCGCGAGGCCGAGCAGTATCCCGGCACCTCCATCATCCTGGCCTACAGCCATTGCATCGCCCACGGCATCGCCATGGACAAGGGCATGGAACAACAGGATCTGGCGGTGAAAAGCGGCTACTGGCCGTTGCTGCGCTACAATCCGGCGGTGCACCAGTCCGAGGAAAACCCGTTCATCCTGGACAGCCCGCGCCCGCGCATCCCCCTGTCCGCCTACACCCAGAACGAGCTGCGCTACCGGGCCCTGGCCGCGAGCGACCCGGACACCGCGCGCCGGCTCATGGCGCAGGCCCAGGAACAGGTTCTGGCCAAGTATCACCTGTACGAGGAAATGGCCCGCGAGGGACCGCGCGGGCAGATGTGATCCCAATCGGCGATGAACCGGACCCGTCCGGTTCATCGCCGCCGCCGCTTCGCGGCGCCGGTGCGGTTGCACCGGCCGCCCGCCTCATGACGTGGCGTCATGGGCCCGGGCGGTCCAAGAAGGCGCTGCCACCACACGCAAATGATTGACCCCCCAATCGGGTCTGGCGATACAGGGGGCAAGGGCCGTCTGGGTCGGGGAGGGAGACAGCACCCATGGACATGACGACGCGGTATCTCGGGCTGACGCTGGCGCATCCCATCGTGGCATCGGCCTCGCCGTTGTCCGGCACCCTGGACGGCATCCGCCGGCTGGAGGACGCGGGTGCGGCCGCCGTCGTCATGCCCTCGCTGTTCGAGGAGCGCATCCAGCGCGAGCGCGAGGCCCTGCACGGCTTGGCCGAGGTCGGCGCCGAAAGCCACGCCGAGGTCGCGGGCGGGTACTTCCCCGCCGCCTCGATGGACGACATCGGCATCGGCGGCGACGAGACCCTGGACCTGATCCGCCGCGCCCGCGAGAGCTGCGACATCCCCGTGATCCCCAGCCTGAACGGCATCAGCGCGCGCGGCTGGACCGAGTACGCCCGCATGATGCAGGAGGCCGGGGCGCCGGCCATCGAACTCAACGTCTATTACGTCGCCGCCGACCTGGACGAGACCGGCGCCGCCGTGGAGGCGCGCGTCGAGAGCATCCTGCAATCGGTCAAGAGCGAGGTGTCCATCCCCGTCGCGGTCAAGCTGGGGCCGTACTACAGCGCCCCCGGGCACATGGCGCGGCGTCTGGTCGCCGCCGGGGCCGACGGGCTGGTGCTGTTCAACCGCTTCTACCAGCCGGAAATCGACCTGCAGGCCATGCGGGCGCTGCCCACGCTGGACCTGTCCACCTCGGCCGAGGCCCGCCTTCCCCTGCGCTGGATCGGCATCCTGTACGGCCATCTGGGCGGGGCCAGCATGGCCGCGACCACGGGCGTGCAGGGCGCCGAGGACGCCATGAAGTTCATCCTGGTCGGGTCCGACGTGGTCATGACCGCATCCGCCCTGCTGCGCTACGGCCCCGCCCACATGAAGACGCTCGTCACCGGCCTGCGCGCCTTCCTGGAGGTGGGCGGCTACGACACCGTGGACCAGGCGCGCGGCGCCCTGAGCCACAAGGCGGTGGCGGACACCGCCGCCTACGAGCGCGCCAACTATCTGCAGGTTCTGGATTCGTTCCAGCAAGCCGACTACACGCCGTAACGGCCGCATCGGAGGCGAGGAACGGGGCATGGCAAACAAGGCCCTCGTGACGGTGCTGATCGGCGACCGGGTGCAGAACGAGTGGAGCAACGTCTTCTCCCCCACCTGGGCCGACTACGCCCGCAAGCACGGCTACGACATCATCGTTCTGAAAAACTACATCGACCCCACGCCCCGGGCGACCGAGCGCCCGCCCCACTGGCAGAAGCTGCTGATCCTGGAGCACGAGGCCACGCGGGCCTATGAGGACGTGGTCTGGCTCGATCACGATATCCTCATCAACCCGAACCGGGCGCCGTGCATCGTCTCGCACCACGACAGCGACCGGGTGGGGATCATGACGGAGAACCACGCCAATACCACCACGCCCGGCCTGAAGGAGCTGTCCACCGAGCGGCGGGCGCGCATGGTCGCGCGCAAGGTCGAGCCGGCCTGCGCGCGCTATACCAAGGCGGGCCTGCCCGGCGACGTGCATGACACCGCCAACGCGGGCGTGATCGTCTACAAGCGCAGCCGCCACGCCCCGGTGCTGCGCGAGGTCTACGACACCTATGAAAGCAACGAGTTCACCGCCAAGGAAGAGGTGCCGCTGACCTATCACCTCTTCAAGCACGACCTCATCAAGCCGCTGGACCAGCGGTTCAACGTGAGCTGGGCCTCGCAGATGTTCTGGCACTATCCCTTCCTGCACCGGATCGAGGCCCGCGACGATCCCCACATGATGAACCTGTGCGTCACGACGGCCTGGAACAATAGCTGGTTCATGCACTTCCAGGCGGACGTGTTCCGCTTCGGCATGAAGGACATGTACTGCTCGCGCGACGACGTCCGGTTCGTCCTCCGCGACACGGCGTTCTGATCGCTCCATGCCCGCCGCCGGGTTGCGGCTATTCCAGCGTGTAGACCCCCAGGTCGCACAGATCCACGCCGTAGTCGTCCACCTCGTCGCCGTCGGCGAAGGTGGTGAGGATGTCGTACATGCAGGTGCGCCGCCCGTCGGCGATCACCACCTCGACCTCGTATCCGGACGCGAGATAGGCGTTCTCCAGCAGGTTTTCCTCCCAGTCGTCCGTGTCCGTGTGCGAGACATAGAAGCCGTCGATGGTCACGCCGGTGGCATTGCGCACCATGAAACTCAGGTCCTGGGCCCACGCCGGCCCGGCGCTGAAGGCGGCGACGGTGGCGGCGACGGCGATCCCGCGCAGAAGTCCGGTGCGCATGATGAGTCCTCCCGATGCGAAAGGGGAATGAGACCAGCGGCGGATGAGTGTGCCTCATGCGCCGAGCGGCACCGGACCGCCCCCCTTGAACCGCCCGCGCACCGGCAAGGCTAGCATGAGTCCGCGTCGCCCCCCCGCGAAATCGGCGGGCGGCGGAGCGGCCGTGTCTCCGCCCCGATCCCGCCAGTTTTTGCGGACCGCGCCGCACGCGGCCGCTTGACAGCCCGCGGGGGCTGCCCTATCTCGTTGGCACTCGACGGGCCTGAGTGCTAACAGCTCATGAAATCCCGAGAGAATTCAAATTCTTGGCCGCTCCGCCCGGGGCGGCCTTAGCACGACAGCAACCGATCACACACGACCGATACGGCGTCGATCGACGGAGGAAAGAATGAAGCTGCGTCCGCTGCACGACCGCGTTCTGGTGAAGCGCGTCGAGTCCGAGGAGAAGACCGCCGGGGGCATCATCATCCCGGACACCGCCAAGGAAAAGCCCATGCAGGGCGAGGTTCTGGCCGTCGGCCCGGGCGCGCGCGGCGATGACGGCAAGATCAACGCCCTCGACGTCAAGGTGGGCGACCGGGTGCTGTTCGGCAAGTGGTCGGGCACCGAGGTGAAGATCGACGGCGACGAGCTGTTGATCATGAAGGAAGCCGACATCATGGGCGTCCTGGAGTAGGCGGCCGCCCTCCCTCCCAGAGACCGACCCCCCAGACTTCCGGATCAAGAGGATAGACAAACATGACCGCCAAGGACGTTCGTTTCGGGATTGACGCCCGCAACCGCATGATGAAGGGCGTGGACACCCTGGCCGACGCCGTCAAGGTGACCCTGGGCCCCAAGGGCCGCAACGTGGTGATCGAGAAGAGCTTCGGCGCGCCGCGCATCACCAAGGACGGTGTCACCGTCGCCAAGGAAATCGAGCTGACCGACAAGTTCGAGAACATGGGCGCCCAGATGGTCAAGGAGGTCGCCTCCAAGACCGCCGATCTGGCTGGTGACGGCACCACCACGGCCACCGTGCTGGCGCAGTCCATCGTCCGCGAGGGCGCCAAGTCGGTCGCCGCCGGCATGAACCCGATGGATCTGAAGCGCGGCATCGAAGCCGCCGTCGCGGGCGTCGTGGAAGACGTGCAGAAGCGCTCCACCAAGCTGCAGAACAGCCAGGAAGTGGCGCAGGTCGGCACCATCTCCGCCAACGGCGATGAGTCCATCGGCAAGATCATCGCCGAGGCGATGGAGCGCGTCGGCAACGAGGGCGTCATCACGGTCGAGGAGGCCAAGGGCCTGGAGACCGAGCTGGATGTCGTCGAGGGCATGCAGTTCGACCGCGGCTACCTGTCGCCCTACTTCGTGACCAACACGGAGAAGATGCTCTGCGAGCTGGAGAACCCGTACATCCTCATCAACGAGGGCAAGCTGTCCAGCCTGCAGCCGCTGCTGCCCGTGCTGGAGTCCGTGGTTCAGTCCAACCGCCCGCTGCTCATCATCGCCGAGGATGTCGAGGGCGAGGCCCTGGCCACCCTGGTGGTCAACAAGCTGCGTGGCGGCCTGAAGGTCTCCGCCGTCAAGGCCCCGGGCTTCGGTGACCGCCGCAAGGCCATGCTGCAGGACATCGCCATCCTGACCGGCGGCCAGGTGGTCTCGGAAGAGGTCGGCATCAAGCTCGAGAACGTCACCATCGACATGCTCGGCACGGCCAAGACCGTCACCTTGACGAAGGAAGAGACCACCATCGTCGACGGCGCCGGCGCCAAGGACGACATCCAGGCCCGCTGCAACGTCATCCGCAGCCAGATCGAAGAGACCACCAGCGACTACGACCGCGAGAAGCTGCAGGAGCGTCTGGCGAAGCTGGCCGGCGGCGTGGCCGTCATCAAGGTCGGCGGCGCGACCGAGGTCGAGGTGAAGGAGAAGAAGGACCGCGTGGACGATGCCCTGCACGCCACCCGCGCGGCGGTCGAGGAAGGCATCGTGCCGGGCGGCGGCGTCGCCCTGCTGTACGGCTCGCGCGTCCTGGCCGACATGAAGGGCTCCAACCCCGACCAGCAGGCCGGCATCGACATCGTGCGCCGCGCCCTGCAGGCGCCGGTCCGTCAGATCGCCGAGAACGCCGGGGCCGACGGCGCCGTCGTGGCCGGCAAGCTGATGGAGCAGGACAACCCGCACCAGGGCTTCGACGCCCAGAACGGCGTCTACACCGACATGATCAAGGCCGGCATCATCGACCCGACCAAGGTCGTGCGCGCCGCGCTGCAGGACGCCGCCTCGATCGCGGGCCTGCTGGTCACCACCGAGTGCATGGTGGCCGACGTCCCCGAGAAGAAGGACGGCGGCGGCGCCCCCGACATGGGCGGCATGGGTGGCATGGGCGGCATGGGCGGCATGGGCTTCTAAGTCCGCCGTCTCTACCGCGCATCATCCGACCGACGAGAGAGGGGCCGCGTCCGAAAGGGGCGCGGCCCTTTTCACGTGGGGGACCGGGCGCCTGCCTTTGCGGACGACCGTAGGGCGGGTTCGCCCCGCCCGTGTCCCGCAGGGAAACGCGGCGGGCAACCCGCCGGGGCCGGCACCGCAAACGGCGGAGCCGCAGACGGCGGATGGCCCCGCGGCGCGGGGCGACTCCGCCCCACGCAGTTCGACGCGGTGCCCGGCAAGGGATCGGTCATAGCCCCTCTCCCTTCCTGAAGTTACCGCCATGGAGTTTGTATGGAGCCTCGCTGGACAACATGCCGCCGTGCAGGAAACGCCCACCCAGCTCTTCGAGCCATGGCAGGATCCCATGCACCTGCCACGTGACGGGATCGCTGGTGGTCTCCAGGATCACCTCTCTCACATGGACACCCGG
>NZ_WIVE01000086.1 GCF_009601025.1 Roseospira navarrensis | reverse complement strand
GAGCCCTCCTCGCCAGCCAGTGGACCTGTTACCCATGTTGCCGGTCTATTCTGTTACCTAGGTAGCCGGTCTGTACCCCGATATAACCCCTCCCCCACCCTCCCCATTCCATGGGGAGGGAGTCCGGTCGGCGCTGCATGGACCGGGACTCCTCCCCCATTCATGGGGGAGGTCGGGAGGGGGTTCAGGCTCGAGGCGCGACGCCAGAGGAGGACGTCTGGTCCACCGGGATTCCGCGATGACCCTAGCGTTTCCGGGTCGGCAGCGTCTCGGCGAAGGACAAGATGCCGGCCGCCGTCTCGATCCCCATGGCGCGCACGGGCGGCATGTCCTCGCCGGGGTGGCCGTTGAACACGCTGTGCAGGGCGTGCTTGGGGGTGCCCGTCACGGCGCGCCCCACCGGCGGCATGGTCCGCACCGCGCGGCCGTCCGACCCGTGGCAGGTGGCGCAGATGGTCTGGTAGTGCCCTTCATAGGCCGCCGCATCGGCCAGGACATGGCCGGTGTCCGGATGGATCCAGGGCGCCATGTCGATCTGCCCCCGGCTGACGAAGGTCGCAAGATCCATCAGGTCGCGGCGGCTGAGCAGGCGGCCGAACCCATGGGTCTCGTCGGTCAGGACGGCCATGATGTCCTCCGGCGGCGCCCCGTCCATGCCGTGGATGCCCGCAAAGGGCGGCGGCGCCCCGCCGATGGCCACGCCGTCGCGGCCCCGGTAATCCCAGCCATGACACGAGGCACACCGCCAACTGTGCGCCTGGGCGCGCTCCAGCGCGGCCCCGCCGGCGGACTCCGCCTCCGCGCGCCGGTCCTCCGGCCAGGCCGGGTGCCAGCCCTCGGGTACCGCACGGCCGGCCTCCACCGACCAGGTGTCGTACAGCCGCCCGCCGCGCACGATGGCGGCGATCAGCGGCCGCGCGGGCAGGGCCTGCATATAGGCCAGGGTATCGGCCAGATCCGCGGGATCCAGCACCCGCAGCGGCGGCATGCTGCCGTTGGGGTGGCCGTTCATCATGATGTGCAGGGCGTGCCAGGGCTCGGCGCGGCTGAAGGGGCCCAGCGGCGGCATGTCGGTGACGTCCATGCCCTCCGACCCGTGGCAGCCCGAGCAGATGGACTGGAAGAACACCCCGCCGGCATCCGGATCACCCTTCGCCCGGCCCGACGACAGGTCGATCCACTGCGTCATGTCCATCTGTCCGCGCGAGACGAACAGGGCCAGATCGCCCAGATCCGTTTCGTCCATGTAGGTGCCGTAGCCGTGGGTCTCGTCCGTGAGCACGGCGACCACGTCGCCGGGGTCGGCCCCGATCATGCCGGTCAGCGGCCCGCCCTCGGCCCAGGGCACACCCTGGTAGTCCCAGCCGTGGCAGGAGACGCACAGCCCGGCGCCGGTGGCGGCCGCCCCCGACACGTCCGGGCGCGGCAGGTGGGAGATGTGGCGCGCGTGCAGGTCCAGTTCGGTGCGCCAGTCGTCGTACAGGCGCCCGCCGCGCGCGATGGCGGACTCGACCTCGGCCGCCATCGTGGACAGGGCCGGCGCCAGGATCGTGCCCAGCCCCGCCAGCGCGGCGGCAGCCAGGGCGAGGCGGGTCATGCGTGCCGTGCGTCTCACCCGTCGTACCCCTCGGGCAGGTCGTGGACGATCCCCTTGTGACACTCGATGCAGTGCCGCCCTTCGGTCATGGCGTCGGGATGCTTGATCTCGGCGCGCCGGCCCTGCTCGCGCAGGTCCATGGAGTCGAAGGCATGGCACGATTTGCACTCGCGCGACTCGGTGGCCTCCATCTTGGCCCAGACGCGCTCGGCCATCTCCAGACGACGGGCCTCGAACTTCTCGGGCGTGTCGATGGTGCCGAGCAGATGATGATAGACGTCCTTGGAGGCGATGATCTTGGCCATCACCTTGGGAAAGAACGGCTCCGGCACGTGGCAGTCGGCGCATTCGACGCGGATGCCGGTGCGGTTGGCGTAGTGGATGGACGTCTTGTACTCGGCGTAGGGGCCGACTTCCATCTCGTGGCAGGAGATGCAGAACGCGGTGGTGTTGGTCGCGGCGGCAAAGACGTTGAAGCCGCCGTAAGCCCCGCCGAGCACCACCAGGGTGCCGAGCACGAAGATCACCGTGCTGGTGACCGACGCGAAGGGATTGCGCCACAACCGGCGGAACAGACCCCGCCGAGGGGGCTTGGAGGAGGGATCGGGCCGGGACATTGGACCTCCTGCAGCGGGTCGCGAATCGGGCCGGAGCGCACGCCCGCAGTCTATCAACAAAATCTAATGGAATGAATGAAGATCGGCCGATGGAGAGACGGGCGGACCCGTCCGGTGTCCGCCCGTCCTTCCACGTCGCATGACCGCCGTTTATCCCCAGATGTCGGCCTTGATGTTCTCGAACCAGCTGTGGGCGTAGAACATCTCGCGCCGGCGCGACTCCGGCCCGGCATCCATGGGCGAGACGCCGCCGGAGCCTTCGACGGGCTTCAGGGCGTTTTCGAAGTCGTCATAGGCGTACACGGCCGCCACCGAGAAGCCGTGGTCCGGCCCGCCGATGGAATAGCAGGCGTTGGCCAGATGCGGCACCGGGGGTTCCTGGCCCATGGCCAGCGCGAGGGCACCAGCGGCCGCCGCCTTGCCCTGGGAGTTGGCGCTGGAGCCGGACTTGGGCATGGACGCGGCCACCGACGAATCGCCCAGCACATGGACGCCCTCGACCACCAGCGACTCGAACGTGCCCTTGTTGACCGGGCACCAGCCGTCCTCGACCAGCCCGGCCGCATGAGCAATCGCGCCGGCGGTCTGGGGCGGGATGATGTTGACCACATCGCCCTTGAACGTGCCGGCCACGGCGGTGACCTCCATGGTCGCCGGGTTCACCCCGGTGACCGTGCCGCCGTCCGCCTTGGGCACCCACTCGATCATGCTGTTCTCGGTGCCGTAGCCGTAGAACGTCTCCCACGCCTGTTCGAACAGGCCCTGCTTGGAGAACTTGTCCTTGGCGTCGAGCACCAGGATCTTGGACTTCGGCTTGTGCTGCTTCAGGTAGTTGGCGATCAGGCTGATGCGCTCGTAGGGACCGGGCGGGCAGCGGAAGGGGTTCGGCGGGGCGCTCACGATGACGGTGCCGCCATCCTCCATGGCCTCAAGCTGGGCGCGCAGCAGGGTGGTCTGCGGCCCGGCCTTCCAGGCGTGGGGCATGACCTCGGCGGCCTCGGCCGAATAGCCCTCGATGGCGTCGTAGCGGAAGTCCACGCCGGGCGCGACGATGCAGCGGTCGAACGCGATGGTCTCGCCGCCCTGGGTGGTGACCGTCTTCGCGTCCGCGTCGATGCCTGTGGCCTTGTCCTGCACCAGCGTGATGCCGTGCGCCCGCATGGCCGACATGGGCACCTGCAGGGTCGAGATGTCCCGGTCGCCGCCGATCACCTCGTTGCTCATGAAACAGGTGGTGTAGGTGGCGTTCGGCTCGATCACGGTGACCCGGGCATCCGGGGCGAAGCGCCGGATGTACTTGGCCGTGGTGGCGCCGCCCGGCCCGCCGCCGATGACGACGAAGCTGGGCGCGGCGGCGCGGGCGATGTGGGGCAGGCCGACCGTTCCCAGCAGGGTGGCGGTGGCCGCGGTGGCGCGGAGAAATCCGCGACGGGTGCTCTGCATGTCCGCCTCCCTCAGTTCACGCTGGCGTAGTAGTTGAGGATCTTCGTAAAGCCCTCGCGCCCCTGCGCATCCATCAGGTCCCGGAACTTGCGCGCCTGTCGGCGCTCCATCTCGCGGTGCTCGTTCAGGAAGTCGTCCACCGAGAATTCCATGTAATAGAGCTTCTGGCCCGCCAGGATGCCCACACCCTCGCCCTCTCGCCCTTCGTTCTCGTGGCAGGACTCGCAGTACTCGGCGGCCAATTCCTTGCCTTCCGGAATCATGGCCACGTTGATCCAGGGCTGCGGCAACCGTTCGAACGGCTTGCTGCCGAAGTACTCGGCCAGGGCCGTGATCTGGTCGTCGGTATAGCCCCGGGCGATGCGGCCCATCACCGTGCTGGGATTGGCGTCCTCCTGGTAGGAGGTCATCATGTACTCGAACTGCTCCACCGGCAGGCCGGAGATGGACGGAATGGCCGCCCCGACGCCGTTGCCGTCGGTGCCGTGGCAGAAGGTGCAGGCGCCGGCCATCACCTCGACGTCCATCTCCGCCGCCTGGGCGGGCGCCGCCAGAGCAAGCCCCCCGGCCAGCAGCAGGGCGGCCGACAGCGTCGTGCCGCCCCACCCCCTCGCGCGTGTTGTCATCCTGAAGTCTCCCCGTGTTCCTTGATGCTTGGCTCCGCACCTTTTCCGTGTGCCCGCAGGCCACATGGGCGGTTGTTCGTTGCTGGACAACGTCCAGGTACGAAACAAGATTTCAAGGACCCGCCAGCTTGTCAAGGCAATGGTTTAGCGGTTTCTAATTCGACGATGACGGGGAAACCCACATGGCCGTTGGTGGGTTGAAAAACTTTCATCGCCTTCGGTGTGAGGAACCTGTTGGATTGTCCAAGAAATTGGGGACCAATGCGGCATGGGCCGGCGCCCCTGCAGGCGTCTCAATGGGGAGGCATCGCGACATGTCAGGCTATGATCCGGAGTTCCTGGGCGCGGACCTGCCGGTGCCCCTGCCGGGGTTCTCGGCCGCGCTGGACGGGCTGGTGCTGCGGGTTCCGACGCTGGACCGCGAGGTGTTCGCGCATTACGTCAACTATACCGTGGCGATGAACCGCCAGCCGCACCGCCGCTCGGCGGTGTTCGCGGCGCTGAACATCGACCGCATGCGGCTGCGCCCTGTCAGCCGGTCGGACCGCTGGCGCATCGACAGCCGAATCGGCGCCGACTTCCAGCTCGACAACGCCTATTACCGCGACAACCCCTGGGACCGGGGCCACCTGGCCCGGCGGGCCTCGGCGGCCTGGGGCGACTCCAACGCGGCCGCCGGGCGGGCCTCGGACGAGACCTTCTATTACGCCAACGCCGCCCTGCAACACAGCCACTACAACCAGGACGAATGGCTGGCCCTGGAAGAGTGGGTGCTGGGCATGGACGGCGTGGCCGAGGGCCGCGTCAGTTCCTTCAGCGGCCCCATCTACGACGCCTTCGTGCGCAGCATCGAGCCCGAGGGCCGGCCCGTGGCCACGGTGCCCTCGGCGTTCTTCAAGGTCTTGTGTTTCCGCAACACGGCGGGCGGGCTGGAGGTCCGGGCCTTCGTCATCGAGCAGGACACGGCCGCGCTGGCCGACCGTCGCGGCCGCACGCGCTACGACCACCAGCGCTATCAGGTGACGGTGGCGGAGATCGAGGCCCGCACGGGCCTGCTGTTCCCGGCCATCGTGGCGGAGGCCAACCCGCTGTTCTTCACCCGCCCGGCCGAGGACACCCGCCCGGACATCGCCCGCCTGCCCGACACCCAGTTCCCGGAAGCGCGGGAGGTGGACGACGCCCACGAGGTGCTGGGGCCGGGGGCGGACCGCACCGAACTGGCCGACGACGAGGTGGACGTGTTCCTCGCCGCCGCCCTGGTCAATCCGGCCGGCGACGAGCGGGCCGGCGAGTGGGTCTCGATCATCAACCTGTCCAACCACGCCGTGGATCTGGCGGGCTGGCAGCTCAGCGACACCCGGCGGCCGCGCCTGGGGCTGTCCGGCACGCTGGGCCCGGGCGAGGCGATCCGCGTGCAGCCGATCCGCCCCCTGATGCTGGCCAATTCCCGCGCCGGGGTGATCGAACTGTACGACGACACCGGGCGGCGCATCGACCGCGTGCGCTACACCGAGGCGCAGGCCAAGGCCGAGGGCCGCCCGGCGATCTTCGCATATCGGGAGACGGAGGCCTATCGAGGCCCCTGAGGCTCGGCCTGAACCGGCTCGGCGCTGTCCGGGCAGGCGATCAGCGGCGCGCCGCCGGTCAGGGCGTTGCGGGCCATGGTCTTGCCGGTCTCGGACACGGTGGCGCAGTACAGGCCGGCGGCCCCCATGACCGCGCCGGGAATGACGGCGGCGGGCAGGCAGCCGCCCAGGACGAGCGGCAGGGCGACCAGGGCCGCGGCAAGAGGGACACGGACACGGATACGGTCGGGCATGGCGTCATCCTCCGATCAGGGGCAGGGCGAGAGCGAGCGCATCGGCCAGGGACAGGCGGCCGGTGGCGACGGCGGCCGCCAGCGCCAGCAGGGCGGCGATGGCGACGGCGGCGGCGGGCCAGGACCAGGCCCGGCGCGGGGAACGAAGCGGCATGGGGGCGTCCTTCCTGGTCAGGCGTGAACGGGGGCGGTGGACGCTGCGCCGAGGCGCGCGCGGGCCGTCTCCAGACCCATGGCCAGGATCGCGGCCCCGGCCTCCGGGCCCTGGGTGAAGCGCGCCGGGGCCGCGCCGCCGGGGGCGCGCGGCCCGCGTCCGGCGTGGCGCGTGGCCAGATCGGCGCGGCCCAACTCGTGCAGCGTTTCCGGCATCAGCAGCGGATCCAGCCCGGCGCGGAAGGCCAGCTCGGCCGCCGGGCGCGGGGTGTCGTCCAGCGCCAGCAGCACCCGTCGGGCGAGCGGACTGATGGGGGCCTGCCCGGTCAGGGGCGTGCCGCCGCGCACCTCGCCGGCATAGGCGGGCGGAACCTTGCGGCCCTTGCCGGCCGCCAGGAAGGCGGCGATCTGGTCGCGCTCGTGCTCCGGGCGGTCGGGATCGTTGGTCACCAGATCCCGGCGCATGGGGCCGGGCTCACGGCGACGGACCGGCGCGGCCGGGGGACGGGCAGCCGGCGCGGACGCCTCGCCCACCGACGCCTCCGCCACCCGACCGGCCGCCTTCAGCCGGCGCAGGCGGTGCCGCACGCTGGAGGGCGTGCGGCCCAGCCGTGTGGCGATGGTGGCGAGGTCCAGGCCCTCTTCGGCCAGGCGCACCAGGATGGCGTCGGAGCCGTTGCCCCAGCCGTCGCTGTAGGCCGCCCCGGCGCGGGCGTGACCGCCGGCGCGGGACCAGTCGGTGCGCGCCCCGGTCTCCAGGATGGTCACACGACGGCGCTGGCCGTCCGATTCGACGGCGATGAGCCCGGCCCGGCGCAGCACCTCCATGTGCTTGCGCACGCCGTCCGGACTGGCCAGATCGAGCGCGTCCATCAATGCGAAGTTGCTCGGACAGGGCGCCCCGGTGCCGGCGGCCCGCAGCAGCCGATCAAACAGCAGGCGGGCCTGCATGGGCAGGTCGGCGGAGACCTTTGGGGCGGGGGCGGGGGCGGCGACGGGCGCGGAAACGGCATGGAACATGAGCGGCGATCCTCACGGGGGAGCGGGCGGGGAACGCGGGGCGGCGAGCCCATCTGGATCCGCAGCCCGTTTGTTCGTGGTACGTTCTCCCCAAAAGGTGCAAAACGAACCGCGCCGGTCAAGTGGAAATACGGATCGGACCGTGGTACGATGTCCGGCATGGACACCGCCGCCGACAGACTGCGCCGGGCCCGCCGCCAGGCCGGCTTTGCCACCGCGACAGACGCGGCGCTGGCGCTCGGCTGGAATCCGAACACCTACAAGAGCCATGAGAACGGGACTCGGGGCCTGCGCGGCCCCATCCTGGAGCGGTACGCGCGCGGATTCGGGGTGTCGCCGGCCTGGCTGCAGTTCGGGCCCGCGCCCGATCGGCCGGCGTCGGTACAAAATGAACCCGATCTGCCGCCGGGGTTCGGCGAGGAGTCGTCGGCGGTCCGCGATGCACCCGAGTCGCCCGGGCGCGCGCCCGACGTGGACCTGGCCCACCCGCGCACCGAAGGGCTGGTGGGGGCGCGCGACCTGCCGGTCTACGGCTCGGCCCTGGGCGGACCGGACGGGGAAATGATCGTGAGTTTCGAGCCGATCGAATGGGTGCGCCGGCCCGGCCCGCTGGAGGGGGTCAAGGGCGGCTTCGGTTTCTACATGATCGGGGAGAGCATGAGCCCCGCGTTCGAGCCGGGCGACATGATCCTGTGCCACCCCACCCGGCCGCCGTTCGCGGGTCAGGATGTGCTCGTCATCCGCCGCCAGCACGACGGCCAGTGCGCCCTGGTCAAACGACTCGTGCGGATGGATGCGGCCGGCCTGCGCCTGCGACAGTTCAACCCGCCGCACGAGTTCGACGTGCCCAGCACCGAAGTGGTCAGCTTCCACCTGGTGGTGGGCAAGTACAGCCGGCGGTAGCGGGGCGCGCCTGGGTCTTCAGCCGGGCGGCCGGTCCGACGGCACCGGCGGCGCGATGCGGTATAAGATCAGCGGTGCGTGACTCCGACTCTCGCGGCCGCCTTCCCGTCATCCTGAGCCGCTGAAAGTGGCGAAGGATCTCGGGTGGGAGGGGGACTCCGGGCCGCCAGAAGCACGCCCCGGCGAGAGATCCTTCGGTCGCTCCGCTCCCTCAGGATGACCCCCTCTTTTTTGGGTCATCACGGATTTCCGGGGGACCAGACGGGCCCCACTGGCGTCGCGCTTCGAGCCTGAACCCCCTCCCAACCTCCCCCATGTATGGGGGAGGAGTCCCCGTTCACCAGGCGCCAGACGGACTCCCTCCCCATGGAATGGGGAGGGCCGGGGAGGGGTTGTCTCGGGTGGCCGCTGCGGCCAAGAAACCACGCGACCCCGATTTTCCGCGATGAACCGTTTTTTGGTGGGGCGCCGGTCCTGACGGGCAAAGCCTCATGCCGCAAGTATGACACCGTCCGGCCTATGACCGGGCGGCCAGGATCAGGGGCGCGCGGCCGCGTGGCCGTCGCCGGCGCCGTCCGTCGTCGCGCCCTCACCGTCCGCCCCGACCCTCTCGGTCTCGTCGGCGTCCTCGGTCTCCTCGCCCACCTCGACGGCCAGGGTCTCGACCCGCTTGCCGTCCTCGGAGACGGCAAGGGCCAGACGGCCGTGCTTCAGGTCCAGGGCGGCCGCGCCGAACAGCTCCCGGCGCCAGCCGTCCAGGGCCGGCACCCCGGCGTGATCGTCGGCGGCGATGCGCTCCAGGTCGGCGGACGAGGCCACCAGCTTCTGCGCGACGCCGGCGGCCTCGCACTTCATCTTCAGCAGCACCTTGAGCAGGTCGATGATCGGGCCCAGGCCCTGCGGCAGATCCTCGCGCGCGGGCGGCCGGGGCAGGCTGTCGAGCGGGCGCGAGCGGGCCCGCGCCAGCGCCTCAAGGATGTCGCGGCCGTGCCGTCCCTCGGCCATGCCGCGCGACATGGACCGCACCTGCGCCAGCGCCTCGATGGTCTCGGGGTTCTGCGCCACCACATCCAGCAACGCTTCGTCGCGCAGGATGCGCTGCCGCGGCAGGTCGCGCGCCTGCGCCTCGCGCTCCCGCCAGGCCGCCAGCTCGATGACCCCGGCGAGATAGCGCTGGGACTTGCCGCGCACCTTCAGCCGCCGCCACGACTCCATGGGGTCGGTCTCATAGGCCGCCGGGTTGGTCAGCAGCGCCATTTCCTGGTCCAGCCAGCCGGCGCGGCCGTTGCGCTCCAGCATGATCGCCAGCTTCTCGTAGACGACCCGCAAATGGGTGACGTCCGACAGGGCATAGGACAGGTGCTTTTGCGACAGCGGCCGACGCGACCAGTCGGTGAATCGCATGGTCTTGTCGATGCGCGCCTTGGCCAGCTTGTTGGCCAGCGTCTCGTAGCCCACCTGCTCGCCGAACCCGCAGACCATGGCCGCCACCTGGGTGTCGAACAGGGGGCGGGGCAACTCGCCCAGCATCTGGTGGAAGATTTCCAGGTCCTGGCGGGCGGCGTGGAAGACCTTGAGCACGCTGGTGTCGCGCATCAGGTCCTTCAGCGGCTCCAGGTCAATGTCCGGGGCCAGGGGGTCGATGCACCACGCCTCGTCGGGGCCGGCCACCTGCACGAGGCAGAGCTGTGGCCAATAGGTCTTCTCGCGCATGAACTCGGTGTCCACGGCGATGAAGCGGGCGCCGCGCAGGCGATCGCGAAAGGCGGAGAGGTCCTCGGTGGTCTGAATCAGCGACATACCTGCCTTCTAAACGCCGGGACGGGAGAAGACAAGACGCCGAACGGCGGGCGCCCCGTGGCCACCCGCCGTTTCCGTTTGCCGATGAGACGGTCGTGCGAACACGCGACGGTCCTACTTCGGGGCCATCACCATAATCATCTGGCGGCCCTCCATCTTCGGCAGTTGCTCGACCTTGGCAAGCTCCGCCATGTCGTCGCGCACCCGGATCAGCACTTTCATGCCCAGGTCCTGGTGCGCCATTTCGCGCCCGCGGAAGCGCAGGGTCACCTTGACCTTGTCGCCCTCCTTCAGGAACTTGTAGCAGTTCTTCATCTTCACAGCGTAGTCGTGTTCATCGATATTCGGCCGGAGCTTGATCTCCTTGACCTCGATGACCTTCTGACGCTTCTTGGCTTCGTTCTTTTTCTTCTGCGCCTCGTACTTGAACTTGCCGTAGTCGAGGATCTTGCACACCGGCGGATCCGCGTTCGGCGAGATCTCGACCAGATCAAGCCCGGCATCCATCGCGCGCTGCATGGCATCGCGCGCGGACACCACGCCGACGTTTTCCCCGTCTGCGTCGATCAGGCGCACCTGCGGCACCCGGATCGCTTCGTTGACGCGCGGCCCGTCGCGGGTCGGTGGCGCCGTCATGGGTGGTCTAGCTATGGGACTGCCTCTTTCGTTGTGTCAAACCTGGAAGTGAACGGCGCGACGGGGGCCTGGATCAGGCCACCTGATCGCGCTGATCGGCCCCTTCGGACTCCGACGCCAACCGCGCCAGATCCGGAGCCAAAGCCTGCATCCTGAGTGTATTCAGTGCGTCATCCAGCGCAAGAACTTCTTGACTGGAGCCGCCAAGCCGCCGCAGCGCCACGGTGCGCTCCTCGGCCTCGCGCTTGCCGACCACGACGATCACCGGGATCTTGGCGTGGGAGTGCTCGCGGACCTTGTAGTTGATCTTCTCGTTGCGCAGATCCGTTTCGACCTTCAGGCCGGCGCGCCCCAGGGCCGCCGCGACCTCGCGGACGTAGTCGTCGGCCTCGCCCGTGATCGTCGCGACCACCGCCTGAACCGGGGCCAGCCACAGCGGGAAGCGCCCGGCCGTGTTCTCGATCAGGATGCCCAGGAAGCGCTCGAACGTGCCCAGAATGGCCCGGTGCAGCATGACCGGCCGGTGCTTGGCGCCGTCCTCGCCCACGTACTCGGCGTCGAGGCGATCGGGCAGCACGAAGTCCACCTGCAGCGTGCCGCACTGCCAGTCGCGGCCGATGGCGTCGCGCAGCACGAACTCCAGCTTGGGGCCGTAGAAGGCGCCCTCGCCCGGGTTCAGCGTCCAGTCCAGGCCGGCGGCGTTCGTGGCCGCCTTCAGGGCCTCCTCGGCCTTGTCCCAGGTCTCGTCGGCGCCGGCGCGCACCTCGGGGCGGTCCGAGAACTTCACCGTCACCGACTCGAAGCCGAGATCCCGATAGACGCTCTTCAGCAGATCGCAGAACAGCTTCGTTTCCGAGACGATCTGATCCTCGGTGCAGAAGATGTGCGCGTCGTCCTGCACGAAGGCGCGCACCCGCATCAGGCCGTGCAGGGCGCCGCTGGCCTCGTTGCGGTGGCACGAGCCGAACTCGGCCATGCGCAGCGGCAGGTCCCGATAGCTCTTGATGCCCTGGCGGAAGATCTGCACGTGCCCCGGGCAGTTCATGGGCTTGAGCGCCATGACCCGCTCGTCATCCGTCTGGGTCGTGAACATGTTCTCGCGGAACTTGGCCCAGTGGCCGGAGCGTTCCCACAGCGCGCGGTCCACGACCGAGGGCGTGTTGACCTCCACGTAGCCCGCGTCCTCCAGCCGGCGGCGCATGTACGTCTGCACCGTGCGGTACAGCGTCCAGCCCTTGGGGTGCCAGAAGACGGCGCCCTGCGCCTCCTCCTGCAGGTGGAACAGGCCCATCTCGCGGCCCAGGCGGCGGTGGTCGCGCTTCTCCGCCTCCTCCAGCATGTGGAGGTACTCTTTCAGTTGCTTGTCCGTCGCCCAGGCCGTGCCGTAGATGCGCTGCAACTGGGCGTTGCGGGCGTCGCCGCGCCAGTAGGCGCCGGCCAGCTTGGTCAGCTTGAACGCCGTGCCCAGCCTGCCCGTGGACGGCAGGTGCGGCCCCCGGCACAGGTCCTTCCACGCGCCCTGACGGTAGACCGTGATGGGCTCGCCCGCCGGCAGGTCGGCGATGATCTCGGCCTTGTACTGCTCGCCGATCTCCTGGAAGTGGGCGATGGCCTCGTCGCGGTCCCAGACCTCGCGCACGATGGCCTCGTCGCGCGCGACGATGTCGCGCATGCGGGCCTCGATCTTCCCCAGATCGTCCGGCGTGAAGGGCTCGTTGCGGGCGAAGTCGTAATAGAACCCGGTCTCGATCGCCGGCCCGATGGTCACTTGGGTGCCGGGGTACAGCTCCTGCACCGCCTCGGCCATCACATGCGCGGCGTCGTGGCGGATCAGTTCAAGCCCGGCCTCGTCCTTGGCCGTGACGAGGGACACCGAGGCGTCCCGCTCGATGGGGCGGGTCAGGTCCCACATCTCGCCGTCCACCGTGCAGGCCAGCGCGGCCTTGGCGAGGCCGGGACCGATGTCGCGGGCGATGTCCAGGCCCGAGACCGGGCCGTCGAACTGACGTTGACTGCCGTCGGGCAGCGTGATGGCAACCATGGAACCAAACCTTCAGTCGGATCGCCGGGCGCCCCGGATAGCGCGCGGCAACGGAAATCGAATGGGCGGAGAGCGGCGGCCAGACCCGGGGCGGGAGGGGCGCGGCGACAGCAGCGCGCGCCCGGGGCGAGGCCGAGAGTGACGCATTACCCCCGGACGGGGGTTCGGGCGGTCATGGTCGCGCGGATGGCCCCGCCCGTCATGCGGGCGAACGCGGCATCGTGGAGCCTGGGAGCGGCGGGCGCGATCATGGCGGCGGTGCGTCTGTCGAAAAGGGTCAGAGGCCGTGCCCGGACAGGGCCGGGCCGACGCCCCTACCTTAGCCGCGCACCCGCCGATGTCAAGGCGCGCCGGCGGCCCGCGCAGGGCAAAGGGTCCAGGTTAACATGACGGCCTGTTCCGAGCTGTCGGAGCGGGCCTCTCGAGATCCCTCGTCTCGCTTCGCTCACTCGGGATGACGCACTAAAATTATAGGATGTCATCAACTCAGTTTGTGGCGGGTTCGGGCTGAGGCCGGAGGACCGCGTTTGCGATGGTGACGAGCTTTCTGGCAACGGCGAGGAGTGCGCCTTTTGGTGTCTTTTTGTTTTCGATAAGCCGTTCGTAGAAGGCCTTGAGGTCGGGGTTGTATCGCACGGCGGAGAGCGCGGCCATGAAGAGCTTGGATCGCAAGGCGC
>NZ_WIVE01000085.1 GCF_009601025.1 Roseospira navarrensis | reverse complement strand
GCGCCTTGCGATCCAAGCTCTTCATGGCCGCGCTCTCCGCCGTGCGATACAACCCCGACCTCAAGGCCTTCTACGAACGGCTTATCGGAAACAAAAAGACACCAAAAGGCGCACTCCTCGCCGTTGCCAGAAAGCTCGTCACCATCGCAAACGCGGTCCTCCGGCCTCAGCCCGAACCCGCCACAAACTGAGTTGATGACACACTTTTAATAGATATTGTCATCCTGAGCGCCCTAAGGGCGCGAAGGATCTCGTGATGGGGCACGAACCATGACACCCCTGTCATCTGGATTCGGAGCCCTGCGC
Source organism: Roseospira navarrensis (assembly GCF_009601025.1). Lineage (GTDB taxonomy): Bacteria > Pseudomonadota > Alphaproteobacteria > Rhodospirillales > Rhodospirillaceae > Rhodospira > Rhodospira navarrensis. Next base: position 13,469 of record NZ_WIVE01000085.1, on the reverse strand, counting down.
GCCCACCGACCTTGGGGCGAGGCCGCCCCGTCCGACCGCCCGTCCCGTCACTCCGCCAGCGTGGCGACCTCCGCGCGGTGCAGGGACCAGGTCCCCCCGCTGTTGATGACGGACAGCCCGTCGAAGCTCTCACCGGCGCCGCCGCCGGCCCCCTCGGGCTCGCGGCCGGTGGTCAGGACCGTGCGGCCGTCCAGCGTGACCGTCATGGAGCCGTCGGCCTCCCGCTTCCATCCCAGGGTATGGCGGGCGCCGTCCGACAGCGCCGGGCCGCCGCCGCTGGCCAGGGTCACCAGGCCCGAGCCCGTGTTGCGCAGCAGGCGCCAGGACCCGCCGTTGCTGGTGTCGTAGATCAGGCGCAGGCCCGAGGCCACATTGCGGCCGGTGTAGACACCCAGATTGACGTTGCGCGGGCCGCTGCTCCCGCCTGACTCGATCACCGCCGAGACCTGGAAGGCGCCGCCCATGGCGGCATCGCGGACGGCCACGGCCCGTTCGGCCTCGCCGCCGCTTGCGGGCATCTGAACGCCCAGGGCCTCGCCCAGCACGGATTTCAGCAGGTCGCGGCCCAACTCCTCCGGGTTGCGGTTCTCCGGCGGGTCCACGCGCATGAGAAGGCGCCCGTCGCGGACGGACACATCGCCCGAGACCCGCTCCCAGCCGGAGCCCGCGAGCCCGCCCGCGCCGTCGAAGGTGTCGGTGAACACGGTCCGCCAGGTGGGCGCCGGCTGCTCCGTCTGGTTTCCCTCGTCGGACTCCGGTGCGGGCGTGCCGCTGTCGGCGGTGGCGTTCAGGCGGTCCACCAGCGCCGGGGTGACCGTGCCGGTGATCGGCAGGCCGGCATCCGCCTGATAGGTGCGGATCGCCGCGCGCGTGGACGGCCCCATGACCCCGTCCGGCGGTCCGGCCTGATAGCCGCGCGCGTTCAGCGCCGCCTGGACCCGGGCGATGGCGTCGGTCCCGGGCCCCTGCTGCTCAGACGAGCCGCCGGCGGTGTCGCGGCTCCGGATGTGCTCCAGCAAGGGGGCACTGGGCTGGCCGGTCACGAGCAGGCCGTGCTCGCGCTGATAGGCGCGGATGGCGGTGGCCGTGGCGTCGTCGAGCTGGCCACTCAGCCGCACCTCGTGGCCGCGCCGGCGCAGTTCGGTCTGGGTGTCGAGGACCAGCCCGGCACCGGAGGCGTCACCGGAGGCGTCACCGGAGGAGCCCGAGGCCTGCGGCTCCTCCTGGCGCGGGGCCGGCCGTGTCTCGCTCCGCAAGCGGGTGGTGATGTGGTCCAGCAGGCTCTGGCTCGGCTGGCCGGTGACCGTCAGGTTGAAGTCCCTCTGATAGCGGCGGATGGCCGTCGCCGTGGTGCCGCCGAACAGGCCGTCCTCGGGCCCGGCCGTGTAGACCAGGTCGTTCAGGCCGCGCTGGATGCGCTCCACGGTGCGGCTGTAGGCGGCGCGGTGCAGCATCGTTGGCGCCGGCGGTGCGGCCTGGAGGGCCGGGCTGGCCGGGGGCGGCGCGGCCGCCGAGGCCGACAGGGCGTGCAGGGTGGTCGCGCAGGCCAGCAGGACCAGCGCGGGGCGGGTGGGGCGGAGAGGGTGGCCCATGGTGACAGACTCCTCGCTCGACAGACCCCGACGCGTCGGGCGGGGCAGGGCCCGTTCGGGTGATCGCCGTGACGGCCGATGGACGCTCAGGATCCGTGCGGATTGGGTCAGGACTGTGGCCGCTCCCGGGATAACGGCCCAGACGCCGCCGCGTTGCGTCCGCCGCCGCCCGGCTGCGCGGACCGAACCGGCGTCCGGTGTCCGGTCAGGTCCGCAGATGGGCGCGGACGAAGCGTTCCAGGTCCCGCGCGCGCCCCTCGGCGATGTCCAGGCGGATGTGGGTGTGGGTCGAGGTTTCGGTTACCACCACGGCTTCGACCGACCCCAGATCCGGAATCCGCACCCGAAGCGTGCGCCCGCGCTCCACCTGAAGGCGGCGGTCCAGCATCGCGAGGCCGCTGAACGAGACGTCCTGCAACAGGCAGGACCGCTGATCGCCCGCGCCCAGATCGGCGGTCACGGCCACGTTGATGGTCCGCAGGGTATGGGTTTCGCGCTCTTCCTCGCTGCCCGAGCGGATGATCCGTTCCAGGTCTTGCAGCATCTGCTTGATCTGGTCGCCCACATCGGTGGCCGACTGCTTGACGTCGCGGGCGTGCCCGCCGGTGACCTCGGTGCTGCTGGACACGTCGGCGATGTTGCGCGAGGCGTCCTGGGTGCTCTGCGCTGCCTGCTGGGCGTTCTGGCTGATCTCGCCGGTGGCGGCGGACTGTTCCTCGACGGCCGCAGAGACACTGGAGGTGATTTCATTGATCTCGCCGATCACGCGGACGAACCCTTCGATGGCCTCGACCACATCTTCGCTGGACGTCTGGATGGCGCCGATCTGGCGCGCGATGTCCTCGGTCGCCTTTTCCGTCTGGTGTGCGAGCGATTTGACCTCGTTCGCGACGACGGCGAAGCCCTTGCCGGCCTCGCCGGCGCGCGCGGCCTCGATCGTGGCGTTCAGGGCCAGCAGGTTGGTCTGCTTGGCGATATCGGTGATGAGGTTGACCACCTCGCCGATGTCCCGGGCGGCGGTGGCGAGTCCCTGAACGCGGTCGTTGGTCTCGTTGGCCTCGTTGGAGGCGCGATGCGACGTATCCGAGGCGCGGCTCACCTGGCGGCTGATCTCGGCGATGGAACTGGCCATTTCCTCCGAGGCCGCCGCCACGGCCTCCACGTTGGACGATGAGTCCCGCGATGAACGCGCGGCGGCGGCGGCCCCGCCTTCGGAGACCGCCATGGCCTCGGTCATCTGGATGGCCGCCTCAAGCATCCGGTTCACCTGCGTCTGGACCCCGGCGATGGAGCCGCGCACCTCTTCGTCCAGGGCATTGGTCAGGGCGAACATCTCCGCCCGCACCCGCCGGTTGTTGCGGCGGTTCTGGGCCTCCTCCTCCGCCTGCATCTGGCGGATGCGCTGGCCGTTCTCCTTGAACACCTCGACGGCCTTGGCCATGTCGCCGATCTCGTCGGACCTGTCGCGCGCGGGCACGTCCACCGACAGGTCGCCGTCGGCCAGACGCCCCATGGTCGCGGTCATGGCCGAGATCGGGCGCGTGATGCGGCGGGAGAACAGAAGCCCCGCGATCCCGACCAGCACCAGGATCCCCAGGCCCGACAGCAGCAGGAACCACAGCATCCGGGTGACGGGGGCCAGGACCTCGGCCGCATCGATTTCGGTCAGCACGGCCCAGCGGACACCGTGGATGTCCAGGGGACCGAAGGCCGAGACGACGGGTTCGCCCCGGTAGTCCAGCGCATGAGTCACCCCGACCCGGCCGGCGAGGGCCGCTTCGGATGCCTCGGTGCTGACGCGTCGCTCCAGGATCGTGGATGCCTCGGAAAACCGGGAATCGCTGCGCATCAGGCGGTCCGGGCCGACCACGTAGGACTCGCCGGTCTCGCCCATGCCGGCCTCGATGTGCATGATCGCGTTGATGCGGCCGATGGGCATCTGAAAGGCGAGGACGCCGAGGAAGGTGCCGTCGCCGTCGTGGACGGGCCGGGCGATGAAACTGGCGGGCGCGTCGTTGGACGGGGCATACGGCGCGAAATCGACGAAGGCCGGGGTGTCCCGGTCCGGATCGGCGGCCACCTCGTTGAACACCTGGGCGAGGCCGCTGCGCGACCATTGCCCGGTGGTCAGGTTGGTGGCGAAGTCGAATTCCTTGAACACCGTATAAACGACGTCACCTTCGGGTGAGACCAGGAAGACATCGTAGTAATCGCGGTCCCGCTGCAGCGTGCGGAACCACCGATGATATTTGGCGTGGACCCGGTCATACGCCGTGTCGCCCGGCGCCGTGTTCAGCCGGTCCTTTTCGCCCGTCGGGTATGTATTCTCGGTGATATAGGCGCGCTGGAGCACGTCGGTCACCGGGGCCGCGCTGTCGGCGGCAAGGCCCTCGAACGCCAGGGTGAAATCGCGCAGGGCGCGCACGGCCTCGCCGCTGGCGGCCACCACATCCAGGTCGCCGTCGATGCTGTCCAGATAGGTTTCGAGCGCGTTGGTGCGCCCCTCCCGCAAGGCGATCAGCTTGGATTCGGCGGCCGCCGTGAGGTCGATGGAGGCCTGCCAGTACGCCAGTCCGCCGGAAACAAGGGTCGCGATGAAGACCAGCGTCACGATGACCAACGGCAGAACAAACGCGATCCGTTTCCGTTTCTGCATAGCCCCCTCCCTGAGCGACGGTCCCCCCGTCGGGTGGACCTCGACCCTTTTCCGTGCCCCGGCGCGGACCCTGGCAAAGGACTGCGGGCCGGTTCAGCGCCTCGCATTGGGCGAGGCCGTGCCTGGTCTTCTGCCGATGACTGTGTTCCGTCCTTGCAAGACCTTTGTTCGGGTCAGAAACCGCGCCCTGTCTGAGGAAAAACGCTACGCCCGTTTGCCCCCTTCTTCAACTGCAGCGTGACCCGCGTCCGGGGAGGCCGGGGCCTTGGGTGGCGGACGACGCCGGGGCGGGGAACCGCCCGCCCGCATCTGCGTTACCCCCAACACGCCCGACAGGGGCGGCCCCCCGGGCCAAAGCCCGCCCGCGACGCCGCCGCCGCGCGTCAGGCGCGGATGGGCGCGGCCCGATCAACAACGAGAAAGGCACCACCATGGCCGACACTGAAACACAGCTTCGCAAGGACCTCGACCAACTGCGTGCGGACATGGCGACGGTGATGCAGGACGTCCGTTCGCTGGCCGAGGCGCGGCGTGACGAGACGGCGAGCCGCGCGCGGGCGCACGCCGACCGCCTCGGCGAGTCCGTACGGTCCTATGGCGAGCGCGCCGAAGCGTATGGTGCGAGCGCCGCCGAGTCCGCCGGCCGCCGCATCGAGAGCAATCCGTTCGTCAGCGTGCTGACGGCCTTCGGCATCGGGGTGGTGGCCGGGAAGCTGCTGGACTCCCGCCGGTGAGCGGGCCCGCTTCCAGCGTTGCCGACAGGCTGGCCCTGGCGCTGCTGCGCGGTCTGCTGGCGGCCATTGCCGTGGTCATGGCCCTGGTGGGCCTGGGCGTGCTGACCTGGGCCGGCTTCACCGCGCTGACCTATGTGATGGACCCGGCCTGGGCCGGTCTGGTGACGGGCGCGACCCTGCTCGGACTCGCAGGCGTGCTGTGTCTGGTGGCCCTGATGCTGCGGGCGCCCGACCGCCCCCGGCGTGAGGGGGGGAGCCGTGGCGGCGAAGGCGCGGCGAAAGGCGCTGCCGATCCGAAGATGATCGCCTCGGACGCCGCGCTCGCCGCGATCCGCGAGCATCCCAAATCCTCCAGTCTGGTGGCGCTGTTCGCCGGGCTGGTGCTGGGTGTCAGCCCCGAATTGCGGCGCGCGGCCCTGGACGCGCTGGAGTAGGCGGGCGTTGACCACCCGGCCGCCCGGATGCGTCCGTGGCCGGCCGACGCCTGACCGGGCCTGGGCCGTCGTTCGGCCAATATTCGGCCAGTTTGAAGGAGTCCCGCCGCCGATGATCGAGACCATTGACACCTTTCTGCAGTATCGCACCATCGGGATCGTCGAAGTGGCGATCCGTGTGGTGCTGGCGGCCGCACTTGGGCTCTCGCTGGGGCTTGAGCGCCATTCCAAGCGAAAACCGATGGATTTCCGGGCCTTCGCCATCGTCGCGGTGGTGGCCTGTCTGGTGGCGATCCTGGCGCAGGAAGTCTATGCGGAATACTCGCACACGCAGACCACCGTCCGTCTGGACTTCATGAATATCATCTCGGGCATCCTGACAGGGATCGGCTTCCTGGGCGCGGGCGCCATCATGCGCGGCGATGGCGACCGCGTGGTCGGCACCGCCACCGGGGCCAGCATCTGGGGCGCGGGCGGAATCGGCTTGACCATCGGGTTCGGGTTTTACGTCCTGGCGGCGGTGGGCTTCGTCGCCATTTTCGGCACGCTGCTGGTCTTCGGGTTGCTGATGCCGTATCGGGACGATGCCCGGGCCGAGTTGGGCCAGCACCCGGACTCACCGTGACCGTGGGGGCCGGCGACCGGCTCCCTCCCCAGGCCCAGCGTGCGCCCACTCCCCAGCCGCAAATCGAAAAGCGCCCGGTCGGCCGACCGGGCGCTTCGTCGTCGCGGGGATGGCAGCCGCCGCGGACGGCCTACTGCGTGGCGTCTTCCGCTGCCTCGCTGGCGGCCTCACCGGCCTCTTCGACCGCATCGCCGACTTCCTCGACGGCGTCCTGGGCCTCGTCGGCGGCCTGTTCGGGGGCGGACTGGTTCATGTCCATGCCGATGAAGACAGCGCCGCCGACGATGAGGACGACGGCGACGGCAATCAGAATGTTTTTCACGACTCAACTCCTGTTTTCGGTGGGTCCTGGTCAGACAACGTTTCGCCCGGAGCCCCGTTCCCGGGCGCGGGCTTTTCGCCCGTGATCCCCGTAGCGCCGCGATCCGCGGGCGTTCGACGCGCGCCGAATCCCCGCCCGGCGGCAGCCGTGGACCCCGCCCGAACCATCTCCCTGCCGGAAAAAGGGAATCGGTGTCCGGGAACTCGATAGGGGGGTACCGCATTTGTCCAATAGAAGGCGCTTAACGGGATGGCGAAAGCGTCCCGTTCAGGGGAGACCCCCCGCGCCGCGGGGACGGTTCCCTGAAGCCAGTCCGCCCAGATCAACGCAACTCATGACAGCACGACAAGAAGGAGGCCCTCATGGCTGACGAAACGAACCATGCCGAGCCGGCCACCGAATCCGGCCACAAGGACAAGCGGGAGATGTATGACGAGAAGACCCGCCAGCTCCAGGACGGCGCCGACGTCGCCACCCAGAAGGTGAATTCCGGCGTGCAGTCCGCCTGGGGCATGGTCCAGAAGGTGTTCGACGCGTCCAAGCGCTGAGACCACCGGGGTTTTGATTGCCCGGTCGGGGACCTCCCACCAGGGCGCGCCGAGGGAAGGCCCGCGATGCGCGATCCCCACCGCACACCATCCCGGACAAAACGGAGGCAGACCATGTCCATGCAGGACAACAAATATGTCCAGGCCGCCCAGGAAGACTTCGATGCGCTGAAGCGGAAGTGGAGCGAGATTCGGGGGCAGTCGTCCGACAACGACAATGGCAAGTCCGACTCGCAAGTCGCCGAAACCGCCTGGAAGGACTTCCAGGACCAGTCGGAAAAGGTTCGCGCGGCGGGCGGCACGGCCTCGACTGAACTTCGTGGCAGTTACGAGGCTGCGCGCGACAAGTTCAAGAAGGTCGTTGACGCCTATCGAGGGGCGTAAGGGCGGCCGCCGTTTTCTCGCGTCCCGCCCGCCCCGGGGCGGACGGCGCCACCAGACGGAGGAAGATGATCCCATGGCGTATTCCATGACATCCACCGCAGACGGCCACGCGCTTGCCGGCCGGTCCGAGACCCGTGTGTGGGGCGCCGATCCCGGTGAGCTGTCCCGCATCGGCATCGTGTCGATCCTGGCGGGCGCTGTGGCCCTCATCCTGCCCGGCGTGGCGACGGTGGCGATCGAATGGCTGATCGGCCTGACCCTCGTGGTGATCGGCGCGTTCGAGGCCCTGCATGCCCTGCCGTATGACAAGGATCGCGGATCGGCCTGGCACCTGGGTCTGGGTGTGATCGCCCTGGCGGGCGGCGTGATGTTCATGATCTCGCCGCTGACCGGCGCCATCACCTTGACCCTGATCGTCGGCCTGATGTTTACGGCCGCGGGTCTGGCCAAGACGGGGTTCTCGATCTCGGCCCGCAGGCTGAGCGGCTGGGGCTGGGCGTTCGGCAGTGGTCTGCTGACGCTGGCCGTGGGCCTGATGATCCTGTTCCTGCTGCCGGTCATCTCACCCTGGTTCCTTGGCGTGCTGGTTGGCCTGGAACTCCTCATCAACGGCATCTGGATGCTGTTCCTGGGGCGGCGCAGCTCGTCGGCGGACGCCTGACGGTCTGCCGGCGCCACCGCGCCGCAGCCCTGAAAAGCGGATGGCCCGTGCCCCCTCCAGAGGGGACACGGGCCATCATGAATGACGCCTCATGGAAGACTGATCGGCGATGAACCGGACTCGTCCGGTTGATCGCCGCTGCCGCCCCGGCGGTCAGCGGACCAGCACGACCGGGACCCTGCAGGCGCGGATCATCTCGGTGGTGGTCGATCCGATCACCAGCGTGCGCAAGCGGGAATGGCCATAGGCCCCCATCACCAGCAGGTCGATGCCCTCGCGCTCCACGTAGTCACCCAGCGCCTTGCCCGGCTGGCCGCGCAGGATGAGCGCCTCGGCCCCGTGACCGCCGGCGGTGAGCGTCGCCCGCGCGTTGTCGAGGGCGCGGCGGTTGTCCTCCGTCTCCGCCCCCACGGTGGCCACGACGACATCCAGCCCGGCGAACAGCGGATCACGCGCCACGTAGTCCACCGCCTGCATGGACGACACCCCGCCGTCATAGGCGATCAGCACGCGCGAAATCGGCTTGAACGCCCGGTTGGCGACGAACACGGGCTTGTGACTGGCGCGCACGATGCGCTCGAAGTTCGAGCCCAGATGCGGCTTGTCCAGGCCGGCCGCTTCGCCGCGCTTGCCGATCAGGATCATGTCGGCCGCGCCCTCCTTGGCCTCGACCGTTTCCACGATGTCGTCGTGGCGCAGCCGCGTGACCACGTTCGTGACCCCCTCGGCCTCGATCAGGGCGCGGGCGTCCTCCAGGATGGCGCGGCCCTGCGCCTGGGCCAGCTTGGCGTGCTGCTCGTCCAGGCTGCTCAGTTTCTCCAGCAGTTCCGAGCGCGCGCCGAGGCGGATCGAGCCCGACAGGTCGCGCTTGCCCGGGGCCCGGCGCGGGTCGAGCACGTGATACAGCTTCACCCGCGCGTCCGTGCGCCCGGCGACCCAGGCCGCATGACGGCAGACGCTTTCCGAATAGGCCGACCCATCGACCAGGGCCATCAGTGTTGCGGACATCGTCTCCCCCTCAATGCTCCAGCAGCTTGTCCATCGCGCCGGGTTTGTCGTGCACGGCCAGGCGGTCCACGATCGTTTCAGAGGCCGCGTTCATGCCGGTGATGGTGACCTCGGCGCCCTCGCGGCGGAACTTCAGCACAGCCATGTCCAGCGCCGCCACCGACGAGACGTCCCAGATGTGGGCGCGGCTGACGTCGATGGTGACGCGCTCAAGGGCCTCCTTGAAGTCGAAGGCGGCCATGAAGTCCTCGGCCGAGGCGAAGAAGAGCTGCCCCACGACCACATAGGTGCGCTCGCGGCCGTCCTCGGAGATCTCGGACGTGACCCGGAAGAACTGCGCGATCTTGCCGGCGAAGAAGATGCCCGACAACAGCACGCCCACCAGCACGCCGATGGCCAGGTTGTGGGTGTAGACGGTGACGACCACGGTGGCCAGCATCACCACCGAGGACGAGCGCGGATGGTCCCGCAGATTGCGGATCGACGACCACGAGAACGTGCCGATCGAGACCATGATCATGATCGCCACCAGGGCCGGCATGGGGATCTGGCCCACCAGGTCGCCCATGACCACGATCAGGAACAGCAGCATGGCCCCGGCGGTGAACGAGGACAGCCGCCCGCGCCCGCCCGACTTCACGTTGATGATCGACTGCCCGATCATGGCGCACCCGGCCATGCCGCCGATGAACCCGGTGCAGGTGTTGGCGATGCCCTGGCCGATGCACTCCTGATTGCGGTCGCTGGTGGTGTCGGTCAGGTCATCGACGATGGTCTGGGTCATCAGGCTTTCCAGCAGACCCACCGCCGCCACCGCCAGCGAGTACGGCAGGATGATCTGCAGCGTCTCCAGCGTCAGCGGGATGTCCGGGATCAGGAACACCGGCAGCGTGTCGGGCAGATCGCCCATGTCCGAGACCGTGCGCACGTCCAGATCCAGCGCGATGGCCGCCACCGTCAGCACGACGATGGTGACCAGCGGCGCGGGGATGGTCGTGGTGAGCAGCGGGAACAGGTAGATGATCGCCAGCACGGCCCCGACCATGGCGTAGGTCGCCCAGGTCACGCCGGTCAACTCCGGGAGTTGGGCCAGGAAGATCAGGATGGCCAGCGCGTTGACGAAGCCCGTGATGACGGAGCGCGAGACGAACCGCATCACCCGCCCCAGCTTGGCCAGCCCGGCGCCGATCTGCAGCAGGCCCGCCAGAACGGTCGCCGCCAGCAAGTATTGCAGCCCGTGCTGCTCGACCAGCGTGACCATCACCACCGCCGTCGCGGCCGTGGCGGCCGAGATCATGCCCGGGCGGCCGCCGGTGATGGCGACCAGGACCGCGATGGAGAACGAGGCATAGAGCCCCACCTTGGGGTCCACGCCGGCGATGATCGAAAAGGCGATGGCTTCCGGAATCAGCGCCAGGGCGACCACCAGGCCGGCGAGGATGTCGCCGCGCGGGTTGGCGATCCACTGGTCGCGGTAGGCATAGAGCGTCTTCATGGGCATCCTGATAAGCGGTCGTCCGGGCGGCGGTGCGGCGGGGGCGGTGCGGGGCGGGTGGCACGCACACGCGTGCGCCGGGGGCGGCGGACGGATGCCGTGAGGCTCCGTCGTCCCGTGCCCCGAACCGGAAAGATGTCGGAAGGGCGTGTGTCCCGGCGCGGCCCGCCCCGCCGATGAGGGCGGCACGCCGGACAGAAACGCGACGGAGTGTAGCCGCGCGTCCTCCATAAGAACAGGGGGGGAGTGTCCGTTTTTTCGCAGATGCAAAAACGCCGGCGCCGAACCGTGTCGGGCCGAGGCGGATCACCGCTCTCAGGGGCGTTTCGGGGCCAGCCCCAACTGGATCGGTCCATAGCGGAGCAGGTACAGCGTGAAGCCCGCAATCCAGGTGCCGCCGGAGGTGAACAGCAGCGGCAGGTAAAGGCCGTCGGACAGCCCGGCCCAGACCCGGGTGAGGGCGGCCGTCAGCAGCAGCAGATAGACCAGCGTCGTCATCCACCCCGCGTGCAGGGCCTGGCCACCGTGCCCCAGCGTGGCCCGCGTCATCACGGCGACGATCATGACCGTGATGGCCCCGGCGGTCAGGGCGTGCAGGGCGGCCACCTCCGGGATCAGCCCGGGCCATTGGACCGATGCGGCGGTCAGCAGCAGCCCGAGCGGGATGCCCAGATAGCCGATGTGCAGGATCCAGACGAGGGGTTCCGGCCCCGTCGCCGGTCCCCGCCAGCGCGCGAGGCGGGCCAGGTTGGCCGCCCCGGCCAGGGCCAGCAGCGCGGCGACGAGCCATCCCTCAGGGGAGAAGACCCAGGCCAGCAGCGCCGCCACGGTCACCAGCAGCACCGCGCCGTCGAACCGCCCGAACGGGGCGGGCAGGGCGGCCCCCTCGCGTTTGCTCAGCCAGTTGCGGGTGAAGCTGGGCACGATCCGCCCCCCGATCAGGCCGATCAGGGCGATCAGCACCGCGATGCCCAGGCGCGGGCCGGTGTTGGTATCGGGGAGGATGTATGCCGTCTCCAGCCAGTCCACGGCGTTGGCGAGACCCAGCAGGGCGATGGCGACGCCCACCGGCAGGTTGCGCGCGTTGCGGCCGGCGTGCACCTCGCGCACGACCACCGCGGCCAGAACGACCGGGAACGCCACATCGACCACGGCCGCGAGCGCCCAGGGCACCGGCGCGACCGCCAGCAGGCGGCCCGCCGCCCACAGCAGCACCAGCCAGAGCAGGGGCGGCCCGGACAGGGGCAGGCGTCCGGTCCAGTTCGGCACGGCGGTCAGCACGAAGCCCGCCATGGCGGCGCCGGCGAACCCGAACAGCATCTCGTGGGCATGCCACGACAACGGGTCCATCGGCCCGGCCAGGAGCACATGACCTCGCAGGAAGAGCAGCCACAGGGCCATGGCTGCGATGGCGTAGACTCCGGCCAGCAGGAAGAACGGACGGAAGCCCCGCTCAAGCACGCCGCCGCCCCGAATCCGTGGTGACATGGAAACGCTCCCCTCCGACCGGGTCGGGGCCCCTCGGCGTCCGGGGGCCCCATGTGTCGGGCGGGCTTAGGCCCAGCCCGCACGCTTCGGCGCATCCGGCCGAGCCGCCGCCGACCGTGTGCCCGGGCCGGCGGCGGACCGCGCCGGACTTACCCGCTTTCGCTGACCTCCAGCGTGATCTCCACCCCCGCCAGGGCGCGCGAAACCGGGCAGAAGGCCTTCGCCGCCTCGGCCTGCTCGCGGAATCCGGCCGCGTCCAGGCCCGGCACGGACCCGCTGACCGTCAGGTGGACCGTGGTGATGGTCGGCTTGCCGTCCACCTCAGCGAGCGTGACCCCCGCCTTCGCGTCGATGTGGTCCGGCGTCAGGCCCGCTTCGCCCAGTAGCGCGGAGAGCGCCATGGCGAAACACCCGGCGTGGGCCGCCGCGATCAGTTCTTCCGGCGAGGTGCCCTGGCCATCCTCGAATCGGCTGGGAAACGAGTAGGCGCCCGAGACCTGACCCGACCCCGACGTGAGGGTGCCGGACCCGGTCTTCAGGGGGCCCATCCAGCGGGCATTGGCGATCCGTGTCGGCATGATGACTCTCCTGTGTGTTCAAGATCATGCAGAGCAGGCGGGCGCGGCCCGGCCGCGTCGGCGACCGGGCCGGGTCATCACCGCTCCGCCGCGGGGCAAGGGTCCACGACCCTCGCGGTCGGTCGGGTGCCTGTGCCGCGCCCGTTCAGCGCGGGTCCCGGGATCGAGACGACCCGGCCGCGCTCGTCCAGACGAGCCAGCCGAGGCCAATCCCCAGAAGGACGATCATCAGGGGCGGGATCGCCACCGCGACGATCCAAAGGTCCTCGTGCAGATACGTGGTCAACGGGGCCGTCACCCCGATGTAGACCGCGACAACGACGGTCAGGCCGGTCCACACCGCGAACATCAGGCGGCGTCCCGGTCCCGTCGCGCGCTCTTTCGCGGATCGAGGCATGGTGTCCTCCTTTCGTTTCGTCGGGCGCCGTCGGGCCGCGCCTCAACCCCGGGGACGGAGTTGCCACCGGCCCGGGCGAGGCAGCCGGCCCGTCCGTTGCGGCGCCATGCCGTCACGGAGGCGAACAAACCGATGCGGAGGGAACGGCCAGCGCGGCCAATCGTTCCGCCTGAACCGAGCCGTCGGGCGATGCTCGGAGCGGGCGGCCATCAGCGCCCGTTCTTCCTTGGTGCGCAACCACCGTCGGGCCGATGGCGCCCGCCTCGGGGTGCGCGCGGGCGGCCGGGGCATGACGACCATGCGCTCGACCCGAGCACCGGAGGCGCGACGGGTGTCGCGCGCACACAAAGACGGGCGGTTGTCAGAGACTGGGTTTTTTTCGGGTCATCACGGAAAATCGGGGTCGCGAGGTCATGGTGTCCGGACACCTCCCCCCGGAAGGGGGGGGAGGCTGGGAGGGGTTGTGTCGGGGTACAGACCGGCTACCTAGGTAACAGAATAGACCGGCAACATGGGTAACAGGTCCACTGGCTGGCGAGGAGGGCTC
>NZ_WIVE01000084.1 GCF_009601025.1 Roseospira navarrensis | reverse complement strand
CCCGTGCAATCCTGGCATGCATCGCCGGACTTATCTCGCCCAAACAACCAGCATGCATATCTAACGCAAACTGAGCCATTGTTTTCAAAGCTGGCATCGCACAGCGATGCCAGCGGCGGGCCGGCCGGCCGGCCGACGAAAAGGATGAACCTTTACGTCGGCCGGTATAAATCCGTCAGCGCCGCGATCATCTCGGCGGCATCCGGCCACCGCGCGGTCAGGGCGGCGCGGTCGCCGTGCTCGTAGTCCGCGAAGTCGAACCCGGGCGAGACGGTGCAGCCCATCAGCGCCCAGGCCCCGCCGGCGACCAGCCGCGCCCCCTGCCACACGCCGCGCGGCACCACGGTCTGGGGCGTCTGACCGGCGGTCAGGTCGCCGCCGATCACCACCACCTCGCTGCGGCCATCCGGATGCAGGCGGAGTTGCTCCACCGCATCGCCGATGTAGTGATGGAACACCTCGTCGCTGGCGAGCCGGTGCAGGGCCGAGCGCGTCCCGGGCGTCAACAGATAATAGATCGCCGTGCCCACGCTGCGGTCGCCGCCCCGGTAGCAGGCGGGCAGGGCGGCGCCGGCCAGGGTGTCGGTCCCACGCCAGGTTTCACGGAAGTGCCCACCCTCGGCCGGGTGCGGGACCAGGCCCAGGCGGGCGATCACATCGTCTGCGGACAGACCGGCGAGCAAGCCTGACGGCATGGGTCGGACCTTTCCTGGAACGGGTCAACGGGGCGGGCATGGCGACCGGGCCATGCTGTCCTTCTGGGGGATTTGCGCGCCCGCCGCAACAGCCGTATAACTGGGTGCGTCAGTCCGATTCATCCGCCGGGCGGCCCTGGTCCGCGCCGGGGAGGGCGTATTCCATCATGTCCATTCTGTCCTACCTGTTCGGGGAGAGCGACCAGCCGCCGCCGGATCCCGTCTGGCAGCGCGATCCGGCCATGAAGTACTACCGCCTGCTGTCGATGCGGCCGGGACGGCCCAATCTGACCGGGCGCAGCGGCGTGTTCGTGCTGTTCCATCGGGGCGTGCGTCCCGGCTGGGTGTACGTGGGCGCCACCGCCGACCTTGCGGGGGCCGTCGAGCGTGTCCAGGCCCACCATGAGATCTCCGAGTATGAACGGCGGGGCGGCGTGTTCATGACGTGGTCCTACATCCGGGCGGACAAGCGGGACGGGGTGGTCGCCTATCTGCGCCGGCAGATGAAGCCCGAGGTCGAGGATCCCGCCCTGGACGAGGCGCTGGGCTGTGGCCCCATGGGGGCCGCTCCGATTGCGGTGCAACTGCCCGCCTGAGCCGAGTTCCCGGGGCGTTCCGAGGCCCCCATGTTGACCTGACGACGCCGTGACGCGCGGCCCGCGAGGACCAACCATGACGACGAGGACGCATTCCCCCCGCTCCGGCCGCCCTTTCGCCCGGCGCGCGCTGCTGCGCGCCCTGCTGGCCGGGGCCGCCCTCACCATGTCCGCCGCGCCCGCGCTGGCCGCCGAAGCGCGCGTGGCCGTGAACGCCGGCTTCGCCGAGGCCGCGCGGGAGATCGGCCGGCGCTTCACCGCCCAGACCGGGCACACGCTGGCGTTCGATGTGGGGGCGTCGGGCAAGCTGTATGCCCAGATCGTGGCGGGCTCGGGCGCCGACCTGTTCCTGTCCGCCGATGTGGAACGCCCGGTGCGCGCCGATCTCGCCGGCCTGAGCGCGCCGGACACCCGGATCACCTACGCCGCAGGGCGGATGGTGCTGTGGTCGGCCGACCCGGACCGGGTGGACGACGCCGGCGCGGTCCTGACCCGCCCGGGCGGGCTGCCGTCGCTGGCCATCTCCAACCCGGTGACGTCGCGCCACGGCGCGGCCGCCGTGGAGGTGCTGTCCAGCCTGGGTGTCTATGACGACCTTCGGCCCGTCATCGTCACGGCCGCCGATGCGCTGGCGGTGCGGGACATGGTTTCGGACGGGGATGTGGCCGCGGGGCTGCTGCCGGCCTCGATGGTGGCGCGGCGCCCGGGCGACGGCTCGCGCTGGCTGGTGCCCCGGGCGTTGCACGCGCCGATCCGCCATCAGGCCGTGCTGATGGCGTCGGGCGCGCGCAACGCCGCCGCCCGGTCGTTCCTCGCGTTCCTGCGCGAGAAGCCGGCCCGGGACATCATATTGTCGTTCGATTACGAGACGCCGGAGCCGCCGCTGCGCTGAGGGGGCCGGGCGGGGGGCTCGGCCGGCGCCGGCTCAGGCGCGCACGCCGCCCACCTGTTCGTCTCGGATGCTGGCCTCCGCCTCGTGCATCAGCTTGGACAGCCGCAGATCAAGGCGGTGGCGCGTCACCTCCACGCCCTTGGCCGTCAGGTCCGCGAGAGCCTTGTCCGTCAGCGCATCGGCGCTGCCGTGGGTCAGATCGTGTTCAATGAGGGCGCGGGCATACTGGTCGGCGGGCGACCCGGACAGGCCCATCTCGGCCGCCACCCACAGGCCGAACAGCTTGTTGCGGCGGGTGACAATCCGGAAGCGAAGGGCCTCGTCCATCTCGAACTTGGCTTCAAAGCCTTTCTCGCGCTCGCGGAACGGATCGCTCATGGTCCTCCCTTTCTGTCGTCGGGGCGTCGGGGCGTCGGGGCGTCGGGGCCTAGGCGGCCGGTCCGACCCGGCCGCATGGGATCAGCCTACTCATAAAAGGGGGATTCAGCCAAGCGGCTCGGTCGAAACGCGAACACCCCCGACGCCGGGCGCCGGGGGTGTCGGGCATCCGGGGCGGGGACCGCGCCCTCCCTGAGGACGGCGCGGCCCGCTCCGAATCAGTAGCGGCCGATCAGTAGCGGCCAATCAGTAGCGGTAGGTGTCCGGCTTGAACGGCCCCTGCGGCGTGACGCCGATGTAGGCGGCCTGCTCGGCGGACAGGGTCTCCAGGTTCACGCCCAGCTTGCCCAGGTGCAACGAGGCCACCTTCTCGTCCAGGTGCTTGGGCAGCACGTAGACCTGCCGCTCGTACTTGTCGGCGTGGTTCCACAGCTCGATCTGGGCCAGCACCTGGTTGGTGAACGAGGCGCTCATCACGAAGCTGGGGTGGCCGGTGGCGCAGCCCAGGTTCACCAGCCGGCCCTCGGCCAGCAGGATGATGCGCTTGCCGTCCGGGAACTCGATCTCGTCCACCTGCGGCTTGATGTTGTCCCACTTGTAGTTCTTCAGCCCGCCGACCTGAATTTCGTTGTCGAAGTGGCCGATGTTGCAGACCACCGCCCGGTCCTTCATGGCGCGCATGTGATCGACGGTGATGACATCGATGTTGCCGGTCGCGGTCACGAAGATGTCGCCGCGCGTGGCGGCCTTGTCCATGGTGGTGACCTCATAGCCTTCCATGGCGGCCTGCAGGGCGCAGATCGGGTCGGCCTCGGTCACCAGCACGCGACAGCCGGCCTGACGCAGCGACTCGGCCGAGCCCTTGCCGACATCGCCGAAGCCGGCCACGACGGCGATCTTGCCGGCCATCATCACGTCGGTGGCGCGGCGCACGCCGTCCACCAGGCTTTCGCGGCAGCCGTACTTGTTGTCGAACTTCGACTTGGTGACGCTGTCATTCACGTTGATGGCGGGGCACATCAGGGTGCCCTTCTTGGCCATCTCGTACAGGCGATGGACGCCGGTGGTGGTCTCTTCCGAGATGCCGCGCACGTCCTTCAGCAGGTCGCCGTACTTCTCGTGCATGACCAGGGTCAGGTCGCCGCCGTCATCCAGGATCATGTTCGGGCGCCAGTCGTCCGGGCCGAAGATGGTCTGGTCGATGGCCCACCAGAACTCCTCCTCGTTCATGCCCTTCCAGGCGAACACGGGAACGCCGGCGGCGGCGATGGCGGCGGCGGCGTGGTCCTGGGTCGAGAAGATGTTGCACGAGGACCAGCGGACCTCGGCGCCGAGCGCGGTCAGCGTCTCGATCAGCACGGCCGTCTGGATGGTCATGTGCAGGCAGCCGGCGATGCGCGCGCCCTTCAGCGGCTGGGACGGGCCGTATTCCTCGCGCGTGGCCATCAGGCCGGGCATTTCGGTCTCGGCGATGTTGATTTCCTTGCGGCCCCAGCCAGAAAGGCTGAGGTCTTTGACCTTGTAGTCGGTGAACGTCATCGAAAAGGCTCTCCGGTCGGCGGGAAACACGCAGGCGCCGCCGGCGCCCCCGGGATGGGAGCGCGGGCGGCCGGCCCGGCTGGAGAGGAATATAAAGATATCTTTATATGTTTATCAAGCGGGAAAATGAGACGGGCGCCCCCTCACCGATCCAGGAACGCCGAGGCCGGGTCGTGGGCCGCGTGCCGGGCGCGCGCCCGGTCCCGGTCGCGCACCGCGTAACAGTAGACGCAGCCGTGCGGGCAGGTGTCATAGGCCCCGATGTCGCGGCTCTCGGCGCAACCGCACGGGCGGTGCGGCTTGGGTCGGGCCCGGATCGGCCGGGCGGCGATGTCGGACAGCCGCGCGGCGTCGATGCAGGCCGCCGCCTCGACCCCCGGCAGTCCGGCCCGCAACGCCTCCTGGCCGCACAGCGACAGCCGCATGCCCGCATCGCCCGCGATCCCGGCCAGATCCGCGAGCAGGGCGCGCTTCTCCTCGTCCGGCGGGTCGCGCCACGCGAATCCGTGGGTCTGCGCCTGTCGGTCCAGGTTGCGGCGGGTCTTGGCGTAGACCTGGAGCACCGAGACCACCACCTCGTCCACCGCGCCCCGCAGCGCCCGGACGTGGCGGGCGAAGGTCTCGCGGTGCCACGCCGGCGGCGTGAGGTCGCTGAACACGATGGGGTCGTGCCGCCAGACCACCGCGCGCGGGCCGAATCGGGCGGCGAGGGCGCGCGCCGCGTCCAGCGCCCGCGGCGCCGGCAGCACGGCGGTGTCCAGCGCGCGCGGATACCCCAGCCCGGTCATCTGCACCACGAAGGGATCGCCGCGCGCCGCCACGGCCTCCAGCGCGGCGCGGAAGGGCAGGGGGTTGCGGGTCCAGAACACCCAGCCGTCCACCGCCCCCGGAGCCAGATCCACGCGCGACGGCCGCCCGCCGTAGGGGTTCGTCACCCACGCTTCACCCGCCGCCAACCGCGCCAGGAACCAGCGGGCGTGAAAGGCGGGAATGTCGGTGCGGTAGCTCGCCGAGACGATCATGGGGCCGCGCTCCGGTCGATGGCAGAGGCCGGACGGGATCCGTCAGCGGCCGCGCCCCCCTGACCAAAGGGGTCCTTAAAGGTGGCGTCGATCAGGTTTGCAATGTTCACGGGCGCATTCTCGTTCGGTTCACACGTGTTTCACGAGGCAGAGTAACGAATTCTCAAGCCCTTGACGCAAGGATAGGCCAGACACGGGTGCGGTCGCGAGGGGGCGGCCGATCGTCGTGCCGCGCCGGTCGCGCGGACACCTGCGCAGGGGACGCCCTGGGCATTCGAGGATCCATGGCTGCACGGTCGTCATCATCCCGGCCCGCACACGGGCCCACCGCGTCACCGCGTCGCATCGCCCCCGGGCGGTATTCCACGCTGCGCGCGGTGCTGCCCGAACTGGTCCTCCTCAGCTTCATCATGAACCTGCTGTCGCTGGCGCTGCCGCTGGTGCTGCTGCAGGTCTACGACCGCATCCTTCCCAATGCCGCGCTGAGCACCTTCGCGCTGCTGGTGCTGGGCATCGGCGTCGCCGTGGTGCTGGAAAGCCTGCTGCGCGTCGGCCGGTCCTACATCACCGGCTGGGTCGGCGCCCGCTTCGAGCACAACGCCGGGGTCGCCGCCCTGCAACACCTGCTGGACGCCCCGCTGCAGGCGTTCGAGCGCGTCGGCAGCGGCATGCACCTGGAACGCCTGAACGCGCTCGGCACGGTCAAGGAGTTCTACGCCGGTCAGGCGCTGCTGTCCGTGCTGGACCTGCCCTTCGTCGTGGTCTTCCTGGGCATCATCTGGCTGCTGGGCGGCTGGCTGGTGCTGGTGCCCCTGACCCTGCTGCTGCTGTTCAGCCTGGCGGCGCTGGTGGTGGGCCGACGGCTGCGCGGCGCCCTGCATGACCGCATGCGGGTGGACGACCGGCGCGGCAACTTCATCATCGAGGTGCTGCGCGGCGCGCACACCCTCAAGTCCATGGCCATGGAATCCCAGATGATGCGCCGGTATGAGCGCCTGCAGGAGAGCAGCGGCGCCGCCAACCAGGCGGTGACGCGCGCCAGCGCCTCGGCCCTGGGGCTGGGCGCCTTCTTCTCGCAGGCGACCATGGTGGCCACGGTGGGCGCGGGCAGCGCCATCGCGGTGGCCGGCGACCTGAGCATCGGCGCCCTGGCCGCCTGCACCCTGCTGTCCGGGCGCGCCCTGCAGCCGATCCAGCGGGCGCTGGGCGTGTGGACCCGGTTCCAGACCATCCAGATCGCCCGCGACCGGCTGTCGGCCGTGTTCGCCATGGAGGCGGAGGCCGCGCCCGGCCTGCCCGGGCCCGACCGGGTGGACGGCGCGCTGACGCTGGAGGGTGTCGCCTATCGCTTCGCCGACGATGCGCCGCCGCTGCTGCACGATGTCTCCCTGAGCGCGGCGCCGGGCGAGTGCATCGGCATCTCCGGCGACAACGGCTCCGGCAAGACCACCCTGCTCGCCCTGATGAGCGGGGCGCTGAAGCCGTCCGAGGGGGAAATCCGGCTGGACGGCGCCCCGCTGTCGGCGTGGGATCCGCGCGCGCTGAAACGCCACGTGGCCTATCTGCCGCAACAGGGCGAACTCTTCCGGGGCACGATCCTGGAGAACATCACCATGTTCAACCCGGCCCTGGCCGAGGCCGCCGTGATCCAGGCCGAGGCCCTGGGCCTGGGGCCGATCATCGCCGCGCTGCCGCTGGGCTATGACACGGTGGTGGGCGACTCGGCCGGCGAGGTCATGCCGCGCGGCATCCGCCAGCGCATCGCGGTGGCCCGCGCCCTGCTGCCGAACCCGCGCGTGGTGCTGTTCGACGAGGCCAACACCGCCGTGGACGGCCCGGGCGATGCCGCCATCAAGGCCTGCCTGGACCGCCTCAAGGGCAGCCATACCCTGATCCTGGTCACCCACCGGCCTTCGCTGCTGCGCATGGCCGACCGGGTCTTCGACCTGACCGACGGCACGCTGGTGCCGCGCGAGGCGGGCGCGGGGCCCGCGCCGGTGCCCGCGCCCACGCCGCCACCCGCCCTGGCGGGGGCCGCGTCATGACCCGCCTGTCCGCCGCCGCCACGCCGCCGCCCGAGGCTCCCGAGAGCACGGCTGCCGCCGCCGCCGCCGCGCCGCCGCCGGAGGCATCGGCACCCCATCCCGCCGCCGGGGAGGGCGGCAGCCACTGGGCGGCGCGCGAGACCGACGGGCTCGGCCTGACGCGGCTGACCGAGGATTCGCTGGGCGGCTTCACGGCCCGCAGCGATCTGGCGGTCTGCCTCGTGCCGCTGCTGCGCGCGCTGAACTGGTTGGGCAACCCGCGCCACGTGGCCGAGGCGCTGCCCCACTTCGCCGAGGACCTGGACATCACCGGGCTGCGCAACACCCTGGCGCACCTGAACTACTCCAGTCGCCCGGCCCGCCTGACGCTGCGCACCATCGATCCGCGTCTGGTGCCCTGCCTGTTCGTGCCCGACCGGGGCGCGGCGATGGTGGTGACGGCCATCGAGGGCCGCACGGTCACCGCCTTCGACGGCGGCACCCAGCAGGACGGCCCCGTGCGCCGCACCGGCCGGTCCGGCACCGCCTATTTCTTCACGTCGCTGGAGCCCGACGACCAGCGCCAGACCGCCCAGCAACAGCGCATCGGCTGGTTCAACATCATGGCGCGGCGGTTCAACGGGCTGCTCGCGCGGATGCTGCTCATCACGCTGGTGCTGAACCTGCTGGGACTGGCCACACCGCTGTTCGTGATGGGTGTTTACGACAGGGTGGTGGGGGCCAGGGCCCTGGACACCCTGGGCTGGTTCCTGCTGGGCGCCGGCATCGCCATCCTGTTCGACGTCCTGTTGCGGGGGTTGCGGGCGCGCATGCTCGCCTATGTGGGCGGCCGGCTGGACGCCATCGTGGGCAACGGCGTGTTCGAGCGCATCCTGTACCTGCCGTCGTCGTTCACCGAGCGGGCGACCATCGGCGCCCAGGTGGCCCGCATCAAGGACTTCGAGTCCGTGCGCGAGTTCTTCACCGGCAATCTGGCCAACACCTTCCTGGAACTGCCGTTCGTGCTGATCTATGTGCTGGTGATGGCGCTGCTGGGCGGCTGGATCGCGGTCGTGCCGCTGGTGGCCATGGTGGTGCTGGCGGTGGTGGGGCTGGTGTTGGCCCCCATGGTGCGCGCCGCCGTGGCGGAGTCCGCCCGCGCCGGGTCGCGCCGCCAGGAATTCCTGGTCGAGGCCACCACCAAGATGCGCGCCCTCAAGCAGATCGGCGCCGAGGACCTCTGGCTGTCCCGCTTCCGCAGCATTTCCGCCCGGGCCGCCATGGCCAGCTTCCATACCGCGCAGATCCAGAATCTGGTGCAGACGGCGGCCCATGTGGTGACGGTGTTCTCGGGGGTCGCGGCCATGACGCTGGGCGTGAACGCGGTGCTCGCCGGGACCATGACCCCGGGTGCGCTGATCGCCTGCATGATCCTGGTCTGGCGGGTGCTGGCGCCGTTGCAGACGGTGGCCACCTCGCTGTCGCGGTTCGAGCAGATCCGCGCCTCCATCCGTCAGATCAACACCCTCATGACCCTCGCCCTGGAGCGGGACCCCAAGGCCATGATCCAGCCGCTGCGCCGCCTGCGCGGCCGGGTCGAGCTGTCTCGGGTGTCGCTGCGCTACGCGCCGGGCGCGGACCCGGCCATGGTGGGCGTCAGCTTCGTGGCCGAACCGGGCGAGGTGCTGGTCATCACCGGACCCAACGCCTCGGGCAAGTCCACCATCGTCAAGCTGATCGCCGGCCTGTACCGGATGCAGGCGGGCGCGCTGCGCATCGACGGCAAGGACATCCGCCAGATCGACCCCATCGAGTTGCGCCACGCCATCGCCTATGTGCCGCAGCAGGCGACGTTCTTCTATGGCACCATCGCGCAGAACCTGCGACTGGTGGAGCCCACCGCCAGCGACGCCGATATCCGCTGGGCGCTGGCCGAGGCCGGCGCCCTGGAAGAGGTGCTGTCGCTGCCCGAGGGCCTGGAGACCCGCATCGGCGACGGCCGCGCGGAGCAGTTGAACGGCTCGCTGCGCCAGCAACTCAACCTCGCGCGCGCCTATCTGAAGCGGGCCGCCATCTATCTGTTCGACGAGCCCGTCAACGGCCTCGACTTCGAGAGCGACCAGCGGTTCATGGAGACCGTGCGGCGCATTCGCGGGCACGCGACCGTGTTCATCATCACCCACCGGCCCAGTCACTTCGCGCTGGCCGACAAGCTGCTGGTGATGGAGTCCGGCTATTTGCGGATGATCGGTCCGCCCGACGAGGTCCGCCCGCACATCCAGATGGACAGGATCTGACGACCATGAGCGCCACCGCCACAGGGTCTTCGCGCGGCGCCGCCCGCCGCTCCACGCCGTCGCAGGCCAGCCGGCAGGCGCGCCATCTGGCCCAGTCCATCATCCTGGAGGAGTCCGGGCCGTCCGCCCTGATCCGGGTGGCGCTGCTGCTGGTGTGCGCGCTGGTGGTGGCGATCATCGCCTGGGCCAGCCTGACCACGGTGAAGGAGGTCGCCCGCGCCACCGGCACCGTGGTGCCCTCAAGCGATCTTCAGATCATCCAGCACAAGGAAGGCGGCATCGTCCGCGAGGTGCTGGTGGAGAAGGGCCAGACGGTGGAGGTGGGGCAGGTGCTGGCCCGCCTGGACCCGGTGCAGACGCGCTCCGACCTGGAAACCCTGCTGACCCGACTGGTGAGCCTGCAACTGAAGGCGGAGCGGTTGCGCGCCTTCGCCGAGGAACGGGCGCCGGACTTCGGCTTCGCCGAGCCCCATTACGGTGATCTGGTCGCCGACCAGCAGCGCGTGTTCGACGTGCAACTGGCCGAGCACGAGGCGAACCGCCAGGTGCTCCAGGACCAGTTGGACAGCGCGATCAAGGAAACCCGGCTGCTGGAGAACAAGATCGACTCGCTGGAACGCGAAGTCGCCCTGGTGCAGCAACAGCGCGACATGCGGCGCGGCCTGATGAACCAGGGGCTCGGGTCCCGGCTCAGCTATCTGGAGGCCGAGCGCGAACTGGAAAGCCTGGCCGGGCAGGTCACCGAACTGACCAATGAACTGGAGGTCAACGACCAGCGCCGGCGCGAACTGAGCAGCCGGCTGGTGCAGCTTGACGCCACCAAGCGGCGCGAGGCCCTCGACCAGGTGGGCGACGTCAACGCCGAGATCAGCGAGGTGGATCAGCGCATCACCGCCGAGGCCGATCGGCTGAAGCGGCTGGAGGTGGTCGCGCCCGCGCGCGGGCTGGTCCAGGACCTGAAGGTGCGCACGCCGGGCGCGGTGCTGCAACCCGGCGACGCGCTGCTGACCCTGGTGCCCATCGACGACACGTTGATCGTGGAATCGCGCATCGAGACCCGGGACATCGGCCACGTTCAGGTGGGCCAGCCCGTGACCGTGCGGGTCACGGCCTACGACTTCGCCCGCTACGGTTCGGTGGACGGGGTGCTGGAGGACGTCTCGCCGACCACGTTCTATGACGAGCAGACGGGGCTGCCGTACTACAAGGGCTTCGTCGAACTGGATCAGAACCATGTTGGGGATCAGCCGGGCGTTCACCCCATCCTGCCGGGCATGACCGTGGACGCCAGCATCATCACCGGCGAGAAGACCGTGCTGGCCTATCTGTTGCGGCCCATCTACATCTCGCTGACCCAGGCGTTCCAGGAGCGGTGACGCCCCCCGCCGGAGACAGGCCATGGCCCCCGACGCCCCCGACGACGACGCCGACGACGACGCCGACGACGCTCACCACGACGACGACGCCGCCCCGGACGAGCGGCCCGCACCGCCGGCCGACCCCGGTCCCACCGTCCGCCCGGACACGGACCGCCGCCGCGACCTGCGCGCGACCCCCTGGATCCTCGACCTCGGCAGCGTGCAGGAGGCGGACGGCGCTCCGGAGGGCGGCTGGACCCAGACGGTCGGGACCGACGGCAGCACGCGGCCGGGCGCCGCCGCCTCCCCATACGGCGCGGACTGGACGGCTGTCGTCGCCCCGCATCTGACCGACCCCGACGACCGCGACGCCTGATCCGATCCGAACCCGGCGCGTCTTCGAGCCCTCGCCCGCGATGCCGGGCGGGCGGTGTCCTCCCGCCCGGACCGTTCATCCGTTTCGCAAGGGAAAAAGGCCCGGACGAGGCTGCAAGCCCCGTCCGGCACAGTCCTGTCTGTCCGTGCAACGCGTCGAGATGTGTGACTAGCCTAGGGTTTGAAGCGGCCGGGTGGGCGGCGGAGCCCTGCCCGTTCCGAAGGCAACGCGCCCGTCAAACAGGCAGGACCCGGGACACCCACGCCCGCCGCGAACGCCCCCCAAATTGTTTCAAAGATGGGTTTCCTGCCCGCTTCGGGCTCGCTAAGCTACGCTTATCGTGCATGGCACGTCTGTTGCTGCCGAGGGGCACGGTGGCATGGGGCGGGTGCGTGATCCCCCTGGCTTGTGTCTCCCGGTGCGACGCTGTGCGTCCATCCCCGTCCCGGGGCTGGCACGGACGGCGCCGCCGGCCATGCAGGAGTCGATCCCGGCCGGAGTCCAGACCGGCCGTTCCGGACCGACCGCGTGATCCCGGCCGCGCCCCGTGCGACCGGGGGCGGCGCGGCGGGCTGGACGTCCCTGGTGGCCGACCGGACCCGTTGCTGACCGCCATTTCGGCACCGCTCGATCCACTCTGAACACTGCATTGGAAGGAAGAGGCCCTCATGAAGCGTATTGCTGCCGCCCTTGTGGCCGGCGTCGCCACCGTCGCCCTGACGACGAGCGCCGCGTTCGCCGCGGAAACCCTCGATGCCGTCAAGGAGCGCGGCGAGCTGGTGTGCGGTGTGTCCACCGGCCTGCCCGGCTTCTCCAACCCGGACGACTCGGGCGACTGGTCGGGCATCGACGTGGATGTCTGCCGCGCCGTCGCCGCCGCCGTGCTGGGCGACGCCAACGCCGTCAAGTTCATCCCCCTGACCGCGAAGGAGCGCTTCACCGCGCTGCAGTCCGGCGAAATCGACGTGCTGTCGCGCAACACCACCTGGACCCTGACCCGCGACTCCTCGCTGGGCCTGAACTTCGCGGGCGTGAACTACTACGACGGCCAGGGCTTTCTGGTGAAGAAGGACCTGGGCGTCAGCAGCGCCACCGAGCTGAACGGCGCCTCGGTCTGCATCCAGTCCGGCACCACCACCGAGCTCAACCTGGCCGACTACTTCCGCTTCAAGGGGATGGAGTACAGCCCGGTCGTGTTCGACACCTCGGACCAGACGGTGCAGGGCTTCTCGTCCGGCCGCTGCGACGTGCTGACCTCCGACCAGTCGCAGCTTTATGCCCTTCGCACCAAGCTGGACGATCCGGACAGCGCCATGGTGCTGCCCGAGGTCATCTCCAAGGAGCCGCTGGGCCCGGTCGTGCGCCAGGGTGACGACGAGTGGTTCAACATCGTCAAGTGGACCCTGTTCGCCCAGTTGAACGCCGAGGAACTGGGCGTGACCAGCGAGAACGTCGAGGAGATGAAGGACTCCGACAACCCGTCCATCAAGCGTCTGGTCGGCACCGACGGCGACATGGGCGAGAAGCTGGGCCTGTCCGCCGACTGGGCGGCCATGATCATCGCGCAGGTGGGCAACTACGGCGAGATGTTCGAGCGCAACGTGGGCATGGACACCCCGCTTGAGATCGCCCGTGGCCTGAACGCCCTGTGGACCAACGGCGGCATCCAGTACGCCCCGCCGGTCCGCTAAGGCCATCTCCCCGCGTTCGTTCCCCGGACCGGACGCGGGGTCCGGTTCGGTCCCGACGCCGCCACCCTGACGACCGGCGGCGTCGGGCCGCTCCCCGGGCCCCGTGACCGCCGGGTCCGTTTTTTCTGCTGTTGCGTGAGGTTTTCCATGACCCGTCTCGTTGCCGCCCTGGTGGCCACCGCCGCCACCGCCGCCCTGACGACCGGCGCCGCCGTCGGCGCCGAAACCCTCGACACCGTCAAGGAGCGCGGCGAACTCGCCTGCGGCGTGACCACCGGCCTGTCGGGGTTCTCGATCCCCGACGAGTCCGGCAACTGGAGCGGGCTGGATGTGGACTTCTGCCGCGCCGTCGCCGCCGCCGTGCTGGGCGACGCCGAGGCCGTGCGGTTCGTCCCGCTGACCGCCAAGGAGCGCTTCACCGCCCTGCAGTCCGGCGAGATCGACGTGCTGTCGCGCGTGACCACCTGGACGCTGACCCGCGACACCTCGCTGGGCCTGAACTTCGTCGGCGTCACCTTCTACGACGGCCAGGGCTTCATGGTCCGCAAGGACCTGGGCGTGGACAGCGCGCTGGAGCTGGACGGGGCCTCCGTCTGCGTCGGCGCCGGCACCACCACCGAACTGAACCTGGCCGACTACTTCCGCCTCAAGGGCATGGACTACAACCCGGTGGTCTTCGCCGCCATCAGCGAGACCGCGCAGGGCTTCGAGTCCGGTCGCTGCGACGTGCTGACCTCCGACCAGTCGCAGCTCTACTCGCTGCGCACCAAGCTGGAGGACCCGGGCAGCGCCGAGGTGCTGCCGGAGGTGATCTCCAAGGAGCCGCTGGGCCCGGTCGTGCGCCAGGGCGACGACGCATGGTTCAACGTCGTCAAGTGGACCCTGTTCGCCCAGTTGAACGCCGAGGAACTGGGCGTCACCAGCGAGAACGTCGAGGACATGAAGGACTCTGACAACCCGTCCATCAAGCGCCTCATCGGCACCGACGGCGACATGGGCGAGAAGCTGGGCCTGTCCGCCGACTGGGCCGCCAACATCATCGCGCAGGTGGGCAACTACGGCGAGATGTTCGAGCGCAACGTGGGCATGGATACCCCGCTTGAGATCGCCCGTGGCCTGAACGCCCTGTGGACCAACGGCGGCATCCAGTACGCCCCGCCGGTCCGCTAA
>NZ_WIVE01000083.1 GCF_009601025.1 Roseospira navarrensis | reverse complement strand
GTTCACTCTATGTTCTGCGCCATTTCGGGCCACCTGTCACCACATGATGCGGTCCCGGACTCAAAGGGATAAGCCTTTACGGCGATAACGAAGAACAGATTTTCTCTTCAGAGCAACAGTAAGTCACATACGAATACACTAACCGGGCAACATGTGGAGCCAGAACATCATGGAAGAAACTAGAAAAAACTCGAAGCGACTTCCGGGGTTGAACGACAACGAAAAAGACCGCCTCGCGTACGAAAGAATTCTTTTGCAATCCCTTGTCGCCCACATGTCCTGGACAGAGCCGCGGTTCGTCAGTCACCTGAGGGAACGGTTTGTTGCCCCCATGGCGCAGGCTCTTCGGGACCATGACCGCACCGCCGCCGATGATCGTGGCGAAGCCTTCATCCGGTCCATCCTGCGCATCATCGACAGACCCTCCCCCGAGACCGCGGACGAGGCGCAGGTGGGAGCCGCCGATACCGGGGGGGACGCTGGAACACTGCTTCCAAAATCAGCCGGTTTTACCAGAAAACTCTCAGCGGACAGGGTCGAAATCATAGAACGAGATGGAACCTGGGACGTCCGGGTCGACGATATATTCTGCGGCGACTATGCCGACAAGGAAAGCGCGTGCGTTGCCGCGGAATTGGTACGGCAGTCCCTTTAACATCAGGGCTCAATCACATGGCCAACAATAAAATAACAGGAAAAATTTGAGATGGAGAACGACCTTTCCAGCCCCGCTCATGCGAAGTGCCCTGGCGCTACGGAGGCGCGCAAATCTAGACAAATATTTGTGACAACGGAAAGGTCGCTCATGGTCATAACAATAATTATGACAGCGGGGGTTTTTTTATAACGGCGCGTTATATGTTTGCTTCCGGTCCGATTGGGCTTCCGGATCTATTTCTGGTTCTGATTTACCTTGAAGCTATTGGAATGATTTATTTTTATTACTCTGATCGCCGCCCTGGATTTGTCTATCCGCCCTTCATCGCAATCACGGCGCTGATGCGATTGTTCATTCTCCGGAGAAAGAAAACGGTGCCGGCAAGCCTGCTGTTCGAGGCCGTTGGCATTCTCCTGCCGTCCGTCTCCGCCGTCGTTCTTGTCCGCGTCAGCAGAGTCTGAACCGGATGATGCCGGCCATGACGACATCGTCGAGGGCTGGCGGGACGTCTCTCACCATGGACATGGGGACATGGTGTCCGAAACCAGGTTGAAACGAGACCGCATGGGGGCGCATGCGGGCCGAAGCCGACGCCCGAACCGTTCTCGGAGGACCCCTGGACCATGCAGTCTCTACGGCCACCCGGCATCCGCGGGCATCCATCCTCCTGTCCCCTCTGGGTCGGGCCGGCTCCCATCCGGGAGGAACGGTTCGGCCTGGACCGTCTGGAGCGGCACGCGGAAAGCCTTGCCGTGGCCCAGCAGGTCACGGACCGGCCGCCCAGGGTCCCACCGCTGGACCGTCGCCTGAAAAGCAACGCCATCGCGCTGTTGGCGGCCTATCGGTCGAGTGCCGCCGAGGCCGAGAAGGGGGGCGACATTGTTCCCGCGGCTGAGTGGCTGCTGGACAACTATCACCTTGTCGAAAAACAGATCCGGCAGATCCACGACCATCTGCCCGCCGGCTATTACCGACAGCTTCCCAAACTGGCCGCGGGTCCCCTGGCTGGCTATCCGCGCGTGTTCGGGCTGGCCTGGGCCTTCATTGCCCATACCGACAGCCACATCGATCCGGAGATGCTGCGCTGTTTCGTCAGGGCCTACCAGCGCATCCAGCCGCTGATGATCGGCGAGCTCTGGGCTGTCGCGATTACCCTGCGCATTGTTCTGGTGGAGAACCTGCGGCGGCTGTCGGCCCAGATCGTTCTCGGGCGCTCGGAACGGGCCGACGCGGACGCGTTGGCCGACCGACTGCTGGCGTCGGGCGGTGCAAGGGCGGCCCTGGACGCCGATATCGCCACCCGCTCCGAGGGCCCGCTCTCGGAGGTCTTCGCCGCGCAACTGGCGAAACGGCTGCGGGACCAGGACCCGACGGTGACGCCCGCCATCGGCTGGCTGTCCGAACGCCTGGCCCAACAAGGGGTGTCGATCGAAACCGTCGTGTCGCGGGCCCAACAGCGCCTGGGGTCCTCCAACGTTTCGGTCCGCAACGTCATCAACAGCATGCGGCTGATCTCGGACATCGACTGGGCGGAGTTTGTCGAGAGCATCAGCCTGGTGGATGAGCGGCTTCGCGCGGCCAGCCGGTTCGCCACCATGGATTTTCCGACGCGCGACCTCTACCGGGCCGCCATCGAGACCCTCGCCCGGGGCTCGGTGCTGTCGGAAGGCGACGTCACGGACCACGCCATCCGTGCCGCCGGCGAAGCCGCCCGCACCGCCCCCACGCCGGAGATGGCCGAACGGGTCGGCGATCCCGGCTATCATTTGATCGGGCACGGCCGTCGCGCGCTTGAACAGGCGATCGGGTTCCATCCCACAGTCCCGGCACGGATCGGCCGCCTGGGCCGCGACATGGGGCTGACCGGCTACATCAGCGCCATGGTGGTGCTGACCCTGATGGTTCTGGCGCTGCCCCTCTGGTGCCTCTCCCTGGCCGGGCTGGGTGGGGGCGGATTGGCGATCTTCGCCGTCCTGGGGCTCGCGCCCGCCACCGAAGTGGCCACCGCCCTGGTCAATCGTCTGGCGACCTGGCGCCACCGCCCGGTCATCCTGCCGGGGCTCGACCTTGCCGCGGGAATTCCCGGCGTCGCGCGCACGCTGGTGGCCGTCCCGACGCTTCTGACCCGCGAGACCGATCTTCGCGACCAGATCGAGAGTCTGGAGGTGCATTATCTGTCCGGCTCGGGCGGTGACATCACCTTCGCCCTGCTGTCGGACGGGGCGGACTCCGACCAGGAGGTCGTTGACGGCGACGCGCGCCTGCTGTCCATCGCCGTCGAGGCGATCGCCGCGCTGAACAGGCGACATGGCCCCGGCCCCGCCGGCGACCGTTTCCTGTTTCTGCACCGCCACCGCCGGTTCAACCCGAAGCAGGGCGTGTGGATGGGGTGGGAACGCAAGCGGGGCAAACTGGTTGAGTTGAACCGGCTTCTGCGCGGGGCCGCCGACACGTCCTTCGCGGCGGTGGGCGGACGGCCCCCCCATGTGCCCGACGGGGTGCGGTATGTCATCACCCTGGACGCCGATACGCGGCTGCCGCGCGACGCGGCGCGCCGGCTGGTGGGCAAGATGAGCCATCCCCTGAACCGGCCGATCCTGGATCCGGTCCTGCGGCGGGTCACGGACGGCTATGGCGTTCTTCAGCCGCGCGTCACGCCGTCGCTGCCCCGGGGCGGGGAAGGCTCGCTGTTCCAGCGGGTGTTCTCGGGACCGGCGGGCATGGACCCTTACGCGGCGGCGGTCTCCGACGTCTACCAGGATGTGTTCGCAGAAGGATCGTTCGCCGGCAAGGGCATCTATGACGTGGATGCGTTCGAAGCCGCCCTGTCCGGCCGGGTGCCGGAAAACGCCCTGCTCAGCCATGACCTGTTCGAGGGCCTGTGGGTGCGGGCCGGGCTCGCCTCCGACATCGAGGTCGTCGAGGACTTTCCCAGCCGCCACGACGTCGCCGCCAAACGCCAGCACCGCTGGATCCGGGGCGACTGGCAGCTTCTGCCCTGGGTGTTCGGTCACTGGACCGGACCCGGCGCGCCGACCCCGCTCGGGCGGTGGAAAATGCTGGATAATCTGCGGCGCTCCCTGCTCGCCCCCTTCCTTCTGGGGGCGCTGGCGGCCTGCTGGGTGATGCCGATGCCGGCCGCCTGGGTCGGGATCGGGTTCGTCATGGCGGCCATGGCGCTGCCGGCGTTCCTGCCGAGCGCCTTCGCCATCCTGCCCCGGCGCTCCGGCCTGACCGCGCGCAGCCACTTCGATACCCTGGGCAAGGGCCTGTGGCTGGCGCTGGTTCAGGTGGCGCTGTCGCTCTGTTTCCTGCCCGACCAGGCCTGGCGCGGCCTCGACGCCATCAGCCGCACCGTCTGGCGCCTGTTCGTCACGCGCCGCGCGCTTCTGGAATGGACGACGGCGGCGACATCGACGGCGGCGCCCCGTCTGGACCTGCGCGGGTTCTATGGAACCATGCGCGGCGGTGTCGCGCTCGGCCTGATCCTGGCGGCCGGATCGGCGGCGGTCGCGCCGTCCTCCTGGCCGTTGATTCTGCCCATCGCCGTGTCCTGGGCGGCCATGCCCGCCGTCGCCTACCGGATCAGCCGAGCGGCGCCGCGCGCGCGGCGCCTTGTGGTGTCGGACACCGACCGCGACGCCCTGCGCCTCGTCGCCCGCCGGACGTGGCGCTTTTTCGAAACCTTCGTCACGAAGGCCGACTCTTTTCTGCCGCCCGACAATTTCCAGGTCGATCCGGCCGCCGTCCTCGCCCACCGGACCTCCCCCACCAATATCGGGCTGTACCTGCTCTCCACGGTGGCGGCACGGGATTTCGGCTGGGCGGGCACGACCGAGACCGTCGAGCGCCTTGAAGCGACACTCGCGGCCATGAACGGTCTGGCGCGCTACAAGGGCCATTTCTTCAATTGGTACGACACCCGGGACGGGCACGTTCTCGATCCGGCCTACGTTTCGTCCGTCGATAGCGGCAATCTGGCGGGCCACCTGATCGCGCTTGCCAATGCCTGCGAGGACTGGGCAACCCTGGCGCCCGGCACGCCGGACAGACCGACCGCGCCCGATGCGGAGGTGCGGGCCGGGCTCATGGACACCGTGGGCCTTGCCCGTCTGGCCGCCGCCGATCTGCCTGCCAATTCCCGGGGGCAGGGGCCGTCCGTGGCGGCCTGTCTCGACGAGATTGAATCGCTGCTTCAGGGGGCCCAGGGCCTCGAACTGGTCTTCGCGCCCCTCAACCGCCTTGCCGACAAGGCGGCGGATGCCCTTGGGGACGATCCGCCCGTCGCCGAGGACGGCGTGACCTCCGATCCCCTGTTCTGGATCGACGCGATCCGGACGGCGGGCCTGAGCCATGCCCGGGATCGCCGCCTCGACCACAACGGGGCGCGGCATCTGTCGGACCGGCTGAGGGGACTTGCCGCGCAGGCCCGCGCCATGGCCATGGCCATGGACTTCACGGGCCTGCTGAACCCCGAACGCATGCTTCTGTCCATCGGGTATTCCCTCGCGGACAACGGCCTGGATGCGAACTGCTACGATCTTCTGGCCTCGGAAGCGCGTCTGGCCAGTCTGTTCGCCATCGCCAAGGGTGATGTGCCGACGCGGCACTGGTTCCGCCTCGGCCGGGGCGCCACGCCCATGGGAAGCGGGTCCGCGCTGATTTCCTGGTCGGGCTCCATGTTCGAATACCTGATGCCGTCGCTGGTGATGCGCGCACCCATCGGCAGCGTGCTGGAGCAGACCAATCGGTTCGCGGTCGCGGTCCAGCAGGCCCATGCCCGCACACTGGACATCCCCTGGGGGGTCTCGGAATGCGCCTTCAATGCCCGCGACCTTGAGCTGACGTACCAGTACTCCAGCTTCGGCGTGCCGGGACTTGGCCTGAAACGCGGGCTGGCGGGCGATGCCGTGGTCGCGCCCTACGCCACCGCGCTTGGGGCCATGGTCGATCCGCACGGGGCCCGGCGCAACTTCGACCGGCTGGCCGGGATGGGCGCACTCGGACGCCATGGCTTTTTCGATGCGCTGGATTTCACCCGCTCGCGGATCCCGGGGGCCGAGCCGGTCGCCATTGTGCGCACCTTCATGGCCCACCACCAGGGCATGACCATCGTCGCCCTTGCCAACACCGTGACCGGCGGCCGGATGCGCGACCGATTCCATCGGGATCCCATGGTCAAGGCCTGCGAGCTGTTGCTTCAGGAGCGGGTCCCTCAGGATGTCGCGGCCGCCCGTCCGGGAGTGGAGGGCATGAAGACACCCGTCACCGCAGTCACCTCCGGCGGTGCCGCGACCCGTCGCCCGACCGTCTCGGCCTCCGGCGCACCGGCCACGCACCTGCTGTCGAACGGTCGTTACGCGGTGATGCTGACGGCCACGGGCGGCGGATACAGCCGCTGGGGACCGATCGCGGTGACCCGGTGGCGAGAGGACGGGGAACCCGACGACGGGGGCACATTCATCTTCCTCAGGGACCGTGCCACCGGAAAGCGCTGGACCGCCAGCGCCAGTCCCGTCGCCGAGGGGGGGGCGCCCGGGCGAGGTCCTGTTCAGCGAGGATCACGCGCAGTTCACCGGCCATGACGGGACCCTGACGACCACCATGGAAGTGCTGGTGTCCGGCGAGGATGACGGGGAGGTGCGCCGGATCTCGCTGACCAACAGTGGCTGGCGCCCCCGCGACATCGAACTGACGTCCTATGCCGAACTGGTTCTGGCGCCGGTGGCGGCGGACGCAGCCCATCCGGCCTTTTCCAGGATGTTCGTGCAGACCGCGCACCTGCCGGACTTCGAGGCCCTGACCGCGGCCCGCCGGCCCCGATCCCAGGACGATCCGGGCATCTGGGCGGCCCATTTCGCCGTGGTCGAGGGCGACATCGCGGCCGACCCCGAATACGAGACCGACCGGGCGCGTTTCCTCGGCCGGGGCGCCAGAACCATCGCCGACGCGGTTGCGATGCGGGACGGACAGGCGCTGTCCAATACCGTGGGCACCGTCCTGGACCCGGTGTTTTCCCTCCGGCGCTGCGTGACGATCCCGGGCGGGTCCGTCGCCCGGGTGTCGTTCTGGACCGTGGTGGCCTCCACCCGCGCCGCGCTGCTGGACCTGATCGACAAACACCACGACCGGAACGCCTATGACCGGGCCAAGACCCTGGCCTGGACACAGGGGCAGGTGGAGCTTCGGCATATCGGCATCGGTGCGGCACAGGCCGCGGATTTCCAGACCCTGGCCGCGCCCATCCTTTACCAGGACCCCCGGTATCGGATGCCCGCGGCGGCGATCACCAATGGCGCCGGGCCTCAGTCCGGGCTCTGGCCCCTGGGCATCTCCGGGGACCTGCCCATCGTCCTGCTGCGCATCGACGACAGTGCGGACATGGCCGTGGTCGCCCAGATGCTTCAGGCCCATGAATACTGGCGCATGAAGCAGGTCGCCGTTGATCTGGTGATCGTCAACGAGCATCCCGCATCCTACATCCAGGACCTTCAGACCGCGCTTGAAGCGGCGGTCCGCAAAAGCCAGTCGCGGCCGCGCCTGGGCGAGTCCGTCGCGGCGGGCGCGGTGCATGTCATCCGGCGCGACCTTGTGTCGCGGGATGTGCGCGCCCTGCTGGGCGCCACCGCGCGCGTCGTGCTGCATGCCCGGCGCGGATCCGTGGCCGACCAGATCGCACGGGCCGAGCGGCCCGCCGCCGGCGCGCGCCCCCAGGCCAGGCATCCGGACGCCAGAGCCGCGCAAGGCGCGCGACGGGCCGCCCCAGGCGCCGCCGACCTTGAGTATTTCAATGGCTTCGGGGGCTTCGCCCGCGACGGCCGGGAGTATGTCACGGTCCTGACAGGGGACGAAACCACACCCGCGCCCTGGATCAACGTCATCGCCAACGCCGAGTTCGGCTTTCAGGTGTCGGCGGAGGGGGCGGGCTACACCTGGGCCGTGAACAGCCGCGAGAACCCTTTGACACGCTGGTCCAATGACCCGGTGATCGACCCCTCGGGCGAGGTCATCCTGGTGCGGGACGACGCCACGGGGGCGGTCTGGAGCCCGATGGCGCGGCCCCGCCGGGATGGCGGCACTTATGTGGCGCGTCATGGCTTCGGGTACAGCCGGTTCGAGCACGAGGCCGAGGGCGTGGCCCTCGACCTGATCCAGTTCGTTCCGCGCGCCGAGCCGATCAAGATCTCGCGCCTGACCCTGCGCAACCAATCCGGACGACGGCGGCGTTTGTCGGTCACCGCCGCTGTCGAATGGATGGTGGGCATCGCACCGGGAACCGCCTCCCCCTTCCTGCTGACCGGACGCGACGACGAGACCGGCGCGGTGTTCACGCGCAACCCGTGGGGACCGGGGTTTCCGGATCGGGTCGCCTTCACCGACCTGGGCGGACGGCAGACGGCCTGGACCACGGACCGCGCCGCGTTTCACGGCGGGGCCGGCGCCCCGGCGTCGGACACGGCGGGCGTGGTGCTCGACCGCTGTGTGGCCTTGAGCGCCAGTATCGATCTCGCGGACGGAGAGGAGACCGAGGTCGTGTGGTTCATGGGCGAATGCGCTTCGGACGCCGAGGCCCGCGCCCTGATCGTCCGTTCCCGGCGGGCCGATCTCGATGCCGTCCTGGCCGCCGTCACGGACCACTGGGCCGGGCTGCTGGGGGCGGTGCAGGTCAGGACGCCCGACCGCGCCATGGACATCATGCTCAACGGGTGGCTGCTCTACCAAACCCTCGCGTGCCGCATCCTGGCCCGCTCCGGATTCTATCAGGCCAGTGGCGCCTATGGCTTCCGCGACCAGTTGCAGGACGGGATGGCCCTGACCTTCGCCTGTCCGGAGGAGACGCGGACCCATCTGCTGCGCGCCGCCGCCCGCCAGTTCGTCGAGGGCGATGTGCAACACTGGTGGCTGCCGCACTCCGGGCAGGGGACGCGGACCCGCATTTCCGACGACCGGATCTGGCTGGTGTTCGCCGTCGCCAGCTATGTGGCGACCTCCGGAGACAGGGGCGTTCTGGACGAACCCGTGTCCTTCCTGGAGGGACAGGCCCTGAAGCCGGGCGCCCACGATGCCTTTTTCACGCCGACTCTCTCGGAACGGCCGGCATCGCTGTTCGAGCACTGCGCCCTGGCCCTGGACCGGAGCCTGGCCCTTCTGGGGCCGCATGGCCTGCCGCTGATGGGCACGGGCGACTGGAACGACGGCATGAACCGCGTGGGAGAGAACGGACAGGGCGAAAGCGTGTGGCTGGCCTGGCTGATGGCCCGCGCGGTCGCGCTGTTCGCGCCGCTGGCTGGTGAGCGGGGCGATCCTCGCGCCGAGGGATGGCAGGCGCAGGCGGCCGGGATCGTGGCGGCGGTCGAGCGCGAGGCCTGGGACGGCGACTGGTATCGCCGGGCCACCTATGACGACGGCACATGGCTGGGCACACGGGACGGCGACGCCTGCCGCATCGATTCCATCGCCCAATCCTGGGCCGTGCTGTCAGAGGCGGCGGACCGGGATCGCGCCGCCCAGGCCATGGCCGCGCTGGACCGGCATCTGGTCCGTCGGCAGGACCGGCTGGTGCTGCTGTTCACGCCCCCGTTCGACTCAAGCCCGCACGATCCCGGCTACATCCGGGGCTATCCCCCGGGTCTGCGCGAGAACGGCGGCCAGTACACCCATGCCGCCATGTGGGCGATCCTCGCGTTCGCCAGGCTTGGCGATGGCGCCAAAGCCACCGAGCTGTTCGCCATGCTCAACCCCATCACCCACGCCCGACGGCACGACGATGTCCATCGATACAAGGTCGAACCCTATGTGGTCGCCGCCGATGTCTATTCCCAGCCGCCCCACGTCGGGCGCGGCGGGTGGACATGGTACACCGGGTCGGCGGCCTGGATGTATCGCGCCGGGATCGAGGGCATTCTCGGCCTGCGGCGGGAGGGGGGCGTTCTGGTCGTCGATCCGCGCATCCCGGACACCTGGCCCGGCTTCGAAGCCACCGTCACCGTGGCCGGAACCCGCTGCGACATTCGGGTGAAGCCCGCCTCCGACCCGTCCGGCCTGCCATCGTCCGCCACTCTTGAGGGCCGGCCCCTGCTGTCGTGCGATGGGGCGTTCCGTGTCCCGCTGGACGGAGGGCGACAGACCCTTGACGTCACGGTGGGGCAAGACCGGGCGCAGCCCCTGACGGATTGATCCCAGCGGCGGGTGATTGCGCCTCACCCGCATTCAATACGCCTCTGAGTCAGCTTTTCAATGCGGCGCGGTTGGTGAAAAAACAGACAAAAAACTGAGATCCAATTGCCCGGTGGGATCCTTTTTAAGCACGAAAGCCGAGGCAAATTGAAAAAACATCTCCCATTTCGATTTCATCGTGTTTTGGGGAATGATGTCTTTCATGGGTTGCGGTTCGGGGCATTTCGTTATGCGGGAATCAAGTGCCTTGCAATGACCAGTTTGAGAGTTCACATTCATGTGTATTGGCCAAGGCCCGTTCGCAGTGCGTCTTCACTGTCCGACTTCCGAGGAGGGTCCTTTGCCGCCCTTGCCTGACACCCTGTTTCCGATCGTCGGCGTTGGCGCTTCGGCCGGTGGCATCGCCGCCCTGAACACCTTTTTCGACCATATGCCGCCGGACAGCGGCATGGCCTTCGTGGTCATCCTGCATCTGGATCCCTCCCAGGCCAGCCGCGTGGCCGAGATCATCGGCGCGCACACGGCCATGCCCGTCGTGCAGGCCGAGCAGGGCATGCCGGTCCAGCCGGACCGGGTCTACGTCATCCCGCCGGCCACCCTGCTGGGTCTGGGGGACGAGGTTTTCCGGCTGGAAGAGATGGACCCGGAGCGGGTGCGACGCCGCCCGGTGGACCACTTCTTCACGGCGGTGGCTGCGCTGCGGGGCGAGCGCGCGGTGGGGGTCATCCTGTCCGGCACCGGCAGCAATGGATCGGAAGGGATCAGCCGCATCAAGGAAGCGGGCGGCCTTGTCGCGGTCCAGGACCCCGAAACGGCGGAATACCCGGGCATGCCCCAGCAGGCCGTCGCAACCGGGCTGGCCGATATCGTCCTGCCGGTGGAGGCCCTGCCGGACGCGATCCGCCGCGTGATCCGGCACGACCAGACCCTCTCAAAGCCAACGGAACACACGGGACCGGCCGCCTCGTCCGCGCCGCTGGACGGGATACTGGCCGCCGTGCGCGCCGAGACCGGGCACGAATTCCAATGCTACAAGGACGCCATGATCGGCCGGCGCGTGCAGCGCCGCATGGGCCTGAAGGGTCTGCGGACGGTCGCCGAGTATCAGGACCTTGTCCGCAGGGATCCCCGGGAGGTCGCCGCCCTGGCGCACGACCTGCTGATCAACGTGACCAGCTTTTTCCGCGACCCGCAAGCCTGGGAAGAGCTTCGGGAACGGGTCATCGCGCCACTGGTTGCGGAGCGAGACCCGGACCGGCCGATCCGCGCCTGGGTCGCGGGGTGCGCCACGGGCGAGGAGGCCTACACCCTCGCCATGCTGCTGATGGAGGCGGCCGAGACGGCGCGGACCTCCGTATCCGTGCGGGTCTTCGCCACGGATGCCAGCGAGGACGCCCTGGCCGTCGGCCGAAACGGGCTCTACCCCGCCAGCGTCATCGAAACCCTGTCCCCCGCCCGCATCGACCGCTTCTTCTCACCGGAGGGCGACGCCTTCCGGGTCCGTCCGATCCTGCGCGACGCCATCACGTTCGCCCCCCAGAACCTGCTGCGGGATCCGCCATTCTCCCGCATGGATGTGGTCGTCTGTCGCAACGTGCTCATCTACCTCAAACCGGACATCCAGCGGAAGCTGCTGGCGCTGTTCCAGTTCGCGTTGAGCGAGGGCGGCTCGCTGTTTCTTGGGTCCGTCGAGACCGCCCAGGGACCGGAGGACGGCTTCGAGACGATCTCGAAGCGGTGGCGCATTCATCGCCGGACCGGGCCGGTCCTGCGCAACGGGCTCGATTTTCCGGTCGTTGGCGGCTTGTCGGCCGGCAGTCAAGGCGCCGCGTCGGTGTTGCGCGTCGCCCCGACGACGCCGCACCGCGACCACAGCGACCTGGCGCGGCGTGTTTTGCTGGAGCGGTTCGCGCCGGCCGCCGTCCTGACGGATCCGGACCTTCGCATTCTGTCGGTGCATGGCGACACCACGCCCTTCCTGCGCCATCCCGACGGCGAACACACGCGCGACCTGACGCAGCACCTGCGCGATGTCCTGCCCCACACAGTACGCGCCCTGCGTCAGAAAGCCCTGGCTCAGGGATACACGCAAAGCGGTCAGGTCCTGATGACGGACCGGGGCCGCCACCACGCGGTGACGGTCACCGTGGAACCGATCACCCGCGGCCAGGACGACACGCTGCTGCTCATCGCCTTTGCCCGGACCGGCGCGGGCGACACCGCGCCCCTTTTGGGCCCGCATCCCGAGGCCGCCGGGCACGCCGCGGACGATCAGGCAGACACGCCCGCCGCGCCGGACCAGGATCTTCTGGCGGCACAGGAACAGGTGCGGCTGACCGTACGCCAGCTTGAAGGCGCGAACGAGGACCTGAAAGCCTCGAACGAAGAAATCATGACGATGAACGAGGAGCTTCAGTCCACAAACGAGGAACTGGAAAGCTCAAAGGAAGAACTACAGTCCCTAAACGAAGAACTGAATACGGTCAACACGCAGCTTCAGAACAAGGTTCAGGAGCTGGAAAGCAAGAGCAACGACCTCAACAACCTCCTCAACAGCACCGACACCCCGACGCTCTTCCTGGATCGGGCCATGACCGTGCGCTGGTTCACACCCGGGGTGCGGGGGCTGGTTGACCTGACGCCCGGCGACATGGGGCGCCCCTTTGCGAGCTTCGCCCGCAAGGTCATGGACGAGACCTTCGAGGCGGACGCGCGCGAGGTTCTGTCCACGCTGTGTCCCAACGAACGACAGGTGCGCGGCACCCAGGGCGATCAGTGGTTCCTCCGGCGCATTCTCCCGTACCGGACCGAGGACGATCGTATCGACGGCATCGTGGTGACCTTCATCGACATCACAGAACGACGCCTCTACGAGCAGAGGCTTCAGTCGGCCAAGGAGTTTGCCGAAGCGATCGTCGAGACCGTGCGGTCGCCCCTGCTCATCCTCGATCCCGAACAAAGGGTCGTGTCCGCGAACCCCGCGTTCTATGACCACTTCCGGATTGCGCCGGGCCTGGTCGAGGGACGGTGTCTGTCCGAGCTGGGCGACGGAACCTGGAACATCCCTGACCTCCACGCCCTCATGACGGAGGTGCTGCCGGCAGACAGGGAGGTGGACGGCTACGAGGTCGCGCACGATTTTCACGGCCTCGGGAGCCGCACCATCCTCATCAACGCGATGCGCCTGGACAGCATGGACCTGATCCTGGTGTCCATCGAGGACGTCACACAGGATCGCCAGGACGAAGAGCGGCGCCGTGAGCGCGAAGCCCATCAGGCCCTGCGGATCGAACTGTCCGACCGTTTGCGGGATCTGGATGATCCGGTCACGACCCAGGCGGTCGGATGCGAGATCCTGGCCCGACACCTTGGGGCCAGCCAGGCCGTTTATGCCGAGATGGACCCCGCGCGGGACGAAGCCGTCGTCGCGCAAGACTGGTCCGATGGCACGATCCCCAGCATGGCGGGGCGCCATCGGCTCAGCGATTTCGGATCGACCGTCACGGCCGACCTTCAGAACGGCAAGACCGTCGCCGTCGGCGACATTCGGACCGGCCGCAGCCCCGTTGAACCGAACGGCGTTCCCATGTTCGGGCCTCTCCCGATCATGGCCTTCCTGATGGTGCCCCTTGTCAAGGGCGACGGGCCGGCCGGGGTGCTCAGTGTCCACGCCACCAGCCCGAGACCCTGGAGCCCGGGTGATGTGGCCCTCGTGGAGGACGTCGCGGCCCGGATTTGGTCCGAGGTCGAGCGCGCCCGGGCGGAAGAGGCGCTCCGGGACAAGGAAGAGCGGATGCGGCTCGCGGTCGAGGCCTCCAGCGGCGGTGTGTTCGCGTTCAACCTGACGCCCCCGGATTCAGCCTTCTGCAGCGATCGCTGCGCCGAAGTTCTTGGCGTCTCCCCCTGTGAATGGCCTGACCGGGACCACCTTCGGACATGGCTGCTGGACCGGGTTCATCCCGAAGATGTCGCCCAGATAAAGGGCCGGGCCGCCGATCTCATCGACGGCGGGACTGACCGATTGGACCTGGATTTCCGCGTCCGGGTGACCGACGAGACGTGGCGCTGGGTCAGGGGGGTTGCGCAGGCGGCGCGACGGTCCGACCACGGCCGCGCCCAGCGCGTCACCGGCATCCTGTTCGATATCGATGCGCGCAAGACCATCGAGGAACGGTTCGCTCACCTGGCGTTGCATGACCCCCTCACCGGGTTGCCGAATCGGTCGCTCTTCACCGACCGGCTTGAGACCGCCCTGACGCAGGCCCGACGGCAGGGCAATCATGTCGCCCTGGCCTTGCTCGACATCGACAAGTTCAAGGCGATCAACGACACGCTCGGCCATGCCGCCGGCGATCGGGTGCTTCGCCAACTGGGCAGTCAGGCGGTGCCAGCCCTGCGCCCGCTCGACACCCTTGCACGCCTGGGCGGCGACGAGTTCGCCGTCATCCTGCCGGACCTCGAGTCCGGCGCGGGCGCCAGTCGCGTGCTCGACCGCTTCCTGGGCGGCCTCGATCTGCGCGTCGGAGAAGAAGACCGGCCGGTCCAGGCATCAATCAGCATGGGCGTGGCGATCTTTCCGGAGGACGGTGAGGACGCGGACGCGCTGTTCAGGAATGCCGACCTCGCGCTGTATCGCGCGAAGGATATCGGGGGCGGCCAGATGCGGTTCTTCGAGCCGGCCCTCGGCGCCGAGGTCCAGCGCCGACGCACGCTTGCGGATGGGCTGAAGCAGGCCCTTGCGTCCGACCAGTTCGAGATTCACTACCAGCCGCTCCTTGATCTTCATCGCGGCCGCATCACCGGAACCGAAGCGCTGGTGCGGTGGAACCATCCCACGGATGGACTGGTCATGCCGGACGAATGGCTTATCCCTTTGCTTCCGGCGCGATCAACATATCGTAGGTGGTGGGTCCCTTGGTCGTGACGATCCCCAGGAG
>NZ_WIVE01000082.1 GCF_009601025.1 Roseospira navarrensis | reverse complement strand
CGCCCGTCGCTGCGCTCGTAGGGGCCGGCGCCGAGGTGCCGGTCGCGCTCCATCCGCATGGCGAGATTGAACAGCGCGGTGAACGCTTCGGCCATGCCCTCCGGCCCGGTCTGGATGAGCTGTTCCATCAGCGCGGCGATGACCTTACCCTGGGTGTCCTGCACTCCGGGTCTCCTTTGGCGAGTGAGAAAACCGGACTGGAGGGTAGCCCATCCGTGGGGCGCGCCCCTCGGATGGGCACGCAGGTGCGCCCCCACGAACGAAATTTCCAGACATCAGGTTACACAGCCCCAGGGCCACTTTCGCCTTGAAAGCCGGAGCGCCCGGCCCCGTTCCACGGGGCCGCTGATTGAAACGTCCGGCGCGGTCGTCTCGCCATAACATGTCCTCCTGTCTCGGCATCGTCGCCGATATCAGGCAGGAGATCCACTTCCCGCCCTGTCCAGATTTCCCCGACCAGCTCTAACAGCCTGGACGGGCTTCGCCCGCCCTCGCTGTCCCCAGGTCCATCAACACCATCAGACAAATTCGTGTTTTTCATGGAAGCGGTCATCTTTGGTGATTTCCTTCGGGCCGATGGGTGTCCATGGAAACCGGGGCCAGATCACATGGGGCCCGAAGCCTTGAGCCGGAAAACCATGACGCCGCCGCACTATCCTATGAAAACAACCACATAAGAATGATCGCGCCCGGTCTGTCCCGGCGCCACTGTTCAAGGTGGGCCAGGGTGCCCGTCTGGGACGGCGACCTCGCGACAGACCGACCCTCTTGACCCGACAGGCGCCCGGCGGCCGCCGCGCCCACCTCAGAGTTGCTTACCCTCTTTCGAATGACCTATCCTGGCGCGCCCACGATCGCTCAAGCCTTCACGGACGGAAGGGTCCGGTCTAGGCTCTCCGGGTCCTCGGGTTCCGCCGATGGGCCAGCGTCCTCTCTCCTGTGACCGATGCTGGCACCTCCGCATGCCACCATCCTGCCATCACCCACCCGTCTCCCCTGCCCAGAAAGGATCGCCCCATGCCTCTCAGCCTCGCCGACCTGACCCATGCCGTCGTCAACGATGCCGCTGTCCGGCGACGCCGCACCCTCCAGCCGGTCGGCGGCCCGGGCGACACGCTGTTCCCGCCCACCTATCCGGGCGAAGAGAAAAACGACCCGCCGCGCCATGTCTTCGAGCGGCGGCGGATCGGCGGCAGCGACGTCTGGTGTGTGCTGATCGACAGCGTGCAGTCCCAGGCGAACCGCATGGAGGAGACCCTGCTGGAGGCCGCGAGGGACACCGAAAACCCGATCCCCCTGCCGCGCCTGACCGTGGACTTCGCGGGCGCGGGCCTGGAGACCGTGGGCGAGATCACCTCGCTGGAGGCGCCGCACCGGGTGTTCGACGCCATCTTGCGCGACAGTCTGCTGGACGGAACGCCGTTCAAGGACAGTCCCGTGGGCCAGCGGCTGGCCCTGGCCACGTCGCGGGATGCCAGCGCGATCCTGGAGACCTCGCCCACATCGCTCCTGTTCGGGGTGTGGAACTCCACCGGCGAGGGCGGCGGCCTGGGGGCCAAGTTCCCGCGCGCCATCGTCTCGGAGATCATCGGCGTGGGGGTGTCGGTGGAAAACACGGCGATCCGGCGCCGGGATGCCCCGCCGGACGTGCAGACCTCGAACCGCCGCACCGGCAGCCGCATCGATCCGCTGGGCATTCTGCGCGCCGTCGAGGTCTACAGGGGCGCCAATGGGTGGGACGTCTCCGAAAAGGCCGCCGGCAAGGGCGCAAAAAAGGCGCGGCCGTCCGAGATCAACCACGGCAACATCGCGCCGTCCGTCCAGGCGCTGGGCGTCACCTGCGACCGCGCCGAACAGACCGTCGTTATCACGTTGGCCGGGCTGCGCCGCCTGCGCTTCGGCGGCCCGACAGAGCGCGACACCGCCGGGCGCACCCTGATCGCGGCCCTGGGGCTGGTGGCGCTGCTGGAGCAGGACGCCCAGGGCTATGCCCTGCGCTCGCGCTGCGATCTGGTGTGCGACGGCCCGGCCCCGCTGGAGATCGTGCACGCCGACGGAGAGGTTCAACCCGTCACCCTGACCCGCGAGGAAGCCCGCGCGCTCTACGCCGAG
Organism: Roseospira navarrensis; assembly: GCF_009601025.1. GTDB lineage: Bacteria > Pseudomonadota > Alphaproteobacteria > Rhodospirillales > Rhodospirillaceae > Rhodospira > Rhodospira navarrensis. The sequence goes on along the minus strand of NZ_WIVE01000082.1, from coordinate 12,699 downwards.
GCGGTCAAGGCGGCCGAGGCGGCCGGCTTCACCCTGTCGCCCGAGCCGGTGCGCCTGACTCCGCAGGACAAGCTGGTGCACATCGTGCGCGAGAGCATGCACCGCGCCCTGGCCGGCGAGGCCCATCCGAACGAAGGCGACGCCTGATGCTTGTGGTCGAGGTGGAGTACCTGACCGGGGTCGCGCGCGCCGCCAACGACCGTGGCGACGCCGCCGACTGGCCGCCGCAGCCGGACCGGCTGTTCTCGGCCCTGACGGCGTCGTGGGCGGCGCGGGGCGAGATCGCGACGGAGCGCCGGGCGCTGGAATGGCTGGAGGCACAAGCCCCGCCGCGCCTGATCCATGCGGACTTCGAGGCCCGGTCGGTGGTGCCGGTGTTCGTGCCGCCGAATGATGACTCGTCCAGTTCGGTGACCATTCTGCCGGCACGCCGACGCCGCCAGGAGCGCCGCTTTCCCGCCGCCTGGCCCGCCGACCCCCTGGTCCGGTTCGTCTGGGAGTCCGACCCGGACGCGGCCACGCTGGATGCGCTGGACGCCCTGGCGCGGGACACCAGCTATCTGGGGCATTCGGCCTCGGTCGTGCGCTGCCGCGCCTACCGCGAGACCGAGGCCCCGGCGGACACCCAGGCGGCGCGCCGCCGGGTCTACCCCGGCCGCCTGGACGAGCTGGTCGGGTGTTACACCGGCCACGGCGACAAGAGCCGGCAGGTGCGGCCCGCGCCCGGGGCCGACGTGCGCGCGCCGGCCGCCCCGAAGCCCGCCCCTCCCGCCAGCGTGTTCGGCGCTGACTGGATCGTGTTCGCGCACGCCGAGGAACCACGCCCGGACGCGGTGGCCGGGGCCATGGCCTGCAAGGCGCTGCTCAAGACCGCGCTGAGCGGCTACGGCACCGACCCTGTCCCCGCCTGGGTCTCGGGCCATGCGCCGGACGGGGCGCCCCTGACCACGCCGCATCTGGCCGCCGTGCCGCTGCTGGACGCCGGTTGGGAGCACGCGCGCGGGCGCCTGATGGGGCTCGCCCTGGTGCCGCCGCGCGCGGTGACCGAGGCCGTGGCGCGCGCCCGCGATCCCCGCGCCGAGACCGTCGCACGGGCCGATGTCGCCGTGCTGGAGGAGGTCACCGGGCTGGAGCGCGCGCTGGTGCGGGCGCTGGAAGCCGGACGACTCACCCTCCGCCTTCGGGGCGGGCTGGTCTGGCCGCTTCAGTGGGACACGGAGGCGACCAAGCAGTCCCTCCGCCCCGCCCTCTATACGGGGACGGCCGACACCTGGGCCACGGTCACGCCGATCGCGCTCGACCGCCACCCCAAGAAGGACGGCGACGCGGCGGAGATCATCGCCGACGCCTGCGAGCGTATCGGGCTGCCGCGTCCCTCCGTCGTGGTCGCGCACAAGCATTCCGCCCACCGGGCCGCGCCCTCGGCCCGCGCGAGTTCGGGCGCGCCGCCCTGGACCGGCTGGCGCCGGCCGGAGTCCGTGGCCAACCGCCGCCTGACCCATGCCGTGCTGCGGTTCCCTGAAGCGGTCGCCGGGCCGGTGATCCTGGGCGCCGGGCGGTTCGTCGGCCTCGGCCTGTGCCGTCCCCTGCCCGAGCGGAAGGAGCCCAAAACATGACGGGCGCTCCACCCCTGACCGCCGACGACTTCGCCGCGATCTTTCAGACGATCCACGGCGTGCCGCCGTTCCCGTGGCAGGCCCGGCTGGCCCACCAGTTGGCCGACGGCGGGGACTGGCCGGCCGCGCTCGACCTGCCCACGGGCAGCGGCAAGACGGCCGCGCTGGACATCGCCCTGTTCCATCTGGCGCTGCAGGCCGAGAGGGGCGCCGCACGCACCGCGCCCGTGCGCATCGCCTTCGTGGTCGATCGCCGCATCATCGTGGACGCGGCCCATGAGCGCGCGCGAAAGATCGCCGACGCCCTGGAGTCCGCCACCGAGTCCGCCACCGACGGCGCCCTCGGTCGCATGGCCGCCGCGCTGCGGTCGCTGTCCGGCGGCGGCCCGCCCCTGGTGGTCCAGGCCCTGCGGGGCGGCCTGCCGCGCGAAGGCGACTGGGCGCGCACCCCGGCGCAGCCGACCGTCCTGTGTTCCACCGTGGATCAGGTGGGCTCGCGCCTGCTGTTCCGGGGCTATGGGGTCTCTGACAGCATGAAGCCGGTGCACGCCGGGCTGTTGGGCGCGGACTGCCTGCTGCTGCTGGACGAGGCCCACTTGGCCGCCCCCTTCGCCCAGACGCTGGGCTGGGTGGACCGCTACCGCCGCCCGCCCTGGACCAAGGTCGAACCGCCGCCCTGGCGGGTCGTGACCCTGACCGCGACCCCGCGCGGGTCTGAACAGGGCGCCAAGCCGTTCGGATTGTGCGACGACGACCGGGCGGACGAGACGCTGTCGAAGCGGCTGGCGGCCGCAAAGCCGGCCACGCTTCGTCTGGCCGCGGCCGAGGCCAACGGTCCGACTCACGCCAAGGCCCTCGCCGAGGCTGCGACCGACCTTCTGGACCGCGACAGACCCCGCACCCTGGCGGTGGTGGTCAATCGGGTCGCCCTGGCGCGCGGGGTGTTCGAGACCCTGCGGGCTGCCATGGGCGACGACGACGGGACCCCACCCGAGGAGCAGAAGGCACGGGTCATCCTGCTGACCGGCCGGGTGCGCGAGTTGGACCGTGCCACGCTGCTGAAAACGCACCAGGAGCGCCTGTTGTCCGGGGCCGAGGACCCGTCCGACGCTCTTCCGCTGATCGTCGTCGCCACCCAGACCATCGAGGCCGGGGCGGATTTCGACTTCGACGCCATGGTCACCCAGATCGCGCCCCTGGATGCCCTGCGCCAGCGCTTCGGGCGGCTGAACCGCACGGGGCGGCCGATCCCCGCGTCCGCCGTCATCGTGGCCGCCAAGGATGAGGTGGCGAAAAAGGCCGACGATGCCGTCTATGGCGACCGCGCCCGCGCGACCTGGGACTGGCTCGCCACCATCGCCGCCAAGCCGGCCAGCAAGAAGGACGCCCCCGTCGTGGACTTCGGCCTGACCGCCATGGCGGCGCGGCTGGACGGCCAGGACGTGACCGACCTGTGCAGCACCAGCCCCGACGCCCCCATCCTCCGCCCGGCGGACGTCACCCTGCTGTCTTGGACCGCGCCCGTTCCGGCGGTGGACCCGGCGGTCTCGCTGTTCCTGCACGGTCCGAAGAGCGGCCCGGCGGATGTGCAGATCGTCTGGCGGGCGGACATCGACCCGGATGACCCTGAGCTTGCCACCGAGCTTCTCGCCCTGGTGCCCCCGCATGCCGGCGAGACCCTGGCCGTGCCCGTCTGGGCGGCGCGGCGCTGGCTGCGGCATGAAGCCGGCGCGGCCGACACCGCCGATATCGAAGGCGCGCCGGACCCGGACGAGGATCGGGGCCGCCACCAGGATCGCCCCGCCGTCCGCTGGGCCGGGGCGGACTCGGCCCGCACCAAGCGGGTCTGGCCCGGCCAGATCCGGCCCGGCGACGTGATCGTGGTGCCGGCGGCCTATGGCGGCTGCGACGCGTTCGGCTGGTCGCCGGAGAGCCCGGCGCCGGTCGCGGACCTGGGCGACCACCAGCCGTCCCACCGCCGCGCCGTCCGGCGTCTTCACCGCGACCTGTCTCCGGACGCGGCGTGGAGCGCCGCCGGCCCCTTCGTCGCGCCCGAGGACGACACCGACGACCGGGACGTGCGCGAGGCCCTGACGGGCGCGGGCATCGGGTTCCTGCCGGCCGACCCGGCCGACCCGGACGCTTCGGAACGGCCCCTGGGCGATGCCGACGTGATCCGGCTCGACGGGTACGGCGGCCTGATCCTGCGCGCCCGTCGGCGCGGGACCGGGGCCGCGCCCGCCGCCGTCACCGAGAACGACGCCACCGGCTCACTCACCGGCGCGGGACTGACGCTGCAGGAGCACGCCGAGCAGGTCGAGGGCATGGCCCGCGCCTTCGCCCAGGCGGCCGGCCTGTCGTCCGATCTGACCGAGGCGGTCGCCCTGGCCGCGCGCCTGCATGACGAGGGCAAGGCCGACCCGCGTTTCCAGGTCTGGCTGCACGGCGGCGACCGGCTGGCGGCGCTGGCGGCGGAGAAAACCCCGCTCGCCAAGTCGTCCCGGCCCATGACGCGGGCGCAATCCGCCCGCGCCCGCACCACCGCCGGGCTGCCCGACCTGTGGCGCCATGAATCGGACTCCGTGCGCCGCGCGACGGGCGACGCCCGGCTGGCTGCGCTGGCACACGAGGACGAAAAGAAGGATCTGCGCGGACTGGTCCTGTGGCTGATCGGCACCCACCACGGCCACGGCCGGCCGCTGTTCCCCCACGCCGACCCGCCCGCGGACGCGAGGTATCCCGGCGGCACGGCCGGGCCGCATTGCCTGGACTTCCAGCACGACGGCCGCGACTGGCCCCAACTGTTCGCCCACCTGACGGACCGCTTCGGCCCCTGGGCGCTGGCCCGCCTGGAAGCCATCGTCCGACTGGCCGACCACCGCGCCTCGGAAGCGGCGGAGAAGGAGCCCACCCCATGACCGACCGGCGCGACCCCGACCTGTTCGACCCGCCGCCCGCCCCGGACCAGCCGGGCGAGACCGCCCACCGGCTGATCGGCCTGGAGCCCGACAACCTGCTGGCCTTCCTCGCCCTGCTCGGCCTGTTGCGGGCGCTGGAGGCGGCCCGGCCCGACTGGCGCCCGCGCGCCCAGTGGGACCCGGATCACCCGCCGCTGCGCCCCGTCCTGACCCTGGCCACGCCCGCCACCCAGGCGGACATCGCCCAAGCAGCGGCCGAGGGGTGCGGGGTGTTGGCGGCGGATCACCGTTTTGAAGGGCACACCGATGTAACCTTTGACCAGCAGACGGCCCGCGCCCTCCTCGACGAGGCGACCAACACGCAGACGCGTGGCCGCGCCGCCCTGTTGGGGGCCGTGTTCAGCGACGGCGCGGTCAAGGACGACGGCAAGGTCGCCGCCGCCCCCCTGGTCGCAATGTTCGGCCAGGGCCATCAGCACTTCCTGACGCGCCTATCCGATGTCCCCAAAGGCGTGCTGCCGAAATCTCTCGCGAAGAAAAAGAAAAAGCCGCTGGACCTGAACCATCCGGATCGCCTCGCCGCCGCCCTGTTCGCGCCCTGGACCCGCCAGGATGAGACGGACGGGTTCCGGTGGGACCCGGAAGAGGATCGCCGCTACGCCCTGCGGTACCGCGACCCGTCAAAAGACGCAGGACGCACCGAACACGGAGCAAACCGGCTCGCCGCCGTCGGGCTCGCCGCCCTGCCGGGCGCGGCCGTGGAACGGCGCGGTCAGATCCACTTCCTGACCCTGGGGACGGAATTGGCGCCGGGGCGGGGCGGGCGGGCCGTGACCTGGCCGATCTGGGCGCGTCCCGCGTCACTGGCGACAATTCAGGCTCTGTTGGGTCACCCCGCCCTTGCGGCCGCGACCCCCCCGGCAGAAACCCTGCGCCGCCTGGGCGTAATCGGCATCCACCGCGCCCGGCGGATCGCGGTCGGCAAGTACTTCAACTTCACCCGCGCCGAGGCGCTGTAGACCCCGGGGGACCGGCCATGACCCACCGCGCCGACCCGGACCGCGAACCGGAACTGCCGTTACCGGCCCCGCCGGTGGAGGAGGGCGCGGCGCTGGTGCCGGTGCGGATGGTCAACGAGTTCGTCTACTGCCCCCGGCTCGCGTGGCTGATGTGGGTGGACGGCGCCTGGGCCGACTCCGCCGACACCGAGGAAGGCCGGCAGGTCCACAAACGCATCGATGCCGGCGGCGGCCACCTGCCGGAAACGCCGCCGTCGGAAGACGACACCGAGGACATCCACGCCCGCTCGGTCGCCCTGACCTCGCAGGCGCTGGGAATCACCGGCGTCATCGACCTTGTGGACGGCAGCGGCGACCGGGTCAGCCCCGTGGACACCAAGCGCGGCAAGCGTCCGCATGTGGCCGGCGGGGCCTATGACCCCGAGCGGGTGCAGGTCTGCCTGCAGGGGCTGCTGCTGGAGGAGCACGGCTATCGCTGCGACGAGGGCTTCCTGTACTACCGCGCCAGCCGCGAGCGGGTGCGCGTGCCCTTCGACGACGCCTTGCGGCAGGCCGCCCTGCACGCCGTGCACGGCCTGCGCCTCGCCGCCGCCCAGAGCCGCCCGCCGCCGCCCCTGATCGACAGCCCGAAGTGCCCGCGCTGCGCGCTGGTCGGCATCTGCCTGCCGGACGAGGTGAGCCACGCCCTGGGCGCCATGCCCGCGCCCCGTCCCCTGGCCGCCGCCCGACCGGACGCCCTCCCGCTGGTCGTCCAGGCCGGGCACGGCAAGTTGGGCAAGTCGGGCGAACAGCTCGTCGTCTCCATCGACGACGCCCCGCCGGTCAAGGCCCGCCTGCCGGAGGTCTCGCAGGTGGTCCTGTTCGGCAATGTCTCGGTGACGGCGCCGGCCCTGCACGAGCTGATGCGCCGCGAGATCCCCGTCTCCTGGCACAGCCACGGCGGCTGGTTCCTGGGCCACACGGTGGGCCTGGGCCACCGCACCGTGGCGGCGCGCGAGGCGCAGTACCGCTGCGCCTTCGATGCCGGCTGGTCGCTGAGGCTCGCGCGCGGCCTGGTCGCGGCCAAGGCGCGCAACGCCCGCACCCTTCTCCGCCGCAACCGCCGCGACACCCACCCGCCCGAGGCCGTGGCCGAGCCGCTGCGTCTGCTCAAGCGCATGACCGCCGAGGCGGAAAAAGCCCCCGATGCCGCCACCCTCCTGGGGATCGAGGGCGCGGCGGCCGCCGCCTACTTCGGCGCCTTTCCCCTGATGCTGAAGGCGGACGGCCCGGTCGCCTTCGACTTCCGCGCCCGCAACCGGCGGCCCCCGGCCGATCCGGTCAACGCCCTGCTGTCCTTCGCCTATGCCCTGCTGGTGCGCACCTGGCATGTGGCGCTGTCGGGCGTGGGGCTGGACCCGTACCGGGGGTTCTACCACACCGTCCGCCATGGCCGGCCCGCCCTGGCCCTGGACATGATGGAGCCCGACCGCCCCCTGATCGCGGACTCGGCCGTGCTGACGGTCATCAACAACGGCGAGGTCTCGCCCGGGGATTTCGTCCACGCCGCCGGCGGCTGCGCCATGGCGCCGGCCGCGCGCAAGGCCCTGATCGCGGCGTTCGAGCGCCGCCTGGAGCAGGAGTTGACCCACCCCGTGTTCGGCTATCAGGTCAGCTATCGCCGCCTGATCGAGGTGCAGGCGCGCCTGCTCTGCCGTCATGTGCAAGGGGAGATCGATCCGTTCCCCTGGGTGACACCGCGGTAGGGAGAGCCGGGTCTCACAGCGGCCCCGCGATCAAAACCCCAACCGGCGCGACTGCGCCGGCGCGCCGAAGGCGCGGAGCCGGGCCGCGAAGCGGCTCCGGCGATCAAAAAAGAAAGACTCTCCTCATGTCAGGACCGACCGACGAACACCTCTACATCATCACCTACGACATCGCGGACCCGAAGCGCTGGCGGCGGGTGTGGAAGGTCATGAACGGCTACGGCGCGTGGCTGCAGCTTTCCGTCTTCCAGTGCCGGCTGTCGCGCAAGCGGCTGGTACAGCTGCGCGGGGCCCTGGCCGACATCATCGAGACCGGGGCCGACCACGTCCTGATCCTCGATCTGGGCCCGGCGGACGCCGTCAAGCCCCGGATGGAGAGCCTGGGCAAGGCCGTCTCGGTGGTGGAGCGCACCCCGATCATCGTGTAATCTTTCCGTGTCGCGTCAACCGGGCGGGGGCCCCGAAGCGGCGTATGGCTTTTGTCCTGATGGGTCAGGACAAAAGCCGGCCAGGAAAAGAGGCCGCCGCGCCCGGGCGAGCGCTGATGCGGCGCCCGCGACTCGGGGAGCGCTCGCAGAGGCTGTTTGTCATTGTAAATCAGAGAGTTCGGCCGGGCCTGCTGGCGCCCGTCCGGTGGCGGCCGGGTCGGCGGGCGGTCCTGTCTTGCCAGCGCTCGCAAAAGGGACCAAACTTGTTGACAGGACAGGCCCCTGCGGGGCGGTCTCCTTCCGGGGCAGTAATGCCCCGGCCTCATTGAAGCTCGTCTTCCGTCTTTTTTTACAGTCGTTTTCCTCATGCCTTCCGGGGCAGTAATGCCCCGGCCTCATTGAAGCAATGAAGCACACTTCGTCGAGTTACAAAAAGCGCATCCTTCCGGGGCAGTAATGCCCCGGCCTCATTGAAGCGCTAGTATCAGATAAGTAACTTGTAGAACCAGACTCCCTTCCGGGGCAGTAATGCCCCGGCCTCATTGAAGCTAGACCCACGACGTCACCCACGGCGCGTTCAGGCTGGCCTTCCGGGGCAGTAATGCCCCGGCCTCATTGAAGCATGTCTACCTCTGCACCACCCGCCGCACGGCTTCCTCCTTCCGGGGCAGTAATGCCCCGGCCTCATTGAAGCGAGAAGATTTTGTTCGTCTCCGGGAACACCCGGCCCCCTTCCGGGGCAGTAATGCCCCGGCCTCATTGAAGCGTGGGCGCGGCCATGACGCCCATGGCTTCGGTCAGGCCCTTCCGGGGCAGTAATGCCCCGGCCTCATTGAAGCATGATGAGCTTACCGCCGTCCAACAGGTCCACGATGCCCTTCCGGGGCAGTAATGCCCCGGCCTCATTGAAGCGGCGGCGACGGCTCGAACAGATCGCCCATGAAGCTGCCCTTCCGGGGCAGTAATGCCCCGGCCTCATTGAAGCGGGTGGCCGTCGCGATCAGGCGGGACAGGTCGGCGTCCCCCCTTCCGGGGCAGTAATGCCCCGGCCTCATTGAAGCGTCATGGGTGTGACGGCGGCCTCCAGGGCGCCGACGCCCCTTCCGGGGCAGTAATGCCCCGGCCTCATTGAAGCCGGGCGATGCTCAGGGTCGCGCGCTGCACCAAGCGGACCTTCCGGGGCAGTAATGCCCCGGCCTCATTGAAGCTCGGGGCGCTGGCACCATTCGGCACGAGCACCCAATACCTTCCGGGGCAGTAATGCCCCGGCCTCATTGAAGCCAGGGCCTCGTGTACCCGGCGGGCAAGAAGCTGCTGCCTTCCGGGGCAGTAATGCCCCGGCCTCATTGAAGCGCGTCACCGGCGGGCGCACCGCCGGCATTGGCGTCTCCCTTCCGGGGCAGTAATGCCCCGGCCTCATTGAAGCCGGGCCCTGCCGCCCGGCGCCGAGCTGGAGCTGGGGCACCTTCCGGGGCAGTAATGCCCCGGCCTCATTGAAGCTGGAACGTGGTGCTCTCGCCCGTGATGCCGGACTTGTTGCCTTCCGGGGCAGTAATGCCCCGGCCTCATTGAAGCGCGACGGGCTCCGGCGCGCAGACCAGCGTGATCGCGACCGCCTTCCGGGGCAGTAATGCCCCGGCCTCATTGAAGCCACGCACCTGCGGACATGTTCAATCCGTGGTCCTTTGCCTTCCGGGGCAGTAATGCCCCGGCCTCATTGAAGCTTCAAAAGCACCATGAACTCGATCCGCGACCGCTCGCCTTCCGGGGCAGTAATGCCCCGGCCTCATTGAAGCGCGCCTCGACCTGTTGGGGCGATGCCGGCGAGTGCCCTTCCGGGGCAGTAATGCCCCGGCCTCATTGAAGCGTATCTTTTGATGGAAATGACTATAAAGAAGAAATAACCTTCCGGGGCAGTAATGCCCCGGCCTCATTGAAGCGCCATGCCGGCCGTCACCGTATCGGTCAGCCGACCCCTTCCGGGGCAGTAATGCCCCGGCCTCATTGAAGCAGTCGGCACGCCCCGCCCACGCCGCCGCCGTCAGGCCGCCTTCCGGGGCAGTAATGCCCCGGCCTCATTGAAGCTGCCCGGTCCGCCAGCACGCCCCGGATCCAGAACCCGCCCCTTCCGGGGCAGTAATGCCCCGGCCTCATTGAAGCTCGATAGCACGTCAACGGCAGACCCTTCTAATGGGTCCCTTCCGGGGCAGTAATGCCCCGGCCTCATTGAAGCATGGTACAATGACAACTTTGAAGTTGATATCATGGTAGCCTTCCGGGGCAGTAATGCCCCGGCCTCATTGAAGCACTGCTACAGTTTTCATAATCACCTCAATTTAAATAACCTTCCGGGGCAGTAATGCCCCGGCCTCATTGAAGCACCGACATTGAAAACCTGAACCGCGAAGCGCAGATCGCCCTTCCGGGGCAGTAATGCCCCGGCCTCATTGAAGCTGGGTTCTTCTAGCAGGATCCTTTGTATTTTCAGCTACCTTCCGGGGCAGTAATGCCCCGGCCTCATTGAAGCGTGGTCGCCGTGCCCGTGCCGAACTTCTGGAACGTCCTTCCGGGGCAGTAATGCCCCGGCCTCATTGAAGCGAGAAGATTTTGTTCGTCTCCGGGAACACCCGGCCGCCTTCCGGGGCAGTAATGCCCCGGCCTCATTGAAGCGGAGGATTACGAGATCATCGGTCTGGTGGTCGGCGTGACCTTCCGGGGCAGTAATGCCCCGGCCTCATTGAAGCGCCGATGCGCACGTCCTTGACGCGCGGCTCATCGCCCCTTCCGGGGCAGTAATGCCCCGGCCTCATTGAAGCGGGACCAGCGGGCCCACGATCGCAATGGCGCGCCGTCCTTCCGGGGCAGTAATGCCCCGGCCTCATTGAAGCTCGTCGGTGCCGGCCTTGGTCAGCTGGGTGATGGCCCCTTCCGGGGCAGTAATGCCCCGGCCTCATTGAAGCTTCGTTATTATTGGAATTTAATCAGAACCTACAAATGTGCCTTCCGGGGCAGTAATGCCCCGGCCTCATTGAAGCGCTGGTCCGCCCCGGCTCGATCTCCTGGGCCAGGGTCACCCTTCCGGGGCAGTAATGCCCCGGCCTCATTGAAGCCTCGGCGGCCTGTCCTCGTTGTCCGTCGGCAGGTGCAGCCTTCCGGGGCAGTAATGCCCCGGCCTCATTGAAGCTCTCGAACCGCCGAACGAACCGCCTCGGTTCGCCCTCCTTCCGGGGCAGTAATGCCCCGGCCTCATTGAAGCCGCACCGGGGCGGGCTTCGCCGCTCCCACGCGCGCCTCCCTTCCGGGGCAGTAATGCCCCGGCCTCATTGAAGCAACGACGTGCTCGGGCTGGCCGGGATGGGTGGCCTGGCCTTCCGGGGCAGTAATGCCCCGGCCTCATTGAAGCTGGTATATCAAACCTTTGTATCGTGAGTTCTTAATGCCTTCCGGGGCAGTAATGCCCCGGCCTCATTGAAGCACGTCATCACGCCATGTCTCAAATCCAGCTTGTAATCCTTCCGGGGCAGTAATGCCCCGGCCTCATTGAAGCCTATTGGTTCTGCTGGAAATGATGTTCTACGTGTTGGTAAACCCTTCCGGGGCAGTAATGCCCCGGCCTCATTGAAGCGGTCTTCCATAACGCGAATGAATGCAGGCTTGAACAATGCCTTCCGGGGCAGTAATGCCCCGGCCTCATTGAAGCACTTCAATGCTCCATGGCCAATTGGGGCGGTGAACTTCCTTCCGGGGCAGTAATGCCCCGGCCTCATTGAAGCAAGCAACTGTAGCCAGCATATTATATAGCATATCGTCCTTCCGGGGCAGTAATGCCCCGGCCTCATTGAAGCTGCGCGTTCCGGCCCGTGCGGGCGCGCCGCCACAGCCCTTCCGGGGCAGTAATGCCCCGGCCTCATTGAAGCAACGACTTCGCGGCGGCGCTCCGCGAGCAGTTCAACGAGCCTTCCGGGGCAGTAATGCCCCGGCCTCATTGAAGCCCTACCACTCAACCTCAAGTCTCAGTTGGAAGCCGAGGACCTTCCGGGGCAGTAATGCCCCGGCCTCATTGAAGCGTTGTGGACGCCGCTAGCCAGCTTGGAAGCGGCCCCCTCCTTCCGGGGCAGTAATGCCCCGGCCTCATTGAAGCTCAACGTCACGTTGCGACAGAGGTAAAGAACGCAATCGCCTTCCGGGGCAGTAATGCCCCGGCCTCATTGAAGCGACGCGGCCAGCTATGACGGCACGACCGGCGCGGCGGCCCTTCCGGGGCAGTAATGCCCCGGCCTCATTGAAGCCCTCGGCCGCGCGCGCCTTCTCGGCCTCGGCCTCCTCCCTTCCGGGGCAGTAATGCCCCGGCCTCATTGAAGCGCAATGGGCGAGCCGGTATACCCGCCGCTGCTGTAACCTTCCGGGGCAGTAATGCCCCGGCCTCATTGAAGCCTACGCCATCGCCTCCACCGGATCGACACCCGCCGCGCCCTTCCGGGGCAGTAATGCCCCGGCCTCATTGAAGCGACAGGGAAGAATTTGAACGCCAAGGATTGACAGACGACCTTCCGGGGCAGTAATGCCCCGGCCTCATTGAAGCGAATTGCACAGAAGCTATCAAACGATCCTAATCTATCCTTCCGGGGCAGTAATGCCCCGGCCTCATTGAAGCTGAAGTTCATAGTCGGCGAACTCTTCAGGAGTCACATCCTTCCGGGGCAGTAATGCCCCGGCCTCATTGAAGCGCTGGAACGTGCTGGCTTTCTCTTGTTTAGTATCTCCCTTCCGGGGCAGTAATGCCCCGGCCTCATTGAAGCAACCTCACGTTCTTTTATGTCCCGTTTAATATCGGCCCTTCCGGGGCAGTAATGCCCCGGCCTCATTGAAGCTTAATGGCGGTCGATATAACGGAAGAAGGCTTATCCCTTTGAGTCCGGGACCGCATCATGTGGTGACAGGTGGCCCGAAATGGCGCAGAACATAGAGTGAAC
>NZ_WIVE01000081.1 GCF_009601025.1 Roseospira navarrensis | reverse complement strand
GCGCCTTGCGATCCAAGCTCTTCATGGCCGCGCTCTCCGCCGTGCGATACAACCCCGACCTCAAGGCCTTCTACGAACGGCTTATCGGAAACAAAAAGACACCAAAAGGCGCACTCCTCGCCGTTGCCAGAAAGCTCGTCACCATCGCAAACGCGGTCCTCCGGCCTCAGCCCGAACCCGCCACAAACTGAGTTGATGACACGACCCCGTCAAGCCCCGACCGGCTCCGGCTTGTCCGGCCAGGCGCACAGGTCGGCGATCGGGCACGCTCCGCAGTCCGGCCGGCGGGCCTTGCACACATAGCGCCCGTGCAGGATCAGCCAATGATGGGCATGCAGCCGGAACGCCTCCGGCGTGCGGGCCTCCAGCGCATCCTCGACCGCGCGCACGGTCTTGCCGGGGGCCAGTCCGGTCCGGTTCGCCACCCGGAAGATGTGGGTGTCCACCGCAATGGTGGGCATGCCGAAGGCGATGTTCAGGACCACATTGGCGGTCTTGCGCCCCACGCCGGGCAGCGCCTCCAGCGCATCGCGATCCGGCGGCACCTGGCCGCCGTGCTGCTCGATCAGCGCACGCGACAGGGCAATGACGTTCTTCGCCTTGCTGTTGAACAGACCGATGGTCTTGATGTGATCCTTCAGCCCGTCCTCGCCCAGCGCCAGCATGGACTCGGGCGAGTCCGCCACCGCGAACAGGCCCCGGGTGGCCTTGTTCACGCCCTTGTCGGTGGCCTGGGCGGACAACACGACCGCCACGAGCAGGGTGAAGGGATTGACGTACTCAAGCTCGCCCTTGGGCTCGGGCAAGGCGGCGGCAAGCCGGCCGTACATCTCTTCGATGCGCGCCGGCGGCAACGGCGGCGCGGCGCGGGGGTCCGGCGCGGTCTTCGGCGCGCGGGCGGGACGTTCGGGGGGCTCGACGGTCATGGCGCGGGCAGCCTACACCGCCCGCGCCCGAACGCAAGGCCGCGCGCCCATGGACCGTTGACGCTGCCCGGTGCGGAACCCATGCTCTGGCACTGCGCCCCGTGGCGCTCCGGCCCGGGCCGGGGGCGCAGGACCATGAGTCGGCCGCCTGGGACATTCCGATGAAGCACGAGAAAGACAACCCGCTGTTCGACCCCGCCTACCTCGGCCCCTCGGGCCGCTATCCCGCCAAGCACGTCGAGATCTTCTGGAACCGCACCGAGGACTTCAAGGTTCGCGACGTGGCCGTGGTGCTGGCGCCCGAAAAACTGCGGCGCGATCCGGAAAAGGGCCGGCTGTTCGGTATCTGGCGCAAGAAATGGGTGGGGAACCTGGGCAACTCCAGCGAAGACTGGATGGTGCCCAACGGCGTGACCCCGGCCGAGGTCTTCGGTGTTCTGCTGAGCAGCGGCTTTCCCGACACGCTGGAACTGCAGGTCGCGTTGCGCGAGTTCTCCACCATCGAGGAGTGCGACTGGGCCCGGGAGATGCTGCAGGGCTTCCCGGTGGAAGAGGACGCGCCCGACTGGCTGTGACCGGCCGGCGCCGGACGGTCGCCGCACGGCCGCATTGACCGGGCCGCCCGGTCGTGGCAAGGGTCGCGCGATCGGGGCGGTCCGGGGTCGGGACGGGCCGCACCCGGTTCCCTCTCGCGGTGAAGGAGACCACATGCCAGCCCCGGAGATTCGGGAAACCCGCCTGCCCGGCGGCCTGCGGGTGCTGACCGATCCCATGGAGACGGTCGAAACGGTATCCGTCGGCGTCTGGGCCGATGTGGGCGCGCGCCACGAACCGGCGCCGCTGAACGGCGTGTGCCACATGCTGGAGCACATGGCGTTCAAGGGCACGCGACGGCGCAGCGCGCTCGACATCGCGGTGGAGATGGAGGACGTGGGCGGCCAGATGAACGCCTACACCTCGCGCGAGCACACCGCCTTCTTCGCCAAGATGCTGAAGGACGACCTGCCCCTGGCGGTGGATATCCTGGCCGACATCCTGCAGCACTCGGTGTTCGATCCCGAGGAACTGGCGCGCGAACGCGGCGTGGTGGTGCAGGAGATCGCCCAGTCCATCGACACCCCCGACGACATCATATTCGACCACTTCCAGGCCACGGCGTTCGGCAACCAGCCGCTGGGCCGTCCGGTGCTGGGCACCATGGAGACCGTCGAGCGCCTGGACTCGGATGCGGTGGGCGGCTTTCAGCGCGCCCACTACAGTCCGGACCGGCTGGTGGTCACGGCGGCCGGGCGGGTGGATCACGACGCCCTGGTGGACATGGTGGCCGGGCAGTTCACCGCCCTGAACGCCAACCCGCCCGCCAAGGGCGAAACCGCGCGCTACACCGGCGGCGAGTACCGCGAGACCCGCGATGTGGAACAGGCCCACATCGTGCTGGGCTTCGACGGTGTGGCCTACGACGACCCGGACTATTACGCCGCCGCCGTGTTGGCCACCCTGTTCGGCGGCGGCATGTCCTCGCGGCTGTTCCAGGAAATCCGGGAGAAGCGCGGGCTGGCCTACACCGTCAGCGCCTTCGCCAACTCCTACGTGGACGGCGGGCTGTTCACCCTGTACGCCGGCACCGGGCCGGAGGACGTGGCCGCCCTCACCCCCGTCTTGTGCGAGGAGATCGCCAAGGTGCGCACCCGGGTGTCGCCGGACGAGGTGGCCCGCGCCCGCGCCCAGTTGCGGGCCGGCATCCTGATGGGCCAGGAAAGCACCAGCGGCCGCTGTGAACAACTGGCCCGGCAGATCCTGGTGTTCGGCCGCCCGATCTCAAACGCCGAGGTCCTGGCCGCCGTCGAGGCCGTGGACGAGGCCACCGTGGTGCGGGTCGCCAATCGCATCTTCGCCACCGCGCCCACCCTGGCGGTGCTGGGCGCCATCGACGGCATGGAACCGCTGGAGCAGATGCGGACGCGGTTCTAGGACGACTCCCGCCCCTCCGCCCAGTCCGCCGGCACGCCGCCCTCGGCGCGTTTCGGGCGGTCGGGGCGGCGGCCCCAGCGCAGTTCCTTGACCACGCCGTGCAGGGTGCGGACCTCGGGCACGGTGAGCTGGGCGCGCAGGAACAGGGCGCGCAGGTTCCGGATCATGCCGGGGCGCTTGTCCGGATTGCGCAGGAAACCGCAGGCATCCAGTTCCGATTCCAGGTGGCGGAAGAAGGTCATCAGCATGGCCCGGTCGGCCGCCTCGGCGCCGTTGGTGACCAGCTCTTCGGGGGCCCGGTCCACGCCGGCCTGGAACCACTCGTAGCCCACCAGCAGCACCGCCTGCGCCAGGTTCAGCGAACTGTGGGCAGGGTTCAACGGCACCTCGATGATGGCGTCGGCCAACGCCACGTCGTCGTTCTCCAGGCCCGTGCGCTCCGGCCCGAACAGCACCGCCGCCCGCTGCCCGGCCGCGATGCCGTCGCGCATGACCCCGGCGGCGCGGCGCGGGGTCATCAGGGGCTTGATGAGGTCGCGCCGCCGCGCCGTGGTGGCCAGCACCCGGTGACAGTCGGCCAGCGCGGCCTCGGTCGAGTCATAGGCGCGCGCGTGGCGCAGCACGCTCTCCGCCCCCGAGGCCGCCGCGATCGCCTTTTCCGACAGCCAGTCCTCGCGCGGGGCCACCAGCCGCAGCTCGCCGAGCGCGCAGTTCATCATGGCGCGCGCCGCCGTGCCGACGTTCTCCGCCAGTTGCGGGCGCACCAGCACGAACACGGGCGCGGGGGACGCCGCGCCGACGCCCCCCGCTGTCTCGAAATCCCCGGTCATCGAAGGCCCCGTCCGGCGCTCAGGAGAGGCTCTCGCATAGCGCCTTGATGCGGCGGCAGGCCTCTTCCAGCTTCTCCGTCCCGGTGGCGTAGGAGATGCGGAAGTACGGCGACAGCCCGAACGCCTCGCCCTGCACGCAGGCCACGTTCTGTTCCTCCAGCAGGGCGGTGACGAAGTCGCCGTCGGTCTCGATGCGCCGACCCTGGGGCGTGGTCTTGCCGATCACCCCGGCGCAGGACGGGTAGACGTAGAACGCGCCCTCCGGCGTGCGGCAGGACAGGCCCGGCATGTCGTTCAGCAGGCCCACGACCAGATCGCGGCGCTGCTTGAAGATGGCGTTGCGCTCGGCAATGAAGTCCTGCGGGCCGGTCAGGGCCTCCAGGGCGGCGGCCTGGCTGATGGAGGCCGTGTGCGTGCTGCTCTGCGACTGGATCTTGTTGATGGCCTTGATGAGTTCCACCGGGCCGCCGGCGTAGCCGACGCGCCAGCCGGTCATGCTGTAGGCCTTGGACACGCCGTTGCAGGTCAGGGTGCGATCATAGAGGCCGGGCTCCACCTGGGCCGGGGTGGCGAACACGAAGCCGTCGTAGACCAGATGCTCGTACATGTCGTCGGACATGACCCAGACGTGCGGGTGGCGCATCAGCACGTCGGTGATCGCCTTCAGCTCGTCCGCCGAATAGGCCGCGCCGGTCGGGTTGTTGGGCGAGTTCAGGATGACCCACTTGGTCTTCGGCGTAATCGCGGCCTCCAGGTCCGCCGCCTTCAGCTTGAAGCCGGTTTCCTCCGGACAGGCCACATAGACGGGCGTGCCGCCGGCCAGCAGGGTGATGTCCGGATAGCTGACCCAGTAGGGCGCGGGGATGATGACCTCGTCGCCGGTCTCCACCGTCGCCATGATGGCGTTGTAGAGCACCTGCTTGCCGCCGCAGCCGACGGTGATCTGGTCCGGCGTGTAGGTCAGGCCGTTGTCCTTCCGGAACTTGTCGGCGATGGCCTTGCGCAGGGGCACGGTGCCGGCGACCGGGGTGTACTTGGTCTCGCCCCGGTCCATGGCGGCCTTGCCGGCCTCCTTGATGGACTCCGGCGTGTCGAAGTCGGGCTCGCCGGCGCCCAGGCCGATGACGTCCTTGCCGGCCGCGCGCAATTCGGCGGCCTTGGTGGTCACGGCGATGGTGGGCGACGGCTTGATGGCGGACAGGCGCGAAGCGAGGATCGACATGGCGGCGGTCTTTCCGGTCTGGACGGGCCGAGGACGGCGCAGGGTGTGGGGAGACTCGTGGCGCGCACGGTAACGCCGCCCGGCCGGATGGGCAAGGCGGTGCTCGGCGCGGGGCCGGCGGGACCCTGGCTTGCCGGGTCCGGAAAGGCTGCGGTATAAGCGGGACGGATCGGGACGGGATCGCCGCACCTCCGACCGCGCCAGCCAGGAAGGACCGTCAGGCATGACCAGCCCCACCGTCGAAGAGCGTCCCGCCCCGTCGGACGGACCCGACGCGGGCCTTCTGGACCGCCTTGCCGCCCGCATCGCGGACCGCACCGCCACGGTGGGCGTCATCGGCCTCGGCTATGTGGGCCTGCCGCTGGCCGTCACGGTGGCCGACAGGGGCTATCCGATCCTCGGCGTGGACATCGACCGCACCAAGATCCAGGCGCTGGACGGCGGCCGCAGCTATATCGAAGCCGTCTCGGACGACGCCCTGCAGGCGGTCGCCGCCAAGGGCCGCGTCGCCTGGACGGACGACGTCGCCCGGCTGGCCGACTGCGACGTCATCGTCATCTGTGTGCCGACGCCCCTGACCGCCCACCGCGAGCCCGACCTGTACTTCGTCGAGACCACGGGCCGGCAGGTGGCGCAGCACATGACCGCCGGCACCCTGGTCATCCTGGAATCGACCACCTTTCCCGGCACCACGCGCGATGTGCTGACCCCGATCCTCGCCGAGGGCGGGCTGGTGGCCGACGCCACGTTCTGGGTGGGCTTCAGCCCGGAACGCGAGGATCCGGGCAACACCTCGTATCGCACCGCCACGATCCCGAAGGTGGTCGCCGGCGATTCGCCCGCCGCCAACCGCCTGATGACCGCCTTTTACGGCAACGTGGTCGAGTCCGTGGTGCCGGTCTCCGGCACCAGCACCGCCGAAGCCGTCAAGATCACCGAGAACGTGTTCCGGGCCGTCAATATCGCGCTCGTCAACGAGTTGAAGGTGATCTACGACGCCATGGGCATCGACGTGTGGGAGGTGATCGACGGCGCCGCCAGCAAGCCGTTCGGGTTCATGCCGTTCTATCCCGGGCCGGGCCTGGGCGGGCACTGCATCCCCATCGACCCGTTCTACCTGACCTGGAAGGCCCGCGAGTACGGCCACACCACCCGCTTCATCGAACTGGCCGGCGAGATCAACGTCACCATGCCGGCCTTCGTGATCGGCCGTCTGCGGGATGTGCTGGACCGGGTCCACGGCATCGGGCTGAGCCGAGCGCGCGTGCTGCTGGTGGGCATCACGTACAAGAAGAACGTGGCCGACATGCGCGAAAGCCCGTCGGTCGAACTGATGGAGATCATGCTGCGCCACGGCGCCACGGTGGACTTCCTCGACCCGCTCATCCCGGAGATTCCCAAGATGCGCCAGCACATGGCGCTGATGGGCCGCCGCTCGGTGTCGATGGAGGCCGTTCCCGGCCAGGACTATCACGCGGTTCTGATCGCCACCGACCACGACGCCATCGACTATGCCGGGCTCGCGGCGCTGGGCATTCCGGTGATCGACACCCGCAACGCCTTCGCCCGGCGCGGCCTGCCCATGACCAACGTGTTCAAGGCCTAGGGGACGGACCCGCATGGCTTCCACCCGGCGCGTTCTCGCCATTGCCTCCACCGGCGGCCATTGGGTGCAACTGCGCCGACTGCGCCCCGCCTGGGACGGCTGCCCGGTGATGTACGCCACCACGGACGCCGGCCACCGCGAGGAGGTCATGCGGGACGCCGCCGCGCGCGGTCAGCCCGTGCCCCGCTTCCGGACCGTGCGCGAGGCCAACCGCTGGCAGAAATGGCGGCTGATCCGGCAGTTCCTGGGCGTGCTGTGGCTGCTCGTGACCTTCCGGCCCCACGTGATCGTGACCACCGGCGCGGCCCCCGGCTTCTTCGCCGTCTTCGCGGGCCATTATTTGGGCATGCGCACCGTCTGGATCGACAGCGTGGCCAACGGCGAGGAACTGTCCCTGTCCGGCAAGCGGGCCGGGCGCTTCGCGACGCTCTGGCTGACCCAGTGGGAGAGCCTGTCCACCCCGGACGGCCCCCGGTTCGCGGGGACAGTGCTATGATCTTCGTGACGGTGGGCACCCAGGATCCGTTCGACCGGCTGGTGCGCCCCGTGGACGCGTGGTGCGCCCGCCATCCGGATGTGCCCGTGGTCGGGCAGGTCATCGACCCCGGCCCGGAAGGGCACCGACCCCGGCACTTCGAGTGGACAAGCTACATGGCGCCCGCGGTCTACCGCGACACCTTCGCGCGGGCGAAGCTGATCGTGGGGCACGCGGGCATGGGCTCGATCATCACGGCCATGGACCTGCAGAAGCCGATCATCGTGATGCCGCGCCGGGCCGCCCTGCGCGAACAGCGCAACGACCACCAGTACGCCACGGCCATGCGGCTGGGCGACCGCCCGGGCGTCTATGTGGCGCTGGATGAAGCGGACCTGACGGCGCGGCTGGACGAGGCCCTGAAGACCGGCTTCGCCATGGGGGGCGGCGCCATTACGCCGTTCGCGGAAGATCGGTTGATCGCGGCCCTGCGCGCGGAAATCCACCGCTGATCCTGCGCGGTGAGAGCGGGCCGGACGTCAGATCCGGCCCTGCCCCCCCCCCGAGATCAGCCGTAGCGGACCGTCACGACCTCATAGAACTTGCTGCCGCCCGGCGCCTTGACCTCGACGGTGTCGCCGGCGCTCTTGCCGATCAGCGCCCGGGCGATCGGCGAGCTGATGGAGATGCGGCCCGCCTTCAGGTCGGCTTCATGCACGCCCACGATCTGGTAGGTCTGCTCCTCGTCGGTGTCCTCGTCCGCCAGCGTCACGGTGGCGCCGAAGCGCACGGAGTCTCCGGACAGCTTCGAGACATCGATCACGTCGGCCCGGCTGATGATGTCCTCCAGCTCCGTGATCCGGCCCTCGATGAAGCTCTGGCGCTCGCGCGCGGCATGATACTCCGCGTTCTCCGACAGGTCGCCATGCTCGCGCGCCTCCGAGATCGCGCGGATCACGGCCGGACGTTCGGTGCTTTTCAGTGTCTTCAGCTCGTCCTCAAGGCTACGCAGCCCGTCGGCGGTCATGGGCACTTTTTCCATGGACGGAAACCCTCGGTTCGTTGTCCCCACATTGGACCGGGCGGGCGGTCATCACAGGTCACGCGACAAAAGCTTCCTCGGCGTTCCGGCGCATGCGCGGCCCGCCTGAAGGATGACCTCAGGGGAATTCATTCGTTAAAATAGGATTGCAGCGGCTTTACATCAAGCTTTTCCCGCCGGAGCGCGGCAATCCCGCGTACAGCCGCGCGTGCACCCTGAAGCGTTGTGTAGTGCGGAATCGTCCGCATCAGGGCCGTGCGGCGGATGTCGTAACTGTCCGTGAGCGACTGCATCCCGGCCGTGGTGTTGATGACCATCTGGATGCCGCCGGAGATCATCGCATCCACGCAGTGGGGCCGGCCCTCGCGCACCTTGTTTATCGTTTCCACCGGAATGCCCAGCGAGTCCAGGTGGCTGGCGGTGCCGCGCGTGGCCAGGATGCGGAAGCCCAGGTCCGTGAGCGTGCGGGCCTCCTCGACGATGTGCATCTTGTCCTCGTCGCGCACCGACAGGAACACCGTCCCCTCCAGCGGCAGGGCCGACCCGGCGCCGATCTGCGACTTGGCGAAGGCCCGGTCCAGACTGATGTCGATGCCCATCACCTCGCCGGTGGACTTCATTTCCGGCCCCAGCACGATGTCCACGCCGGGGAAGCGGGCGAAGGGGAACACGGCCTCCTTGACCGCCACGTGACCCAGCGGGCGCTCCGACAGGCCGAAGCCGGTCAGGGCCTCGCCCGCCATCACGCGGGCCGCCAGCTTGGCCACCGGCACGCCCGTCGCCTTGGCCACGAAGGGCACGGTCCGGCTGGCGCGCGGATTGACCTCCAGCAGGTAGACGGTGTCGTCCTTCAACGCGAACTGGATGTTCATCAGGCCGACCACGCCCAGCCGCTTGGCCAGGGCGCGGGTCTGGGCCTTCATCTCGTCCATCAGCGCGTCGGAGATGGAGAACGGCGGCAGCGCGCAGGCGGAATCGCCCGAGTGCACACCCGCTTCCTCGATGTGCTGCATGATGCCGGCGACATACACGTCCGTGCCGTCGCACAGGGCGTCCACGTCGACTTCGATGGCGCCTTCAAGGTAGGCGTCGATCAGGACCGGGCTGGTGCCGCTGACCAGCACGGCGGTTTTCATGTAGCGCTCAAGCCCTTCCTCGGAATAGACGATCTGCATGGCCCGGCCGCCCAGCACATAGGACGGCCGGATCACGACCGGGTAGCCGATGCGCCCGGCGATGGCGCGGGCCTCGTCCAGAGACGTGGCCGTGTCGTTGCTGGGCTGCTTGAGGTCCAGCTCGTTCAGCATGCCCTGGAACCGCTTGCGGTCCTCGGCCAGATCGATGGAGTCGGGCGAGGTGCCGAGGATCGGGATCCCGGCCGCCTCCAGCGCGCGGGCCAGCTTCAGCGGGGTCTGACCGCCGAACTGCACGATGCAGCCGAGCACGGTCCCTTTGGACTGCTCCCGACGGACCGCCTCGACCACGTCTTCGGCCGTCAGGGGCTCGAAGTACAGCCTGTCCGACGTGTCGTAGTCGGTGGAGACCGTCTCCGGGTTGCAGTTGATCATGATGGTCTCGTAGCCGGCCTCCGACAGAGCGTAGGCCGCATGCACGCAGCAGTAATCAAACTCGATGCCCTGGCCGATTCGGTTCGGCCCGCCCCCCAGAATGATGACCTTGGTCTTGTCGGTGGGATCGGCCTCGCACTCGGCGGGTTCGAACCCGTTGCCCTCGTAGCACGAGTACATGTAGGGCGTTTGCGACGGGAACTCGGCCGCGCAGGTGTCGATCCGCTTGTAGACCGGATGCACGTTCAGCACCTGGCGGCGGAAGGTGACTTCGGTCAGGGTCTTGCCGGTCAGGGTGACCAGCCGTTCATCGGAGAAGCCCATCTTCTTGACGCGCAGCATCTCGGATGCGCTGGTCGGCAGGCCGTGCTCGCGCAGGCGGGCCTCCTCGTCCACGATCTCCTTGATGCGCTCCAGGAACCACATGTCGTAGTGACAGGCGGCGCGGATCTCCTCCAGGGTCAGGCCGTGGCGGATGGCCTGGGCGATGGTGAGAATCCGCTCCGGCCGGGCCGCGCCCAGGGCGGCGCGGATGGCGTCCTTGCCCTCGGGCCCCTCGGCGCCCTCGATCACCAGTTCGTCCAAGCCGGTCAGCCCGGTTTCCAGCGAGCGCAGGCCCTTCTGCAGGCTCTCGGCGAAGGTGCGGCCGATCGCCATGGCCTCGCCCACCGACTTCATGGACGACGACAGGATGGGGTCGGTGTCGGGGAACTTCTCGAAGGTGAAGCGCGGCAGCTTGGTGACCACATAGTCAATGGTCGGCTCGAACGACGCCGGCGTAACCCCCGTGATGTCGTTGGACAGCTCGTCCAGCGTGTAGCCGACCGCCAGCTTGGCGGCGACCTTGGCGATGGGGAACCCGGTCGCCTTGGACGCCAGCGCCGACGAGCGCGAGACGCGCGGGTTCATCTCGATCACCACCAGGCGGCCGGTCTGCGGGTTCACCGCGAACTGCACGTTGGAGCCGCCGGTCTCCACCCCGATCTCGCGCAGGCACGCGATCGAGGCGTCGCGCATGATCTGGTATTCCTTGTCGGTCAGCGTCAGCGCCGGCGCGACGGTGATCGAGTCCCCGGTGTGCACCCCCATGGGGTCCACGTTCTCGATGGAACAGACGATGATGCAGTTGTCCGCCTTGTCGCGGACCACCTCCATCTCGAACTCCTTCCAGCCCAGCACCGACTCCTCGACCAGCACGGAATGCACCGGCGAGGCGGCCAGACCGGCGGCCACGATGCGGTCGTATTCCTCGCGGTTGTAGGCGATGCCGCCGCCGTGTCCGCCCAGGGTGAAGGACGGCCGCACGATCACCGGCAGGCCGATCTCGTCGGCGGCGCGGGCCGCCTCGTGCATGTCGTGGACGAGCTGGCTGCGCGGGCTTTCCAGGCCGATGGCGTCCATGGCCTCGCGGAACTGCAGGCGGTCCTCGGCCTTGGCGATGACGTCGCGGCGCGCGCCGATCATCTCGACGCCGTACTTGTCCAGCACGCCCAGGTCCGCCAGCTCGATGGCGGTGTTCAGGCCGGTCTGCCCGCCCATGGTGGGCAGCAGCGCGTCCGGCCGCTCCTTGGCGATGATCCGTTCGACGATCTCGGCGGTGATGGGCTCGATATAGGTCGCGTCGGCCGTCTCCGGGTCGGTCATGATCGTGGCCGGGTTGGAATTGACCAGGATGACGCGGTAGCCCTCGGATCGCAGCGCCTTGCAGGCCTGCGCCCCGGAATAGTCGAACTCGACGGCCTGACCGATCACGATGGGACCGGCGCCGATGACCAGAATGCTGCGGATATCGGTACGTTTGGGCATGGGACTCTTCTGTCAGGCCTTGGGGAACGTCGCACACACGGAAGCGAGCGCGTCTTAGCACAGGTGTTCGGCTTTGGACATTCCCCTTGATGGGGGCAGACCCCGTCTTTAAGACCGGCCCCTGACCGCGTTCGCAATGCGCGCCCAGGCAGACCGGAGCCACACCCATGACCCGTACCCTGTTCGGAACCGACGGTGTCCGCGGCACCGCCAACACGCCGCCCATGACCGCCGACATGGCGCTCCGCCTGGGCATGGCCGCCGGCGCCCAGTTCAAGCGCGGCGACCACCGGCACACGGTGGTGATCGGCAAGGACACCCGGCTGTCCGGCTACATGCTGGAACCCGCGCTGACCGCCGGGTTCACCGCCGTGGGCATGGATGTGGTGCTGCTGGGCCCGCTGCCCACACCGGCGGTGGCGATGCTGACCCGGTCCATGCGCGCCGATCTGGGGGTGATGATCTCGGCCTCGCACAACCCCTTCGAGGACAACGGCATCAAGATCTTCGGCCCGGACGGGTTCAAGCTGTCCGACCAGACCGAGGCCGACATCGAAGCCCTGATGACCAACGGCCTGGACGAGACCCGCGTGCCGGCCGCCGACCTGGGCCGGGCCCGCCGCCTGGACGACGCCCCGGGCCGCTACATCGAGGCGGTCAAGGCCACCTTCCCGCGCGGGCTGCGCCTGGACGGCCTGCGCATCGTGGTGGACTGCGCCCACGGCGCGGCCTATCGGGTCGCGCCCACGGTGCTGTGGGAGCTGGGCGCGGAGGTCATCCCGATCGGGGTCGATCCGGACGGCTTCAACATCAACCGCGAGGTCGGCTCTCAGCATGCCGACGCCATGCGCCGCACCGTGCTGGAGCGGCGCGCGGACCTGGGCATCGCGCTGGACGGCGACGCGGACCGCGTCGTGCTCGCCAACGAAACCGGGGCGCTGGTGGACGGCGACCAGGTGCTGGGCGTGGTCGCCCGGGCGTGGCGCGACCAGGGCCGGCTCGCGGGCGGCGGCGTGGTGGCCACGGTCATGTCGAACCTGGGCCTGGAGCACTTCCTGCACGGTCTCGGGCTCACGCTGGAGCGCACGCCGGTCGGCGACCGCTATGTGGTGGAGCGCATGCGGGCCGACGGCTTCAACCTGGGCGGGGAGCAGTCCGGGCACATCGTCATGTCGGACCTGGGCACCACGGGCGATGGTCTGGGGGCCGCGTTGCAGGTGCTGGCGGCGCTGGTGCAGTCCGGCCGGCCCGCCAGCGAACTGCTGCATGCCTTCGATCCCCTGCCGCAGCGGCTGCGCAATGTGCGGGTGCAGGGCGGCCAGGACCCGGCCAACATTCTGGCGCTGGCCGAGGTCCAGGACGCCATCGCCGCCGGCGAGGCCCGCTTCAACGGCGACGGCCGCGTGCTGATCCGCAAGTCCGGCACCGAGCCCCTGATCCGCGTCATGGCCGAGGGCACCGACGAGTCGGCGGTCAGCGGCGTGGTGGACGACATCGTGGAGGCGATCAAGGCCGCGGCGGGGGTGTAGTCCCGGCTCCCGCGCCGCCCCCCTCCTTCTTGGCGGAACCCCGCGCCCGCCCCCTGCGTTGCCTGACTCCCATCCTTGTTTCAGGCCAGCACGGGAGGTCCCGCCATGAGCGACCACGTCTACAAGATCGTCGAAGTCGTCGGTTCCTCGACCACCAGCATCGAGGACGCGATCAACGCCGCCGTGAACCGCGCCGGCCAGACCCTGAGCAATCTGCGCTGGTTCGAGGTCATGGAGACGCGCGGCCATATCGAGAACGGTCGCGTCGGCCACTATCAGGTGACCCTGCGCATCGGATTCACGCTGGAGGACGCCGGGTCCTGACCCCTGCGCCCGCTGGGGGCTTGTACAAGCGGCGGGCGAGTGTGACTCACCCGCCCCGGGCGCCCTTTGCGCGCTCCTGCTTGAACGAATGGCACCGCGAAGCGGCGCCAGGGCGGCACCGGCCCCGGACTCCAACGGTCATCGTCAGATGCCGGTGGGATTAAAGCCGGCTCGTGATCTCGCGGGCCATGCGGCGCCCCGCGTCGTACTTCACCCAGGGCGGACAGAAGATGCTTGTCTCTTCGCGTCCGTCCGGGTGGATGATCTGATAGCGGCCCATGTTCATGTCGAGCACGTTGTTCTGGCGGCCCCGCCCGGCCACGATCCCCACCCCCCACAGGCCGTGGAACTGGCGCATGAGGGTCAGGTTCTGGCCCACGTTGCAGGCGCGCAGGTCCACCCAGGCGTTCTGCGAGAAGTGACTGGTCAGACGGGCGAATCGCGCGCGGTAGGTGGGAAAGGTCGTGTCGCTGACCCAGTTGGCGCCGAAGCGGGCGCCGGACGGCGATCCATGCACCTGGATGTGCAGCAGCGACATGAACCGGGGGCCGATATGGCTCAACACAGCGCTGACGAACGTATCGACGTTGGTGAAGTTCACTTCGCCGATGGTGATGGCGCTTTCGATCCAGCCGACGTAGTCCACGCCGCCGTTGGCCGTTGTCTCGTCGATTGCGTAGACCTCTTCCCCGAACCCCATCTTGAGCCTCCCTTGTCGTTCGTCTGACCGGACCGGATGGGACCGCGCGCGCCCGCCCCGCACCGTGACGGACGCGACCGCAACACACCTCCATAAAACTATAGATCCAGGGGCGACGGACCGCCAGCGGAACGCTCGTCCGGCCGGTCGGTCGGCCAGGGCCCCGGCGCGGCCGTGGGACCCCTCAGCGGCAAATACAACACCTTTTAGTAATTATTCTGGGCCAAAAGGGCTCGAAATACCTATTTTTCCGCGATCTCATATCTGCGATATATCAAAGACTGCGCCCCAGGCGGTTCGATCGGGCCCGCCGCATGGGGCGCCACCCCGACGTTTGTATAGGTTTCCAGCACTCAATAATTATGCTTCTATTCGTACACGGCCAATGGGGCTGGCAACTGTAAACTGTGACGTGTATTGGGGTTGCGATTTATGAACGTGCTCGCCGCGCCCATCGCGCAGAAGGCGCGGACATGACAGGAGAACCGATAATGTTGCGAACCGTTTACAATCTTCCCGTCATCTGGAAGATTGGCATGATCTCGGCGCTGGCACTCGCAATCCTGGCAGCAATCATTGCAATTTCGGCCTCAAACCTGCTTCAGGTTCGCAAGGATACACACCAGTTATTTGACAGGAACATTAAGGAGATCAACTGGATCTCTGAGATCAAGGAAAACATGACGGAGACGCACCTTCGTCTTTATGAACTGATTTCCCTCACGGCCGCCAACGTCTCGCCCGAGGAAAAAACGCAATCGGAAGCGCAGATCGATGAAAAAGGCTTATCCCTTTGAGTCCGGGACCACATCATGTGGTGACAGGTGGCCTGAAACGGCGTAGAACATAACGTGAAC
>NZ_WIVE01000080.1 GCF_009601025.1 Roseospira navarrensis | reverse complement strand
GTGGGGCGCGCCCCACGGATGGGCATGCAGGTGCGCCCCCTCGTGCAAAATTTCCAGACATCAGGTTACACAGCCTGCAAATGGCTGTGAAGCAGGGTGGCCCCGCAGGCGCGCACGGCATCGGTCAGCGCCTGTTCGGTCAGGTCCAGGTCGTCGAACCCGTGCCCGCCCCACAGGTCCACCAGCAGGTGCATGCCCGCGAAGCGGACCCCCTCGCGCTCGACGAAGTGGTCGAGCCGGTCCGGCGGCGGGAACGTCGTCGGCATGCTGGTCTCCGTGAACGGGCCTGCGAAGGGAGGGGACGGGGAACGGCGCGCGGCGATTGCCTCGACGCCGGGGCGGGTGTGCGCCATCCGGCGCCGCCACACAAGATCAAACGTGGCCGGATCGACCCGGCCAAGGGCGAAGTGGGACCGCGCCCCGGCCGTTTCAAGGGCCGGACACCGGGGCGCGGGTGGCGCGGGTGGCCCGGGCGGGGGCGTCCCGGGGCCGTTCGCCGGTTTTGGGCGACGGCGGACAGGCGCGGTCAGTTGGCCTCGGCCCGGTAGCGCAGCAGGTTGCCGCGCGGCAGGCTGATGAGTTCAAGCGAGGTGGCGTCCACGTACAGCACGCTGAAGCACGCGGGCTCGGGATCTTGGGCCATGCGGACCACGATGACGGGATCGCCGCCCGAGTCCACACCCCGCAGCGGGCAGGCGTTGGAGACCTCGAACGAGCCCGCGCCCTGCCGGGTCCCGCCCTGGAACGCGGTGTAGACATCGTCCCGCAGGGCGATGCTCGCGGCCGGATCGTCCACCGAACGCCAGGTCCCGGTGACCGCCCGGTAGAGCGACGACAGGGACTCGTCGGACGGCAGGGCCGCCGACGGCGCCCCGAAGGGCGACGCCATGTCGGCCGCGCTGGGCGGCTGCTGGGCCGGAGGCTGCCCCGAGGGCTGCCCCGGCATCGTCTGGGTGGGCGGCTGGGTCGGAACCGCCGCCTGCCGTTCGTCCACGGGCGGGGGCATCTGGTTCATGGGCTGGTCCGGCGCGGGCATGGGGCTGGTGGCGCCGCCGATGGGCGACGCGCCCGGCACGGTCGCCGGGTTCAGATCGAACGAGTAGAACGTGGCGGTTTCGCCGGTATCCAACTCGCGGAACGCCACCTCTTCATAGCCGCGCCCGGCGCAGTCGTGGTCGCCGACGATGGTGAAGGCATCGTCCACCGTGCAGAACATGTAGCCGTCGCCCTGGAACCGCTCGTCCGGGTCCTCGGCGCGGTAGTAGTAGTAACGCTGGGCCAACTCCTCATCCAGAACCAGTGCGCAGTCGCCCGGCTCCACCTGCCACCAGCCCTCGGACGTCCACAGGTCGTCCTTGCTGTAGCCGATGGCCACCCAGCGCACGACGCTGGTCTGGTTGCAGATTTCCAGGCCGCCGTCGGAGGCGGTCAGATCGGCCGGCGGCGGCGTGCCGATGGGCTGCGCGCCGGGCACCGTGGCGGGGCTGAGCACCAGCGTGAAGGTGGTCGTGCTGCCGCCCGTATCCACCTCGCGGAAGCCCAGCTCGTTGTAGCCGCGGCCCTCGCAGTCCTGATCGCCGACGATGGTGAAGGCATCGTCCACGCCGCAGAACATGTAGCCGTCGCCCTCGAAGTCCTCGTTCTGGTCTTCGGCGCGGTAGTAGTAGAACTGTTCGGTCAGATCACCGTCCAGCACGGTGGTGCAGTCCCCGGGTTCGAGGTTCCACCAGCCTTCCGAGGTCCACATGCTGTCCTTGTTGTAGCCGACGGCGACCCAGCGCGGGATGTTGGTCTGGTTGCAGACCTCCAGCCCGGCCAGGGCCGGCGACACCGCGAACACCATCAGGGCGACGGGGGCCAGCAGGACGGCGGTGAGACGGGGTCCGAGCGGGAGCCGGAACGGAATGGATACCTGGGCCATCGCATACTCCATTGCGTTGCGCAGGGCCGCCCTCTCCTGGTGGGGCGGTGCGGATAGAGAGCGACGCGGGGCCGTTCCCCCGCGCGGACGGGGCCAGTGTAGCAGCCCGGACCACGGGCCACGAGCGGATTGACACCGGGCGGGTGGAGAATGGAGCGCTAGCACAGGGCCGCCCGTCCGCCGCCGCACCCATTGATCGCGCGACCGGCTTGCGACTCGGCCCCGAAGAGTCCGGGCGAAGCGCCGACACCCGCTTGACGGGTCCCGACCTGCACGCGCCCGCCCTGGGCGCACCCGCAACCTCTGTGCGGCGCACAAAGACCATTTTTGCGCAATGGTATCACCTCGGGCGGGTGCGGCCTCAAGGTGCTTGGCGACACGGTCGGGATTGGTCAGAATTCGCGGTGCCGAGGGTCGGCATACGGGGGTGGACACACAGCGGGCGGACGCCGGACCCCACCCAGCCGGAGTGACTGTCGAGAATCGACTTGGGGCCGCATGACGCGGCCGGGGGGGCCAACATGCTGACCGTTTTTCGCCGGATCCCGATTTCGATCCGGCTGTGGGTGATTGTTCTTCTCATCGTCATTCTGGCCCTGGCCAACCTCACGGTGACCGCGTGGAGCTTCTCCGCACAGGTCAACGCGGCGCTGCAGGACCGCGTCCGCACGGCCGTGGACTCGGCCCACACCATCGTGGCGGGCTACGCCGACCAGGCCGCCGCCGGCACCATGACCGAGGCCGAGGCCAAGGCGGCCGCCGCTCAGGCGATCAACCACCTGCGCTACGCCGGAAACGAATACGTCTTCGTCATCGACTACGACAGCGTGGTGCAGGTGCAGCCGGCCTCGCCGCAGCATGTGGGCAAGGACCTGACCGCCCTGCGGGACGACACCGGCGTCGCCTTCATCGCCGAGATGAGCCGCATCGCCCGCACCCAGGGCGAAGGCGTGGTGCGCTACGTCTGGCCCAAGCTGGGCGGCGACGTGCCCGTCCCCAAGGTCACGGTGGTCAAGGCGATCCCGGCGTGGGACTGGTACGTGGGCTCCGGTGTGTACACCGACGAGATCGACCGCGAGATCGCCGCCATGCTCTGGCGCACCGGGATGGTCTCGCTGATCGTCGTGCTGATCCTGGGCACGGCCACGGCCCTGATCGGGCGGGGCATCGCGCGCCCGATCCGGCGGCTGACGGGGGAAATGCGGCGGCTCGCCGACGGCGACCTGGATGTTGAGATCGACCGCGACCAGGGCGCCGAGATCGGCGAGATGCAGACCGCCGTCAACGTGTTCAAGGAGAACAGCCGCCAGATCCAGCACCTGCAGGCCGAGCAGGAGGCCCTGCACCGGCGCAACGAGCAGCGGGTGCGCAGCGAGATGGTCGCGCTCAACAACGCGCTGGAAGAAGAGGTCAACAGCGTCATCAGCGTCGTGCGCGATCAGGCGGAGGCCCTGGAAACGGCCGCGCGGGACATGGCCCAGGCCGTGGCCGGCACCCAGGCGGGCGCGGGCGCGGCGTCGAACGCGTCGCAGGACTCGGCCTCCAGCGTGGATGCCGTGGCCGCCGCCGCCGAGGAAATGGCCAGCTCGATCCAGGAGATCAGCCGACAGGTCGCCGGCGCCTCGGGCACCGCGCGCGAGGCCGTGACCCAGGCGGAGCAGACCAACGCCCGGGTGCAGGGGCTGGCCGAGGCCGCCGGCCGCATCGGCGATGTGGTCCAGATGATCGGCGACATCGCCAAGCAGACCAACCTGCTCGCCCTGAACGCCACCATCGAGGCGGCGCGCGCCGGCGAAGCCGGCAAGGGCTTCGCGGTCGTGGCGAACGAGGTCAAGACCCTCGCCACCCAGACCGGCAAGGCCACCGAGGAGATCGGCAGCCAGATCGGGGAGATGCAGACCGCCACCCGTGACGCCGTGGCCGCCATCGAACGGATCGTGGCCGTGATCGGCGACATCGACGCCGTCACCACCTCGCTGTCCGCCGCCATCGAGCAGCAGACCGGGGCCACCACCGAGATCAGCCGCAACGCCCAGCACGCCGCCACGAGCACCCAGACCGCGTCGGAGAACATCGCGCAGGTGGCCGAGTCCGCCGAAACGTCGAACCACCACACCCGAACGGTCGAGACCACCGCCCAGGAGGTGCTGCGGCAGGTGGGAGTGATGCAGGAGGGACTGCAGCGCATCACCCGCGCCGGCAGCCAGGCGGAGCGGCAGGCGCACGCGCTGCATCCCGTCACCGTGCCCGTGACGGTGACCCTGGACACCGGCGGCGGCGCCCGCAGCGGGACGCTGGAGGGGCTGGCCTCGTCCGGTGTGGCGACGCTGGACCGATCGGTGACCGGCGAGCGGGGCCAGACCTTCACGATGACCCTGCCGGACATCGGGGCCGTCACGGGCGCGTTCGTGGCCCGCACCGATGTCAGCCAGCACGTGCGCCTGGACCTGACCGAGGAGCAGACGGCGGCCGTGGCGCGCCTGCTCGCCCAGCGCGGACGGCGGTAGGGAGCCTACCCACCGCCGGCCCGCCGCCGGCCCGTGCCGGCGTGGGTGGTCACGAAGCTCTGGCGGCCCTTCTTGCGGCCGGTGCGCATGCCCTCGCCGCCGCTGCGGCCGGTGCCGGCGGGCTGGTATGCCGGCACCAGGTGCTTCTTGCCCGGGCCGATCAGGTCGGTGCGGCCCAGGCGCTTCAGGGCCTCGCGCAGCAGGGGCCAGTTCTCGGGGTCGTGGTAGCGCAGGAACGCCTTGTGCAGGCGGCGCTGCCGCAGGCCCTTGGCGGTCTCCACGGTCTCGCCGCCGGTGCGCCGCACGGGCCGCAGCGGGTTCCGCCCCGAATGGTACATCGCCGTCGCCAGCGCCATGGGCGACGGCAGATACGCCTGCACCTGATCGGCCCGGAAGCCGTTGCGCTTCAGCCACAGGGCGAGGTTCATCATGTCCTCGTCCGACGTGCCCGGGTGGGCGGCGATGAAGTACGGGATGAGGTACTGTTCCTTGCCCGCGTCCCGCGAATAGCGGTCGAACATCTGCTTGAAGCGGTCATAGGTGCCGATGCCCGGCTTCATCATCTTTGAGAGCGGCCCGGCCTCGGTGTGCTCCGGCGCGATCTTCAGATAGCCGCCCACGTGGTGCGTCACCAGTTCCTTCACATAGGCCGGCGAGCGCACCGCCAGGTCGTAGCGCAGGCCCGAGGCGATGGTGATCTTCTTGACGCCCCGCACGTCGCGCGCCGCCCGGTACAGGGCGATCAGCGCGGAATGGTCCGTCTCCAGGTTCTTGCAGATGGACGGGTAGACGCAGGACAGCCGCCGGCAGACGCGCTGGATGTCCGGGCTCTTGCAGGCCAGCCGGTACATGTTGGCGGTCGGCCCGCCCAGGTCGGAGATCACGCCGGTGAACCCGGCGGTCGTGTCGCGCACCCGCTCCACCTCCTGCAGGATGGAGTCCTGCGAGCGGCTCTGGATCTGGCGGCCCTCGTGCTCGGTGATCGAGCAGAACGTACAGCCGCCGAAGCAGCCGCGCATGATGGTGATGGAAAAGCGGATCATCTCCCACGCCGGAATGCGCGCGTCCCCATAGGACGGATGCGGCGCGCGCGCGAACGGCAGGTCATAGACGGCGTCCATCTCCGCCGTGGACAGCGGCCAGGGCGGCGGATTGATCCAGACCTCGCGGTCGCCGTGGCGCTGCACCAGGGCGCGGGCGTTGCCCGGGTTGCTCTCCAGATGCACCACGCGCGACGCGTGGGCGTAGAGCACGGGGTCGGCCTTGACGGCCTGGAACGCGGGCAGGCGGACGACGGCGCCCCGGTTGGCGGGCGGCTCCGGGGCGGCGGGGGCTTTGGGCTCGGCCGGGCCGGCGGGCGCGTCGGCGGCGTCCCCGCCGTCCCCGCCGTCCTGACAGAGACCGGCCGCGCGCCCGTCCTGCTCCCGCGTATCGGCATAGGGATTGGCCGGCGCCTCCACCGGCCCCGGGGTGTCCACGGTGCTGGAGTCGATCACCGCCCAGCCCTCGGGCACGGCCGGGCGGATCAGCGCGGTGCCCCGGATGTCGGTCATGGTGCGCGGATGCTCGCCCCGGGCGGTGCGGTGGGCGATCTCGACGATGGCGCGCTCGGCGTTGCCGTAGACCAGCAGGTCGGCCTTGGCGTCCATCAACAGGGAGCGGCGCACGGTGTCGCTCCAGTAGTCGTAATGGGCGGTCCGGCGCAACGACGCCTCGATGCCGCCCAGCACGATGGGTGTATCCTTGAACGCCTCCCGGCAGCGCTGGGCATAGACGATGCTGGCGCGGTCGGGCCGCCGCCCGCCCTCGTCGCCGGGGGTGTAGCTGTCGTTGTGGCGCAGCCGCCGGTCCGCCGTGTAGCGGTTGACCATGGAATCCATGTTGCCGGCGGTCACCCCGATGAACAGGGTGGGCGCGCCCAGCGCCCGGAAGGCCTCGGCGCGGGTCCAGTCCGGCTGCGCGAGGATGCCGACGCGAAAGCCCTGGGCCTCCAGCAGACGGCCGACGATGGCCATGCCGAAGCTGGGGTGGTCCACATAGGCGTCGCCCGTGACCAGCAGGACGTCGCAGGCGTCCCAGCCGAGCAGGTCCATTTCCTCGCGGGACATGGGCAGCATGGGCGCGGTGCCGAAGCGGTGGGCCCAGTGCTTGCGCCAGGAGAACAGCGGGCGCGGCGTGGTGGCGGCGGTCATGACGGGTCGAGCCTTCCGGACAGGCGGGAACAGGAGAGAGGGTACCGCGAAACGGGCCCAATCGCGAGGGCTCCCGAGCGAACCCCAGGACCATGGGATAACGGCGCGTTTGGCGAAGTCCGAGACCGCGTAGGGCGGGTTCGCGCCGAAGGCGCAACCCGCCGCATTGCTCCCCCCGCGGCGGAATCGCAACCACATGGCCTTTCAACCGATGGCGCACGAGCCAACCCGCCCATGCGAAACGGCGCGCCGGGGGACCCGACGCGCCGCTTGCTAGGGCTCTCCGTTGAGCGGAGGGTTCCCGATCCAGGCCGGAGCCTAGTTCTGGAACATGATCTCCACGCGACGGTTCATCTGCTCGACCACGCCATCGCCGGTCGGCACCATCAGGCGCTCTTCGCCGTAGGCCTCAAGCTGCATCACCTCGGAGGCGATACCGCGGGCGGCCAGGGCGCGGGAGACGCCTTCGGACCGGCGCTGGGACAGCACGACGTTGTAGTCGCTCGGGCCGCTGGTGTCGGTGTGGCCGACGACCAGCACGCGCGGCGGCACGTACTGCTGGTACTCGGCGGCGACCGTGTCGAGGGTGGCCATCGCCTCGGCATCCAGCGCGGAGGAGTCGAGGTCGAAGTAGACCACGTACGGCGCGGCCGGCATCGCAGGGGTCTTCAACTGCTCGATGGCAATCATGAAGTTCTGCTTGCACTCTTCGATGTGAGTCGGCTGCCGGTCTTCCTCAGCCTCTTCCATCCAGCAGTCGAAGCTCGCCTGGGCCTTGGCGGCCACCGGCGGGTTGGCCTCGGCGGCGCCCTGACCCATGACCATCATCAGGTCCTGGCGGGCGGCGGCCAGCTCGTCGGCGTACTTGGCCGGAATGTCCCGCTCGTCCATGGTGGTCGGCGCGACGGCCTCACCCATGGCGGCGGCCTTCGCCTTGCCCACGAAGTAGGCCGTGTCGGGCCAGTCGCCGTAACC
This sequence comes from Roseospira navarrensis, assembly GCF_009601025.1. GTDB lineage: Bacteria > Pseudomonadota > Alphaproteobacteria > Rhodospirillales > Rhodospirillaceae > Rhodospira > Rhodospira navarrensis. The sequence goes on along the minus strand of NZ_WIVE01000080.1, from coordinate 7,272 downwards.
ACGCTCGTGCGCGGCCAGGGCCGCGTATTCGCTCTGCAGGGCGGCCTGGAACGGCGAACCCATGCTCTCCATGCTCTGGGCCCCTTCCACATCCCACTTGTTCGCACAAGCAGACAGGAGGCCGGCCGCAGCAACCGCGACGATCACCTTCTTGTACATTTAGGCACTCCTCCATCACCTGATCAGATGGGCAGCCGCATTTGGCAGGTTGCGACTGCTCCCCAGAAAATGACAAACATATACCAGTCCACACCGTCAACACGCCGCCGGGGGAGGCCTTCGCTTCGCACCGCGCCGTGACCATATTGCCGCAGTAGAGACGTGGTGCGGCATCTGTGTCACCCGGTATAGCGAAAATTGCAGGCGATTGGTACCTGAAATCGGGCCGTTGCCGGCCCCGCATCCGGTCCGCACGGACCGAACCTCCCCGTTTTCCGGCCCCGCGTACACAAGGCAAAGCCCCATGAACCTGATCGGTCTCACCCGCTCCGAACTCGCCGCCGTCCTTGAGGATATGGGAGAGAAGCCGTTCCGGACCAGACAGCTCTGGCACTGGATTTACTTTCGCGGGGCCACGGACTTCGCCCAGATGTCCACCCTTTCCAAGGACTTGAGGGCCCGCCTCGCGGATATTCACAGCCTGGAACGGCCGCAAGTCAGCCGCGAACAGACGGCCATGGATGGCACGCGAAAGTGGCTGTTGCGGTTCACCGACGGCAAGGAGGCCGAGGCCGTCCACATCCCCGAGGACGACCGCGGGGCGGTCTGTGTGTCCTCCCAGGTGGGGTGCACCCTCACGTGTCGGTTCTGCCACACCGGGACGCAAATGCTGGTGCGCAACCTGGAGCCGGCCGAGATCGTCGGTCAGTTCCTCGTCGCCCGCGACAGTTACGGCGAATGGCCGACCCCGACCGACGAGACTCGGCACCTGTCCAACGTCGTCCTGATGGGCATGGGCGAACCGCTGTTCAACTTCGACAACGTCTCGAAGGCCGTTTCGATCCTTGTGGACGGTGAAGGTCTCGCCCTGTCGCGCCGGCGCATCACCCTGTCCACCTCGGGCGTGGTGCCGATGATCGAGCGCTGCGGCCACGAGATGGGCGTGAATCTGGCCGTCAGCCTGCACGCGGCCACGGACGAGGTCCGCTCGGCGATCATGCCGATCAACCGCAAGTACCCGCTGGAACCGCTCATGGCGGCGCTGCGGGCCTACCCCGGGGTCTCCAACGCGCGGCGCATCACGCTGGAATACGTGATGCTGAAGGGGATCAACGATTCCCCGGCCGACGCCCGGGCGCTGGTGCGGCTGGTGCGGGGTCTGCCGTGCAAGTTCAACCTGATCCCCTTCAACCCCTGGCCGGGCGCGCCCTATGAATGCACGCCCATGCCGGCCATCCAGCGCTTCGCCGACATCCTGGCCGACGCCGGCCTGACCGCGCCCATCCGCATGCCGCGCGGGCGCGACATCCTGGCCGCCTGCGGGCAGCTCAAGAGCGCATCGGAACGCGAGCGGCTGCAGGGCTACCGGGCCCGGCTCGCCGCCCTGAGCCCGGACGAGCGCGCCGCGGCCGAGGCGGAGCACGCCCGCCCCTGACCGGACCCGCTCCGGTCACTGCTGCGGCATGCGGTTGCCCTGACCGTAGCCGCCCTGGCCATAGCCGCCCTGGCCCCCCTGGCCCTGGCCGTACCCGGCGCCCGGCTGGCCGCCGCCATAGCCGCCCCCGGGCACGCCACCGCCCCCGGGCGCGCCACCGCTGCCGGGCGCGCTGCCGCCGTAGCCGCCGCCGGGGGGCATGGTCGGGCCGCCGGCCTGCTTCCACGCCTCCAGGCCGCCCCGATACCACAGCACGTTGCCGTAGCCGAGGTTGATCGCCCGAAGGGCGGCGTTGTACGACATCCAGCAGTCCCGAGAGGCGCAGTAGAAGATCAGCGGCACCTGCCGGTTGCCCTGGGTCGCCTGTTGCAGGAAGGCGCCCATCTGCTGCGAAATCTGGTCCCCGAACTGGCCGGGCTGGCTGGCCTGCACGGCCGGGATGGCGCCGGGCAGCATCTCGTTCGCGCCCAGCACGTCGAACAGAAGGTACGGAGTCTGCTGGCCCTGGACGAGCGACACCAGGTCCAGCGTGGTGATGAGCTGACCGCCGGGAATGCTGGCGGGCGTGGGGCCGTGCATGGGTCCGGTGTGCAGGCTCTGCGTCGGCTGCACGCCCATGTCCTGGCGCTCGTACTGGGCCAGTTGCTGAAGGTACTGCACGACCTGAGGATCCAGGCCCTGACCGCCCCCGCCCGGCGCCTGTCCATAGCCGCCCCCCGGCGGCTGGCCCGGCTGGCCCGGCTGACCGTATTGGGGCTGCTGGGGTTGTCCGTACTGCGGTTGTTGAGGCTGTCCGTACTGCGGTTGCTGGGGCTGTCCGTACTGCGGTTGTTGAGGCTGTCCGTATTGCGGTTGCTGGGGCTGACCGTATTGCGGCTGCCCCCCCTGCGGCGGATAGCCTCCCTGACCCTGACCCTGACTCTGGCCCTGCGGCGGATAGCCGCCGCCCGGCTGGCCGAATCCGCCGCCGCCCTGCTGCGCCTGACCGAAGCTGTCCTGGGCGGGCGCGTCCCCGGCGCCGCCCAGCAGGGCGCCCCCGACCAGGGCGCCGGCCAGCACCCCCAGCGCCAGATGCCGCGTCCATCTTGTGTCCCACACGATCCCCATGGCCCCCTCCTATCGCGTCGCCTGCAGCGGCTGCCCGTCCATGCCCAGGTATTGCTGCGGATTGAAAAAGGCGTCGTCGGTCAGCACGTAGGTGCCGTCCCGCAACTGCCAGGCATGGCGGTACGTGTTGTCGAGTTGCACCGTGCCGCCGTTGATCGGGTCGTCGTAGGTCTCGACGCCCCGGATGGCCTCGACCCGCTCGCGCTGGCCGCGGTCGCTGATGGCGGCCCGGTCGCGATACCCCTGGTGGATCATGTCGCTGATCTCGCTGTTGGTCTGCGACGTGATCTGGGCCATGCGGCTGGCGTGCCGGGTGTTCTGGCGGTTGAGCACGGCGTGATGCTGGGCGATCCGCCGGGACCATTCGGGGCCGGGACGGATCGACTTGCGGATCATCTCCGCCACCCGCAGGTCCAGCCGCCCCGCCTCGGCCGCCGCCACGAACCCGGGCAGCGACTGCCCGCCGCTGATGCTGGACCCGGGCAGGCCGTACAGGCTGGGCGTGTCGATGCGCCACAGCGTCATCGCGGCCGCCACGGAGCCGCGCATCTCCCGGCCGCGCTCGTCGATGAAGCCGATCAGCAGTTCGCCCGCGTCCACGGTCATCTGATAGGACATGCTGCCGTAGTCCTCGCGGTGGGACAGGGCCTGCAGGTCCCGCGCCAGATCGGGGCGGGCGCGATAATCCAGGACGCGCGCGTTCGGCAGCGTCCGGTTGACGATGACCGACAGCAGATCCCGCGCCGAATTCACCTGAAGCTGCGGGCAGGGACCGCCGGGCTGGCTGGTCCACGTGATGGCGGGCAGGATGGCCACGCCCTCGCTTTCGTCCGGCGCGCTGGCCTTCCAGGAGAAATTGTAGCCGGAGCGGTTGCAGGCGTTGGAGGGGTCCCACTGCACGCCGCCCGTCGCCTGCCAGTGCGTCGGCACCATCAGGGTGTAGGCCGTCAGCGGCCGGTCGAACCCCTGCCGGTCGATCACCTCGACGGGCCGGACATGCACCAGCGGCGGGGCGGTCTGCGCCACCGCCGGTCCCGACCCGGCCGCCACCAGCCCGCACACCAGCGCGAGCCCCTTCAGCATGCTGCGCCCCGCCATGGCTCCGCCCTCTCCCCCTGATCCCTCTCGTTGCGCCCGAAGTGGCCATTTTGAAATAAGTATAAACGGCACGCCCGGCAACGTCACCACTCCCCGTCTCTGGCGCCTGGGCCGAAACACTCGGTCGCACTGACCGGGGAGGGGGCTCAATTGAGTTGGCGAGCGCCCGGATGGCCCGCTACACTCCCGGCCCCGGGGGGCGACCGCCCAGGCGCTCCGGCGGGACAGACCGCTGCACCAGGGAGCCCGCGGGCGCTCATGCCATGACACGACGACCCAAGAGCGCGGGCCTCCCGCCGGATGCGCTGGTGATGCCCGGCGTGACCGACACCGGCCCGCTGGCCGACATCGCGGCGCGCGTCCAGGCGGCGCACGACGCCCTCAGCCCACAGCTTCGGCAGGCGGCGCGCTACATCCTGGCCCATCCCGAGGATGTGGCGCTGACCTCCATGCGGCGGCTGGCCGAGCACGCGGGGGTCAAGCCCTCCACCATGGTGCGGCTGTCGCGCGCCCTGGGCTTCGACGGCTACGAGGCCCTGCGCGAGCCCTACCGCGCCTGGCTGCGCGGCGGCGAGGGGGCCTTCGTCGCCCGCGCGCGCACGTTGCAGGCGCGCCGTCCCGGCGCCACGGACGGGCCCGGCCGGGCCGCCCTGCTGGAAGAGATGACGGCCGCCGACGTGGGCGCGCTGCGCGAGGGCCTGACCGCCGCCAACGCCCAGGCGCTGCAGCGCGCGCGCGATCTGATCTGCGCCGCCGACACCGTCTATGTGGTCGGCCTGCGCTCGTGCCAGTCGCTGGCCCACCTGTTCCACTACGCCTATGGGCTGGTGCGCGGCAACGCCCGGCTGGTGGACGGCCGCGGCGGCATGCTGTTCGACGAGCTGGTGCGGGTCGGGCCGGACGACGTCGTGTTGTCCATCGGCTTTCGCCCCTATGCCTGCGGCACCGTCGAGGCCACCGCCTTCGCCGCCGACAAGGGCGCGCGTGTCGTCGCGCTGACCGACAGCCTGGTGTCGCCCCTGGCCCACGGCGCGGCCGCCGTGGTGGCCGTGGACACGGCCTCGCCGAGCTATTTCCAGTCGCTGGTGCCCGCCCTGGCCCAGATTCAGGCCCTGCTGGCGCTGATCGTCGCCGAGGGCGGCGACGACGCGCTGGGCGCCATCGACCGCATGGAACACGAACTGGACGCCTTTGGCGCCTATTGGACCGAACCCAAACGCCGCCGGAGGCGCACCCCATGACCCGAGAGTCCCGCGTCTTCCACCGTCACTCCGTCGCCGCCTATCCGGTCGCGGTCGCCGGAGACGGACCCTGGCTGATCGACGCCGAGGGGCGGCGCTATCTGGATGCCTGCGGCGGGGCCGCCGTCTCCTGCCTGGGGCACAGCGACACCACCGTGCGCGAGGCCATCAAGGGGCAGGTGGACGCGCTGGCCTACGCCCACTCCGCCTTTTTCACCACCCGCGCGGCGGAGGATCTGGCGGACCACCTGATCGACAAGGCCGAGGCCCTGATTCCCGACAACCGCCTGGGCAAGGTGTACCTGGTCTCCGGCGGGTCGGAGGCGGCCGAGGCGGCCCTGAAGCTGTCCCGGCAGTACTTCCTGGAGATCGGCGAGCCCCAGCGGCACCGCATCATCGCGCGCCGCCAGAGCTACCACGGCAACACCCTGGGCGCGCTGTCGGTGGGCGGCAACCAGTGGCGCCGCGAGCCCTTCGAGCCCATGCTCATGCCCGCCACCCACATCGCGCCGTGCTACCCCTATCGCGACCGGGCGGACGGCGAGAGCGAGACGGCCTATGGCGAGCGGGTGGCCGATGAACTGGACGACACCATCCGGCGATTGGGGCCGGAGACCGTGGCCGCCTTCATCGCCGAGCCGGTGGTGGGCGCGACCATGGGCGCGGTGCCCGCGGTGCCGGGGTACCTGAAACGCATCCGCGAGATCTGCGATCGTCACGGCGTGCTGCTGATCCTGGACGAGGTCATGTGCGGCATGGGCCGCACCGGGCATCTGTTCGCCTGCGCCGAGGACGGCATCTCGCCCGATATCCTGCTGATCGCCAAGGGGCTGGGGGCGGGCTATCAGCCGGTGGGCGCGATGCTCTGCGCGACCCGCATCCACGACGCCATCCGGGCCGGCAGCGGCTTCTTCCAGCACGGCCACACCTATCTGGGGCACGTGACCGCCTGCGCCGGGGCGCTGGCCGTGCAACGCCGCATCGAGGACGGCGGCCTTCTGGACAATGTCCGCACCCAGGGCGCGGCTCTGCGGGAAGCGCTGGCGGCGGCGTTCGGCGCTCACCCCCACGTGGGCGACATCCGGGGGCGCGGCCTGATGCTCGGCCTGGAACTGGTCGCCGACCGGGACAGCAAGGCCCCCTTCGATCCGGCGCTGAAGCTGAACGCCCGCGTCAAGCGCGAGGCCATGGCCCAGGGCCTGATGTGCTACCCCATGGGCGGCACCATCGACGGCCGGCGCGGCGATCACATCATGCTGGCGCCGCCGTTCATCCTCGGCCCGGAGCACATCGCGGAGATCATCGGCCGCCTGGATCTGGCCCTGGCCGCCGCGCTGGGGTCGGTGTAGGGCACACCGCCCGAAGAATTCATAGATTCAATGTTGCTCATGACATGGCGCCCGAGCCTGCACCACAGTACTCAAAATTCTTTATAATGAAAGACGAACCCCTATTTACACCGAAGAACCGTTGCGCGCGGTCTGTGTCAATAATAGTTCGCGTCAGACGCATCCCGGCGCCATGCTTGACCACCACAACCCTTATAAGTTCCTTGGCATCATACCCGTTAAGCGGATCCCGTAGCGCGATAGCGATATGATACAATATATCAAGACTAGATGCATGTCCCGGATAGTTTATTTGGAGGCCGTCCAAACTCTTACTTATGTACAGCGCTTGCAGTTCACCGCGACTTTTTGTCTCGCTCCACCTGTATCGGCCATCGGAGAGCACCATTATCGTGGCGCCCTCTTTGTCACAACCGCCTTCGACCGCCCAAGTGCCCTCCAACTGTGCTGGCATATCTGCGGTCCAGCCATCGGCCAACATAGCGTCGGAACCATCATCCCAACTTCGGCCGTAAATTAAAATCGCTGCAAGCGATAAAGCCCCTACTAAAATAACAATAATAGAAATTGTTTTCGAGGATATTGTCAGCTTTAAAAAATATAGAATAATTTGTCCTGCCGCCAACCCGCTCAGTACAATAATTAATGCTAAGGCCCACATGACTCTGCCAAACTCCCCTCTGAATCTGCTTGCAAAAATAACCGTTCTTGTATGATTTGATAGCATATTTCTATTGCCTACAAAACCCGTCCAAAAGTAATATGTTTTACGCTCCCATGCAATTACTGCCTGTGGATAAAAAATAAAAGGCTTATCCCTTTGCTTCCGGCGCGATCAACATATCGTAGGAGATTGGGCCTTTGGTGGTGGCGATGCCCAGGA
>NZ_WIVE01000007.1 GCF_009601025.1 Roseospira navarrensis | reverse complement strand
GTTCACGTTATGTTCTACGCCGTTTCAGGCCACCTGTCACCACATGATGTGGTCCCGGACTCAAAGGGATAAGCCTTAAATGGTGATCCTAGTTCCATATTTATGAAAACTGTATCCATTTTCTACCATTTTTTTATTATGCAGACTGCAGCATTTATGATATCGGTATTGTGCTCTTCCGTCAAAAACACTGCTCTATCTTATATCGGTTTTCTTCTTTTTTTGTATGGCATGATGTCAGCACTGTCTGTGGCTGGAATGTTGTTTCAATTGGCTCGATTGTTTAATAGAACTGTGTCAAACGATTTTCAGGATAATCAAGATAATCGTTCTGATTAGCCCTTTCTTTATTGGAGTGGAAACGAAGCAATGATTCGTTGGACATTCCTGATCGTCGGGGTGCTGATCGGTCTGCTGGTCCTGACCGCCGCCGGGTTCGTCGGCTACGGCGTCTGGACGGTCGCGCGGACCGTGCCCGAGGCCGAGGGCACGGTTCCACTGGGCGACCGGCTGTCAGCGCCGGTGACCGTGACCCGCGATGCCTTCGGCATTCCCGTCATCCGGGCCGAGACCTTGCGGGACGCCACCGTGGCGCTGGGCTACGTCCACGCCCAGGACCGCCTGTGGCAGATGGAGTCCATGCGTCGCCTGGGCGCGGGGCGGCTGTCGGAAATCTTCGGCTTTCCGACCGTGGACATCGACCGCTTCATGCGGACCCTCGGCCTGAACCATCTGGTCGAGGCCCAGTGGGAAGCCCTGGACCCTCGGACGCGGGACGCCGCCCGGGCCTATGCCGACGGCGTCAACGCCTTCATCGCCGATCCGCCGGGCGGCCTGCCGTGGGAGTTCCGCATCATCGTGCACGATCCGGAGCCCTGGGCGCCCCAGGACTCCATGTACTGGCAGCGGTTCATGGCGTTGCAACTGTCCGGCAACTGGCATGAGGAACTGCTCAACACCCGCCTGCTGAACCGCCTGGACGCCGAGGCGGTGGCCTTCCTGGTCCGCACCGAGCCCGACGATCCCGCGCCCCTGACGACCGCCGGGGCGACCGGACAGGGCCTGCCGGATGCGCTGCTGCGGGACCTCGCCGAGGCCACGCCGGCGGCCGTGCGGCCCACGCTGGCCTCGAACGCCTGGGCGCTGGCACCCGCGCACACGGCCTCCGGTGGGGCCATGCTGGCCAGCGATCCCCACCTGGGCTTCCAGATCCCCATCCGCTGGTATCTGGTCCGGATCGAGACCCCTGAGTTGACCCTGGAGGGCGCCACCTTCCCCGGTGTGCCCTTCCTCGTGATCGGTCACAACGAGCATCTGGCCTGGGGCTTCACCACCACCCATTCGGACACCGTGGACCTGTACCGGGAGACGCCGGGGGCGGACCCGGACACTTACGAAAGGCCGGACGGCCCGGTGCCCTTCGAGACCCGTACCGAGACCATCGGGGTTCGCTTCGGCGGCGACCGGACGCTGACCGTGCGCGAGACGGTGCACGGCCCCGTCGTCTCGGACCTGAGCCAGGGGCGGTTCCGCGCGGCGCTGGGACCGGGCGGGGAGGACGCGGACGGCGACGTGCTGGTCTCCATGGCGGCGGCCGGGCTGCATCCCGAGGACACCACGCCGGATGCGCTCTACCGCCTCAATCGGGCGCGCGACCTGGATGCGGCGCTGGCGGCGCTCGACCGCTGGGACGCGCCGCAGCAGAACATCATGCTCGCCGATGCCGGCGGGCGCGTGGCCATGGCCGTGCCCGGCCGGGTCCCGCTGCGGGCGCCCGGTCATGACGGGCGGGTGATCGCCGAGGGCAGCACGGGCGCCATGGATTGGCGGGGCTGGCAGCCGCGCGACAGCCTGCCGGTGTTGTTGGATCCACCGTCGGGCCGGGTGCTGAACGCCAACAACCGGGTGCATCCCGAGGACCGGCCGCACCCGCTGGCGGTCTCGTTCCCCGAGCCTTACCGCGCCCAACGGCTGGCGGCGCGGCTGGGGGGGATGACCGGGGCGACGATGGAGGACATGGCGGCCCTGCAGATGGACGCGGTCTCCGGCATGGCGGCCGATCTGGTGCCCGCGCTGGTGTTCGCGGCGCGGGCCGGGGCGCCCACCCATCCGGACGCGGGGGCGGTCCTGGACCGGCTGGAGGGCTGGGACCCGCCCGAGATGGCTGCGGATCGGCCCGAGCCCCTGGTGCTGGCGGCCTGGATCGGGATGGTCACGGAGCGCCTGTTCCGGGACGAGCTGGGGGCGGCCTTCGACGCCTGGGCGGATCGGCCCCGGCCGCTGCCGATCCGGCTGGCGCTGACCGAGGCCGTCGGCTGGTGCGACGATGTGGACACCGCCGCGCCCGAGTCCTGTCCGGCGCAGGTGGCGGCCGCCCTGGACGAGGCCCTGGCCTGGATCGAGGAAGAGACCGACGCCGCGCCGCTGCAGGCGCGGTGGGGTGAGTTCCATCAGGTGCGGATTCGGCACGACATGCTGGGGATGCTGCCAGGGCTGGGGCGCATGATCGGCCTGACCGCCCCGACCGACGGCGGCGACTTCACCCTGAACCGGGGCGGGCACGCCGGCCTGGACGGCAGGCCGCCGTTCGCGCACGGGCATGGGGCCGGTCTTCGGGCGGTCATGGACCTCGCCCCGCCGGCGCGCGGGCGCTTCGTCATCGCCACCGGGCAGTCGGGCAATCCGATGTCGCCGCACTACGACGACCAGTTCCCGGCGTGGCGGGACGGCACTCTGCTGCCCATCGGCCTGGGACCGGACCGTGGCACGATGACGCTGACGCCGTAAGGGGCGTTCACCCGTCGGGCTGCTTCGCCCCGCTCAGCGGGGCAATCCGCCGAGTGCGGACCGCCTCCGGCGGGTTGCGCCTTCGGCGCGAACCCGCTCTACCGGACTGGCCGTCCCCCAAAAAAACGGTGCGGACGGGGCCGAGAGCCGCGTCCGACATGGGGCGTGGTCCACCCGGTCCGACTGGGCCGGCGCCGCAAAGCGGCGGAGGCCATGAAACGGATGGGTCCGTTTCATGGCCGATGCGCATCACTCACGCCGTCGTGCCGTCCGCGTGGACGGTGCGGCCCCGGTTCATCCGCCAGACCGACAGGTTCAGGAAGCTGGCCACCGTCACCCACAGCAGGTACGGCAGCATCATCAGGCCGGCCCAGTAGTTGATCTGGAAGAACAGCACGATAGTGTACAGAATGGCGACCCACATGGCGACAACCACCAGATACGCCAGCCCCATCCACTGCATGCGGAAGAACACGGGCGACCACAGGCCGTTCAGCACGAGCTGGATCGCATAGGCGGACAGCGGGGCGAACGCCTCGCCCGGCGGCGCGAACCGCCACACCAGGAACGCCGACGCGGACATCAGCGCATACATGATCGACCAGGCGATGGGGAACAGCCAGTTGGGCGGTGTCCACCATGGTTTGTCCAGGGCCGCATACCAGGGGCCCGGTCGCGACACGGCGGCCGTCATGGCGGTGGCGAAGCTGGCCGCCAGGATCACGGCCAGGGCAATGATGGAGGAGATGTCCACGGGTCGGCTCCGCTGTCTGTCTGGGGTCCAATCCGCCCTCTATACCGCGTTGCGGGCCGCGCCGCGAGGCTCGCGATGCAACCGGATGCGACGGGCCGCCGCCCCGGGCTTGCCCCGGCCGTAAGACCATATTATTACTGCGGACCTCGCGTGTCCGTTCGCAAGGTGAATCATGTCCCAGTCCGTCCGCACCTTCTCGCCCGGCCTGCTGGTCGGCCTGCTCCTCCGGCCCGTGCCGCTGGGGGTGCTGCGCATCGCGGCCCGCCCGGTCATGGACGGTCTGATCCGCGACCTTGGGCCGCGCCTGGGCGACCGCCTGTCCGGCCTGAAGGGCCGGCTCGCCATCGTGCCGACCGGGCACCCCGTGGCCGTGGCCATCGACATCGACGACGGCGCGCTGGACCTGGACCTGATCGAGGCGGATACCCGCGAGGCCATGGGCGCCGTCGCCGCCGTGCGGGCCCCTCTGGAAACGCTGACCGCCATGCTCGATCTGGAGGGCATGGACGGCGACGCCTCGTTCTTCGCCCGCGCCCTGCATATCGAGGGCGACACCAGTCTGGTCATGGCTCTGCGCTACGCGCTGGAGGACGCCGGCGCGGGCGTGGACGACATCACGGGCGCCGTGCCCTGGCCGTTCGGGGCCGCGCTGCCCCATGCCATGCGGGTCGGCCAGCGGATCCATGACGCCGCCAGCCGCGACCTGGCCACGGTGCAGGACGCCATCCTGGCGCCGGTGCGGACCGAACTGGCCCGCCAGGAGGCCCGCATGGCGCGGATGGAAAGCCAGATGCAGCGCACGCAGCGCCGTCGCGCGAGTTAGCCCCAGTCGGAGAGGTCTCGTCATGAATGCTGTTCCCATGGAACTGGTCTGTCCCGCCGGGACCCCGGCCGCGCTGGATGCCGCCATCGAGGCCGGCGCCGATGCCGTCTACTTCGGGTTCCGGGACCGGACCAACGCCCGCAACTTCCCGGGCCTGAACTTCTCGCCGAAGGAACTGGCGGAGGGGATCGAGACCTGCAAGCGGCGCGGCGCGCGGCCGATGATCGCCATCAACACCTATCCCGATGCCGGCGACGATTCGCTGTGGCGGCGCAACGTGGACATCTGCGCCGAGGCCGGGGCGGGCGCCGTCATCCTGTGCGACATGGGGCTGGCCGGCTACGCGACCAAAAAGCATCCGGACCTGCGGCTGCATCTGTCGGTGCAGGCCTCGGCGTCCAACGCGCCGTCGGTGCGGTTCTACCGCGATGCCTTCAACATCCGCCGGGTCGTGCTGCCGCGCGTCATGACGGTCGAGGAGATCGCCGCCCTGACCGCCGCCGTGCCCGACGTGGAAACCGAGGTGTTCGTCTTCGGCGGCCTGTGCGTGATGGCCGAGGGGCGGTGCTCCATGTCCGGCTACGCCACCGGCATTTCGCCCAACAAGGACGGCGCGTGCTCGCCCGCCAGCCATGTGCGCTACGAGGAGCAGGGCGAGATCATGACCTCGCGTCTGGGCAGCTTCACCCTCAACCGCTTCGGGGCGGGCGAGGCGGCGGGCTATCCCACGCCGTGCAAGGGCCGCTACCGCGTGCATGGCCGCGAGATGCACCTGTTCGAGGACCCGTGCAGCCTGGATGCCACGCCGCTGTTGCCCGCCTTCGCCAAGGCCGGGGTGACGGCGCTGAAGGTGGAAGGCCGCCAGCGCGGCAAGGCCTATGTCGCCCAGGTCGTCAAGAATCTGAAGGCCGCCATCGCCGGGCAGGTCACCGACCCGTCCGCCTCGCGCGCGTTCATGGAAGCCGGCGGGGCGACCACCGGCGTCTACTCCGGCACCTGGCATTGATGAGGGGAGCCCGACCGATGACCCAGACCGCTCCCCGTCTCCAGCTCGGACCGATGCTGTACCACTGGTCCGCCGACCGCCGCCGGGACTTCTACAGGACCATCGCCGAGCAGGGCCCCTATGACTCGGTCGTGCTGGGCGAGACCGTCTGCGCCAAGCGCGAGACCGCGCCCGTGGTCGAGGCCATGGCCGAGGCCGAGGTGGCGCTGAAGGCCGCCGGGCGCACCGTGATCCGTCCGACCATCGGGCTGGCCGTCACCGAGCCCGAGGTGGAGGCCCTGGAAGGGGTCGCCCGGACCGCCAAGGCGGGGGCGCTGGTGGAGGCCAACGACGTCGGCGCGCTCGCGCTGCTGTCCGGGCAGCCGCACCACATCGGCCCCATGGTCAACGTCTACAACGAAGGCACCCTGACCGCTCTGGTCGAGCGCGGCGCGACCTGTGTGACGCTGCCGTGGGAACTGCCCATGGACAACATCGTGGCGCTGGCCGGGGTCGCGCGGCGTCTGGGCGTGGACTGCGGCGTGACCGTGTTCGGGCGCGCGCCGCTGGCCATCTCGGCCCGCTGCTATCACGCCCGCGCCAACGGCCTGACCAAGGACACCTGCCGCCTGATCTGCGACCAGGACCCCGAGGGCCTGGAGGTGGAGACCCTGGACGGCGACCCGTTCATGGTGGTCAACGGCCTGCAGACCCAGGCGTTTACCGTCACCCTGATCGTCAGCGAGATCCCCAAGCTGATCGAGGCCGGTGTCACGGTGCTGCGCGTCTCGCCGCTCGATATGGACATGGTGGCCGTGGGCCAGGTCTACGCCGACCTGCTGGCCGGGTCCGTGGACGCCATCGCGGCCGAGGACCGGCTGCTGGATCTGCTGGAGGACCGCATGGTCTCCAACGGCTTCCTGCATGGCGGCCCCGGGGCCGACTGGATCGCGGCGGAGTAGGCGTGACTCCTGTCCTGACCCCCACTCCCGCGCTGTCCCTGACCCTCGACGAGGCCCGCGCGCGGCCGATCCCACCCGGCCGCCTGCGCGAGACCGTCACCGACATGGAGGGGCGCACGCCGCCGGCCGGGCCGCCGCCGCCCCTTCCGGACGACCTGCGCTTGGTGCGCCATGCGGGCACGCTGTCGTGGGAAGCGTTCGCCCCGCTGTTCTTTGCGGTGGGCGCTCCGTGGCTGTGGCGCGACCGGCTGTATCGCTCCGAAGCCGAGGAAATCGCCCATCTCGCCGACCCGGGCATCGTCATTCACATCCTGGAGCGTGCCGCCGACGGCGCCCGGCTGGGCTTCTGCGAAATGGACGGCCGCGACCCGGCGGCCGGCTTCAAGGTGCTGTATTTCGGCCTGATCCCGGAGGCCATCGGTGGCGGTCGCGGCCGACTGCTGTTCGCCCATGCGCTGGCGGACGCCTGGGCGATGGGGCCGTCGTGCATCCGGCTGGACACCTGCACCCACGACCACCCCAAGGCGGTGGCGTTCTACGAGGGCTTCGGGTTCGTCGCGACCGGACAGCGCGTGACCGAGGCCGACGACCCGCGCCTGACCGGGCTGCTGCCGCGCGAGACCGGACCGACCATTCCGCTCGCCCCCCTGACCGAGCGCCCGCCCGCCCTGCGCACCGACGGCCGGGCGGCCTGACGGGGTCGCCTGGAGGGTGAAGCGGACGGTCTTTTGATGTATGCTCCGACGCATGATCGGGGTCCTCGCGATCCCTGGAGACGCCCGCCCTGCGTTCCGTCTGCTGTCCGGAGGTCCCATGACGTTCCCCTCGCGCTGGCCCGTCGTGGCGGTCGCGCTGGCCCTGATCGGGACAGCGGCCATGGCGCCCCGGCCGTCCCATGCCCAGGACGATCCGGCGACCCGGTCCGGCCTTGAGATCGACCTGAACAAGACCGAGGCGGTCGAGGGCGGCTGCCGGAGCTACTTCCTGTTCCGCAACGACACCGGAACCACCTGGGACGCCTTCGAGCTGTCGCTGGCGATCCTGGACCGGGACGGGGTGATCGCGCAGCTTCTGACCATCGATGCGGCCCCGCTGCCGGCCGGGCGCTCGGCGCTCAAGCTGTTCGACATTCCGGACATCGCCTGCGGTGACATCGGCGAAATCATCCTGCACGACATCGCCACCTGCGCGGATGCCTCCGGCGCCCGGTCGGACTGCTTCGAGGTGGTGCGGCTGGTGTCGCGTTCCGGCATTCCGCTGGTTCCATGAGGTCAACGGCATCTGACGATGGCCGTTGAAGCCCGTGGCCGGCCCGCTCCCCCACCCGGCCCCCCACGGCAGTGTCCTATGGGGTGACCGGGTGGGGGAGCGGGGTCTTACTGCCGGCATATCTGGTGGCTCCCCCCGTTTCCTGGATCGAGAGGACTCCGGCACGCCATGACGGGACTGATCGAGACCGCCCAGGGGGCAATGGAGGCGGGCGGGCCGGTGCTGGTTCTGCTCTTCTTCGTGTCCGTCTATGGGCTGGCGCTCATTGTCATCAAGGCCGTGCACCTCACCGGCGTGATGGGCGAACAGGCGGCGCGGGCCGCCGCCGCCGATGCCTGGGCGCGTGGGGATGAGACCGCCGCGCGCCGCGCCCTGGAGCCCGGCCGCACGCCGCCGACCCGGGTGATGCGCGCGGCCGTGGACCTGCTGGCCGCCGGGCAGGCGGTGGCGCGCGTCCGCCCGGCGGTGGAGCGGGTGGCCAATGCGGAACTGGACCGGCTGCGCCGCCATCTGCGCACCCTGGATGTCATCGCCATGGTCAGTCCGCTGTTGGGGCTGCTGGGGACGGTGCTGGGCATGATCGAGTCGTTCCGTCAGCTCGATCTCGCGGGCGGGTCGGCCAATGCTTCCATCCTGGCGGGCGGCATCTGGCAGGCCCTGCTGACCACCGCCGCCGGCCTGTCGGTGGCGATCCCCGCCGCCGTCGCCGGCACCCTGATGGCGGTGCGCACGGACCGGGTCGCGGCCGTCATGGAAGCCGACGTAGGTGGCCTGCTGGACACGGCGGAAGCGGCGGAGCCCCCGGGGCCCTCGAAGAAGGACTAGCGGCATGCGGCTGGCCCGAGGCACGGCGCCGCGCGGCAGCGCGATCCCCCTGACGCCCCTGGTGGACGTCATGCTGATCCTGCTCGTGTTCTTCATGGTCACGTCCACGTATCTGAACCTGGACATGATCCCCATGATCGACCGGGCGGAAGAGGACATGCCGCCCGCGCGCGGGGCAACGGCGGGTGATGCGGCCGGGGCGGCCATGCTCGTTCGGGTGCGCGCCGACGGGGCGCTGGTGTGGCAGGGCCGCGTCCTGACGCCGGAGGCTCTGGGCGAAGTCCTGGCGGCGCGGGTGACCGAGGACCCGGGCGCCCGGCTGCTGGTGCTGCCGGCCGGGGCGGCCACCACCCAGGCCCTGGTCCGCGTGCTGGACGTGGCCCAGGCGGCCGGGGTTCGCGCCGTCAACCTGCTGCGCCTGGACGGCCCCTGATGCGCCTGTCCCGCTCCTCGCGCCGCGCGCCGGCGGAAACCATCGTCGCCCTGATCGACGTGACGTTCTTCCTGCTGGTGTTCTTCCTGCTGGTGGGGCGGCTGGACGCCAGCGCGCCGTTCGAGGTGATCCCGCCCATCGCCACATCCGGGGAGTCCCTGCCCGCCGGCGGGATGACGGTCAGCATGAGTCCGGCGGCGGATCTGGCCCTGGACGGCCAGCCGACGGAGCGGGCGGCGCTGGTGGCGGCGGTGCGCGGCCGGGTCGAGGCCGGCGACCTGGAGCGCCTGCGCTTGAATGTGCATGCCGACGCGCCGGTGCGCGACCTGCTGGCGTTGGTCGCGGCCCTGGAGGAGACCGGGGCGACGCCGGTGGTGCTGGTGGTGACACCGACACCGCCGTGACGGGAGGATACAGCCGGGGACGGTCGGAAATGGCTCCAGGGCGCGCGACAGACACGACCCCGCTGCGGGCGGCGATCCTCTGGGTCGTGGCGCTCATCCTGTCGGTCGTCGTGCATGGGGGCGTGATCGGTCTGGTCATGGGGCTGGTGTCGCCCGCGCCGGTCGAGGCGCCGGACGAGCCTCCGTCGGCCCTGCGCGTCGCCACCCAGACGGTGGAGCGGGGACGGGCCGCGCCGGCCGAAGACACCCATCAGCGGTCCGAGGCCGAAGCGCTCGGGGGCGAACGCCTCACGGCGGGGGCGGTGCCGCGCACACGGGCGGACGCCGCGCAACCCGACGCGGCGCGCGTGGCGTCGGTCTCTCCGTCCCGAGAGCCGGTGACGCCGGCGGACCCCTCGGATGCGGTGGTCGCCGCCCTGGTTCCGGCTGCGCGCCCGGTCCCGCCCGCCTCTGTGGCGGCAGGCCCGGCGATGTCGGCGATCCCGTCTCCCGCGCGGGTGGCCATGCCGGCCCGGCCGGCCTCGACGGTGCTGGGGGGCGAGGCCCCCGCCGCCACCGTCCCGATGGCGCCCGTCCGCGAGGACGCGCGGGTCGTGGCGGCGACCACGCCGCCCGTGGAGTCCGCGAGGCCCGCGGATACCGGGAGCCAGCCCCTGGCGGCGGCGGCCCCGGTCGCCACCGACCTGGCGGGCAGGACCGCATCCGCCCCCACCGTCGCGGCCGAACCCCTGCCGGCGCGGCCCGCCGCGGCCGCCCGCGCCGCGTCGGTGGCCGTGGCGGCGTCCGAGGCCCCCGATGCCCGGACTCCCGGCGTCATCCCGGCGGCGGCCCTGGCTGGGCGGGTTCCCGCGCGGGCGCCCCCGGCGGCGGCCGTGACGCCCACGCCGCCCGCGCAGCTCGCATCCGTGACGGCGGCGGGATCGTCGTGGGAGATCGGCGGGGCCGAGGCCCTGGACCCGCAGGCCCTGGCGTCCATCCAGACCTTTCTGGCCCCCTACCCCGGGGCCGTGCGCGCGGCCAGCGGCGCGTCGGTGCGCGACCGCCTGACACGGACGCTCGCGGCGGCTCCGTGCAGTCGGCTGGAGGCCTCGCTCGATCCCGGCACCGGCGATCTGACGGTGCGCGGGCATGTCCCCAACGACGCCGTGCGGGCCGATATCCAGGCCCGGGTCGCGGCCATCGTCGGCGAGGCCTTCGGCGTGCGGGCGGATGTGCTGCTGCTGCCCGAACCGCAGTGTGCCGTTTTGGCCCGCCTGGACGCCCTGCCCATGGCGCAGTCGGCCGATCAGGCGGACACGCCGCTGACCGTCGGCGCGGCCGCCCATGCGGGCATCCGGCGCTTCCGCGACGGCGAGACCCTGACGCTGACCGTGGAATCGCCGGACTTTCCGGCCTGGATCCACATGGACTATTTCGACAGCGGCGGCCAGGTCATCCACCTGACGCCCGGGCCGCTGGCGCCCTATCGCTTCGAGGACCCGGCGCGGACCTTCACCTTCGGCGACCCGGCCGATGTGGGCAGCGGGCCGCGCCTGACCATCGCGCCGCCCTTCGGGCAGGAGGTCGTCCTGGTCTTCGGCACCTCGCGGCCGCTGGAGATCGCCCCCGACCGGCCCACCGTGGAGCCGGCCGCCCCCTACCTTGAGCGCCTGGGCCGCCGTCTGGACGCGATGCACGCCCGCCACCCGGACTTCCGCGCCGAATGGGGCTACCTGTTCGTGGAAACCCTGCCGGCGGACGGGTAGGGCCCGGCCCGCCCCGCCCCGGCCCGGCCGTGATCCGGGCGGGGGCGACCCCGGCGCCGCCCCAGGGTCTATGCCTTTCGGCAGTGCAGCGCACGGAGGATTGGTCCGACCCGGCAGGTCAGTTAGGCTGGGGGGTCGCGGCGGTCTTGCGATCCGTCATTGACACCGACACCGAAGGGCGACCGCCGGACCGTGCGGCGCCCGGCGCCGCCCGGGCATAGACGGGTCCGCGCCCGTCTGCCCCCCAGCCAGCGAGACCGCGGTCATGCCCGCACATCGGCGACGCTCCCATCATCTGGTTCGCGATGCCCTGATCTCGCTGGCGCTGTGTCTGGTGCTGGTCGCCGCCGTGCGCTTCGTCGCCCTCACCGAACAGGCCCGCGAAGCCCAGGACCTGCGCGCCCGCGTCACCGAAACCGTGGCCGCCTTGCGCACGGCGCTGGAAGCCGAGATCAACACCAACGTGTTCCTGGCCAACGGTCTGGCGGCCCATGTGATCGCCGTGCCCGATCTGGAGGAGACTCGCACCACGGCCGCGTTGCGGACGCTCTATCGGCTGGGCCAGCACCTCCGCAACGTCGGTATCGCGCCGGGCAACCGCATCACGCACATCTATCCCCTGAAGGGCAACGAGGCCGCGATCGGCCTCTTCTATCCGGATGTGCCGGCCCAGTGGCCCTCCGTCAAGCGGGCCATCGAACGCCGGGAAACCGTGCTGGGCGGTCCCTTCGCCCTGGTGCAGGGCGGCAACGGGCTCATCAGCCGCACGCCGGTGTTTCTGGACAATGGGGACTATTGGGGCATCCTGAGTCTGGTGCTCGATGCCGACAGCCTGTTCGGCGCGGTGGGGCTGGCCCCGCGTCGCGGGGACATTCGGTTCGCCATGAAGGGGCGGGACGGCCAGGGGCCCGACGGCGCCATGATCATGGGCGACCCGACCCTCTTCACCGGCGATGCGGTGCGGGTGCCCGTGGCGGTGCCGGGGGGGCACTGGCTGCTGGCCGCCGCCCCGGTCGGCGGATGGAAGACAGGCGGCGGTCTGGTGCTGGTCATGGAACTGGCGGCCGTGGCGGTCAGCGCCGGATTGGCGGTGCTGCTGTTCCTGTTCCTGCGCAAAGGGGTTCGCCTTGAAGCCAGCGAGCAGCGGACGCGCGCCTTTCTGGAAACCACGCGGGACGGCGTCATCGTCATCGGCGCCGACGGCATCATCCGCGAGTTCAATGACGGCGCGGGCGCCATGTTGGGCTATGCGCCGACCGAGGTGATCGGCCTTTCGGTCAATTCGCTCATGTTCCCGGATGTCGCGACCCATCACGACGGCTATGTGCGCAACGCCAAGGTAACCGCCGCGCATACCATGGGCGGACGGCGCGACATCGTGGCCCGCCGCAAGGACGGCACGGCCGTTCCCGTCGAGATCACGGTTAGCGAAACACTGTACGGCGGCGAGAACCTCCATGTGGGCGTGCTGCGGGACATCACCGAGCGCAAGGCGCTGGAGGCCAAACTGAGGCGTCTGGCCGACACCGACGGGCTGACCGGCCTTCTGAACCGCCGGGCCTTCATGGCCGCGACCGCGCGCGCCTTTCATCTGGCGCGGCGGCATGGGCGGCCGCTGGGCCTGCTGTTGATCGATGCCGATCATTTCAAGAAGATCAACGACAGCCACGGCCATCCCGCCGGCGACCGGGTCCTGGTCGCCCTGGCCGGGTTGGCCTCTTCGTGCTTGCGGTCCTCGGATCGGCTCGGGCGGATCGGTGGCGAGGAGTTCGCGGTCCTGCTGCCGGAAACGGACGAGACGGGGGCCATCGCCATGGCCGAACGCCTGCTGGCCGCCATCCGCGCGGCACGGATCGAGATCGACGGGACCGCGACCCTGTCGTTCACGGTCAGCATCGGCGTGGCGGTCATGACCAGTGGGATGGAGGACCATGAAGCCCTGGTCCAGCGGGCCGACCAGGCCCTGTATGCCGCCAAGTCCGGCGGGCGGGACCGATGGGCGGCGGCGCCCTGACGGCGGATCGGGTGCCCTCGGGCCGCCCCGCATCGGCCGGTGTCGAACGACCCGGAACTTGCGGTACGATGCCCGGCGATCACAGGCAGGGAGGCGATCTTGCCCAAGTCCATCGTGAGCCGGGCCACCGTGGCCGTCGGTCTGATTGCCCTGGGTGTCGTGGGCTATTGCCAGAGCGCCACCGCCGACGGACAGCGCGACGCCGCCGAACAGGAGCGCATCGACCGAATCCGCCGGGCCCTCGCCGGGCCGCAGCATCCGGTTGAGTCGTCGCTTCGCCTGAGCTCGATCGGAAGCGGCTTTTTCGTGGGCCGGGCCGGCTGGATCCTGACCAACAGCCACGTGGTCTCGGGCTGCCAGGCCGTGTCCATCGAGACCCCGGCCGGTGTCAAGGAGAAGGTCAGGGTCGCCGCCCTGTCCCAGGCGGATGATCTGGCGTTGCTGCGCGCGCCCACGCCGGCCCCGGATGTGGCCGCGTTCCGGGAACGCCTGGCGTTGTCCGACGCGCCGGTCGCCGTGGTCGGCTACCCGAACAGGGGGCGGCCCACCATCACGCCGCAATACGTGCCCGGTCGCGCCACGCTCGATCCGGCGCGCCTGACGCCCCGGTTCGTGTTTCAGGCCGATATCCGGCGGGGGGCCAGCGGCGGCCCGGTCCTCGACCAGTCGGGCGCGGTGGTCGGTGTGGTGTTCGGAGCGATCGACACGCCGAAGGTCTACGAGGAGACCGGCAAGGTCGTGGACGACCTCGCGTTCGCCGTGAACGGCAAGGTGGCCTGGGCGTTCCTGAAACGGTCGGGCGTCGCGCCACGGTGGGCGCGGGCGACCGAGCGCCTGGACGAGGACGCCCTGCTTGAAAGAGCCAGCCGGTTCGTGGCGCGCGTGCTGTGCTGGCGGTGAAGTGACGTCACATCGGGGCGCGGACAGACGCCCATGGTCAGACGCCCATGGTGAGACGCCCATGGTCAGGCGCGACGCGCGGGCCTAAACCAACAGGCCGGGCGGCGCGGCGTCCGCGACCGTATCGAACCGGATGTCGGCGAGGGCGATATCGGCCTGGAACGCCTGACCGATGGCGACGATGCCGATCCGGCGCAGCCGCGATAGGTCCAGGGGGGCATCGGTCCGGTGGGGGGTGAAGCCCTCGAAGGGCAGCCGGACCGTCGTCCAGGTGGACGGAGCGCGGAAGCTCTGGCGATAGGACTGCCAGGGCCGCTGGAGATCGGAGGTGCGCAGGTGCAGGTTGTAGGTCTCGCCCGTGCCGACGACATCGAGCCGGATCCCGGTCCATCGGCGCGCATCCACGGGCGCCCCGGCGTCGCCCAGGTCGAGGGCGAGTTGCAGGAATCCGCCGTTGTTCTCAAGGCTGACGCGGCCGGTCATGCGCAGCGCCGTCCGGCCGGCGACGGTCTCGCGCGTCATGCGGCCGTCGGACACGCCGCCCATGACCTGATCGGAGACGAGGCCCCAACGATTGCCGATGGCGGCCCACGGCGCGTCCCAACTCAGGTCGTCGATGATCTCTGGGGCGACGGGGATATCGTGTTTCATGGAACACCATGTAGGGTCACGCGGGCGCGGGGCAACGCCTGACCCGGGGTCAGCCGCCCGGCAGCGCGTCCAGCACCGCCCCAGCCGTGGCGGCCGTGTCCGCCCAGGTGGGCAGGCCGAGTCCGGCAGCCGCTGCCGCGTTGGCCAGCCTGTCGCACGCGGCCCGATCCGTCAGCAGGCGGGCCAGCGCATCGGCGAAGGCGTCCGGGTCGTCCGGCTGGGTCAACAGCCCCGCCTCGGGCGGCACGGTGTCGGGCACGGCCCCCGTGGCACAGGACACGATCGGCAGTCCGTAACTGAGGGCTTCGTCGAACACGAGCCCGTAGCCCTCGTAGCGGGTCGCCAGCGCGAACACGGACGCGGTGCTGTACAGCCGGTCCAGTTCGGCGGCCGAGACCCGCCCCGTCAGCCGGACGCGCCCGCCCAGCCCCAGGGACAGCAGCAGCGCGTCCAGGTGCCGGCCGTGATCGGCGTCATAGCAGTCCCCCGCGATCACCGCCGTCCACGCGAAGTCCCGCAGCCGGGTCAGCGCCTGCAGCAAGACATCATGGCCCTTGCGCGGGTGCTGGATGCCGACGGACAGGATCAGCGGCGGATCGGCCGGCACGCGCGGGCCAGTGGGCCGATCGGTCCCCGGCCGCGCGACGGTGACGCGCGCGGCGGGCACACCGTACTGCTCGGTCACGATCCGCCTGGTGTGCGGGCTGGGCACCAGGACATGCGAGATCAGCGCCAGATTCTCCCGCTCCAGCCGATCCAGCCGGTCCCGCCGGGTGTCGTCCAGGCCGCTCTCCAGGGCCAGGGGGTGGTGCACCATGGCCACGCTCGGCCCCGGCATCCGGGCCAACGCCGCGGGATCCATGGTGGCGGAGACGAACCCGTCCAGGATGACGGCGCGCTCGGGCGGCAGCGCCATCAGTTGCGCCACGGCGTCCGCCATGTCCGCCGGCGTTGGATCGGGAAAGGAGCCGCCGAACTGAAGGTGCAGGACATCGCGGCCCTGGTCGCGCAGGCCCTCCAGCAACCGCCGCTCATAGCGGTAGCCGCCGGTGGGGGTTGCAATGTCTCCGGGGATGGCGAAGGCGGCGGGGCGCGGGGTCATGTCTGCTGCTCCGGGGCGTAGACGGCCAGCACGCGGCGCTCGACGGCGCCCACCAGCGCGTAGCCCAGGGCCGCCAGCACCGAGACGACCACCACACAAGACCACAGCATGTCGTAATCCGACAAGGAGGCGGAGAGCGCCATCAGCCGGCCCATCCCGCTGCCGGTGGCCAGCCACTCGACCACCGTGACCGCCAGGACGGAGGCCGGCACGGCCATCCGCGCCGCCGCGAAAAAGGCCGGCCACATGGCCGGGATGCGCAGGCGGATCAGGCGGGTGACCGGACCGGCCGCGAAGCTGTCGAACACGTCCAGCACCTGCCCCGGGGTCTGGCGCAGGCCGTGCAGGCAGGCGACCAGCGTGGGAAAGAACACCATGACCGCGACCAGCACGATGGTGCCCAGGGCGCCGCGCCCCAGCAGCAGCACGACCAGGGGTGCGGTGGTCACGATCGGCACCGACCGCAGCGCGATGGCCAGCGGCAGCACGGTGCCCGCCACGCCGGGCAGGAGCACCAGCAGCACCGCCAGACCGGCCCCGGCGGCCAGACCGGCGGCATAGCCCGGCAGCAGGAAAACCGCCGTCTCGGCCAGCGCCGCGCCGAGGGTGGCCCGCGTCTCCGGCGCATCCGGGGCGAACACCAGGGCCGTGACCACGTCCCCCGGTCCCTTGGCGAAGAAGGGGTTGAGGCCGCCCAGCCCAATCACGGCGGCCCAGCCCCCCAGCGCGAGCGCGGCGACCAGCGCCACATCGCGCCATGCCGCACCCTGTTTGGATCGCACCGACGGTGCGGCCAGGATCACCGGGGGCGGCGCCCGCAGCACCCGCCGGGCCAGCGCCCCGAGGGCCAGATAGGCCAGCACGGCCACCGCCGTCGCCACCGTCGCGAGGCTCCAGGTCATCGGCACGTCAAGGGCGCGCATGGCCCGGATGGTGAGCACGCCCATGCCCCGCTCGGCGCCTGTGAACTCGCCCACCATCGCGCCCAGAAAGGCGGCCGGCGCGGCGATCTGAAGGCCCGCGCACAGCGCCGGCAGCGCGGCCATGGCGCGAACGTGGACCAGCACCGCCAGCCGGCCCCGCCCCGTGCTGCGCACCAGCTCCACCCAGGTGTCGGGCACGGCGCGCAGGCCCACCAGCAGCGGGATCAGCGTCGTGTAGTAGACCGCCAGCGCCGCCAACGTGATCTGCGGGCCGGGACCGGGCCCGAACAGGACGCGCAGGATCGGCCCCGTCGCCACCAGGGGCAGACAGAACACCAGCAGCGCGAGGCCCGTGACCACCCGCTCGCTGCGCGGCCAGACGACCGCCACGCCGGCCAGCGCCAGCGCGGCCAGATTGCCGATGACGAAGCCGACGGCGGCGTTTCCGAGCGTCACCGCCAGGGCGCGCCCCATCAGCGCCCCTTCATCCATGAGAAACCGCGCCACCGCGACCGGGCCGGCCAGCACGAAGGCGTCCGACAGCAGCCGATCCGCCAACTCCCACCCCGCCAGCAGCAGCAGACCGCCGATCCACGGGCCGAACCGGCTCCCCTGTGGCGTCATGAGGCGGGCCCCGCCGTCGCGGGCGACGCCATGCCGTCGGACAGGGCGGCAAAGATCTGGCGGGTCAGGGCGGCGGCCTGGGCGCTCTCCCCGATCGCCTCCGTGCGCGGCCGGGGCAGGCCGATGGCGATCTCCGCGACCACCCGGGCCGGACGCGGCGACAGCACGATGACCCGGTCCGACAGCCGGACGGCCTCGCTGACCGAATGGGTGACCAGCAGCGTGGTGGTGCCGCGCGCCTCCCAAAGGCGGGGCAGGTCCCGGGCCAACTGGCGGCGCGTCAGGTCATCGACGGCGCCGAACGGCTCGTCGAGCAGCAGAAGGCCCGGCCGCGTGGACAGCGCCCGCGCGATGGCCGCGCGCTGGCGCATGCCGCCGGACAGGGCCGCCGGCCGCGTCTCTTCGAACCCGGCGAGCCCGACGAGGGCGAGCAGGTGGTCGATGTCCGCGTCATCCATGGGGCGGCGCGCGAGGCGCAGGGCCAGCCTGACGTTGCCGCGCACGGTGCGCCACGGCAGCAGCGAGGGGTCCTGGAAGGCCACCGCCAGCCCCGCGCGCCGCAGCGTTTCGGCCGGCGGTCGTCCCGCGATCGCGACCCGCCCCGCGCTCGGGGCCTCCAGACCGGCCACCATGCGCAGCAGCGTGGATTTGCCGCAGCCCGACGGCCCCACCAGGGCGATGGTCTGCCCGGCGCCGACGGTCAGATCGACGGGGCGGACGGCCTCCGTCCCGTCCTCGAAGGTCTTGGCCAGCCCCGTGCAGACAACCGCGGGCGGGTGGTCCGGATCACGTCCCATGGACCTCTTCGAGGATGGAGCGGTCCCACAGGTCCGGCGAGACCGTCCGGCCCAGCAGCGCCAGGGTTTCGATGTTGGCGGCCACGGCGTCATCCGTCCACCAGCCGAAGCCGTGGGCGTCGGTCAGGTCGGAGAACATCAACGGCACCTGCCGCGCCGCCTGCAGCCTCTGCGTTTCCGGGTCCAGGCCGGCGTCGGGATACATCCGGACCGTCAGGTCGGCGGCGGCCTCGGGATCCGCGTGGTAGGCCTCCCAGCCGCGCACCTCGCCCGCCAGCAGCGCGACCAGATCGGCGCGGCGGTTGGCGAGGCTGTCCTCGGTGGCGATGTAGGTCTGGGACTGCAGAACGTAGCCGTGATCGGCCATGAGCATGGTCAGGCTCTCGATGCCCTGTCGTTCCATGGCGACGGGCAGATCGGTTTCCCAGCACAGCAGGCAATCCACCTCGCCCGCCAGGAGGGGCTGCGCGGAATACTGCGTCGGCACCATGGTGATGCGGTCGATGTCCACGCCGTTGAGCTGGCAGAGCGCCTGCAGCACCGGCGTGTTGGCCAGGGCCATGCCGATGCGTTTGCCCACCAGATCGGCGGGCTCATGGACCGGGGTGCCGGGCAGCGAGGCCACCACGAACGGATTCTTCTGCATGGCCACGCCCAGGATCTTGAAGGGCGCGCCCTGCTCGACGGCGGCGGCCGTGTAGTCGGCGGCCGAGACGCCCACCAGCGCCGTGCCCGACACCACCGGCGGTTCCACCGGCGCATTGGGTCCGCCCGGCAGCAGCGACACGTCCAGCCCCCGGGCGGCCCACCACCCGCGATCCAGCGCGATGTAGCTGCCGGCGAACTGCGCCGAGTGCAGCCAGGACAATTGCAGGCCGACCGGCGTTTGCGCCTGCGCCGGTCGGGGCGGCAGCCCGAGGGCGGTGGCGCCCACGGCGGCCGCGCCGGTGCCGAGAAGGGTGCGTCGGGTCAGCGGTCCGGGCATCGGGATATCCTCACGATCTTCGGGGGTAGGCTACGGGCGGCCGGGCCGGATGCAAGGGAAAAGTGGTCCGCCCGTGGCCGCCGGTCCATGGACCAGCCGCCGCGCTCGCCCGCGCGGGGCGTGGAGAACGCCTCCACGATCAGATCCCGCATCCGGTCCATGGGGCGCGGGGTCGCGTCCGGGGCCGGCAGCAGGCCCTCGGTCCAGCCCCAGGCCTCGGTGCGGGCCACCAGCACCGGCGGTCCGATCACGTGGATCGGCACATCCGGGCGCTCGTCCAGCGCCACGAACCGGGCCGCCTGATGATCGCCGACCACGACGATCAGGGGCGGGTCCTCGGCATGGCGCGCGGCATAGTCGAACACCACCCGGAGCGCGTAGTCCACGGCCTTGCGGTACTGCGCGCGCACACGGTCAGGGTCGCGCCAGACCACCGCCGGCGGGTCTCCGGCCGATGCCATGGCGGCGAAGATGCGGCCGTCGCCGATGGCGTCCCACGCCACGAGGTCGGGGACCGGAACCCAGGGCGCGTGCGAGGACACCAGGGCGACCTGCGCGAACAGCGGCCGGTCGTCCGGCCGGGCCCGCAGCCGCCGGTCCAGCGCGGCGAGGGTGTACTGGTCGGGCATGGTCACCCAGTTGAAGGACGGTCCCCGGTAGCCGAGGTCGCGGGCGGCCAGCACCGTCTCGAACCCCATGACGGCGGAGTCCGGCCAGTCGAGGGTGATCTGCGGCATGACGGCGGCGGTATGGAACCCGGCGTCCGCCGCCAGATGGAAGAGCGTGTGCCGCCCGCTCGCCAGCGCGGCGCTGTAGCTGATCTGATCCGCGATCCACAGCCCGTTGGCGAAGGTCGCGTGGCTGAGCCAGCTCTGCCCGCCGCGCGTGGGCGCAGTCAGCAGACCGGACCGCATGGACAGGCCGAGACCGGCCAGGCGCGCCTCGGCCTCGGCCAGCGTCGCCCGATGGGTCGCGGCATACAGCGGCGTGTCCAGGCTGGCCCGGCCGTAGCTCTCGACGAAGATCACCAGCACGTCGCGGTCGATGGCGCTCAGCAGCCCGTCCCGCCCGGCCTGGGGATCGGTCGCGGCCGCCCGCTGGAAGGCGCGCAGGTCGGCCAGGGTCTCACGCGCCATGGCGATGCGCTCCACCCCGACCCGGGCGGTGAACGCCGCGCCGGGGACGGTCACGGGCAGGGTCCAACGCCCCATGGCCTGCCCGACCTCGGCCGTGGCGAGGCCCGCGCAGAGGGCCGCCGCGACCGCCGCCGTCCGCCCCGTCCGGCGGCCGACCCGAACCCGGGACCACGCGCCGGTCGCCCACCAGAGCAGGCCGCCGATCAGGACGACGGCGGCCAGCGCGCCCGTGCCGGCGGCGACGGTCCACAGCGGCCCGATGGTCCCGGCCGACAGCCGCAGCCCGGCCTCGATCAGGGCAAGATCGCCGACCGGATTGAAACCCCGCCCGAAGGCCGTAAACATGACGGAATCCGCAGCCTTCAGGATCGCGATCCCCAGCAGCACGGCGACCAGCGCCGCGCGCACCGCGCGCCCCCCCGCGCCGGGCGGCAGGACGAGCAGCCCCAGCAGGATCACCGGCAGTTCCAGCGGCGGCACGGCCAGCGCGCCCCAGGTCATGGCCGCCGGGTGGTTCGGCTGGATCAGGAGGAGGTGCAGCACCAGGGCAGCCAGGATCAGGCGCGGGGCCGTCCGCATCAGGCCCGCCCTCTCCAGAGCCACAGAATGTCTCTGGCGAAGGACCACCCCACAAGCCCCGCCACGGCCGCCGCCATCACGGCGGCCCCACTCGGGGGCAGCAGCGGCGCCTGCATTGCGATGAGCGCGGCCATGTGCGCGACCGCCACGACTTTGCGGCTGAAGCGATCGGGCAAGGCGGGCCGCATCCAGGGACAGGCCATTCCGGCCGCCAGAAAGGCGTACCGGGGCAACCCGAGCAGGACGACCAGCGCCCCCGCCTCGGACCCGATGGCGGCGTTGAGCGCCAGCACGAGCGCGAAGGCGGAATCCACCTCCATGTCGAACCGCGCGCCGAACGCCGAGACGAGGCCGTATCGGCGGGCCATCCAGCCGTCCACGCCGTCCAGCGTCAGGGCCACAACGGCGACCGCCAAGACTGCCCAGGACGGTCCCACCCCCGCCGCCGTCGGGGCGACGAGCGCGCCCACCAGCGCCAGACGGCCCAGGGTGACGAGATTGCACAGGCCGAGCCGTCGGAAGGGATAGGTTCGCGCCAACGCCCGACCCGCCAGGGTCGCCCCGACAAGGTAGAGGGCGAGGGCCATGGCCCCCGCCAGGACGCCCGCGCCGGGCAGAACGGCGGACAGGGCCACCACCCCCAGAGCCCCGAACAGCGCCGCCGAGACGAAGGCGCCGGTCGGTCCTTCCGGACCGAACGTCGGACGGCTGCGGAATCGGGGATCAGCGGGCGGGTCTTGCGTGGACAGCATCTCAAGCACATGGCGCCGCCGCGCGGCCCGTCAAGCGGTGCGGCCCAGGCCGAGGCCCAAAGGCGCCTCCGTCAATGCGATCCGCCCGCGTGACGACGGCCTTGTCGGGGCCGGCCCCATCAGGCACCGTGACCGAAGGCGGTGTCGAGGCGCCCACGCCGGGCGCGCGCCGCGATATGTTGGAGAGACCCGATGGCGATCCCCGACACCCGATACCGATGGCCGGCGCGCCTGCTCCACTGGTCCATGGCGGCGCTGCTGCTGGCGACCATCCCCGCGGGGATCGTGATGCTGCAGGACGGACTCGATCGCACGACGCAGAACGCCCTGTTCATCTTCCACAAGAACGTGGGCGTTCTGCTGTTCATCCTCATCCTGGTCCGCCTGGCCTACCGCTGGCGACACCGGCCCGCGCCGCTGCCCGACGATCTGCCGGGATGGCAACGGACCGCCGCGCGCCTGTCGCATGGGGCGCTGTACGCGTTCCTGCTGGTGATGCCGATCGCGGGCTATGTGCGCGTCAAGGCGGGCGGGTTCCCGATCGAGACCCTGGACGCCCTGGGGGTGCCGTCGCTGGTGCCCCGCTCCGACGCCCTGGCCGAGGCCGCCAAGACGGTCCATGCCACCGGCGGCCTTGCCGTGGCCGGTCTGGTGGTTCTCCACATCAGCGCGGCGGCCTATCACGGCCTGGTGCGGCGAGACGGCGTGTTTTCGCGGATGTGGCCCCCGTTCGGGGGGCGGTCCGGATCGGGTTCGGGGCCGCCCGGTCTCACGTCAGATGGGGGATCCGGGTCTTGATGTCCTGTTCGAGCGCCGGCGCCAGAGTCTCCAGCGCGGTGATGATTTCCCGGCTGCCGTCGTGCAACTCGCGGAGCAGGGCGAACGCGCGCTCCGTATCGCCCGTGTTGTGCGCCTCAAGCGCGGCCCTGGCGCAGGCGTGGACCCGTTTGTGCGGCTCCTGGATGGCTTTCCAGCCCGGGTGGGCGGTCAGGGCCGGGTCGGTCTGCTGGTCGTACCACTTGCCGAAGCGGCAGGTGTGGTGGTCGGGCACCGACGCCGCGTCCTTGTGGACCGCCCCCATGACCGCGTCGATGATGCCCTTGCGGAACAGGATGTGGTCCACCTTGGCCGTTTCCAGCATGTAGAGCGCGGACTCGTCGCGCATCCAGTGCTCGACCCGCTCCGCGACCAGACTGTTGGCGCCGCCGATGGTGCGCGCCACCCCGTCCACCAGATCGGTGCTGGTTCGCGTCTTGTCGGCGATGCGGGTGATGCGGTCGCTGATCTCCCGCGTGGCTTCGGTCTGCTGGCCCAGGATGCCGCTCATGTCGTCGGCGCGCCGGGTGACGTCGCCCACCCGCCCGGCGGCCGCCCTCATGTCGGCCCCGGTGCGCGTGATGGCCTCGCTGCCGGAGTCCACGGCCTGACGGCTTTCTTCCATCGCGGTCACGATGGCGTTCATCTCGGTGCGCAGCGTGTCGATGCGGCCGCGAATGTCTTCCGTCGCCTTGGCGGTCTGGGTGGCGAGGGTCTTCACCTCGCCCGCGACCACGGCGAACCCCTTGCCGGCCTCGCCGGCGCGGGCGGCCTCGATGGTCGCGTTCAGGGCGAGCAGGTTGGTCTGCTTGGCGATGGCCTCGATGGAGACCAGGATCTCGCCGATCTGTTCGCTGGCCTCGCGCAGGCCCTCGACCCGCTGCGCCGTGTCGGCGACCACGGCGGCGATGCGGCGCATGCCGTCCACGGCGGTCTCGGCGCTGGACTGGCCGGCGCGGACCGCGCTTTCCACCTCGCGCGCGTCGGCGGCCGTGTCCTCGCCGGACTCGGCGATCTGGGCGGTGGAGGTGGTGAGTTCTTCCGCCGCCGAGGCGATGGTCTGGCTGGCGCCGTTGATGTCGCGTGACTCGCGGACCAGTTCGGCAAGCTGGATCATGGCGTCGTTGACCATCTCCGCCAGCTTGGCCACGTGGCGGATGTTGTCGATGCTCTCGCCCAGGCCGTACTCGTCCAGGGCCATGTCCTGGACGTCGCGGCCATAGACCGACAGCGCCAGTTCCATGTCGATCATCACGACCTTCTGGATGGCCGCGATCATGTCGATGGCCTTCCTGCCCTTTCTGTGCTGGCCGACGACCCGGAAGAAGCGATCGAGCACCTTGGCATAGGCGGCCATGTACCAGCGCTCGTCCAGGCCGATCCGGGCGTGGGCCCGGCCGACCGCCTGGGCCTTTTCCACGAAGCTCGCATCGAGGGGATGGCTGAACAGCTCCATCCAATGATTGATCTCGACCTCCTTGACCCGTTCCAGCATATCGTGTTTGGGCACGAAACCATGCAGAGGGGGAAAGGTCTCCATCTCGACATAAAAATCGTCCAGAATATTCGGGAGGTGCGGGCGCAGAAGGTCCCGGAACTCCATGACAAGAGACAGGTCGGATTGCGTGAGATTGATATACTTCTTGAATTCGTCGATGCGAACCTGATCGAGGGACGTTTTTACCATGTGTTGCGGTCTCCGTTACGTCACAAAAAAAGTAATTCTACAGAAATCCTCCCAGATTTGTTCCAACTATAATCAAATATGGTCCGGGCAACAAGTCCACACAGCGTCCGCCGCGATGCGGTGTTGCCGTCTGTCTGATCCACCAGAGGTTCATTTGCACACACTCTTGGCGCGGACCGATGGTCGCCCTCTCCGAGTGTGCAGGGCACTTGCATACACGCTTTCGCCCCCGCCGAACAACCAAGGCGGCAACGGCCTGCCCGGCCGATCCACGCACGATTGGGCGGGCCGGCTTCATCCCGGCGCGACCGTGGGGCGGCGCGGCGTTGCCTCGCGAACGGCCCGTCGATATAGTCGGGAGGAGTGAGGCCAGCGGCGGGTGAGGCACGCTCAGCCGGGTCCGGTCCGGAGCGATTCGCTCCCGGCCCAGCATCGCCGGTGGTTCCATGCATCTTGCCCGCCTCTTGACCGTCGGGTCCCCTCAGCCTCTGCGCAGCGTCGCGGTCATCATATCCCTGGCGGCCTTGGGCAACGCGGCGCTGATCGGCCTCATCAATCACGTGGCCGAGACGGTGGCGGTCCGCGAAGAGATCGGCCCACGCATGGTGCTGCTGTATCTCGCGATCTTCGCCTTCTACTACATCGCCAGCCGAGCCTCGCTGAAGGAGGCCAACCGGGTGCTGCAGGACCGCCTGGCCGGATTGCGGTTGCGCGTGGTCGGCAAGATCCGGAACACCCCGCTGCGGTCGCTGGAGCAGATCGGCCACGGCCACTTGTTCGCCGCCGTGGCGCAGGAAATCAACCAGCTCGCCCACAACCTGCCCATCTTCGTGGCCGCAGCCCAGAGCGCCTTCCTTCTTGCGTTCGTGCTGCTCTACATCGCGGTCCTGTCGGTGCCCTCGTTCCTGGTGCTGGTCGCCTGCGTGGCGCTGGGCGGGTCCCTGTTCTGGCGGCGGCGGATCGCCCTGAACCGGGCTCTCGCGCAGATCTACGACCGCGAGGCCGCGATGATGGAGACCATGGGCGCGTTCGTCGAAGGCTTTCAGGAAATCCGCCTGAACGCCGACAAGAACGACGGCTTGTACCGGCATTTTAATGAGGGTCTCGATGATCTGGAAGGGGCGGTGGTCGGCGTCGGCAGCCGCTGGGTCTCGCTTCTCCAATTCTCCAACGCTTTCGTTTATGCGCTGGTCGGGGTCGTCATCTTCGTCCTGCCGCTCTTCTTTCACGGCTATGACGACACGATCTACAAGATCGCCGCCGCCGCCACGTTCTGCATCGGCCCGGTCACGTCGATCATCGGCGCCAGCCACCTGTCGGCGAAGGCGGAGATCGGCCTGGGCCATGTCCACGACCTGGAGGCGAAGCTGGACCGGGCGGCGGTGGCGCCGGGGCCGCCCGTCGCCGTGTCCCGATACGCCGGGTTCTCGCGGATCGAATACCGCGACATCACCTTTTCCTACCGCACCCCGGACGACGAGACGGTGTTCGCGACCGGCCCCTGGACGTTCTCCCTGAACCGGGGCGAGATCGTGTTCTTCACCGGCGGCAACGGCAGCGGCAAGACCACCGTGATGAAGCTGCTCAGCCTGCTCTACACGCCGGACGCGGGCGCGATCCTGGTGGACGGCCGCCCGGTGACGCCCGAGGCCCGGCAGGACTTTCGAGAGATGTTCGCGGCCATTTTCCACGATTTCCACCTGTTCGACCGGCTGTACGGCCTGGACGACGTCGCGCCCGAGGTGGTCCAGGCCCAGATCGCCGAGATGGAGTTGGCGGACAAGGTCGCGTTCGAGGCCGGCCGGTTCTCGACCCTCGATCTGTCCACCGGGCAGCGCAAGCGGCTGGCCCTGATCGTGAGCCGTCTGGAGGACCGGGAGATCTATCTGTTCGACGAGTGGGCCGCCGACCAGGACAGCCACTTCCGGGACACCTTCTACCGCCGGATCCTTCCGGACCTGAAGCGGCGCGGCAAGACGGTCATCGCCGTGACCCACGATGACAGGTACTGGGACTGCTGCGACCGCCGCATCCGGCTGAGCCTGGGCGCGATGGAGGACACGGCGGACGAGGCCGCGGGCGGCGGGGGAGGCGGACCGACGTGGCCCTGATCGACTTCATCAGGGGCGCGCCCCGCCGGGACCTGTGGTGGATGCTGTCGCTGGCCCTGGTGTCCGGGCTGGCCAACGCGTTGCTCGTGGTTGCGGTGACCGAGGTGACCGATGTGATCGCCGTGGGCGATCGCCCCGGCGTCCTGGCCTGGGGCGGGTTCATCGCCGCGTTCCTGATCTATTACGTCGGCAACAGGGTGTCGATGCTGCGGGCCAACAGGGTGATCGAGCGCCTGCTCAAGGCGTTGCGGGCCCGGGTGATGGACCGCGTCCGGCAGTCGGAACTGCCCCAGATCGACCGGATGGGCCGGGGCCGGCTCTACACGCTGGTGGCGCAGGAAACCAATCACCTGTCCGTGACCTTCCCGCTGATCGTGGACGGGGTCCAGCAGGCGATCCTGCTGGTGGTCTCGCTGATCTATCTCGGAATTCTCTGCCTGCCGGCCCTGCTGGCGTTCCTGGCCGCGGTCGCGGGCGGCCTTGCCGCCTATCGCCTCATCGATCGGGAGTTTCGCCAGGTCCTGTCGCGGATCCACGCCCGCCAGGCGGAGATGCTGGACGCCATCGCGAACATCATCCACGGCGGCAAGGAACTGCGCCTCAACCGCGGCAAAAGCGATGCGGTGCTGTCGCGCTACCGGGTCGTCTCCGATCGGACCCGGGACCTGCTGGAACTGTCGGGCGAGACCTGGACGTCGTTCGTCCTGTTGAGCGCCGTGCAGGTCTATGTCCTGCTGGGCGTGGTCGGTCTGGTCTTTCCGGGCGTCGTGCCGGACTTCGACACGGTCATTTTCCAGGTGATCCCGGTCCTGCTGTTCTGCATGGGCCCGCTCGTCAAGCTGGGGGTGCAGTGGCCGCTGTTCTCCCGCGCGGACGTGGGCCTGCGCTCGATCCTGCAGATCCAGACCGAGCTGGCGCGGGCCGATGCGGTGTCGCCGGACGAGGCCAGGCGCAAGGCCGGCGCGTTCCAGGGGGTCCAGCGTCTCGACTTCGACGGTCTGACCTTCAGCCATCGCGACGACAGCGGCGAGGCGGTGTTCACCGCCGGTCCCTTCAACCTGGGGATCGACCGGGGCGAGACCGTGTTTCTGGTCGGCGGCAACGGCAGCGGCAAGTCCACGGTGCTACGGCTGATCGTCGGGCTGATCTTCGCCGACGCCGGCCGAATCCTCGTGGACGGCCGGCCGGTCCATCGCGAGGCCATCGCCGGGTACCGTGAACTGTTTTCGGCGATTTTCGTGGACTTCCATCTGTTCGATCGGCTGTATGGTGTCGAGGCGGCGGACCCGAACAGGGTCAACGCCCTGATTGAGGAAATGGGCCTGGCCGGCAAAGTGAGCTTCGAGAATGGCCGGTTTTCATGCCTGTCGCTCTCGACGGGGCAAAGAAAGCGGCTGGCCCTGATCGCGGCTTTGTTGGAGGATAGGCCGGTCTACGTCTTCGATGAATGGTCGGCCGAACAGGACGTGCGCTTCCGGGCGCATTTCTACCATAAGGTCCTGCCCGACCTGAAGGCGCGGGGCAAGACCGTCATCGCCGTGACGCACGACGACAGGTTCTGGCAGACGGCCGATCGGGTCGTCAAAATGGACCTGGGGCGGGTGATCTGGGAGCGGCCCGGCACCGACATCGAGAGGGGCCGATAATCATGCCCCCAGCACGGAGTTGAGGTCGCGATGGGCGTCGCACATCCGCCTGAAAACGTCGCCGACAGGGATGACGATGACGACGACGGGTATCGGGCGATCCTCCGGAGGCGGCGTCAGGGGCGATACACCGTCTGGGTGACCCTGGTTGCGCTGGCTTTCGCCATTCTCATGATCCTGCTGTGGGACCGGGTGGTCATCACCATCCACTCGGGGGAATCCGGCGTGCTGTATCGCTGGGTCAGCGGCACCGAAATGGACACGATCTACGACGAGGGGCTGCACCTGATCTGGCCCTGGGACCGGATGTACGTCTACAATGTGCGCCTCCAGACGCAGGAGCGGTCCTATCTTCTGCTGACCAACACCGGCCTGCCCGTGGACCTGAAGGTCGCCATCCGCTACCGCCCGGATGTCCGCCTGCTGCCCCGCCTGCACGTCACCGTCGGCCCGGACTACCTGAACAAGGTCGTGTTCCCGGAAACCGAGGCCGTGCTGCGTAAGGCCGTCGGTCAGTACGGGCCGGAAGAGGTCTACACCAGCAAGCGCGGCTTTCTCGAATCCATCGTCATCAGCAGTCTGACGAGCGTCGAGGACCGTTACATCCTGATCGACGATGTGCTGTTGCGCGCGGTCAACCTGCCGCCGATGGTGCGCGACGCCATCGAGCGCAAGCTGACCCTGAAGGAGGAGCTCAAGGCCTACGAGTTCCGCCTGCAGATCGCGGATCAGGAGGCGCAGCGCAAGGCCATCGAGGCCGGCGGCATCAAGGCCTATCAGGACATCATCAAGCGGAGCCTGACGGCCGACCTGTTGCGCTGGCAGGGGATCCAGGCCACGCGCGAACTGGCCACCTCGCCGAACGCCAAGACCGTCGTGATCGGCGCCGGGGAAAGCGGTATGCCGCTGATCCTCGGCAGTGACCGATAAGGAGGATCGCCGTGCGCGCGCAGCCCCCCGATCCGTCCCGGAGCGCATCGCAGCGGAACCGCGTGCGGGCCAGACGGCGGCGTCTGGTGCCGGCGGTCGCGCTGCTCCTGCTCGGGTGGGCGATCAGCGTCTTCAGGCCGGACTTCACCTTTTCCGAGGTCGGCCTCGCGGACCGGGGTCCCGCCGGGGCGGAGGCCATCCGGATCGTGCTGGTCGAGCCCCCCGCGCACACCGACCAGTTCATGGAGGGCGCGCGGCTCGCCGCCAGCGAGGTGAACCGGGGCGGCGGCATCTCCGGGCGGCCGCTGGCGCTGGTCCACGCCACCGAGGATGCCTACGACGAGCACACGGAACTGCAACGCGTGGTCGCCGATTCAATGCGGCTGGCCAGCGCGATTGCGAAGAAGCGGGACCTGCTGGCCGTGGTGGGCCATGTCTCCTCGGCCACGGCGATCCCCGCCAGCGGCCTCTACGAGGAGAACGACATCCTGTTCCTGGCCAGCCATGCCACGGCCTCGTCGCTGACGCGCCACGGGTTCGACACCGTCTTCGCCCTGCAGCCCAGCAACGCCGACATCGCGGCCGTGATGGCCCATTACGCGTTGCTTCAGGGGCACCGCCGGTTCGTTCTGCTGGCCGACGACACCGGCTATGGGTCCGAGATGGTCTCCTTCTTCCGCAACTGGGTCGCGCTGAACCAGGGCACCGTTCTGTTCGATGGCTCGATCACCAGCCACCAGCGCTCCGTCGAGCGGCTGGTGCTGTTCCTGCTCGACAACGAACTGTTCCGGCCGAGCGACATCGATGCCATCTTCCTGACCGCGTCCTCGGTCGATGACACCGCGACCTTCATCAATACGGCCCGCGGCCTGGGGGTGAGCATGCCGATCCTGGGGCCGGAGTACCTGTTTTCCAATCTGATCCTCAACCGGGTGGACCGTGCCGCCATGAAGGACGTCGTTGGCGCCTCGATCTATGACGGCGACAGCCAGCAGCCGGCTGCCGAGACGTTCAGGACGGCGTTCCAAGAGCAGTTCGGGGTTGAGCCGGATCAGGTGGGGGCGATCGGGTACGATGCCGTCAAGCTGCTCGCGGAGGCCGCAGAGCGGACCGGCGAGATCGAGGCCGGAAAACTGTCCGACACCCTTCGGATCATGCGGTACGATCGACCGTTCGAGGGTGTGACGGGGCGCCTGGTGTTCGATGCCAGCGGTCTGGTGACGGACACCGACGTCTTCGTCGTCCGCCACGACGGCACCCGGTTCGAGACCGTGGCACGTTACAGAAAGCCGCTGGACTGGCAGGTGCTCGTGGGGCCGCCCCCCGCCCCCGACCTGAAATGACGGGAGAGGTTCGATGCCCTACCTGATAAACCCCTGGACTTTCCTGCTCTGGATCGGTCTGAGCTGGGTCGTCGGCCTGCTGGGTCGGGACAAGAAGTTCGGCTTGTTCGGCAACTTCCTGGTCGCCCTGATCTTCTCGCCGCTGGTGGGGTTCATCGTGCTGCTGGCGTCGGACGACCGCCCGACCGTGGCCCGGCGTCCCTCGCGGAAATAGGATCGGTTGGCGCTGCGCCGGGCGGGCTCGGACGCCAATGCAGCGCGCCGCCGCGGACCGTTTTGCCCCTTGCGTGGGGATGAAAACGGTCCGGGCGGGAGTGCATGCAACTCCCGCCCGGCGTCACCGACTGTGTCGAAGGCGTCATCCTCGTCGCGCGGTATCAGGCGGCCTCGGACCCGCCCTTGCCGCTGGCGGCGCCCTTCAAGCCGGCGGCCACCTCCTTGCCCTTGCGGAACTGCTCCTCGTAGAACGCCCGCACGTCGTCCGCGCTGAGGTCGAACAGCGAGCCGCCGCCCTCGAAGTGGTTCACCATGACCCGGCCCACCGCGTAGGTGGTCGCCCCGGAGACGATGGGAAGCGAGGCCATGCCGACCATCCAGCCGATGCCGGGGATCAGCTTGAAGGCACTGGCCGCCAGAACATAGCCGCCGCCGTAGCTGACCACGCCCCCCGCCAGGGCGGAGATGATGTTGCGGGCCGCATGTTCCGAGAACTCTTTGCCGTACAGGTGGGACAGCTTCTGGATCATGCGCAACTGGATGCCGGCCACGGCGGCGATGTCGAACAGCGGCACCGGCACGCTGCCCGCCGCCACGGAGGCGATGACATAGCTCTTGATCATGTTCTCGGCGGAGAGCGCCCGGGTCGTCTTCTCCGGGTCCGCTCCGGGGGCCGCACCGGCGTCGTCATCCGCGACTGAGTCCGATTTCACCATCTCTGTCGTCTCCTTGTGCTGTTCCGGCAGGGTGCTGTTCCGGCAGGGTGCTGTTCCGGCAGGGGCGGTTCCCGGAGCCGTGGCGCGGAGAAACCACCGGAGGACCTTGAGGGATTCCAACTCACAATCCCGACCGTATCGCGGTTTCCCCGGCAATGAAAGGTCCGTTCGGCTTCCGGATCGGTCTCGGTCGCGGAGACCCGCCTCATGCCGTGGGGGCCAGCGCGTCCAGAACGTGGCGCAGGCGCTTGAGGTTGCCGCCGGTGGGCGACAGCACCGGCCACACGCGCGACGGCGACTCCCGGGCCAACGTCTGCCGGATCAGGGCGGCGAAGGTCCCCGAGGGGCTGATGTCCACGTACCGGGCCCCGCCGGCATCCTCCAGGGCCTTGACCGTGGCCCGGACCTTCATCGGGTCGCGCACGATGCGCCAGGCCAGGTCCGGGGTCCGCGTGTCGATCGGCGCCACCGCACGGCACGACCAGACCGGCCAGAATCCCGTTTCGCGGGGCGGGTCCAGGTCGGCGCGAAGGGCGGCCTCGGCGCCGTCGATCCAGCGGGAGTGGAACGGATGGGGCACCGGCAGGCGCTGGAAGATCAGGTCGCGCCGCCTCAACTCGTCTTCCACCGCGGGCAGGTCCTCTGCGAGTGCGGCCAGCGTGATATGCCGATCCGCGCTCACGCCGACCAGTTCGGTCCGCGCCGCCAGGACGGCGCTGTCCGCCTGGACCTCGGGCGGGGCCAGCACCGCGATCAGCCCGCCCGGGGGGCATGTGCGGGCGAACAGGGGGGGCTTGTCGGCGATGGCGCCCAGCATGGTTTCGAACGAGACCATGCCGGACACGGCCATGCCGCAGAACTCCCCCAGGCTCACGCCCAGCAGCATGTCGGGGCGCACACCGTGGTGCTGCATCAGCTTGGCGGCGGCGTATTGCACCAGGAACAGCGCGGGGTGCGTGACCGCCAGCCGGTCGAAGGGGTCGCTCAGCCGCCGGTCCGGGTCGTATGTGGCCTGCAGCAGGGAAATCCCGTGGCGCTCGCGGACCAGTTGGTCGCCGATGCGCATCCACTGCCGGAACACCGGCTCGTGCTCCAGCAGGTCCGCGCCCATGTGGTAGTATTGCGCGCCCTGTCCGGCGAAGCAGAAGACGACGGGCAGGGAGGATGGAGCGGGCG
Organism: Roseospira navarrensis; assembly: GCF_009601025.1. GTDB lineage: Bacteria > Pseudomonadota > Alphaproteobacteria > Rhodospirillales > Rhodospirillaceae > Rhodospira > Rhodospira navarrensis. The sequence continues at coordinate 59,678 of NZ_WIVE01000007.1, read as the reverse complement.
GCATGCGGAAATCCCCAAGCGAGACCCTGGCTGAGCGACGGCTGTTCTGGCACGACCGGACCGGAGTCCACAACCCGGCCGCCGCGCGCGACGTGGTCCGGGTGCGCTGGCTGCCCGTGGCGGCGGTGGCCGCGCATCAGTGGCCGCAGCTCGCCGCCCTGCTGGACGAGGCCGAACGCGACCGCGCCGGGCGGTTTCACTTCGAGCACGACCGCCGTGTCTTCACGCTGGCTCATGCCCTGGCCCGCGCCGTGCTGACCGTGGCCGCCGGGGGCGCCCCGGCGCCGTCGGCGTGGCGCTTCACCGAGGGCGCGCAGGGCAAGCCGGAGGCGGTGTGCCCGCCGGGGTGTCCGCGTCTGCGTCTCAACCTGTCGCACACGCGGGGGCTGGCGGCCGTCGCGCTGGCGGTGGACCATGATGTGGGCCTCGACGTGGAGTGGGCCGGGCGTCCCGCCTCGAGCCTCGACCTGGTGGACCCCTTCTTCGCGCCGTCCGAGGCGGCGGCCGTGCGCGCGGCCCCGGAGGTCGCGCGTCTGGACACCTTCCTGGCCCTCTGGACGCTGAAGGAGGCCGTCGTCAAGGCGGTGGGCACCGGGTTGTCGCAGGCCCTCGACTCCTTCGCCTTCACGCTGGACCCCCTGTCGCTGCGGTTCGCACACGGCAGGGACACCGCCGACCGCTGGCTGGTCCGGCGGCTCGATCCCGGCCCCGACCACCGGATGGCCCTGGCCGTGCGCTGCGAGACGCCGGACCGGCTGCGCGTGGATGCGGCCGCGGCGTCCCTTGCCGATGTGCTGGCGCTCGCCTCCTGAGGGTATCCCAACGGCTTCTGACGAAGATCGTTGAAGTCCGTGGCCGGCCCTCTCCCCCACCCGGCCACCCACGAGAGTATCCTATGGGTGGCCGGGTGGGGGAGAGGGCCGGTGCCGCAGGTATGATCAGCCCGGCCCCGGCAGGATCTCTCTCAGATAGGCCGCCATGCCGCGCGCCGGGTCCCACTGGCGGGGATAGCCGAGCGAGACCTCCTCGAACCGGGTGCCGTCGCGCCAGTCGGTGCGGCGCGTGTGCAGATGCCCGCTGACCACGACCGCCGCGTTGAACCGACGGTGCCAGTCCTCCGTCCGGCGCGTGCCGCACCAGGGCGTGAAACGGGGCACCCGGGGAATGTGGATCAGGTCGCGCCGCAAAGGGTAGTGGTTGACCAGGACCGTGGGCAGCGCCGGGTCCAACGCCCGCAGGCGGTCCTCGGTCAGCCGCAGGCGCGCTTCGCACCACGCCTCGTTGGAGCCGAACGGATCGGGGCGCAGCAGCATCTCGTCCGCGCAGACCGATGCCGCCGCCCGCGCCCAGGGGACGACATCCTCGCGCGCCACGCCCGCGTCGCGGAAGCTGTAGTCGTAATGCAGGAACAGGGGGGCCACGATGCACGGCCCGCCCGGTCCGTCCCAGACCGGATAGGGGTCGTCCGGGGTCAGGACCCCATGCGCCCGCGCCAGGGCCACCAACGCGTCGTAACGGGCCTGCCCGGCCAGGGGCGGAGCGTCGTCGTCCATCTCCGGCACCGACCACAGTTCGTGGTTGCCCGGCACCCAGAGCACGCGATCAAAGCGCCGGCAGGCCTCAATGAAGGCAAGCCGGACGTGCGCGAAGCGCTCCGCCACGTCCCCGCCCAGGATGAGCCAGTCCCCGGGGAAGGCCGGCAGGTCCGCCAGCGCCTGCCGGTTGGCGGCGTTCGCCAGATGAAGGTCGCTGATCGCCACAAGTCGCATGCATGCAGTGTGACGGCGTTGGCCAGCGATGCAAGGGGGCCTCGGCACTGCCTCGGCCGTCCTTGACCGGCCCTCGGGCATGGGGCACGGTTGAGCCGTCAGTTTGTGCGCGTCGGGAATGGCGTGCTGCGACGCCGGGGGACCGCCGTGACCTTGCAGACAGCAGTGCTGCCGGATGGTCGGACCATCTCGTGCGTCAACACCTACGAGGTGGCGTTCGCGGCGCACGAGATCTTTTCCGATGACCTGACAGCGCACCGGGTGACCCTGCCGGCGGCCGGCGTCTTCCTTGACATTGGGGCCAACATCGGCCTGTTCGCCCTGCGTCTGCGGGACAAATGCCCTCAGGCCCGGATCATTGCCTTTGAGTGCATTCCCGCCATCTATCGAGCACTCGAAGCCAACGCGGCCGCGCTGGATCCTCCCATCGAGGCTGTCAATCTGGGACTGTGGGACCGGCCGGGCACCCTCGTTTTCGACTATTTTCCCGGGGTCGCCGCCCTGTCCACGGCCCGGCCCGAGGTGGGGCGCACGCTGGCCGATGGTCTGCGCGCGCTGCTGTCCGGCCAGGGGGTCGCGGACGACGTGCGGGCCCTCATCGAACACACGGGAGCGGACGCCGCGCGGGACGATCCCGCGTTCCTGGACCACCTGTTCCGGACCGAGCCCGTGACCGCCCGCGTGGATACCCTGTCCAATCAGATCGCCGTCCTGGGGCTTGATCGGGTTGATCTGCTCAAGATTGATGTCGAGGGGGCCGAGCGGACCGTTCTGGCCGGGCTGTCCGACCAGGACTGGCCCAAGGTCCGGCAACTTGTCGTCGAGGCGCATCAGGGTGAGGACGATACCCTGGCCCTCGCGGCGGACCTGAGGGCGCGCGGTTATCGTGCCACCATCGGCGGCCATCCCCTGTCCCAGGGCGGGGCGCCTGTGTTCCATGTCTACGCCACGCGGGATGCCTGAAGGGGAGGGACGGATGGAAGGCCCTGAGGACTCCGGCGCGGACACGACGGACGGCGCCGGCTCGGCGGGCGCCACCGACATCGACTGGTGGTCCACCCTGGCCGACCCCGGTTTCCTGCGCCATCCCTATCCCGAACTGGCGCGCCTGCAGGCGCTGGGGCCGGTCCATTTCGACCAACGGTCGGGTGTCTATTTCGTGCTGGGGCACGCCGCCTTCGCCCGCATCGTCAAGGCGCCCCAGATGGGGCGCGACACGCGGCACTGGGCCGACGGCTGGTGCAGCGAGGCCTATCGTGCCCGCGACCCCCTGGGCTACCGGCTGTTCAGCGAATTCCACCCCCAGATGATCAACATGGACGGCGCCGATCATGCCCGCATGCGCGGCGTCTACGAGCCCGCCTTCCGCGCCCAGCCCACCAAGGCCCTGGTCCCGCTGGTGGAGGCGGAGGCGCGCCGCCTGCTGGATGCCCTGCCGCGCCGCGGGTCGGTGGATTTCATGGAAGCCTATGCCGGGCCGTTGCCGCTGCGGGTCCTGTGCGCCCTGTTCGACATCCCCGAGAGCCTGGACGAGACCATCGGACGCTGGAGCGCGTCCCTCATCCGGATCGGCGACATCATGATGACCCCCGACCAGAAGCGGGAGGCCCTGGACGCCCTGACCGAGTTCAAGGCGTTTCTGCGGGAAATGGTGGCGGCGCGGCGCGCGGCGCCCTGTGACAGCCTCATGGACATGGCGATCCGCGCCTACGACGCCGGCACGCTGAACGAGGAAGAGACCCTGACCAATCTGGTGTCCATGCTGATCGCCGGGCACGAAACGACGGTGACCCTCATCGGCAACGGCATGCTGCTGCTGCTGCGCCATCCCGACCAGATGGCCCGCCTGCGCGCGGATCCCGGCCTGATGCGTCCGGCGGTCGAGGAGTTCCTGCGTCTGGAACCGGGCGGCAACATGATCCTGCGCATTGCCCGGGAGGACTTCGAGGTCGAGGGCACCGTCATTCCCGCCGGCGCGCCCGTGATCGGCCTGATCGGCGCCATCAATCGGGATCCCGACCGCTTCGCTGATCCGCACGCCTGCGATATCGGTCGCGGCGGCAATGCCCACTTCACCTTCGGCGGCGGGGCGCATTTCTGCATCGGCGCGCCGCTGGCCCGGCTGGAAGCGCAGGTGGCGTTCTCCGAACTGCTGGCGCGCTTCCCCCGCATTGATCCCGACGGACCGGAGCACTGGCGGCTCGACCGGCTCAATGCGCGCGGGCTGGCGCGCCTGCCCGTGCGGCTGGAGGCCGCGTCATGAGCGCCGGGACCCACCCCGTCGTCGGCATCGAGGCGATGAACGTCTATGGCGGCCTCTGCGCGCTGGACGTCCGGGCGCTGTGCACCCATCGCGGGCTGGATCTGCCGCGCTTCGAGAACCTGCTGATGCAGGAAAAGACGGTGGCGCTGCCCTACGAGGACCCGGTGACCTTCGCCGTCAACGCCGCCCGGCCGCTGATTGATGCGCTCTCGCCCGAGGACAAGGCCCGCATCGAAATGGTGGTGACGTGTACCGAGTCCGGGCTCGATTTCGGCAAGTCGCTCAGCACCTACATCCATCATTATCTGGACCTGCCGGGCAACGGCCGCCTGTTCGAGATCAAGCAGGCCTGTTACGCCGGGGCCGCCGGCCTGCAGATGGCGGTGAATTTCCTGTTGTCGGGCACGTCGCCGGGCGGCAAGGCGCTGGTGGTGACCACCGACCTGTCGCGCTTCGCGCTGGCGGACGCCAACGCCGTGCAGGAGTGGGCCTACTCGGAACCCAGTTCGGGCGCCGGGGCCTGCGCCATGCTGGTCAGCGACACGCCGCACGTCTTCCGCATCGATCGCGGCGCCTACGGCAATCATGCGTTCGAGGTGATGGACACCTGCCGGCCCGGTCCCGACACCGAGGCGGGCGATGCCGATCTGTCGCTCATGGCCTACCTGGACTGCTGCGAGAACGCCTACAAGGACTACGCCCGCCGGGTCGAGGGAGCGGATTTCCGCGACACCTTCGGCTATCTTTGCTTCCACACGCCCTTCGGCGGCATGGTCAAGGGCGCGCACCGGCACCTGATGCGCAAGCTGTACAAGGCGAAGCCCGCCGAGATTGAAGAGGACTTCGCCCGGCGTCTGGGGCCGAGCCTCGCCTACGGCCAGCGGGTCGGCAATACCGCCGGCGGCTCGATCTTCCTGGCCCTCGCCGGAGTGATCGACACGGTGGACTTGAGCCAGCCGCAGCGGGTGGGGGTGTTCTCCTACGGCTCCGGGTGCTGTTCGGAGTTCTTCTCCGGCGTCATCGGGGCGGAGGGGCAGGCGCGACTGCGCGCCATGAAGATCGCCGAGGCCCTGGACCGGCGCTATCGCCTGTCCATCGACGAGTACGAGATGCTTCTGCGGGGGGAGTCGGTGGTGCGTTTCGGCACCAGGGACGCCAAGCTCGACCACGATATCCTGCCGGGGGCTTGGCCCCTGACCCAAGACACCCCCCACCTTGTGCTCGACTCCGTGGTGGGATACCAGCGCCAATATCGGTGGGTCTGACCTTGGCGGACTGGTGCGCCGTGCGGGAAGGGGGGGGCGGACGTATGCACGAGATCCTTCAGTCGCTTCGCGCCTTCAGGATGACATCCTATCATTTTATCTGGTCATCCCGAGCAAGCGAAGCGACGCGAGGGATCTCGGGAGACGCGCTCCGACGGGGCGGGCCGTGCCGTCATGCTCCCCTGGGCGCGTTGGCTTGGATGAAGGGATGAGGGTCATGGACAGCGACGACATCGTCGAGATCATCGTGCGTCACATCCGGGACGTGGTGCCGGAGCTGGCGGATCACCCCATCGGCCGCGACGATGCCATGGCCGATTTGGGTGTGGATTCGATCGAGCGCGGCGAGATCGTGGTTGCGACCCTGGAGGACCTGGGCCTGGACATCCCGCTGGTCCAGTTGCACGGCCCGCGCAACATCGGCGAACTGGCCGACCTGCTGCATGACAAGCGCGCGGCCTGAGGCGGGGGCGCCCCTCGCCGTCACCGGCCTCGGGGCCGCCTGCGGCCTCGGCCACGGCACGGCGGCCCTGCTGGAGGGCCTGCTGGCCGGCCGCGACGTGTTCGGCGTGCTGGCCCGCCCCGGCCGCCAGGCGCCGGACGGGAGCAGCCGGTTCCTCGGCGTCGAAATGCCCGATCCTCCGTCGGTGCTGCCGCCGCGCCTGGCCCGCACGGTCGGTCTGCCGGGGCTGGCGGCGGCGGCCGTGGTGGCCGAGGCCTGGCACGAGGCCGGCCTTGACGCCGTCGCGCCGGAGCGGGTCGGGCTGGTGGTGGGCGGCTCCAACCTGATGGGCCGCGACCAGGTCCTGGCCGCGCGCCGGTACGGGGATCGCCCCGCCTATGTGCCGCCGCGCCATGCCCACGCCGTCCTGGATACCGATCTGTGCGGCGTGCTCTGCGCCGCCTTCCCCGTGCGCGGGTTCGCCCATACCGTCGGCGCGGCGTCGGCCAGCGGGGCCGTGGCGGTGCTGGAGGCCGCGGCGGCCGTGCGGGCGGGGCGCGTGGATGCCTGCATCGCGGTCGGGGCCCTGCAGGACCCGTCCTGGCTGGACCTTCAGGCGCTGACGGCCCTCGGCGCCATGGGGTCGTCGCGCTTCGCGGATGCGCCCGGCCGGGCCTGCCGCCCCATGGACGCCGACCACGACGGCTTCCTGTACGGCGAGGCGAGCGCGGCCCTGGTGGTGCAGCGGGCGGAGGAGGCCACCGCCGCGCCCTGCGGCCTGATCCTCGGCGGGGCCGAGGTGGTGGACGGGCAGCGCGGTCCCGAGCCGGACACGGCCGCCCAGGTGCGGGCGGCGCGGCTGGCCCTGGAGGCCGCCGGGCTGACGGCGGCGGACATCGATACCGTCAACGGCCACGCCACCGGCACGCCGCGCGGCGATTGGGCCGAGTTGGAGACCTACCGCACCCTTGGCCTGCGGCATGCCCGCATCAACGCCACCAAGTCGGTGATCGGCCACGGACTGGCGGCGGCGGGCGCCATCGAGATCGCGGCGGTCCTGCTGCAGATGCGGGCGGGGCGCCTGCATCCGACCCGCAATCTCGACACGCCGCTGGATGCGGATTTCCGCTGGGTGCGGGGCGAGGCCGCTGACCATGCCATCCGCCGGGCGCTGAAGCTGTCGTTCGGGTTCGGCGGCATCAATACCGCCCTTGTCCTGGGAGCCCCGGACCATGCCTGACATCAGGGGCGAGACGCTGACCGCCCGCATCGACGGCGGCGTCTGCCGCCTGTGCTTCACGCGACCCGAGGCCGGCAACACCATCACCGCGGCCCTGGTGACGGAGATGGACGCGGCCCTGCGCCGCTGCGAGGACCCGGCGAGCGGTGTCAGCGTCGTGGTGCTGGAAGGCGCGCCTGATGTCTTCTGCACCGGCGGGGATTTCGAGGGCATCGCGGACGACGCCCCGTCCAACGATCCCGAACCGCTGTACGACCTGTGGCAGCGCCTGGCCGAGGGACCGTTCGTCAGTGTGGCCGTGGTGCGCGGGCGGGCGAACGCCGGTGGTGTGGGCTTCGTGGCGGCCTGCGACCTCGTGCTGGCCGAGCCGTCCGCCAGCTTCAGCCTCTCGGAGTTGCTGTTCGGCCTGTATCCGGCCTGCGTGCTGCCGTTCCTGGTCCGCCGGGTGGGCCGCCAGACGGCGCACGTCATGACGCTGACCACCCAGCCGATGGGCGCCGCAGAGGCGCTGCGCGCGGGGCTGGTGGATGCCCTGGACGAGGCCGCCGAGCCCCTGCTGCGCCGTCACCTCGTGCGGCTGCGTCGCCTCGCCCGGCCGGCCGTCGCGCGCTACAAGCAGTACACAGCCGAGATGGACGGCGCATGGCTGGCGGCGCGCCGGCCGGCGGCCCTGGCGGCCAACCGGGAGATGTTCGCCGACCCGGCGGTGCGGGCCGGCATCCGGCGCTATGTCCGCGAGATGAAGTTCCCCTGGGAGGATTAGCAGGCTGCGGAAAAAGCCGTCCGGCCGACTGGATGAACAGGCCCAAGACGCCCACCCTCCCGAGATCCCTCGGCTCGCTTCGCTCGCTCGGGATGACACACGCCATTGAAAACAAAAGAGAACGTCATCCTGAGCCGCCGAAGGTGGCGAAGGATCTCGAGAGGAGGCATCCAGAGGAGTTTCTCAACCCGATCAGGCGGCCCCGGCCGTGCGCAAATCCACCACCTTTTCCAGCGGCGGGGTCACGCGGGTGGACAGGGCCTCCGGCGCCCGGGCGCGCCGGACGAAATCGTGGTGCAGCAGCACCGTGGACAGCAGGAACAGGAAGGTCTGGTTCTCCTTGGTGCTGATGCCGTCGGGCGGGCTGGTCAGCACCTTGCGCGTCAGGCGCTGGGCGAAGCGGGCCTCCAGGAAGGGCAGGGCGGCCAGTTCCGCCTCCGACCGGACCAACTCCAGATAGTCCGGCTGCGCCTGTGCGAAGGCGGCGACATCCGGGGCGCGATAGGGAAACTTGCGCTTGCGCACGACGGCCTCGGGCAGGTCGGCGGCGAAAGCATCGCGCAGCAGCTTCTTTTCGTCGAACCCGTCGTCGAACCGCAGGTTCACCGACCCGGCCAGGTCCACCACCGCCTTGTCCAGGAACGGGCAGCGGTTCTCGACGCCGTGGGCCAGGCTCATGCGCTCGCCCTGCGTGGACAGCAGGTAGCCCGGCAGCAACGTCTTGTACTCCAGCCACTGCGCCCGCTCGACCGGGCTCATGGCCTGGTATGCGGGCGTTTCGGCCACCAGCGCCGACAGCGGCGCGAAGGGATCGCCGGCATCGCGCATCAGGCGGGCCGAGAAGCGGCCGTTCTGGAAGCGCAGTTCGTGCGAGAACAGGCCCGGCATCCGCTCTTCGGCGAACTGCTGGTACAGCCCCGTGACGGCGGCGATGTCCCGGGGACCGTAGTGCGCATAGTGCGGATACAGCCGCATCAGTCGCTCGCGGCGCAAGGCCTCGTCGCTCTCGCTCCAGGCGGCGCGCAGCAGGGTCTCCTTGAACAGGTCATAGCCCAGATAGGCCTCGTCCGCGCCCTCGCCGCTGAGGACGACCTTGATGCCGGCCTCCCGGGTGCGGCGGGACAGCAGGAACATGGGCACGAAGGCGCTGCGGAAGGTGGGCACTTCGGCGTGATACACTGCGTCCGGAAAGGCCGCGGCGATGTCCTCCTGGGTCACGCGCAGGGCGTGGTGGCGCGAGCCCAGGTGGTCGGCCATCATCCGCTGCTCGGCGGATTCATCGAATTCAGCATCCGCGAATTCCACCGAGAAGGTGGACAGCGGCCGGTGCGTGATCTCGCGCGTCAGGTGGCCGACGATGGCGGAGTCCACGCCGCCGCTGAGATAGACGCCCACCTCCACGTCGCTGCGCAGGCGCATCGCCACGCTCTCGGTCAGGCGGTCGCGGATCAGGTCGCGCGCGTCGGCCGCCGAGGCCACGGCCGGGCCGTCGTCGAAGGTGAGCGAGGCGTAGGTGTGCCGGCTCACACGGCCGTCCTGCACCGACACCCAGCAGCCCATGGGGACGTTCTCGATCCCCTCGAAACCGCTCTGGTCGGGCAGGGGCGTCCACTGGCCGAGGATCGAGGCGATCTGGGCCGGATCCTGGCGGAAGGTGAAGCCCGGAACGGCCAGGAACGCCTTCATCTCGGACGCGAACACCAGCCCCGGGCCATGGCGGGCGAAGAACAGCGGTCGCTTGCCGAAGCGGTCGCGCGCCAGCACCAGCCGGCCCTCCAGGCGGTCATAGAGCGCGAAGGCGAAGCCGCCGTTGAAGCGGGGCAGGGCGGCGTCTCCCCAGGCGCGCCAGGCTTCCAGCACCACCTCGGTGTCGCAGCGGGTGTGGAAGACGTGGCCCTTGGCCTCAAGCTCGGCCCGAAGCTCGCGGTAGTTGTAGATTTCGCCGTTGTAGCAGAGCCAGACCCGTCCCTCGGCGTCCCCGAACGGCTGCGCGCCGTGGGCGGGGTCGAGGATGGCGAGGCGGACCGTGCCCATCGCGCACGGGTCGTCCACCATGTACCCCAGCCCGTCGGGACCCCGATGCGCGATGGCGCCCAGCATGCCGGTGACCACGCGCGGCAGGTCTCCGGGCGCCGTGTCAGACTGGAACAGGCCGGCGATCCCGCACATGGCCGGTCAGGAGGCGGCGGGCAGGGCGGCCACCTTGCGCAGGACGGTCTCGCGGATCTGGGTCAGGCTGACGAGGACGTTGCCGGTCATTTCCTCTTCGGTGAACGTGATTCCGTATTCCTTTTCCAGAAAACGGCAAAGCTGAACGTACCCGAAAGAGTCCATGACGCCTTCCTTGAAAAGGTCTGACTCCTCGGTGAGCGTCTCGTCGAATTCGACAAGGAATTGCTCTTCAACAAAGGCGCGAATCTTGTCCATCGCCGGCCCCGCGCATCGTGATGGTGCAGGATGCTTCGGCGGGATTTCTCGTCACCCCACCGCGCTCACCTGGGGCCGACTCTGCCGCATTTCGGGTCGCCATGGCAAATGTTCCGTTTCCGGCGTTGCTATCGGGGGAGCAAGCCCTCAGACTGACCCTTGGGTTGCCTGCGGGCTGACTGGATCGCGTCGGACGGTGCGGATGTCCGGGCTGCCCGGCGTGGCGGGCGTGCGCGGGACGCGACGGGCCGGCGGCAGCGGCGTCCGTTGCGGTCCGACGGGCACCCTCCGGAGGAAACGCGAGGGTCGAATGAAGGCGTGGATCTTTCCGGGCCAGGGTGCTCAGCGTATCGGCATGGGCGAGGCGCTGTTCGCGGCGTTCCCCGACCAGACGGCCGCGGCCGATGCGGTGCTGGGCTTTTCCATTGCGGACCTGTGCCTTGCCGGGCCGATGGAGCGCCTGACCGAGACGGCCAACACCCAGCCCGCGCTTTACGTGGTCAACGCGCTGGCCTATCTGCGCCAGTTGAACGAGGTCGGCACGCCCCCGGATGTGCTGATGGGGCACAGCGTGTCGGAATACGTCGCCCTGTTCGCCGCCGGGGTCGTCGGGTTCGAGGACGGCTTGAGGCTTGTGGCCCGACGCGGCGCCCTGATGGGCGAGGCGAGGGGCGGCGGCATGGCCGCCGTGCTGGGCCTGGACGCCGCGCAGGTCGAAGAGGTCATCCAACGCCACGGCCTGACGGATGTCTTCGCCGCCAATTACAACACGCCGCGTCAGATCGTCGTGTCCGGCCGGCGCGCGGCCGTGGAGGCCGCCGAGCCGCTGTTCCTGGAGGCCGGCGCCTCGCATTACCGCGTGCTGACGGTCGGCGGGGCCTTCCACACGCCGTTCATGCAGCCCGCCCGGGACGCGTTCGCCCCCTTCATCGCCGATGTGCCGCTGGCCCCGCCCCGGATCCCGGTCCTCTCCAACGTCACCGCCCGGCCCCACGCCGACGATCCGGAGAGCATCCGCGCCCGCATGATCGATCAGATCACCGCGCCGGTGCGCTGGAGCGACAGCATCCGCTATCTGCTGGCCAAGGGCGTCACATTCGCCGACGTCACCGAGATCGGTCCCGATGGACCGCCGGTGGTCAAGCCCATGGTCAAGCGCACCGAGCTGGAGGCCGGGGCGCTGAGCGCGGATGAGTTGGCGCGGGAGGACGCGCCGCCCGCGCCGGTCGAACCACCCAAGCCGCCCGAGCCCGCCCCCGTCCGGTCCGCCGGACCCGGTGTCTCGGTGGAACGTCTGGGCTCGCGGGCCTTCCGCGAGGCCTTCGGCGTGCGCCATCCCTATGTGAGCGGGGCCATGTACCGGGGCATTGCCTCGGTGGATGTGGTGGTGCGCATGGCCAGGGCGGGCATGCTGTCCTTTTTCGGCACCGGCGGTCTGTCCATCGACCAGGTGCGCGCCGCCATCACCGCGATCCGCGCGGCCATCCCCGCCGGGGCGGCGTTCGGGGTGAACGTGCTGGCGCACGTCAACCGGCCCCAGCTTGAAGAGGACATGGTTGACCTGCTGCTGGAGCAGGGGGTTCGGGTCGCCGAGGCCTCCGCCTTCATGGAGGTGACACCGGCCCTGGTGCGCTACCGGGCGCGGGGACTGGTGGACGCGGGCGGTGGCCGGGTCGAGGCGCGCAACCGGATCATGGCCAAGGTGTCCCGCCCGGATGTGGCCGCGCAGTTCCTGTCGCCGGCGCCTGAAAGGGTCGTCGAACGGCTGGTGGCGCAGGGGACTCTCTCCGCCGACGAGGCGGCGCTGCTGCGCCACGTGCCGATGGCGGACGCCATCACCGTCGAGGCCGATTCCGGCGGCCACACGGACCAGCGCATGCCCTTCGCGCTGGTGCCGGCGGTGCTGCGGGAGCGCGACCGGGCGCAGGCCCGCTTTCCGCGCTTCGGCCCCCTTCACCTGGGGGCCGGCGGCGGGATCGGCACGCCGGAGGCCGTGGCGGCCGCGTTCATGCTGGGCGCCGACTATGTCCTGACGGGCTCGATCAACCAGTGCACCGTCGAGGCGGCGACCAGCGATGCGGTGAAGGACATGCTGGCCGGCATGAACGTCCATGACACGGCCTACGCGCCCTCCGGCGCCATGTTCGAGCTTGGATCCCGGGTGCAGGTGCTGAAGAAGGGACTGTTTTTCCCGTCACGGGCGGAAAAGCTGGTCTCCCTCTACCACCGGCACGAGCGCCTGGAGGACATCGAGCCCGCGCTGAGCCGCCAGATCCAGGACAAGTATCTGCGGCGCAGCTTCGCCGACATTCTGTCGGACCTGAAGGACTCGCTGCCCGCCGACGAGGCGGAGCGGGCCGAGCGGATGCCCAAGCACCGCATGGCGCTGGTGTTCCGCCGCTACTTCCAGGACACCTCGCACTGGGCCATCACCGGGGATCTGGCGCGCCGGGTGGACTTCCAGGTCCACTGCGGCCCGGCGCTGGGGGCCTTCAACCAGTGGGTCGCCGGCACCGACCTGGAGGACTGGAAAGCCCGCCACGTGGACGGCATCGCCGAACGCCTGCTGGACGAGACGGCCGCGCTGCTGGGTCGCCGGTTCTCCGCCCTCGTCGGCGCCTGAGGGGGGCGGCCATGACCATGACCCCGCCCGCCGCCCGTCCGTCCGCCCCCCATCCGTCCGCCGAGCCGGTCGCCATCATCGGGGTCGGCCTGCGCCTGCCGGGCGCTGACCGCCTGGACGGGGTCTGGGGGCATCTGGCCGCGGGCCGGTCCCTGATCTCGGAGGTTCCGGCCAACCGATGGGATGCCCAGGCCCTGAAGGGCAACCCGGCGCGGGGCAACTACACCAGCAGCGTCTGGGGCGGATTCCTGGAGGACGCGGACGGCTTCGACGCGCCGGTCTTCAACATCTCGCCGCGCGAGGCGGCCTGGATGGACCCGCAGCAGCGCCTCGCCCTGGAAACCGCCTGGCACGCCATCGAGGACGCGGGCTACGCCGCCGACGCCCTGGCCGGCAGCCGCACCGGGGTCTATCTGGGTGTCTGCCACTGGGACTATGCCGAGCTTCTGGAAAAGCGGCTGGCGGCGGTGGATGCCTACACGCCGACGGGCATCGCGTTCTCGATCATCGCCAACCGGGTCTCGCATTTCTTCGACTTCCAGGGCCCCAGCATCACCAACGATACGGCCTGCGCGGCGTCGATGACGGCGCTGTACGAGGCCGTGCGGGCGCTGCAGGGCGGCGAGTGCGACCAGGCCCTGGCCGGGGGCGTCAACCTGATCTGGTCACCGAACCACTTCGTCGCCTTCTCCAAGGCCGGCATGCTGTCGCGCGAGGGCCGCAGCAAGACCTTCGACGATGGGGCCGACGGCTACGTGCGCGGCGAGGGCGCGGCCACGCTGCTGCTCAAGCCCCTGGCCCGGGCGCGGGCCGACGGCGATCCGATCCATGCCGTGATCCGGGGGATCGGCGTCAATCACGGGGGCCGCACCAACTCGCTGACGGTCACGAACCCCAAGGCCCAGGCCGCCCTGATCGAGCGGGTCCACCGCGACGCCGGCGTGACGCCGGGGACCATCGACTACATCGAGGCGCACGGGACGGGCACGCCGCTGGGCGACCCCATCGAGATCGCCGGCCTGAAGCAGGCCTTCGCGACCCTGCACGCCGAGGCCGGCACGCAGCCGCAGCCGGAGTCCTGCGGGATCGGGTCGGTCAAGACCAACATCGGCCACCTGGAGGGCGCGGCGGGGGTCGCCGGTGTCGTCAAGGTTCTGGCCGCGCTGCGCCATGGCGTGATCCCGGAGACCGTGGGATTCCAGACGCTCAACCGGCTGATCGACCTGTCCGGGACGCCGTTCCGCATCCAGACCGCCGCCACGCCCTGGCGCCGTCGCGCGGACCGGCCGCGCCGGGCCGGCGTCAGTGCCTTCGGGTTCGGGGGCAGCAACGCCCATGTGGTGCTGGAGGATCCGCCCGTCACGTTCGCCGCCGGCGCCACGGCCGGGCCGCTCGTGCTGCCGCTGTCCGCCCGGACCGAAGCGACCCTGCGCGCCTATGCCGGGGACGTGGCCGATGCGCTGGAAGCCGGGCGCGGCGCCCGGTTTGCCGCCGACCTGGCCTACACGCTCCAGGTGGGCCGCGTCGCGATGGCGGAGCGCCGCGCCCTGGTGGCCGCCGATCGCGACACGCTGGTCGCCGCCCTGCGCGCGGTGGCGGCCGGGGAGAGACATCCCGCCGTCGTGGCCCCCGACGCCGAGGCCCCGACCGACGATGCGGCCGGACTGGCGGCGCGCTGGGCGGCGGGGGAGGCCGTGGACTGGCGGGCGCTCCTCGACCCCCGGGCCCCGCCGCGCCGCATTCATGCGCCCCTTTATCCTTTCACGCGCGAGCGGCACTGGATGGACGACGCGGTCGCGGTCAAGGACGACGCGCCGGTGCCCCATCCCCTGCTGCATCGCAACGTCTCGGGCTTCGACGGCCCGCGCTTCCGCACGGTGCTCGACGACACCGCCTTCGTGTGGGCCGACCACCATGTGAACGAGGTTCGGGTGCTGCCCGGCACCGCCTCGCTGGAGATGGCCCGCGCCGCCCTGGCGCTGGCCGAGCCGGACGCGCCGGTCGCCGGGGTGGCGCTGGAGGGCATCGCCTGGACCCGCCCGCTGCGAGGCGAGGGGCGGCCGGTGACGGTGGAAACGCGCCTGACCCGCCGGGACGACGGCAGCGTCGGGTTCGCGGTGGCGGAGGCCGGGGCCGCGCCGCACGCCCAGGGACGTCTGGTGCGTCTCGACGCGGTTGCGCCGACGCCCCTCGACCTGGAGGCGCTGCGCCGCGACGTGGCGGAGGATGTGCCGGTGGAGACCTGCTACCGCCGACTGGTGGACAGCGGGGTGCGGCACGGGCCCGCCTATCGGGCCCTGGCGCAGGTCCGGCGCGGGGCCGGGCAGGTGCTGGCCCAATTAAAGCTGCCCCGTCGCCTGCTGCCGACCCTCGATGCCATGGCGCTGCACCCGGTCCTGCTCGATGCGGCCATCCAGGCGTGGGTCGCGCTGGACGAGACCCCGGCGACCGGGGCCGCCGTGCCCTTCACCTGTCGCGGGGTCACCGTGCACGCCCCGTGCCCCGCGCGGGTCTGGGCCCATGTCCGGCCGACGCCGGGCACGCGGGGGGGCGAGGCCGTGCGGCATCTGGACATCACGCTGTGCGACGCCGACGGCACCGTCTGTGCGGTCCTCCAGGATCTGGTGCTGCGCCGGATGCCCGCCGCCGACGCACCGGCGACCGGGGATCGCGCGGCGGCGGCGCCCGTGGTGTTCGCCCGGCCCGCCTGGCAGCCGGCGCCGCTGGTCCGGGCATCGAACGCCCGTCGCACCACCGTGCTGCTCGCGGGCTGGACCCCGGCGGTGGCGGACGATCTGGCGGCGCGCACGGGCCTGGATGTCGCGCGCCTGCCGGAAGCCGACCCCGATGATCTCGCCGCGACCGCGACGGCCTGGATCGTCGATCTCAACCGCCGTCTGGTCCCGGTCCTGGGCGCGGCGCGGCGGGAGGCGCAACAGGTGCTGGTGGTGGCCCCAGCCACCCTGCCGCCGCCGCTGACCGCGCCGCTCGCCGCCTGTCTGCGCACGGCGGCGGTCGAGACCCCGAAGGCCGGGGGCGCGGTCGTCACCGTACCAACCGGCCTCGCCCCGGAGGCGCTCGCGGATCTGATCGCCGCCGAGGCGGAGCGGGACGACACCGAGACCGAGCTTCGCCACCGTCACGGCCAGCGCGAGGCCCTGCGGGCGGAGGCGTTCGACCCGCCGGCCGCGCCCGCCCCGACCCTTGATCCGGAGGCGTCCTACTGGATCACCGGCGGGCTCGGTGGCCTGGGCCTGATCTTCGCCGCGTGGCTGGCGGAGCGCGGGGCGCGCGCCCTCGTCCTCAGCGGTCGCCGGGCCGAGCCGGATACCGCCGCGACGGCCCGCCTCGACGCCCTGCGACGGGCCGGGGTGACCGTGCATGTGACCGCCTGCGATGTGACGGACGCGGCGGCGGTGGCCCGGACCGTGGCGTGGATCGGGGCGGAGGTCGGCCCGCTGAAGGGGATCATCCACGCCGCCGGGGTGCTGGACGACGGCTATATCCTGACGCGCGACATCGAGGGCGGGGCCGCCGCTCTGGCGCCCAAGGTGGCGGGTCTCGTCAATCTGGATGCCGCCACGGCCGACGCGCCGCTGGACCTGATGGTGCTGTGTTCGTCGGTCGCCGCCGCCTTCGGAACTGCGGGGCAGTCGCTCTACGCCGGAGCCAACGCCTTCATGGACGCCTTCGCCGCGCAGCGCGCCGACCGTGTGGCCGCCGGGGCGCGGTCGGGGCGGACGGTGGCCGTCTCCTGGCCGCTCTGGGCCGACGGCGGCATGACCGTCGATGCGCCCACCCAGGCCGCGATGACGCGCCGCCTCGGGGTGGCGCCCCTGCCCACCGCCGCCGGTCTGGCGGCGCTGGACCGCATCCTGTCCGCGCCTGATCTTCCGCGCTGCATCGTGCTGCACGGGGATCAGGCGCGGATTCATGAGGCGCTGGCGGCGCAAGGGGCCGCCGCCCAGGCTCCCGCCCGCGCCGTGCCCGAGGCCACGGCCGATGCGCCGTCCGGACAAGCACCGCCCGAGGCCCCGGCGGACCTGCCGGCCCGCGCCGCCGCCTTCGTGCGCGAGGTGCTGGCCGATGTGCTGCGGATGGAGCCGGCGCAGATCCGCACCCACCGCAAGCTGGAGGAATACGGACTGGACTCGATCGCCATCGTCGAGGCGACCAACCGCCTGGAGGAGGCGCTGGGACCCCTGTCCAAGACCCTGTTCTTCGAGTTCGTCGATCTGGACGGGATCGGCGCGCATCTGGCCGAGGACCACCGCGATGCCCTGCTGGCCGCGCTGGGGCCGGCGCGTGCGTCCGCACCCGCGCCCGAACCCCTCTCGACCGAGCCCCGGCCGACCGAGACCCGGCCGGCCGAGCCCCGTCCGGCCGACCGGCATGACATCGCCATCGTCGGGCTGTCGCTGCGGGCGTCGCATGCCAACACGCCGGCCGAGCTGTGGTCCATGCTGGCCAGCGGCGCGCACGGCTTCGAGCCCTATCCGAAAGAGCGCTGGGACCATGCCGCCCTGCTGCACCCGGACCGGGACGTGCTGGGCAAGACCGTGGTGCGCACCGGCACCTTCCTGGACGGCATCGACCTGTTCGACCCACGCTACTTCCGCATCTCGCAGGCCGAGGCGACCCTGATGGCGCCCGAGGTGCGGCTGTTCCTGGAAGCCAGCGTGGAGGCGTTCGAGGACGCCGGCTATTCCCGCGAGACCCTGCAGACCCGCCTGGGCGGGGACGTGGCGGTCATCGTCGGCGCCATGAGCAACGAGTACGACCTGTACGGCTTCCAGAACATGCTGATGCGGGGTTCCCCCGCCAGCGGCAGCTACACGGGCACCCTGCCGAACATGGTCTCGTACTATTACGGCCTGACCGGCCCGTCCTACTTCCTGGACACCATGTGTTCGGCCGCCTCCACCTGCGTGCACGAGGCGGTGCACATGCTGCGCGCCGGGCGCTGCCGGATGGCGCTGGCGGGCGGCGTCAACCTGATGTCCCATCCGCAAAAGCTGATCGCCACCTCGCAGGAGCACTTCACCAGCAAGACCGCCGATGTCATCCGGGGCTACGGGCTGGGGGCCGACGGCACCATCCTGGGCGAAGGCGTGGGCGCGGTGGTCCTGAAGACGCTGGAGGACGCGCTGCGCGACGGCGATCACATCCACGGCGTCATCCGGGGCACCGGCATCAGCAACGCGGGGGTGCGCAACGGCTTCACCGTGCCCAATCCGGCGCAACAGGCGGTGGCCATCGAACAGGCCCTGGACGATGCCGGCCTTGATGCCGGCACCCTCAGCTATGTGGAGGGCCACGGCTCGGGCACGGCGCTGGGCGATCCCATCGAGGTCAAGGCCCTGACCCGCGCCTTCCGCCGCCACACCCTCACCAACGGCATCTGCCCGCTGGGCACGGTCAAGAGCAACGTCGGCCACCTGCTGGGTGTCTCGGGGCTCGCCGGCATCGCCAAGGTGCTGATGCAGCTTCGGCATGGCCAGATCGCCCCGTCGCTGCACGCCGAGACGCTGAACCCGAACATACCGTTCGACGAGACGCCCTTCTTCGTGCAGCGCGCGCTGACCCCCTGGGCGCGGCCCCGGGACAGCGAGGGGAGGGAACTGCCGCGCCGTGCCGGGGTCACCTCGATCGGGGCCGGCGGCATGAACTCCCACATCATCATCGAGGAACCGCCCGCCCGCCCCGCGCGCCCGGCGCCCCGGGGGCCGGAGCTGCTGGTCTTCTCCGCCATGACGCCCCGGGCGCTGGGCCGGGTGCTGGCCCGGTTCCGGGACCACGTGGCCGCGACCCCCGACCTGCGCCTGGACGACGTGGCCTTTACGCTCCAGGTCGGCCGCACCGAGTTGCCCTGTCGTCTGGCCCTGGTGGCCGAGGACCTTGAGGGCGCGGCGGCGCGCCTGACCGGCCTGGGAGACGATCCGGCCCCGGACGCGGACGCGGGTCTGTACTACACGCCCTCCGTTCTCGATGCCGATCCGGATCCCGACACCCGGCACCTCGACGCCGCCGTGCGCGCCCGCGATCTGGCGGCGGTGGCGGCGGCCTGGACGCGGGGCACCGCCATCGACTGGGCGCGGCTGCACGAAGGCCGCCAGCCGTGCCGGGTGCCGCTGCCGCCGTATCCCTTCGAGCGCGTGCGCTGCTGGTATCCCGAGCATCCCGACGCGCCCTCGGTCGTTCACCCGCTGGGGTCGCGGCTGAAGCTGCATCCGCTGGTGGGCCGCAACGAGTCCGACAGCACCGGCCTGCGGTACGCGACGGCGGTCCACCTGGACGAACTGCTGGATTACGGCGTCAGCCACCAGCGCCGCCGGGGACTCGTGCCGACGGTCGCGGTGGAGGCGGTGGCGGCCGTGGCCCATCTGGCGGCGCTGCCCCGGCCGTTCGCCCTGCGCCATCTCGTGGTGCGGCGCGCGCCGGACTGGTCCCGCGTCACCGACCTTCGGGCCCGCGTCGAGGGATCCGATCCGGCGCGCGTGGTGCTGGACGTGGTGGACGCGGACGGGGTGGCCATACCCTGGGCCGAGGCCGAGGTGGGGCGGGTGTCCCCGTCGGACGCGCCGGCGCCGATGGGCGAGGGCGGGCGGTCGCTGGATACGGCCGCCATCACGGCGACCCTGGCCGAGCGCGGTCTTGATCCCGGGCCGTTCGGCGATGTGCTGGAGACGGCCCGGGTGCGGCCCGACGGCGGCGTGGTCGCCACGCTGCGTCCCGACCCGCCCCAGCAGGACAGGTTCAAGCGCCACCAGCAGCTTCCCGCGCCCGCCGTGGTCGCCGCCTTCCAGGTGCTGTGCCTGGCCCGGCCGGACAGCGCCCCGGCGGGGCTGTCGCGGGTCGCGGGCGCCTGGAGCCGTCCGGATGGTGGCGACGTGGCCCGGATCGTCGCACGGCCGGCCGACGGCGGGGTCTTCGACCTGTCTTTCCTGGACGCGGACGGCGCGCCCGTCGGCGGATGGACCAGCGTGCGGACCGGCGCGCCGGAGCACGCGGCAGCCCCCCCCGAGGACGACACCTCGGACAACACCCCCGAGAGCGGCGTGACCGCAGGCGCGGACGAGGCGGCCCTGATCGATGCCCTGCGCGTCCAGGCGGCGGACATCCTGAAGTTCCCGGTCGCGGATCTGGGCGCGCGGGAGTCCTTCCATGACCTTGGCTTCGATTCCATCTCGCTGACGCGTCTGGCCGCCGACATCTCCCAGGCGCACGGGATTCAGCTCTCGCCCGCCGTTTTCTTCGAATGCCCGCATGTGGAGGCGCTGGCCCGGCACCTGATCGCCCGCCACGGCGTGCGCCCGACGGTGCCGGATGGCCCCGCCGTCGTCCCGGCCGCGCGGGCGGAACCCGTGTTCCTCCCCACGCCCGCGCTGCATCCGCCCGACACGCCGGACGACGCGGTGGCCATCATCGGCATGGCCGGCCGGTTCCCCGGGGCGCCCGACGTCGAGCGGTTCTTTGACGCCCTGTTGGACGGGCGGGACCTGACCCGGGACATGCCACGGGACCGGCTCTGCGCGGGGAATGCGCCGTGGCGGGGCGGGTTCCTGGACGATGTGGACCGCTTCGACGCCGCCGCCTTCAAGGTCTCGCCGGTCGAGGCCGAACGCATGGACCCGCAGCAGCGCCTGCTGCTGGAGGTCGCGTGGCACGCCATCGAAAACGCGGGGTACCGACCGGACGAGGTGCCGCGCGATCTGGGTGTGTTCGTCGGCGTCACGGCCCTGGACTATGCCGACCTGCTGCGCGCCCAAGGGGTGGCGCGGGACGGCTACGGGGCGACCGGCAATTCGCTGGCCATGGTCGCCAACCGGCTGTCGCATGGGCTGGACGTTCACGGCCCCAGCCAGGCCATCGACACGGCCTGTTCCAGTTCGCTGATCGCCCTGTTGCGGGCGGCGGAGGCGGTGCGCGCCGGGCGCTGCGGCGCCGCGCTGGTGGGCGGCGTGAACCTGTGCCTGAGCACAGACGGGTTCCTGGGGCCGCAGGCGGCGGGCATGCTGAGCCCGGACGGGCGCTGCAAGAGTTTCGGCGCGGCCGCCGACGGCTATGGGCGGGGTGAGGGCGTGGCGGCCCTGCTGCTCAAGCCCCTGGCGGCGGCCCGGCGCGATGGCGACCGCGTGCTGGGTCTGCTGGTCGGCGGGGCGGAGAACCACGGCGGTCGCGCCGGGTCCCTCACCGCGCCCAGCGTGACGGCGCAGGCCGCCCTGATCGAACAGGCCATGGCCGGGCTCGACCCGCGCTCTGTCTCGTACATCGAGGCGCACGGCACCGGCACGGCCCTGGGCGACCCCGTGGAGGTGGAGGGCCTGCGCCGGGCCTATGCGGCCCTGCTGGGCACGGAGACCGTGCCCGCGCCCTTCATCGGCCTGGGCACGGTCAAATCCGCCATCGGCCACCTGGAGGCCGCCGCCGGTCTGGCCGGCGTGGTCAAGGTGCTGATGGCCCTGGGCCGGGAGGAATTGCCGCCCACGCTGCATTGCGAGGCCGTCAACCCGCACCTGTCGCTGGAGGGCAGCCCCTTCCGATTGGTGCGCACGCGGGAGCCCTGGCCGCGCCGGCCGGACGGGCCGCGCCGGGCCGGGGTCAGCAGCTTCGGGTTCGGGGGCGCCAACGCCCACGTCGTGCTGGAGGAGGCGCCGGCCGACCTGACGGTCGGGCGCGCACCGCTGCCGCCCACGCCCTTCGCGCCGACCCGGTTCTGGGTGCCGGGGGCGGGTGTGTCGGAGGAGCCCGCCGCCCCCGCCATGATCCTGGTGCCGCGCTGGGTCGAGGCCCCCGCCGCGACGGCCGCCCTGGATCGGCGGCGCCTGATCGTCACCTGCGGGGTGGATGTTGCCCCCGGGGCGGGCGCGGACGTCCGGCCGCTGTCTCGGCCCGGGGGCGATACGGCCGCGCGGTATGCCGCCGCCGCGCGCGATCTGCTCGGTCTGCTGCGCGACATGATGCGGGACGCGGACGCCGCGCCGGTCCTGCTCCAACTCGCCGTGCCGGTGGATGACGCGGGGCTTGCGGCCGGGCTGGGGGCGATGCTCGACACGGCGGCGCTGGAGGACCCCCGGCTGACCGGGCAGGTGGTGGAACTGCCCGCCGGTCTCGACGCCGCGACGGCCGGGCGCCTGCTGGCCGCCGAATCGGGCGCCGACAGCCGTGTTCGCCTCGGGGAGGGCCGCCGGGTCGTGCGCGCCTGGCGCGCCTTGCCCGACGGAGCCGAGCCCCACCGCTGGCGCCCGCGCGGCGTCTATCTGATCGTCGGCGGCATGGGCGGGCTGGGCCGCCTCCTGGCCCACGACATCGCGGAGACGACCGCCGGCGCGGTGGTCGTGCTGGCCGGGTCCGGGCCGCTGGACACAGCGCGCGAGGCGATCCTGGACGACGTGCGGAGGGCGGGCGCGGTCGCCGCCTATCGGCAGGTGGATGCGGCCGATCCCGCCGCCGTCTCGACCCTGGTGCGGCATATCCTGGAGATCCACGGCACGCTGACGGGGGTCCTGCACTGCGCCGGGCGGCTGCGCGACGGGCTGGTGCCGAACACGTCCGATGCGGCCCTTGACCATGTGATGACACCCAAGGTGGCGGGGGCTCTGGCGCTCCGGGACGCCTGCGCCGGGCTGGACCTGGACTGTTTCGTGCTGTTCTCGTCGCTGGCCGGGGCCGTCGGCAACGCGGGTCAGGCCGGCTACGCCGCCGCCAACGGGGCGCTGGATGCCCTGGCGCACCGCGCGGGGCCGCCGGTCGTCTCCGTGAACTGGCCGCTGTGGCGCGACGGCGGCATGACCGTGGACGCGGCGACGGAAGCGGCCCTGTTCCGCCGCATGGGACAGCGCCCGCTGGAAACACAGGCGGGCCTCGCCGCGCTGCATGCGGTGCTGGCCTCCGGCGAGCCCCAGGCCGCCGTGATCGCGGGCGATGCCGCACGGATCCGGGCCTTTTTCGGGCTGGACGGGGCCGTGTCGGACGCCCCCACACCGGAGTCTGGAGCCGCTCCGATCTCCGATGAACCGACCCCGGACGCGGCGCTGGAGGCCCGCACGCAGGCCCGGCTGCGGACGCTGTTGGCCCAGGTTTCGGGGATCGAGGCGGCGCGCATCCAGGCCGCCGCGCCGCTGGAGGACTACGGCATCGACTCCCTGATGGTCACGCGCCTCACTGCGGCGCTGGCCGAACCGTTCGGGGCTCTGCCCAAGACGCTGCTGTTCCGGTATCGCACTTTGGGTGCGGTCGCGTGCCACCTCGCCCGCGATCACACCACCGCCTGCCGACGCTGGACCGGCCTTGCGGTGGATGCCGGTCCCGCGCCCGAACCGATGGCCGCCCCGGCCCCCGCGCCGGCCCAACCAAGCGCGCGCGCCGCCGAGCCCATCGCCATCATCGGCATGAGCGGCCGCTATCCCGGCGCGCCCGACCTGGACGCCTTCTGGGACGCGCTGGTCGCGGGCCGGGACGCGGTGGGCGAGATCCCCGCCGACCGCTGGTCCCTGGACGGCTTCCTGCATCCCGACCCGGACGAGGCCGTGGCCCAGGGCCTGAGCTATGCCCGGCACGGCGCTTTCCTGGAGGGCTTCGCCGACTTCGACCCGCAGGTGTTCCGGATCTCGCGCCGCGAGGCCGCCGCGATGGATCCGCAGGAGCGCCTGATCCTGATGAGCGCCTGGGCGGCGTGCGAGGATGCCGGCTATTCCCGCGCCCGCCTGCGCGCCGTGGCGGGCACCGACGCCAGCGGCGGCGGCGCGCGCGTGGGTGTATTCGTCGGCATCACCAAGACGGGCTATGCGCTGCACGGCCCCTTCACGACCGAGGGCGGGGCGCGGGTGCGGCCCTCCACCTCGTTCGCCGGCGCCGCCAACCGGATTTCGCATGTCCTGGACCTGTCGGGGCCGAGCCTGCCCATCGACACCATGTGCTCGTCGTCGCTGACAGCGATCCACGAAGCCTGCGACCAGCTCAGGGCCGGGGCCTGCGCCATGGCGCTGGCCGGCGGCGTGAACCTGTACCTGCACCCCACCACCTACATCGAGTTGAGCGCCGCCCGCATGCTCAGCCGCGAGGGCCGGTGCCGCAGCTTCGGCGCCGGGGCGGATGGCTTCGTGCCCGGCGAGGGCGTGGGCTGCCTGCTGCTGAAGCCGCTGTCGCGCGCGCTGGCGGACGGCGATGCCATCCACGCCGTCATCCGGGGCAGCGCCGTCAACCACGGCGGCCACACCCACGGCTATACGGTGCCCAACCCGGCGGCGCAGGCCGACCTGATCCGCGCCGCGCTGGACCGGGCCGGCGTGTCACCCGACGCGGTGACCTGCATCGAGGCGCACGGCACCGGCACCGCCCTGGGCGATCCCATCGAACTGGCGGGCCTGACCGAGGCGTTTCGCGCCGGGACCGACCGGGCGGCGTTCTGTGCGCTGGGCTCCGTCAAGTCGATGATCGGCCATCTGGAGGCGGCGGCGGGTCTCGCCGGGCTGACCAAGGTCATCCTGCAGATGAAACACCGCACGCTGGCGCCGACGCTGCTCGCGGAGGCCGTCAATCCGGACCTGGACCTGGAGGGCAGCCCCTTCGTGTTGCAGCGGACGGCCGCCCCCTGGCAGCCCGACGGGCCGCGCATCGCCGGGGTGTCGTCGTTCGGGGCCGGCGGCGCCAACGCCCATGTGGTGGTGGAGGAATGGTCCGGCCCGTCGGTGGGGTCTGATCGCCCCGCCGACGCTGGCCCGCAGGCGGTCGTCCTGTCGGCCCTGGACGAGGACCGCCTGCGCGAGTCCGCCGAACGTCTGCTCGACTGGCTCGACCGGGCGCCGGTGACGGACGCCGCGCCCCTCGATCCGCTGCCGGACCTGCGGGCGCATGTGGCCGGGGCTCTGGGCGTGACCCCGGACGACGTGGACCCCGCCGAGCCGCTGGATGCCCTGGGGCTGGACGCGCCCCAGCGCCTGGGGCTGCGGCGCTGCGCCGAGGACTGGGGCGGCCACGCCCTGGACCCAGTCGCCTTCGCCCGCGCCGACACCCTGGACGCTTTGGCGGATCTGCTGCGCCCTGGCGGTCCTGCGGAGGAGGAGGCTGCGGACTCCCTCGCGGACATCGCCTATACCCTGCAGGTGGGGCGCGAGGCGATGGCCTGCCGGCTGGGCTTGGTGGTCGCCGACCGGGCGGCGCTCAAGGCGGCGCTGCGCGGCTGGCTTGAGGGCCGGACGGACCTGACCGGGGTGCACGCCGGGCGCGCCGACCCAACGCAATCCCCGCTGGGACCGCTGTTGGCCGAGGGCGCCCTAAGCGACCAAGCGGGACCGCTGTGGCGGGACGGACGCCTGGACGAGTTGCTGCGCCTGTGGGTGGCGGGACTGGATGTGGACTGGGCGGCCCTGCCGCGCCCGTCCCCCGTACGGCCGTCCCCCGTACGGCCGTCTATTGTCCGCCTGCCGACCTATCCCTTCGCCCGCGAAAGGTTCTGGCTGTCCGGCCGCGCCGATGATGCGGCCGTGCTGATTGCCGCCCCCGTCGGCGATCCGGGCCTGGAGGCCGCCAACGCCGCGCTGGACCGGCATGTGGGTCAGGTGCTGAAGGCGGTGTTGAGGGCGGTCCCGCCCGAGGCCGTCACAGCCGCCCTTGCGCCGTGGGTGGAGGCCGCCGGGCGGCTTGTCCCGGACATCCCGACCATGACCCCGGCCGAGGCCTGGGCGGCGTGGGACGCCCACAAGGCCGCCGGTGGTCCGGCGGCGCAGATGACCCTCGCCGAGACGGCCCTGCGCGCCCTGCCCGACATCCTGGCCGGCCGAAGGCGGGCCACCGACGTGCTGTTCCCGGATGGGTCCATGCGGCTGGTCGAGGCGGTCTACAAGGACAATCCGGTCGCCGCCCGCTTCAGCCGAACTGTGGCGGACGCCGCGGCCGCAGAGGTGCGCCGGCGGCTCGCCAAGGACCCCCAGGCTCGGCTGCGCATCCTGGAGATCGGCGCGGGCACCGGCGGCACCAGCGAAGCGGTGTTCGAGGCCCTGGAGCCCCTGCGGCACGCGGTGGCGGCGTATTGCTACACCGACGTCTCGCGCGCCTTCCTGATCCATGCGGAGCGGACCTATGCGGACCGGGTGCCCGGGCTGCGCACGGCCCTGCTGGACCTGGAACAGCCGCTGGCGGGGCAGGACGTGGAGCCCGGCGCCCATGACCTGGTGATCGCCGCCAACGTGCTGCACGCCACCGCCGACATGCACCAGACCGTGAGCCTGGTGCGCGAGACCCTGGCGCCGGACGGGGTGCTGCTGGTCAACGAAACCAGCATGGCGACCCTGTTCACCCATGTGACCTTCGGCCTGCTGGACGGCTGGTGGCGCGTCACCGATCCCGCGCGGCGCATCCCCGGCACGCCGGCCCTGACCCCGGAGAGCTGGCGGATGGTGCTGGAGGGCTGCGGCCTCGCCTGGGTCGCCGGGTCGTCGGAGGCGGAGCGCCGCCTCGGCCAGCAGATCATCGCGGCCCGCGCCGTGGGGGGGATCGCCGCGCCGGACGCGCAGGTGCATCCCATCCGGGCGCGCACCGGCACGCTGCGGGATGCGGTGGTGGGAACGCTGGCCGAAACCCTGAACTGTGCGCCGGGGGCCATCGCCCTCGACCAGTCCTTCGCGGACATGGGGCTGGATTCCATTTTGGGGGCCGAGTTCGTCCACCGCCTGCGGCAGCGGCTCGGCATCCCGTTCGACCACACCCGCCTGTTCGATGTCGCCACGGTGGCCCAGCTCGAAGCCTTCCTGGCCGCCGAGCATCCCGGCATGGCATCCGGGCCGGACCCGGCCCCCGTCCCTGCGGCGCCGGTCGCCGCGCTCTCTGTCCCGCCGTCCGCCGCACGGGAGCCGATCGCGGTGGTGGGGATGAGTGGCCGATTCGCCCGGTCGGAAACGGTCGCGGATCTGTGGGACCACCTGATGGCCGGGCGCGATCTGGTGACCGAGACCACCCGCTTCGACCCGACGCCGCTCGACCCCGAGGCGGCGGCCCGACCGCATGGCCGCACGGGCAGCTTCCTCGACCACATCGACCGCTTCGACGCGGTGTCCTTCGGCATCTCGGGCCTGGAAGCCACCCACATGGACCCGCAACAGCGGCTGTTCCTGGAGGAGGCCTGGAAGACGCTGGAGCACGCCGGCCACGCCGGACCGGACATGACCGGGCGGCGCTGCGGCGTGTTCGTTGGGGCCAGCCACGGCGACTATCAGGAACTGTTCCGCCGCCAGCCGCCGGGACAGGCGTTCTGGGGCAACACGGCCTCGCTGATCCCGGCGCGCATCGCCTATTGGCTCGACCTGAAGGGGCCGGCGGTGGCCGTGGACACGGCCTGTTCCAGTTCATTGGTCGCCGTCCATATGGCCTGCCAGAGCCTGTGGACCGGCGAGTCCGAGATGGCGCTGGCGGGTGGCGTGTTCGTGCAGTGCTCGCCGCGCTTCTTCCACTACGCCAACCAAGCCGGCATGCTGTCCCCCAGTGGGCGCTGCGCCGCCTTCGGCGCCGGGGCCGAGGGCATTGTCCCCGGCGAGGCCGTCGCGGCGGTGCTGCTGCGGCCGCTCTCCCAGGCGCTGGCGGACGGCGACACCGTGCACGGTCTCATCGTCGCCTCGGGTGTCAATCAGGACGGCGCCACCAACGGCATCACCGCGCCCAGCGCCGCATCGCAGGACGCGCTGATGCGCCGCGTCCACGCGGACTTCGGCATCGACCCGGCCGGGATCGGCCTGATCGAGGCCCACGGCACCGGCACGCCCCTGGGCGACCCGATCGAACACGCCGCCCTGTCCCGCGTGTTCGGCGGCGCGGGCCTCCCCCGGCGGAGCATCGCGCTCGGCTCGATCAAGTCCAACATCGGGCATGCCACCTCGGCGGCCGGGATCGCCGGTCTGGTCAAGGCGCTGCTGTGCCTGAAGGCCGGCGCCATTCCGCCGTCGCTGCACCTGGACGGCGGCAACCCGGCCATCGATTTCGACGCCGGTCCTTTCCATGTGCCGACCGAACCGCTGACCTGGACCCCCGCCGACGGCGCGCCGCGCCGGGCCGGGGTCAGTTCGTTCGGCTTCAGCGGCACCAACGCCCATGTGGTGGTGCAGGAGGCGCCCGCCTCCGAACCGACGCCCGAGGACCCGGCGCCGAGCCATCTGTTCGTGCTGTCGGCGCGCAGCGAGGCCCTGTTGCGCGCCCAGGCCGAGCGGCTGGCCGCGCACATCGAGGGTGGCACGGATCAGGCGGCCGGGGATGTGGCGTTTACGCTGCAGGTGGGGCGCCGTGCCGCCCCTGAGCGTATCGCCGTGGTCGCCGACGACCTGGCGGATCTCGCCCGGCGCCTGCGCCTGTGGCTGGCCGGAGAGGCCGGCGGCGGCGTCGGTACGGCGCGCGTCGATGACCGCGCCGCGTCCCAGGAAACCGAGGCGGCGGCGCTCATCGACCGGATGGATCCCTCGGACGGGACGGCCTGGCGGGCCGGGCTGGCGCAGCTTGGCGCGCTGTTCCTGAAGGGGGAGCGGGTGCCGTTCGCGCGTCTGCCGCTGCCCGGGCGGCGTCGGGTTCCGCTGCCGACCACGCCCCTTGCCGACACGCGCTACTGGGTGGCGGAGGAGGCCCCGGCGCCGGCGCCTGTGCAGGCCGCTGCGCCGATGCTGGTAGAGACCGCGAAGGTGCGGCTGGCGCCCCCGGCCGCGTTCGACGGATCGACGGTCGCGGCCCGCCGCGGCCCGCCGCGCGTGCGGCTCGATCCGCTGCCGGTGGTGGCCGCGCCCGCCCTGGTGCCCTGCGAGGACGCGCCGCCCGGCGTGCGGCGGCTCGATCTGGCCCAGGGAGTGGACCCCGCGCGTCTGTCCCAGGCGCTGGGGGACGCCGCCGAAGACGACGCGGTTCGGGTGGTTCTGCTGGTGGCCGGGGGGGACTGGGGCCGCGACGTGCCCGAGGCGCTGGCCGAAGTATTGGGTCGGTGCCCCCTGCCTGTGGTGCTGGCCCTGCCCGGCGGCGCTTCGGGGGCCGGGGCTGCGGCGGCGCTGGCGGCGGATTTCATTGTGGTGTCCGAGACCGCGCGCCTGCACGGTCCGACCCCGGTGCCGGGGCATCGGCTCGACTTCTCCGGGGGGGCCCTCGACGCGGCGGCGCTCCGGGCGGCGGGCTTCCGCGTGGTCGCGGCCGACCGGGTGACCGCAACCGCGCAGGAGATCGCCACCGCCATCGCCGAGGCCCCCCGCGACCCGCTGGTGGCGCTCAAGCGGCACATGCGCGAGGCGGTGCCGTCGCTGGACGTCGGCCGCTCCACCGCCGGCGCGGCGCTGGCCGCCCTGGCGGAGTCGGACCCGGGGGGGCCGTTTGCGGAGCCCGGGCCGGGCCGCCGCGTCGCGCTTGACACCAGCGTGATGGACCTGGAAGCCCACGACGACGGCGTGGTCGTGCTGCGCATGGTCGAGCGGGCGGCGGCCAACACCTTCACCGCCGCGTTCATGGACGGGATCACCGAGGCGTTCGCGGCCATCGCCGCCCGGCCCGATGCGAAGGTGGTGGTGCTCACCGGCTTCGATGGCTATTTCGCGTGCGGTGGCACGCGCGAGGGGCTGACCGCGCTTCAGCAGGGCACGGCCGCCTTCACCGACCGGCGGATCTACACCCTGCCGCTGGACTGCCCCCTGCCGGTCATCGCCGCCATGCAGGGCCATGCCATCGGCGCCGGCTGGTCGCTCGGCCTGTTCTGCGACACGGCCATCGTGGCCGCCGAGGCGGTGCTTCACAGCAACTATCTGTGGTTCGGGTTCACGCCGGGGGCGGGGGCTACGCTGGTGTTCCCCCACCGCCTGGGCGATGACCTGGGGCGGGAGGTGCTGTTCACCGCCCGCGAATACCGGGGCCGCGATCTGGCGGCGCGGGGACCGGACCTGCACGTGCGGCCGGGGTCCGCCGTGCTGCCGGCGGCGCTGGATCTGGCGCACCGCCTCGCCCGGCACCCCCGCGAGCGGCTCACGGCGCTGAAGGCCGAGCAGGCCCGGCCGCTGCGCCGCGCCATCGAGACCGTGCTGGACTGGGAACTGGCGATGCACCGCACGACCTTCGTCGGCAGCGACCGGGTGCGCGCCCGCATCGCGGAGAAGTTCCCCGAACCGGCACGGGCGGCCGCGCCGGCCCCGAGCCGCGAGACGGCCGCGCCGCCCCCGGGCGATGTCCGCGCCCGGGTGGTGGAGACCCTGGCCGAGGCCCTGATGATCCCGCCCGTCGAGATCCGCGACGACGCGGCGGTCCTGGACCTGGGGCTGGACTCCATCCTGGCCGTGACCTGGATCCGGCTCTTGAACGGGGTGCTCGGGACCGACCTGCCGGCGACGGCGGTCTATGCCCATCCCACCGTGGGTGCGCTGGTGGCGCATGTGTCCGGACTTGGCGCACAGCAGGTCTCCGCCGATCCCGCAGCGGATGCCGCCCCGACCCTGACCCCGACCCCGGGGATCGACGGGCGCGGCACGGTCATCGGCACCCTGGCCGAGGCCTTGATGATCCCGGCGGCGGAGATCCGCGACGACGCGGCCTTCCTGGACCTGGGGCTGGACTCCATCCTGGCCGTGACCTGGATCCGGCGCCTGAACGGGGTGCTCGGGACCGATCTGCCGGCGACGGCGGTCTATGCCCATCCCACCGTGGGTGCCCTGGTGGCGCATGTGTCCGGGGTGGTGCCGCCGGCGCCGGAACCGGCCCCCGCGCCCGCACCGGCAGCCGCGCCGGTCCCGCCGCCGGCGCCGGACCCCGCGTCCGCGCCCGCCGCAGCCGAGGATACGGACGCCATCGCGATCATCGGCGCGTCCGGACGGTTCCCGATGGCCGACGACCTCGCCGCCTTCTGGGACGCCATCGCCACCGGCCGCGACTGCATCACCGAGGTCCCGCCCGACCGCTGGGACGTGGATCGGTTCTACCACCCCGATCCGCACCATCCCGGCACGTCCACGTGCAAGTGGATGGGGGCCATCGGCGACATCGACCGCTTCGACGCGGCGTTCTTCACCATGACCCCGCGCGAGGCCGAGCTGGTGGACCCTCAGCAGCGGCTGTTCCTCCAGCACGCCTGGCACGCCATCGAGGACGCCGGCCGTGATCCCCTCACCCTGGGCGGCAGCCGCTGCGGGGTCTATGTCGCCGCCGGCCCCAGCGGTTACGCCGACCTGATCGACGAGCGCAACGCCTACAGCCTGCTCGGCAGTTCCGGGTCCATCCTGGCGGCCCGCATCGCCCACATGCTGGACCTTCAGGGACCGGCGCTGTCCATCGACACGGCCTGTTCCAGTTCGCTGGTGGCGGTGGCAGAGGCCTGCGACAGCCTGCGCGCGGGGCACACCGATCTGGCGGTGGCGGGCGGGGCCTGCGTGCTCATCGGTCCGTCCATGTTCATCGACACCAGCAAGGTGGGCATGCTGTCGCCGGACGGGCGCTGCCACACCTTCGATGCTCGCGCCAACGGCTTCGTTCCCGGCGAGGGCGTCGGCGTGGTGATGCTCAAGCGCCTTTCTGATGCGCGCCGCGACGGCGATCCGATCCGGGCCGTGCTGCGCGGCTGGGGCACCAACCAGGATGGCCGCACCAACGGCATCACCGCGCCCAATCCCCAGGCTCAGACCCGCCTGATCCGCGAGGTGCACGACCGCTTCGGTCTCGATCCGGCGTCGATCGGGCTGATCGAGGCGCACGGCACCGGCACCGCGCTCGGCGATCCCATCGAGGTGGAGGGCCTGACCGAGGCCTTCCGGGCCGTGCGCGACCGCCCCGGACACATCACGCTGGGCAGCGTCAAGAGCAACGTCGGCCACCTGCTGGCGGCGGCGGGGATCGCCGGCCTGCTGAAGGCCATGCTGGCGCTGGAGCATGGGGAATTGCCCCCCACCGTCCACTTCGAGACCCTGAACGACCACATCCGGCTGGACGGCACGCCGTTCCGGATCGCCACCGACCGGCGGCCCTGGCCCGAGGGCTCGCCGCGCCGGGCGGCCGTCAGTTCGTTCGGCTTCAGCGGCACCAACGCCCATGCGGTCCTGGAGGCGGCCCCGGCCCTCCCGCCAGCGCCGGACACGGCCGGTCCCTGGGTGTTCGTGCTGTCGGCCCGCACCCGGGCGCGGCTGCTGGATTACGCGGCGGTGATGGAACGGTTCGTTGCGGGCGCGCGCACCCTGCGGCTGTCGGATCTGGCCCATACGCTGCAGGTGGGGCGCACGCCGCTGCCGGTCCGGCTGGCGTTCGTGGTCCGGGACCGGGACGAGCTGCTGCGGCGTCTCGCCTCGGTCGCGGCCGGACAACCGTTGCCGGGGGTGCATGTCTCGGAGGGGGATGCCGACGCGGTCGCGGTGTTCGAGGGCGATGCGGACATGCAGGCCCTGCCCGCGCGATGGCTGGCCTCCGGCGTGCCCGAGAAGCTTGACCGTCTGGCGGCCCTGTGGGCCAAGGGACTGGCGGTGGACTGGACGGCGGGGCCGGCCGGACGGCGCATCCGCCTGCCCGGGTATCCCTTCGCGCGGGACCGCCACTGGGTGACGACCCGCCCCGATGAAGCGGTGTCGCCTGCGCCGGTGCCGGCCCCTCACCCGCTGCTGGACGGCTCGGACGCGCCGGGGACGCTGGCCCGCTTCACGCTGCCGGTGCAGCGCGACGGCGTGGCCCTGACCACGCACGAGGACGGCGCGCGGCGCCTGCTGCTCGGGCTGTCGCTTCCGGAACTGGCGCGGGCGGCCGTGGCGCGCGCCACCGGGCGCCCGGTCGCCACGCTGCGTCATCTGGTCTGGGGACGGCCGCTCGCCCTGAACGGGGGGCCGCGTCTGGTCGAGGTCACGGTGGCGGTGGATGCGGATGGGGCGCTCTACCGGATGGCCGCCCCGGGGCAGGAGGCCACACCCTGCCATCTGGGCAGTGTGGCCCCCGACGATCCCGGGACGCCGGTCGCGGCGCTGACCGCCGAGGCGGCGGCGGTGGGGGCGGATGTCTCCGACGCCTACCGCGCCTTCGCGGACGCCTGCGCCGTCCGGTCCGGCCCCCCGGCGCCGGAGGCCTCGGCCGTGCGCTGGGTGCGGCGCGCGGGGGACACCCTGACGGCCGAACTGGCGCGGCCGGCCGGTGTGCCCGCGCTGGCGTTCGATCCGGCGCACCTGGATGCCGCGTGGCGTCTGGTCGCGTTCCTGGAGGCGGATGCGGCCGGGGCGGCCGCGAACGTCGGCGTGCTGCCGGTCCCGCTGGCGGCCGGGCGCATGACCGCTCCCGCGCCCCAGCCGTCGCGGGTGATCCTGCGCCTCGGCCCGGGGGCCGACCGTAGCCTGACCCTCAGCCTGCATCACCCGGACGGGACGGCCAGTCTCGTGATCGAGGACCTGCGCCGGGTCGCGCTCGATCACTGCCGCGACATCCGCCTGGACGAGGAGCCCGTGTCGTGACCAAGACCGAGACCGACACAGCAGGGACCGTGGCCATCATCGGGGGCGGCCCCACCGGCATCGGCGTGGGGCGCGAGCTGATCGACGGCGGCTTCACCGTGCATCTGTACGAGGCGGAAGCCGATTTCGGCGGCGTGTGGAACGACGAGGCCCCGTGCGGCCGCACCTATCGGTCCCTGCACCTGATCTCCCCCAAGTTCAACACCCAGGTGCCGGACTTTCCCATGCCGGCGGACTATCCGGTCTATCCCAACCACCGGCAGATGCTCGCCTATATCCGGTCCTATGCCCGGGCGCACGGCCTCTACGAGCGGGCGCGCTTCAACGCCCCGGTCACGCGCCTGGAGCCGGCGGGCGGGCCGTGGCGGCTGGTGACGGCGGCCGGCCACGATCTCGTTTATCCTCTTGTGGTCGTCTGCAACGGCCTGCAGCGGGAGCCGCGCTATCCCGATCCGCCGATCCCCGGCGCCTTCGCCGGCGAGACTCTGCACGCCCGGGACTACAAATCGCCCGATCAGGTGCGCGACAAGCGCGTGCTGGTGATCGGCGGCGGCAATTCGGGCTGCGACATCGCGGTGGACGCGGTCACCCAGGCGGCCGGCGTCATCCACAGCACGCGGCGCGGGTACTACTACCAGCCCAAGTTCATCGCCGGAAAGCCCACGCCGCAGTGGATGATGGAACTGGGCACCAAGTTCGAGACCAAGGCCGAGACGATGGCGTACATCGAGCAGGTGTTCCGCCTCGCGGGCTATGACGGGGCGGACTACGGCCTGCCACGGCCCGACTATCCGCTGGATGCCGCCCATCCGGTGATGAACTCGCTGATCCTGTATCACATCGGTCACGGCGACATCGTGCCCAAGGGTGATGTGCAATCCTTCGCCGGCAAGACGGTCCGCTTCGTGGACGGCTCCGAGGCCGAGGTGGACCTTGTCCTGTACGCCACCGGCTACCAGCGCAGCTTCCCGTTTCTCGACAGCGACCTGTTGGAATGGAGGTCGGGGATTCCGGACCTGTTCCTGCATTCGACGCCGCGCAACCACGACCGCCTGCTGTTCATGGGGTTCATCAACGCCGCCGGGGGGTTGGGCGACGGCCTGAAGACCCAGGGCCTGTTCGTGCGCGCCTACGCCCGCGCGCTGTTCGACGACCTGCCGGGGTTGAAGCGGTTCCTGACGGCCAAGACGGTCGACACCCCCGATCTGGGGCAGACGTATTTCATCGACAGCTATCGCCACCTGTGGGAGGCGGACCTGTGGAAGCTGCTCGCCCACATGCGCCGGTATCGCGATATGCTGGGCGAGGGTGCTCCGGTCCGGGAAGAGGTGCGGGTGCCATGACATCTCCTCCCGAAGAAAACCTCGCCGCACGGATGGCGCGCCTGCTGGATCAGGAACTGATCGCGGCGGCCCGCGCCCGCGTGGCGGCGGTCGCGCCCGAGCCGAAGGCGGAGGCGGCCGGGGAGGCGGGCCCCGACCGCCGGCTTGAGGACGACGTTCTGCGCATGGCCGCCCAGGCCCTGCACATGGCGGAACAGGACCTGGACCCGACCGAGAACCTGGCCAACTTCGGGGTGGATTCCATCGCCATCACCGAGATCATGGCCCGCATCTCGCGCGCCTTCGGCATCTCGGTGGCGCCGACCACCTTCTTCGAGGCGCGGGATCTGGACGATCTGGCGCGCATCCTGCGCGCCCGGCACACGGCGGCCATCGACGCGCACTACGCAACGTTCCCGAACGAGCCAACACCCGAACCGGAGGCCGTCCCTGCGTCCGATGGATCACAGGCCCCGGACGCCCCGGACGCCCCGGACGCCTGGATCGCCCGCCACCGGCGGCAGTGGGCCGCGTCGGCCCCGGCGACTCCCGCGCCCCCCGCACCGGCGCCCCCCGCGTCGTCTCCGGGGCCCGCCGAGGTCCGGCGTCCGGCCGACCCGGCTCAGGCCCCGATCGCCATCATCGGCATGGACGGCCGCTTCCCCGGGAGCCCCGACCTGGACACCCTGGCGGCCCATCTGCGGGCGGGCACCGACTGCATGGAAGAGGTGCCCGCCGATCGCTGGGACTGGCGCGCGGTGGATGGTGATCCGGCCACGGGTCCGTTCACCAATGTCCGGGTCGGCGGGTTCGTGCCGGACGTGGATGCCTTCGACGCGGCCTTTTTCCGCATCGCCCCGCGCGAGGCGGAACTGATGGACCCACAGCATCGCCTGTTCATGGAATGCGTCTGGGCGGCCATCGAGAATGCGGGCCATGCGCCGGGATCCCTGGCCGGGCGCAAAGTGGGGCTGTTCCTCGGCATCAACCTGCTCGACTACATCGAGATGGCCAACCGCGCCGGGATCATGGAGCCGCAGCAACTGGCGGGTCTGGGCCACGCCTTCTGTCCCAACCGGCTGTCGTTCCTGCTCGACATCCACGGGCCGAGCCAGGTGATCGACACCGCCTGTTCCAGCTCGCTGGTGGCGGTGCACCGGGCCGTCATGAGTCTCCGCCACGAGGGCTGCGAGATGGCCATCGCGGGCGGCTCCAACCTGATGCTGTCGCCGCTGCAACATACCCTGTTCTCCAAGGTGGGGATGCTGGCCCCGGACGGCCGGTGCAAGACGTTCTCCAGCCGGGCGGATGGCTATGGCCGCGCCGATGGTGTGGGCGCTGTCGTGCTGAAGCGCCTGGATCTGGCGGAGCGCGACGGCGATACGATCCTGGGCGTGATCCGCGCCTCGGTGGAGCATCACGGCGGCACCGCCACCTCGCTGACAGCGCCCAACCCCAAGGCGCAGGCCCGTCTGATCGTCGAGGCGCATCGGGCCGCCGGCATCGACCCGCGCACGGTGGGGCTGATCGAGTGCCATGGCACTGGAACGCCCCTGGGCGATCCGGTGGAAGTGGAGGGGCTGCGGACCGCCTTTGCCGACCTGTACGCGGACCATGGCCTGGAGCCGCCACGCCAGCCGCACATCGGGCTGGGCTCGGTGAAGTCCAACATCGGCCATACCGAGACCACGGCCGGCCTCGCCGGCCTCATCAAGGTGCTGCTGGCCCTGCGGAACGGCACGCTCTTCAAGACCCTGCATTGCGAGGACCCCAATCCGCTGCTGGCCCTGGAGGGGAGTCCGTTCTACCTGCTGACCGAGGCGCGCCCCTGGGAACGCCCCCTGATCGACGGGGTGGCGCACCCCCGGCGGGCGGGCCTCAGCTCGTTCGGCGCGGGTGGCGCCAATGTCCATGTGGTGCTGGAGGAGGACCGGGGGGCCGACACGGCGGCCCCTCTCCCCGCCGGTGCGCCCGACGCGCGGCCCGTGGTGGTGCCGGTCTCGGCGCGGGACGGCGATGCGCTGCGCGCCGCCGTGACCCGTCTCCGGGCCGTGGTGGAGACGGTGCCGCTGCCGGATCTGGCCTACACGCTGCAGGTCGGACGCGATGCCATGCGCCACCGCGTGGCCTTCGTGGTGGACGACGCGGCGGACCTTGCGCGACGGATGGACGCCGTCCTGGCCGAGCGGCGCGACCCGGGCGTGGTCTCCGGCGTGGCGGCGCGCGGCCGCCGCACCGACGAATCGCCGGTCGATCCGGTGGGCATGGAGCCGCAGGATCTCGCCGCGCGGTGGGCGGCGGGGGCGGCCGTGGACTGGGCGGCGCTGCATGCCGGCCGTCGTCGCCGGCGTCTGGCGCTGCCGACCTATCCGTTCCAGCGCAAACGGTACTGGCTGCCGCTGCCCCAACCTGACCGGGCGGAACCCGCGCCCCCGGCTCCGGCGGCACCTTTCCCCAGGATGCTGCGCGGGGACGAATTCTTTCTGGCGGATCACCGGGTGCAGGGGCGTCCGGTTCTGCCGGGCGTCATGTCTCTGGAGGTCATGCGGCAGGCCGCTGTTGCGGCGGGCATCGGCGATCCCGTGCTGACGGGCGTGGTCTGGATCAAACCACTGGCGGTGACGGAGCCCCTGACCCTGGACGTGGTCCTGTCGGGTTCTGCCGACGGCGCCCGGCGGGCGGAGGTCTTCAGCATCGCTGCCGACGGCACCCGGGACCGGCACGCCCAGGCCGACGTGCGGGCTGGTCCGGCCGCGCCGGCTGCGCCGGCCGCGCCGGCCGCGCCCGTGGATCTGGCGGCGCTGCGGGCGCGCTGTCCCCAGCGGATCGGGGCGGAGGTGGTCTATGCGGCGTTCGACCGCATGGGGATCGCCTATGGCCCCGGTCACCGCGCGATCACGGGCCTTGCCCTCGGGGCGGCGGCGGACGGCCGGCGCGAGGTGGTGGCGGATCTGGTCCTGCCCGAGGCGGTGGCCGGGACTCTGGGCGCGTTCGTGCTGCACCCCAGCCTGATGGACGGCGCCTTCCAGGCCGCCGTGGGCATGGTGCTGGACCCGACTGGCGCGGCACCGGGCGGCGCGGCACCAGGCGGCACGGCGCTGCCCTTCGCCGTCGCCGCCGTGGAGGTGTTCGGGCCCTGTTGCCGCGAGATGGTGGCGCACGTCCGTCCGGCGGCGGGTGTGGAGGATCGCGGCCGGGTGCGGACCCTGGACGTGGACCTGCTGGCGCCCGACGGCGAACCGCGCGTGCGCCTGCGCGGGTTCGCGACCCGCGAGGCCCCTCAACCGACGACCGGGCCGACGACCGGGCCGGCTCCGGTGCTGCGCTTCGTCCCCCGGTGGCGAACTGTCACCGCGTCGAGTGCGCCGCCCGCGTCGGCCCTGGTGCTGGTCTGCGGTGGTCTGGCGGTGACGCCGGATGCGCTGGCGGCCCAGTTGCCGGGCTGGACCGTCCGGGCGCTGGACGATGACCCGTCCGATGGCCTCGCCGCCCGCTATGTCCGCCTCGCCACGGCCCTGCTGGCCGAGGTGCGGGCGCGTCCCGCAGGGGGGGCCGCGCTGGTGCAGCTTGTCGTGCCGGAGGGGCCGGACGCGCCCATGCTGGCCGGCCTGGGCGGCCTGCTGCGCACGGCCGCGCTGGAACACCCGGGCCTGACCGCGCAGGTCTTGACCGTGGCCGGCGGCCTCGACGGCGCGGCGCTGGCGGGTCAACTCCGCGCGGTTGTGGGGACCGGACCCCGGGTCCGGGTGGACGCCACAGGGCTGGCCGTCGAGGGCTGGGAGGAAACGCCCCCGGTCGCCGCGCCGGCCCCATGGCGGGCCGATGGCGTCTATCTGGTGACCGGCGGTCTGGGCGGGATCGGTCGTCGCCTCGCCGCCGCCATCCTGGAGACAGCACCCGGATCCGCCGTGGAGCTGGTCGGACGGTCCCCGCCGGATGCGGAC
Organism: Roseospira navarrensis; assembly: GCF_009601025.1. Classification (GTDB taxonomy): domain Bacteria; phylum Pseudomonadota; class Alphaproteobacteria; order Rhodospirillales; family Rhodospirillaceae; genus Rhodospira; species Rhodospira navarrensis. The sequence goes on along the minus strand of NZ_WIVE01000007.1, from coordinate 21,203 downwards.
GGGCGGGCCTGGCTGGAGGGGCTGGGCGGTGCGCGGGTGCGCCACCATGCCGTCGATGTGACCGACGCCGAGGCGGTCGCCGCGCTGGTCGCCGAGGTGCGCCGCCGCCACGGCCGCCTGGACGGCATCCTGCATGCGGCTGGCGTGCTGCGCGACGCCACCCTGGCCCGCAAGACGCCCGAACACCTGGCCGAGGTGCTGGCCCCCAAGGTGGCCGGCACGATCAACCTGGATCGGGCCGTCGGGGCCGCGCCGCTGGACCTGTTCGTGCTGTTCTCCTCCGTCGCGGGTGTGTTCGGCAACCCCGGGCAGGCGGACTATGCCGCCGCCAACGCGTTCCTGGACGGGTTCGCCGAGGCCCGCGAGGCCCGACGCCGGACCGGGGCCTGCCACGGTCGCACGGTCGCCATCGCGTGGCCGCTGTGGCGGGACGGCGGCATGGGCATGGACGACGCGGCGCGGGCGGCGATGACCCGCACGACCGGCCTTGTCCCGATGGAGACGGCGGACGGCCTGGCGACCCTGAACGCGGCGACAGCCGGAGAGTCGGCCCGCCTGCTCGCCCTGGCCGGCGCGGCCGACCGTGTGCGGCGGTGGATCGCCGGGATCGGCCGGCCCACCGCGCCCGAACCCCGGGCCGCGCCGTCCCCGCCTCCGGCGGTCCCCGGGGACGGCGGGGCCCTGCGGGCGCGCGTGCTGGCGGTGGTGACACAGGTCGCGGCGGCGCAGTTGAAGGTGGACGCGGACGACCTGGAACCGGACGTGGAGCTGACCGAATACGGCTTCGATTCCATCGGCTTCACCCAGTTCGCCAACGCCCTGAACGAGCGCTTTGCGCTGGCGCTGACGCCGACCCTGTTCTTCGACCATCCGACGCTGGACGGGCTGGCCCGCCATCTGGCCGAGGCGGACCGGGACGCCGTGGCGGCCGCGCTCGGCATGCCGGCCTCGGTGCCGGAGCCAGCGCCGGAGCCGAAGCCCGCGCCCGACCCTGTGTCTCCGCCCGCGCCCGCGCCAGTCGTGGCGCGGCCCGAGCCCTCGGGGACCGCCGTCGCCATCATCGGCATGAGCGGCCAGTTTCCCGGTGCGCCCGATGTGGAGACCTTCTGGCACAATCTCGCCGAGGGCCGCGACGGCATCGGCGAGGTGCCCGCCGACCGCTGGGACTGGCGCGCCGTCGAGGCCGCCGCCCCGGATGCCGCCGCCAAGGGCACGGTCCGCCTGGGCGGCTTCATGGCGGGCATCGCGGCCTTCGACGCCGCGTTCTTCGGCATCGCGCCGCCCGAGGCCCGCCTGATGGACCCGCAGCAACGCCTGCTTCTGACGCAGGCGTGGCGGCTGCTGGAAGCGGCGGGCGTGGCCCCGCGCCGCCTGTCCGGGTCGCGGACCGGCGTGTTCCTGGGGATCGCCGATACCGGCTACGGCCGGATCATGGCCGCCGCCGACGTGGGTGTGGAAGGCTTCGCGATGACGGGCCTTGCGCCGTCTCTCGGGCCGAACCGCATCAGCCATTATTTCAACCTGACCGGCCCCAGCGTGGCGGTCGAAACCGCCTGCTCCAGCGCCCTGGTCGCGGTGCACCGGGCGGTGCAGGCGATCAGCGCCGGGACCTGCGATGCCGCCATCGCCGGGGGCGTCAACACTCTGCTGCTGCCGGACTCGTTCGTCGGGTTCAGCAAGGCCGGCATGCTGTCGCCGGGCGGGCGCTGCAAGCCATTCTCGGCCGCTGCCGACGGCTACGCGCGGGGCGAGGGGCTGGGTCTGGTGTTGCTGAAGCCGCTCGTCGATGCCGAGCGCGACGGCGACCGCATCCTGGCCGTCATCCGGGCCAGCGCCGAGAACCACGGCGGCCGGGCCGGGTCGCTGACCGCGCCCAACCCGAGCGCCCAGGCCGAGCTTCTGCGCACGGCTTATCGCGCCGCCGGCTTCGATCCGCGCACCGTGAGCTACATCGAGGCGCACGGCACCGGCACGCCGCTGGGCGATCCCATCGAGGTGGAGGCCCTGACGACGGCCTTCGCCGACCTCGCGCGCGAGGCGGAGGCGGTCCACGGGCCCGCGCCGCCGGCGATCACGCGGCATCTGGGCGCGGTGAAGTCCAACATCGGCCATCTGGAGATCGCGGCCGGGGCGGCCGGGCTCATCAAGGTCGTGCAGCAGATGCGGCACGGCACCCTGGCCGGCACGCTGCACTGTGACCGGCTCAACCCCTATCTCGCCCTGGATGGCAGCGGGTTCGCGGTGGTGCGCGAGACACAGCCCTGGGCGCGCCCCGTGGATGCCGAGGGCCGGCCCCTGCCGCGCCGCGCCGGAGTCAGCAGTTTCGGATTCGGCGGCAGCAACGCCCACGTGGTGCTGGAGGAATACATCCCCGCCGAGGCGGCCCCGACGCCGCCGGTCGCGGCGCCCGGGCCGCAGCTCATCGTTCTGTCCGCGCGCACCGAGGAGCGCCTGAAGGCGAGCGCCCGGCGTCTGCGCGAGGCGGTGGCCGCGCTGGATCCGGACGTGCCGCTCGCGGATGTGGCCTGGACGCTGCAGGTGGCGCGCGAGCCGATGGCCCACCGCCTGGGGGTCCTGGCGGCGGATCGGCGCGAGGTACTCGCCCGGCTGGACGCCGTGCTGTCGGACCGCGCGGACCCGGCGATCTTCGCGGGGACGGTGAAGGGCGGACGGGCCGCCATCGGCATTCTTGAAAGCGATCCCGAGTTGCGGCGCGGCATCGCCGGTCTGGCCGCGCGCGGCCGCGCCGACGGCCTGCTGGAACTGTGGGTTCGGGGTCTGGAGGTGGACTGGTCCGCGTTGCACGAAGGCGGGCGCCGCGCGCTCGTGGACCTGCCGGGCTACCCCTTCGCGGACACGACCTACTGGGTCTCCGATGCGGTGCCGGCGGCCCCGGCGCCCCAGCCTGCACCGCCTCCGGTGGTCGAGCCCCGCACCGCGCCCGAGGCGGAGACCGCCTCGGCGCGCGAGGCGCGCGCCCTGACCGCCCTGGTGGACATCGCCGCACAGGTGCTGGAGGTGGAGCCGGCGGCGCTGGATGTGGAGACGGAGCTGGGGGACTTCGGCTTCGACTCCATCACCATGACCACGTTTGCGTCGCGGGTGAACGCGGCCCTCGGGCTGTCGCTGACCCCGGCGGACTTTTTCGAATACGCCACGCTGCGCCGTCTGGCCGGGCGCGTGGCCGCCGACCTGCCCGCGTCCGCGCCGGGTGGCGAGCCGGATCCCGCGCCGCCGCCGGTCGTGCCCGCCGGGCCGGACGACGACGACCCGGTGGTGATCGTCGGGGTCAGCGCCCGCCTGCCCGGCGGCGCCGATGCCGAGGCCTTCTGGCGCACCCTGGCGGAGGGGCGGGACTGCATCACCCGGATTCCGCCCGATCGCTGGGACTGGCGCGCCGTGGACGGCGACCCCCGGACCGAGTCCGGCAAGACCGATGTCCACTGGGGCGGCTTCATCGACGGCGTCTTCGGGTTCGACCCGCTGTTCTTCAACATCTCCCCGCGCGAGGCGCGGCTGATGGATCCGCAACAACGGCTGTTGTTGATGCATGCGTGGAACGCGGTCGAGGACGCGGGTCACGATCCGCGCACCCTGGCCGGTCGCCGCGTCGGCCTGTTCGTGGGCACCGCCGACAGCGGATACCTCGACGCCGACCCGGGGGACGACGGCGGCGAAGGCTATGTGGCCACCGGGTCGGTGGCCTCGGTGGGACCGAACCGGGTGAGCTATGTCCTCGACCTCCACGGCCCCAGCGAGCCGGTGGAAACCGCCTGTTCCAGTGCGCTGGTGGCGCTGCACCGCGCCGCGCAGGCCATCCGGACCGGCGAGTGCGACATGGCGCTGGCGGGGGGCGTCAACACCATCGTGACGCCGACCGCCCACGTCACCTTCGCCAAGGCCGGGATGCTGTCGCGCGACGGGCGGTGCAAGACCTTCTCGGCGGCCGCCGACGGCTATGGGCGCGGCGAGGGCGTGGCGATCCTTTTCCTCAAGCGCCTCTCCCACGCACGGCGCGACGGCGATCCGGTCCGCGCCATCGTGCGCGGCTCGGCGATCAACCACGGCGGCCGCGCGCAGTCCCTGACCGCGCCCAACACGACGGCGCAGGCGGACCTGCTGCGCGAGGCGTATCGCCGGGCGGGCGTCGATCCCCGCACCGTCGGCTATATCGAGGCGCACGGCACCGGCACGGCGCTGGGCGATCCGGTGGAGATCAACGCCCTGAAGTCCGCCTTCCGGGACCTGCTGGCCGAGGCGCCCGATGATGTCCTTGAGGGCGTGGGCTGCGGTCTGGGTTCGGTCAAGACCAACATCGGGCACCTGGAACTGGCCGCCGGGGCCGCCGGCGTGGTCAAGGTGCTGTTGCAGATGGAGCACGCAACACTGGCCCCCAGCCTGCACTGCACCGGGGTGAATCCCTACATCGACCTGTCGGGCACGTTCTTCGACATCGTCCGCGCGGCGCGGCCCTGGACCCCGGTGCGCGATGCCGCCGGCCGGGCGCTGCCCCGCCGCGCCGGGGTCAGCAGCTTCGGCTTCGGCGGGGTCAACGCCCATGTGGTGCTGGAGCAGGATCGTCCGCCGCCGGTGTCGCCGCGCGGGACCCGGGGGCCGGTGGTGGTTGTGCTGTCGGCCCGGGACGCCGCACGGCTGCGCGATCGCGCGCGCGATCTGGTGACGGTGCTCGATGCGGGGCGTCTGACCGATCCGGGCGATCTGGCGGACCTCGCCTTTACGCTCCAGGTCGGGCGCACGCCGATGCGCCGGCGTCTGGCGGTGGTGGTCGAGACGCTGGCCGACCTGCGCGCCCGGCTGACCGCCTTTCTGGCGGGCGACGCGGCCGGGGTCCTGACCGACGAGGGCGCGGCGCCGCTGCCCGACGGCGCGGGGCCGGGATCCGAGGCGACGCCGCAGGCCCTCGCCGCGCACTGGGTGGCCGGCGGCGCGGTAGACTGGGACGGGCGGCACCAGGGGCCGCGCCGCCGTCTGCGCCTGCCCGGCTATCCCTTCGCGGCCGATACCTACCGGATCGGCTCGGCCCTGCCGGGCGCGTCCGCGCCACGCCTGGAGTCCGTGCAACTGGAGGCGGACGCCTTCTACCTCCGGGATCACCGGGTGCAGGGGCACCGTGTGCTGCCCGGGGCCCTGAGTCTGGAGCTGGCGCGGGCCGCCAGCGGCCAAGGCTGGCCGGTGCATCTGGCCCGGGTGGTGTGGCTGCGTCCCGTCACGCTCGACCAAGGATCGGTTTCGGTCACCGTGCCGGTGGCGCCGGACGGGCGCGTGGCGCTGCGCGGTCCCGACGGCACCGAGCACATGACGGCCGAGATCACCGAAGCCCCAGCGTCGCCGCCGCCGGAACTGGACGTGGAGTCGGCCCGGGCCGCCTGTAGCAGAGACCTGGACCCCGACTGGCTGTACGCCGCCTATGCGGCGCTCGGCCTGTCGTACGGCCCGGCGTTCCGCGTCGTCCGGGCGCTGTGGGCGGGCGAGGGGGCGGTGTTGGCCCGGCTGGCGCTGCCGCAGCCGGCCCCGGACGCCGCGCTGTCCTTCGCGGTGCATCCCAGCCTGCTGGACGGCGCGTTTCATGCCGCTTTGGGCCTCTTCGCCGACGGTCCGGCGGGCGAGGGCGGCGGCCGCATGGCGCTGCCCTTTGCCGTGGACGGCGTGACCTTCCATGGCCCGACCACCGCCGAGATGTGGGCGCACGTCCGGGACCGCTCCCGGGGCGACGGCGCCATGCGGCTGGACATCGACCTTGCGGACGCCGAGGGGCGGGTGCGGGTGGCGGTGCGCGGCTTCGCGCTGCGTTTGTTCGATGCGGGGCCGACGGTGGAGCGCGTGGCGGCCCCGACGTCAGGGGTCAGGGCGGCCGCCGAGGCCTACTTCCGCCATCTGGTGGCGCGCGAGACCGGCGTTCCGGTGGACGAGATCGCCCTGGACGTTCCGCTGGAGGCCTACGGCCTGGACAGCGTTCTGATCGTCCGCCTGACGGACGCCCTGGAACAGGCGTTCGGGCCGCAGCCTACGACCCTGTTCTTCGATCACCGGACCCTGGGCGGCATCGTCGATCATTTCATGCAGACGAACCCGGAGGCCGTGGCCCGCGTGGCCGGCGTGGCGCGGGAGGGCAACCCCGCGCCGCCGTCGGTGCGACCTGAAGCGCCTCCGCCGGCCCAGGCATCGGCGCGTCCCGCCTCCGACGAGCCCGTCGCCATCATCGGGCTGGCGGGCCGCTATCCGGGGGCGAACTCCGTGGACGCCTTCTGGCGTGTGCTGGCCGAGGGGCGGGACTGCATCACGCCCATTCCCCCAGACCGCTGGGGACCGGACCGGGCGACGGGCGAACACGGCCGCTGGGGCGGGTTCCTCGACGGCGTGGACCGCTTCGACCCGCTGTTCTTCAACATATCGCCGCGCGAGGCGGACTACATGGACCCGCAGGAACGGTTGTTCCTGCAGACGGCGTGGGAGGCGCTGGAAGACGCCGGCCTGACCCGCGCCACCCTGGCCCGCAGCGCCCCGCCGCTGTCCGGCGGGGATGTGGGTGTCTTCGTCGGGGTCATGTACGAGGACTATCAGCTCTACGGGGCCGAGAAGACCGCCGCCGGGCAGCCCATGGCGCTGGGGGGAAGCGCCGCGTCCATCGCCAACCGGGTCTCGTACGTCTGCGATTTCCACGGGCCCAGCGTCGCCGTGGACACCATGTGCTCGTCGTCCCTGACGGCCATCCATCTGGCCTGCGACAGCCTGCGGTCGGGCGGCTGCGCGGTCGCGCTGGCGGGCGGGGTCAATCTGACGCTGCATCCGAACAAGTACCTCGCCTTGAGCCAGGGCCGGTTCCTGTCCAGCGTCGGGCGGTGCGAGAGCTTCGGCCGGGGCGGCGACGGCTATGTGCCCGGCGAGGGCGTGGGCGCGGTGCTGCTGAAGCCGCTGTCCCGCGCCATCGCCGACCACGACCGGATTCATGGGATCATCCGGGCGTCCGTGCTCAATCACGGCGGCAAGACCAACGGCTACACGGTGCCCAACCCGGCCGCGCAGACGGCGGTGATCGGGCGTGCGCTGGCGGCTGCCGGGGTCGATCCCCGCGATATCGGCTATGTCGAGGCGCACGGCACGGGCACCAGCCTGGGCGATCCCATCGAGATCGCCGCCCTGTCGCGGGCCTGGGTGGACGCGCCGGCGGGGTCCTGTCCCATCGGCTCGGTCAAGTCGAACGTCGGCCATTGCGAGAGCGCCGCCGGCATGGCCGGCCTGACCAAGGTGCTGCTGCAGTTCCGCCACGGCCAGGTGGCCCCGTCGCTGCATGCGGACACGCTCAACCCGAACATCGACTTCGCGGCCTCGCCCTTCCGGGTCCAGCGCCGCCTGGAGCCCTGGACCCACTCGGCCGGTGGGCATCGGGTCGCGGCCCTGTCCTCGTTCGGCGCCGGAGGATCGAACGCTCATCTGATCCTGGAGCAGTACGAGGCCCCGGCCTCGGTCCCGGCGGCATCGCCGCCCGCCGGTCGGTGGGTTGTCCCGGTTTCGGCCCGCGATCCGGAGCGGCTGCACGCGGCGGTATCGCGTCTCCGGACGGCGGTCGCGACCCTGGACGAGGCGGCCCTGGCCAGCATCGCCCACACCCTGCAGGCGGGGCGCGAGGCGTTCGAAGAGAGGCTGGCCATTGTCGCGGCGGATCGGGCCGGTCTGCTGCGGGCGCTGGACGCGGTGCTGGAGGGGCGGACCGACCTCGCGGGAGTCCATCGCGGGCGCGTGGCGCGGGCCCCCGCCGCCTGCGCGGATCCTCGTGATCCGGAGGCCGTGGCCGCCGCCTGGGTGACGGGCGCCGCCGTGTCGTGGCCGGCGCTGTGGGGAGACGGCCCCCTGCCGCCGCGCATCGGGCTGCCGAGCTATCCCTTCGCGCGCGAGTCCCACTGGGTGCCCGGCGGCGCGGCACCCGTGGTCGCGGCCGTCGCCGCACCTGAAGAGCGGCCGCTTCTGTTCGCGCCGGAGTGGCAAGAGCGATCGGCGGGTGCCGGCGACACCTCAAAGGCGGCTCTGCTGGTCCTGTGCGAGATGCCGGACGCGGCGCGCCGGGCGCTGGAGGGCGAGGGCGCAGACCTTCTCGTGCTCCCCGCCGACGCCAGACCCCCGGCGGCGCGCTTTACCGATCACGCGGCGCGGCTGCTGGCCCGGTTGCAGGCCCTCGGGCGGGAGCAAACCCCGGCAGCCGTGGTCCAGGTGGTGGGACCGGCGGGCGGCGAAGGAGCGCCCGCGCTGGAAGGGCTCGCCGGGATGCTGCGTTGCGCCCGGCTGGAGATGCCCTCGATCCGGTTCCAGGGGGTCGCGGTGGACCCGGGTGCGACCGATCTTCCCAACCGGCTGGCGGCGGATCGCGCGGCGGCCCAGGATCAGACCGACATCCGGTACCAGCACGGCCGGCGGCTGGTGCGGCGCTGGCGGGAGATCGACCCGCCGTCCGCGCCGCCGCGTCCCTGGCGGGACGGCGGGGTCTACCTGCTGACCGGCGGCCTCGGCGGGCTCGGTCGCGTGCTGGCCGAGGACATCGCGGCGCGGGCGGACAGACCCGTCCTGTGGCTGGTGAGCCGGTCGGTGCCGGACGCCGAGACGCGGGCCTGGATGGAGGCGCTGCCGGCGGAGATTGTCCACCGATCGGTGGACGTGACCGACATCGATGCGGTGGCGCGGCTGGTGGCGGAGATCACCGCGCGGCACGAGCGGCTGACCGGGGTGATCCATGCCGCCGGCCTCCTGCGGGATGCCCGGATCGCCCACAAGCGCGAGGCCGACCTGCGCGCCGTTCTGGCGCCCAAGGTGGCGGGGGTGGCCGCCCTGGACGCGGCGACGGCGGATCTGGATCTCCACGTCATGGTGCTGTTCGCCTCCGCTGCCGGGGCGCTGGGCAACGTGGGGCAGGCGGACTACGCCGCCGCCAATGCCTACTTGGACGGCTTCGCCGAAGCGCGCAACGCCGCCGTGGCGGCGGGCCGACGGCGCGGGCGGACGCTAGCGCTCGACTGGCCGTACTGGGCCGAAGGGGGCATGCGTCTCGATGCCGCCACGCTCGACGCGATGGCGCGCGACGTGGGCGTGCGACCGCTGACCACGGCGGCGGCGCTGCGCGCGCTGGATGCGGCCCTCGCCCAGGCCGAGGCGGATCAGGTGCTTGTTCTCCAGGGCGATGCCGACCGGCTCCGGCGGCTGATGGACCCGCCGGAGGCCCGACCGCAACCGACCCCCACCCCGACGGCCCCGGATCCGAAGCGGCGGGACCGGGTCGTGGCGCTCCTGGCGGAGCGGATGGCCGAGGTTCTGAAGATCCCGGTCGAGCGGCTCGATCCCGAAGCCCCCATCGACCGCTTTGGGGTGGATTCGGTGTCCGCGCTGGAGATCGTCGAGGCCCTGAAACCGGACTTCGGCCCGCTGCCGAACACCATCCTGTTCGAACACCCGACCCTGGACCGGCTGGCCGACCATCTGGCGGACCGGGCGCCGGTCGGGACCGAACCCGTCGCCGCCGCCGAACCGGATCCCACGCCCGCGCCGCCGGAGGTGGACGGCGTGGCGGTGATCGCCGCCGCCGGCCGCTTTCCGGGGGCGGACACTGTGGAGGCGTTCTGGGCCGCGCTGGAGGCCGGCCGCGATCTGGTGACCGAGGTGCCGGCCGACCGCTGGGACCACACCGCCATTCAAGGCGAGACCAGGGGCGAACCCGGACGCACCCCGCTGAAATGGGGCGGCTTCATCGCCGACGTGGATCGGTTCGACGCGGGCTTCTTCGGCTATACCCCGCGCGAGGCGGCGCTGAGCGACCCACAGGAGCGCCTGTTCCTGGAAACCACCTGGCATCTGCTCGACCGGGCCGCCCATCCGCGCCCGCTGCTGCGCGACCGCTACGCGGGCCGGGTTGGCGTCTTCGTCGGGTCCATGTACCAGCAGTACCGGGCTTTCGCCTCCGATGCCGACACCCGGGCGCTGCTGTCGCTGTCGTCCTATTCCGCCATCGCCAACCGCACGTCGTTCTTTTTCGATCTGCAAGGTCCCAGCGTGGCGGTGGACAGCATGTGTTCCTCGGGCCTGCAGGCGGTGCATCAGGCCTGCCAGAGCCTGCGGCTGGGGGAATGCCGGCTGGCCATCGCCGGCGGCGTCAACCTGTCGATCCATCCCGACAAGTACCTGGGGCTCGGCCGCACGGGTCTCGCCGGCACCCAGCCGGGAAGCCGGACCTTCGCGGCCGGGGACGGCTATCTGCCGGCCGAGGGCGTGGGCGCGGTGCTGCTCAAGCCCCTGGCCGATGCCCGGCGCGACGGCGACCGGGTGCTGGGGATCATCCGGGGCAGTGCCGCCAACCATGCCGGCCACTCGGCCGGGTATGCCGTGCCCAGCGCCGATGCCCAGGCGCGGCTGATCGAGGATGTGCTGCGCCGCACCGGCATCGACCCGCGGTCCATCGGCTATGTGGAGGCCGCCGCCAACGGCGCCCCCATCGGCGATGCGATCGAGGTGCGGGCGCTGACCCGCGCCTTCCGGGCGTTCACCGAGGACGAGGGGTTCTGCGCCATCGGCTCGGTAAAGGCCAACATGGGGCATGCGGAAGCGGCCTCGGGGCTGGCGGCGCTGGTCAAGGTGCTGCTGATGCTGGAGCACGGTCGCCTTGTTCCCTCCGTGCGGCCGGATCTGCCGGCCAACGTGGACATCGCCTTTGCCGGCACGCCCTTCGTGCCGCAGACCGCCGCCGCGCCCTGGCCGCGCCCGATGGTGACGGGAGTCGAGCCGCCGCGCCGCGCCGCCGTGAGTTCCTTCGGGGCCGGTGGCTCCAACGTCCATCTGGTCGTCGAAGAGGCACCGGACGCCGACGGCGCGCCCAAACCTCAGGAGGAGACAGAGCGCCCGCGCCGGTTTCCCCTCTCGGCGCGCACGCCGGAGCAACTGGCGGAGGTCCGGCGGCGGCTGGCGGATCATGTGGCCGATGCGCCCGGTGGTCTGTCCCTGGCCCGGCTGTCCCGAACCCTGCGCGAGGGCCGGGAGCCGCTGGACTGCCGCCTGGACATCGTCGCCCGCACCACGGACGACCTGCTGCACGCGCTGCGCACCCAGGACCCGGGGACGCCGCCCGATCACGACCCCGAGGCCGACGCGCCGGAAGAGGGGACGGGACCGCCGCTGATCCTGCCGCCGTATCCCTTCGCGCGGGAGCGGCACTGGCTCGACGGGAGCGTGTCTCCGTCGATGCCGCCTCCGCCCGTCGCGCCCGAGGCACGAGACCCCCTCGCGATCATCCTGAACACGATCGCCGAGGAAACCGGCCATCCGGGGGAGACCCTGGACGCGGATGCGGACTTCGCGCGCCTGCGGCTGGACTCCATGGGGGCCATGCGGCTGTTCCACGAGGTGGCGGCGGCAACCGGCGTGATGCTGGCCCACCGCGACCTGGAGGCGCATCCGACCCCCCGCCGCCTCGCCCGCCATGTGGCCGCCGCGACCGCCGCCGGTCCGGTCGCGCCGGCTGAGCCCGCGCCCGTGCCCTCGACCGTCGTTGACCGCGCGCCCGGCCCCTGGCGCGCCGATCTGAGCGAGAACCAGACCGGCCTGTGGGTGCTGCAGGCGCTCCATCCGCGCAGCGGCATCTACAACGTGCCCATGGCCTTCCGCCTGCGGGGCATCGACCCGGCCGTGTTGGAGCGGGCCTGTGCGTGGCTGGTCGAGCGGTTTCCGATCCTGACCGCGCGGGTGGAGGGCGGCGAGACCGACCGTCCGGCGCTGGTCGCGCGTCCCGTGGGGGCGCCGCTGCTGACGCGGGTGGCGATGCCCAAGGACATGGACGCCGTGGATTGCGCCCGCCGGCGCGCGGTCCGTCCCTTCGCCCTCGCCGACGAGGCGCCCAGCCGGTTCGAGTGGCTGCACGGCGGGGCCCTGGGCGAGGACGAGGCGATCCTGCTGGTCACCCTGCACCACATCGTGTGCGACGGCACCACGGCGGCCCTGCTGGCCCGGTGGCTGTGGCGCGCCCATGACCGGCTCGCCGCCGGGGCCCTGCCGGGCGCGCCGGAGGGCGCGGCCGACGCGGCCGCCTTCACCGCCTGGGAACGGGACCTGCTGTCCAGCGCGCGGGGCGAGGCCGAGAAACGCCATTGGCTGGCGGTGCTGTCGGACGCGCCGGCGTCCCTCGACCTGCCGACGGACCACCCGCCGCGTCCCGACGGGGCCATTCTCGGCCGCTGCCTGGAGCGCCCGTTGAGCGCCGAACGGGCGCGGGCCGCGCGGGATGCGGCGGCGTCGGTGGGCGTGACGCCGGCGGCGTTCTTCCTGGGTGTCCTCGCGGCGGTGCTCTATCGGGTCGCCGGGGCCCGTGATCTGGTGGTGGGTGTGCCCACGCTGCGGCGCCCCGGTCCCCAGTTCGCCGACACGGTCGGCTATTGCGCCAACCTGATCGCCCTGCGTCTCGGGGTGGCGGGGGACCAGCCCGCGGACGACCTGCTGCGGGACGTCCAGGCCCGTCTGACCGAGGGCCTCGACCATGCCGCCTATCCCTTCGCCGCCCTGGCGCGGGATCTGGCGGGCGGGGCCACCGGGCGGCCGATGTATCAGGTGAGCTACGCCTATCAGGCCGCCGCGCGCGGCCCGGCGACCGCGCCCGACGGGGTGGCGTACCTGCCGCAGGTGCGTCAGGTCGGGGACACGGCCTTCGGTCTGGAGGTCCATGAGGCGCAGGACGGCCTGCGCCTTGTGGCCGGCTATGACGGGGCGCGCTTCGAGCCGGCGACGGTGCAACGGCTGCTCGATCATGTGGAGACGCTGCTGGACGGCCTGTGCGCCGACCCGGCCCGTCCCGTGGCGGCGCTGCCGCTGCTGTCGGCGGCGGACCGGGCGCGGCTGGCGGAGGCCTGGGACGACGGGGGGAGCCTGCTCGGCGATCCGCGTCCGGTGCTCGACCGGATTGCGCGGCAGGCCCGCAAGACCCCCGATGCCGTGGCGATCGTGGCGGACGACGCCACGGTGAGCTATCGCGCCCTGGATCGCCGCGCCACCCGTCTGGCGCTCCATTTGCGGCAGATCGGCGTCCGGCCGGGGGATGCGGTGGCGGTGCTGCTGGGCCGGGAGGTCCGCGCGATCGTCGCGCTGCTGGCGGTGATGCGGGCCGGCGGGGTCTGGGTCCCCCTCGATCCGGAGTCCCCCGACGCGCGGCTGGCGCTGATCCTGCGGGCGTGCGGGGCGGCCCGGCTGATCGCCGCCGGGTCCGAGGCGACCCGGGCCGCGACCCTGGCCCCGGCCGTGGCGCTGGTGGACCTGGATCGCGATCGCAAGGCCATCCGCCGCCAGCCGGGGCGCGCCCCGCGCGTGACGCACGAGGGCGAGGCACCGGCCTACATGATCCATACCTCGGGGACCACGGGCACGCCCAAGGGCGTGGTCGTCTCGCGCGGGGCCCTGGATGCGCACTGCCGGGTCGTGGCGGACCGCTACGACCTGTCCCGGCGCGATGTGGTGTTGCAGTTCGCCGCCCACGCCGTGGACACGGCGGTGGAGCAGATCCTGCCGACGCTGGCCGAGGGGGCGCGGCTGGTCATGCGCACCGGCCCCGCCTGGACGCCGGATGCCTTCCTGCGGCTGCTGGTGGCGCGGGGCATCACGGTGGCCGACGTGCCGCCCGCCTACCTGCGGGAAGTGCTCCAGGCCCTCGGCGCGATCCCGGCGCCCGCCGGCCTGCGTCTGCGCCTGTGCCTGGTCGGCGGCGAGACGCTGACGCCCGAGGTGGTGCGCCTGTGGCGGTCGGGACCGCTGTCAGAGGCGCGTCTGTTCAACTGCTACGGTCCCACCGAAACGACCGTGACGGCGCTGGTCCACGAGGTGACGGCCGAGGACGGGGATGGGCCCGCCGTGCCCATCGGCCGCCCGTTGCCCGGGACCCGGGTGGCGATCCTGGACGGCGACGGCACCCCCGTGCCGCCGGGGACCAAGGGGGAGTTGCACCTGGGCGGCGTGCGGCTGGCCATCGGATACCACGGGCAGCCCGACCGGACGGCCGAGGCGTTCGTGATGCGATCCTTGCAGCCGGATCGCCCTGCGGTCCGTCTGTACCGCACGGGCGATCTGGCGGCCTTCCTGCCGGGCGGCGCGGGCGTGATCGCCTTTCACGGCCGCCGCGACCATCAGGTCAAGCGGCGCGGGTTCCGCGTCGAGCCGGGCGAGGTCGAGGCGGCGCTGGAAGCCTGCGGCATGCAGGCCGCCGCCGTGGTGCCGATGGGTGACGATCTGGTGGCCTATGTGGTGCCGGGGGATGCGGGGTTCGACGAGGCGGCGGTGCGGGCGAGTCTCGCGCGCCGGCTGCCGACGCCTATGCTGCCGGCGGCCTACGTGCTGCTCCCGGCGTTGCCCGTGACCGCCGCCGGCAAGCTGGACCGGCTGGCGCTGCCGACGCCGGCGCGGCGGACCGAGGCCGGCGTGCCGCCGCGCGACGAGACCGAGGCCCGGATCCACGCCATCTGGACCGAGGTTCTTGGTCGGGCCGATCTGGGCGTGGAGGATGACTTCGGCGTCAGCGGCGGGCACAGCCTGCTCGCCGTGCGGCTGCTGCACGCCCTGGATCGCGCCTTCGGCCGGGCTCTCTCGGTCGCGGACCTGGTGGCGGCGCCCACCATCGCCGCCCAGGCGCGTCTGGTCCGCGATGCGGACCCGGGGGAGGGTGGCGCGGTGGACCGCGCCGAGACGGGACCGGCGGGCGGGCTGGTCTGCCTGCGCCGGGCCGTGGGCGGGCAGGCGGATGCACGGCCGCCCCTGGTCCTGGTGCATCCCTTGAGCGGAACGGTCGCCTGTTATGCCGGGCTGGCCCGCGCGCTGACCGGGGATCGCACGGTGTACGGGGTGCAGGCGACACCAGGAACCCCGGACAGCCTGGAGGCCATGGCGGCCCGCTACGTGGATGCCGTCCGCCACGTGCAGGCCCGTGGTCCGTTCTGTCTGGCCGGATGGTCCATGGGCGGCGTGATCGCCTTCGCCATGGCGCGGCGTCTCCGGGAGCAGGGCGAGACCGTGGCGTTCCTCGGCCTGATCGACAGTTACACGCCCGAGGCCCTGGAGCGCCTGGGAGTCGCCGACTTCGGCGTTGAAGACGTGAACCGCGATCTGCGGGCCGTGCAGGCCGGGGGCGGCGGCGACCATGGTGGTCTCGCCGCGTGGATGCGGGAGGTGGCCCTGGCCCATGGCGCGCTTCTGAAGCACCATCGCTCGCAGCCGTGCGACGTGGCGGCGACCCTGCTGCGGGCCGCAGAGGGACCGGACGGCGCAGAAGTGCATGGGTGGCGCGCCCTGGCGCGGGGCGGGCTTTCGGTTCATACGGTGCCGGGCGACCATTACGGCATCCTGACCGCGCAGGGACGGGCGGTATGCGCCAGACTGATCGACCGCGCACTGGCCGATCCCGTGACGTGACAGCACCCGCCAGCGTCCGATGCCAACGGCATATGACGCCGATGCCAACGGCATCTGACGAGCGAGGGCCGCTGGTCTCATGCGCCTCTGGTCGCCTCGCCCGCCCCGCGCCCCGGCGCCGCGCCGTAGGCCTCAAGCAGCGCCCCCACCGTGCCGGACCAACTGAAGGACTCCTCCACGTGGCGGCGCGCCCGTTGGCCGATCGCGGCCCGGTCGGCCGCCACGGTTTCGATGTTGGCGGCCATGGCGGTCGCGTCGTCCACCGGCCCCAGCGCCCCCAGGTCCGGCGGCACCCGTTCCGGCAGCGCGCCGGCGTCCACACCGACCACCGGCAGGCCGCAGGCCTGCGCCTCGATGATGCTGAGCCCGAACGTCTCGTGCGGCCCCGCTGTCACGTAGAGGTCGGCCGAGGCCAGCAGGCGGGCCAGCGCCGCCTTGTCGGTCTGGAACGGCAGCAGGGTCAGGGCCGGCCGGGTCCGGGCCATCTCCTCCAGCTCGTCGCGCAAGGGGCCGTGCCCGATCAGGCACAGCCGCGCGTGGCGGTCCTCGGGCAGGGCATCCAGCGCCTCGACCAGGGTGAGCACCCGCTTCTCGTGGGACAGCCGTCCGGCATAGATCAGCAGCAGATCGTCCGGCTCGGCGCCCGCCTCGGCGCGCGCCTCGGCGCTGCCCCGATCGGGGTGGAACCCCTCCAGATCCGCCCCCAGCGGCACGACGCGGACCCCGTCCACGCCGTACTCGTTCAGCCGCGCCGCCTGCGCGGGGGACGGCGCAAAGGCCAGGTCGCAGGCCTCGAACACGCCCGCCATGTAGCGTTCGATGCCGGCCGCCGCGACCTCGGAGATGCGGTCGCCCAGTTTCGTCCAGACCGAGTCCTCGGAGTCCGACAGCCAGTCGCGGGCGACGTTGCGCAGCGGGGCCGCCACATAGGCCTCGGCGACGTCGGTGTGGAAATAGCCGCCGAGCACGCAGGGCAACCCTTTCTCCCGCAGCCGGTTGCGGGCCGAGATCGCGGCCCAGGCCTCCAGGTAGTAGCTGCCCAGTTCGATCACGTCCGGCCGCAGATCGACCAGAACGTCCCGGATCTTGCGCGGCCGGATGAAGGAGCGATAGGCGTCCTGGCCGGGCAACAGCGGGCTCTCGATCTCCACCGTCACCAGCCGCCCGTCCTCGTGGACCCGGTCCTGTTCGCCCGGGATCACCAGCACATGGGTGTGCTCGGTCTGCTCCGTCAGGATGCGGCGTTTCTGGTCGATGTAGGTGCGGATGCCCCCGCTGCTGTCGTTGTAGGCCAGCGTGATGTCGCACAGCTTCATGCGCGGTCTCCCGGATGGTTGGCGGCGGGAGACAGGCTCAGGGTCTCGCCGAACGCAAGATGGAACGTCCGCTCGCCCCACGGGCCGCGCACCGTACCACGCACCGCGCCGCCGGACCGGATCTCGGCGCGGATGTCCAGGCCAGGGTGCGGCAGGGACAGGGTGAGCCGGTGGCCGGCGGCGCGCTCCGGGAAGCGGGGGGTGAGGGTCAGGCCCTCCGGCTCCCGGCGCAGCCCGAACAGGGTCTCGATCACCAGCGTGTTGACCAGACCGGACCAGCCGACGAAGTCGATCACGGGCTTGTCCCCCAGGGTCACGCGTTTCCACAGGTTGCCGCGCTTGCGGTGGAGGGCGTCCACGCCCGGCCGATCCGGATCATAGAACTCGTGGATGTGCCCCGTCAGCCGCGCCGTGCGGTAGACGCCGTCGCACAGGCGAAACGCGAGGTCGGCGGCGGTCTCGCCGGAACCGTATCGCTCCAGCCCCTGGATGACGGCATAGGCGGTGTTCACCCACACGGGGCCGCGCCACATGTCCTTTTCGAACGCGGGATCGGAGGCCGCGACGGACGGCAGCGGGATCGGCGTATTGAACGCCTCCAGGTCCACGATGTGGGTGTGCAACCGCTTCGCCCGGTCGGGGTCGGGTATCCCGGCCCAGAGAGGCAGCAGGGACGCGATGGTGCGGCACCGGATGAACGCGCCGCTGTCCATGTCGCGGTCGAAGTACAGCCCTTCGGTCTCGTCCCACAGGACCGCGTTCGCCTGGGCGCGCAGGGCGGTGGCATCGGCCTCGTGCGCCGCCGCCTCGCCCGTGCGCCCGATCCTCCGCGCCAGGGCCGCCAGGGCATCGCAGGTGAGCACCATATAGGCCGCGAAGTCGGGCGCGGCGACGCGACGGGTGTCCCGCAGCCGGCGTTCATCGCGGGAGCCGAAGCGCGGGGCGTTCTCGCCCCCGGATTCGTAGGCATGATCCCAGGCGAACAGGCCGTCCGCCGTGCGCCGGTGGGTATAGAGCCACCGTTTGTAATCGCACAACGGCCCGTACAGGTCCGCCAGTCCGACACCCTCGGTCTCGGCCGCGTCCAGACCGTCCACGAGTTGGCGCAGGGCCCAGGCGAGCAGGGGCGGCTGGGTATAGGGCGACCGGGCGAAGGCGGCGGTGAAGTGGCGCAGGCGGTCGCCGTCGCGCGTCTCCACCACCGCCCGCAGCACGTCGGCCGCGACGGCCGGGTCCCACCACCGCCAGACCTGCGCGATGAAGGCGGAGTCCCACAGATAGATCGCCGGGAACGACGGCGCCGGATGGGCATGGCGCACCCCGGCCATGTCGTTCGGTGTGTGCAGGTTCATGTACAGGGCCGCGTTGACGGCGGCGAAGCCCCGGTCCCACGCCCGGTCGGGATCGTCCGGCCCTTCCAGCGTCAGCACCGGGGGCGGATGGCCGATCCCCTTGGCACGCATCAGGGCCTGCGTCACCTCGGCCGGGGCGGCCCGCCTCAAGCTGGAGAAGACGCGGGCCAGGACGAAGTGTTGCAGGCCGAACCAAGCCAGCCGGGCCAGACCGCGCAGGTCGACCCAGCCGCGCCGCAGGCGGGCCGCCACGCGGGGCCCTCGGATCGCGGTGTGCTCCGTCATGGCGCGGGATCGCCTCCGTCAGTGACCGGCGGTGTGGGGGCGCGCCTTGCGCGCCTGCGGGCCGTAGGCGCCTTCCGCCCCGGCCACCACGAAGCGCGCGGCGTCGCCGTTCGCGATGTCCTCCAGGGCGCTGTGTTCCAGCACCGCGCGCAGCGCCCCATAGGCCTGATTCCGGGTCTCGACGGCGGGCGTCTCGGTCAGCCTGTTCAGCCACGTGTTGGCTTCGTGATCGGCCTGATCCAGGCGGGTGACGGTCATGAGGGACCTCCCGTTGGGACAAGAGGGCACGCGGCGTGGTCAGCTTTCCGCGCCGACGGTTCCCCCGGGCAACGCGCGCCGGGCCGGGCGGGTTCCACCCCGCCGCCCGCGGGCGGCCCGGCTGGGCCTGTGCCTCTTGAAAAGCCGCGCCCGGACTGATTCCATGGGCATGGTCCGGACGAGTCCGGGTCATGGATGCTCCGGATTGGACCCTTTCATGCTGCACGGCCTGATCGAAAACGGCGCGCCGCTTCTCGCCTGGGGCGGGCTGGCGCTGGCGGGGATCGCCGCCCTTGGGCTGGTCGCGGCCCTGCTCGACTATGCCCACCGCACGGTGCAGCGCGAGACGGCGGAGCGCATCTTCGCCCAGTGCGTGGCCGAGCACCTGGACACCCTGGCCCGCAACCGCGACCAGAAGATCCACATCGACTGTTATGGGGTCGTGGATGCGTCCGAATGGTGCCGGGAGGCCAAGTACTTCATCGACAAGGTCATCATGCCGCACCTGTCCGACGCGCAGGCCCGGGTGATCCGGAGCGATCTGAACCGCTATGCCCTGCATCTGCTGGAAAAGCCCGTGCACCGCCGGTGCGTGGCGATCGCGGCGGACTGCGCGTTCGATCCCGACATGGACGGCTATGCCTTCGAGCGCTTCTGTGCCGGGCTGCTGGACCGCGCCGGCTGGACGACCGAGGTGACGGCGGCCTCGCAGGACCAGGGCGTGGACATCATCGCGACCCGGGACGGCGTGCGGGTCGCCATCCAGTGCAAGAAGTACGGCGGGCCCGTGGGCAACAAGGCCGTGCAGGAGGCCTCGACGGCCCGGCTGCATGCCCGCTGCCGCCATGCCGCCGTGGTGACCAACGCCACCTTCACCCGCAGCGCCTCGGCGCTGGCGCAGAGCAGCAGCGTGCTCCTGCTGCATTACAGCGATCTGGCGCGCCTGGATGCGATCCTGGCGGGCGAGCAGGTGGCGTGATCCGCCCGCCCCGTTCCATTGAAGAGGACCCCCGCCCGTGATCGTCATTCAGGGCCTGATTCTTCTCGCGATCGCCGTGGTCGGCGGCTACGCCCTGCACAAGGCCCTGCACCGGGCGTTCCGGGCGCCCCGCCTGGGCGCCGGGACGGACCCGGGCGATCTCCTCGTCAACGGGCAGGGCGTGCGCCTCCCCACCGCCAAGGGCAAGAGCCTGTTCGGCTGGTACGCGCCGCCCCCGGCGGCGCCCGACCGACCGTCGGCGCCGGCCCTGGTCGCGATCCATGGCTGGGGCGCCAGCGCGGATGGGCTGCTGCCGCTGGCCGGGGTTCTGCAGGCGGCCGGATACGGCGTTTTGCTGCTGGATGCCCGCTGCCATGGGCGCAGCGACGACGACTCCTTCGCCTCCCTGCCCCGGTTCGCCGAGGACCTCTCGGCCGGGCTGGCGTGGCTGCGCGCCCGTCCGGAGATCGATCCCGCCCGCCTCGGCGTGATGGGGCATTCCGTCGGCGCCGGGGCCGCGCTGCTGACCGGCAGCCGGCACCCGGACCTGGCGGCCGTGGTCAGCCTTGCGGCGTTCGCCCATCCGGAGGAGGTGATGCGCCGGACGCTGGAGGGCTGGCACGTGCCCTATCGCCCGATCGGGTGGGTCATCAATCGCTACGTGGAGCGCATCATCGGCCATCGCTTCGCGGACATCGCGCCCGTGACCACGGTTGCGCGCCAGCAGGCCCCGGTTCTCCTGCTGCACGGCACGGCCGACACCGTCGTGCCGATCGCCGAGATGATGCGCCTGCGGGACGCGGCCCGGGCCGCCGGGTGCGTCGTGACCGCGGAGCCCCTGCCGGGCGTCACGCACGAGGGCCTGGACACCGAGACCGGCGAGAGCCGCCTGGACCTGGCCGCCGGGACCATCCTGGCGTTCCTGGAACGCCACGTGCCCGTCGCCGATCTTGAGCGTGCTCAGGCGGACGGATGGCAAGGCGAAGAGCTGTCTGACCCGTCTCCAGAACGGTGGACACCTCCGACAAGCGCCCTCGGGAGTGGAGACGTGGACGATGACGACCAAGACCCGACGGTCCTTCACGGATGAGTTCAAGCCGGACACGGTGGCGCTGTTGGCGAGCAGCGGCCGGCCCTCGGGGCGGGTGGCCCGCGTGATGCGCCGCCATGGCGTCCAGGCCAAGTGGCGCCGGGCCTATCGGCCGTGTCCTACGGACAGCAACCACACTCTGCCCGAGGCGCCCAGCCTGCTGGACCGGCAGGTCTCGCCGGACGCCCCAGGGCGAGCCCCCACGAAAGCCCTGGGCTCGCCGATATGTCTTACATCCCAACCGCCGAGAGGGTGGCTGTGCCTCGCCGTGGTCCTCGACCTGTTCGCCTCCATCGAAGGGACTTACACTCGCTGGCGCCTGCACTCGGCGCTTGGCTCCATCACCGAGGAGCAAGCCGCGTTTCGTGCCGCGTAACCCGGTGTCCACTTTTTCGGGGCAAGGTCACTTGCTGTGACGAGGTAACCGGTATGGCACACGGTCAGAATTCGGGGATATATCCAGATTTTTCGATACATATCGGGATTTA
>NZ_WIVE01000079.1 GCF_009601025.1 Roseospira navarrensis | reverse complement strand
CCGGATCGCGGATCACGATGACAACGGGCAAAGACCCCATCCTGAGACGATCACACGATCCGGTGCGGGGCCCCGGGTGGCCACCCGGGGCCCCGCAACCCGGCATCTCCACAATGCCACAAATCAAACAGACAATCCTGAAGCCGCGAAGCGGCTGAAGGACCTCGAGCGCAGGTCTCCGACCCCCTGCAAAGACCTGGAAGAGCGATCCCGTTCACCTGAGCCCGTCGCCCTGGCCCCGCGTGATCGCCTCTTGCGCGATGCCCCCCGGGTCTGTCATCACTCGCCGCCCCGGGGCGGCCCACCTTGCGTGTTGTCGTTTGCCGACGGCGACTCCACACTGAGTCGCGGCCGGCATCCCGCCGCCGCCGACTCTCCGTTTCTCGGTCTTCGGAACACCCATGGCCTTCGTCGCTTTCCTCATCAAGCGCCTGTTGCAGGCCGCGCTGGTGATGTTCGTCATCAGCCTCATCGGCTTTTCCATCCAGGACAACCTGGGCGACCCCCTGCGCGAACTGGTCGGCCAGTCCGTCTCGGAGGCGGAGCGCGAGGCGCTGCGCGACGAGATGGGGCTGAATGATCCGTTCTTCGTGCAGTACTGGCGGTTCCTGGGGAACGCCGTGCAAGGCGACCTGGGGGACAGCTACTTCTTCAAGAGACCCGCGCTGGAGGTCATCGCCGACAAGTTCCCGGCGACCCTGGACCTGGTCGTGGGGGCGACGATCATCATCGTGCTGGTCTCCATCCCCATGGGGTGTTACTGCGCCATCCGCCCCAAGGACTGGCTGGCGCGGGGGGTCATGGGGGCGAGCATTGTCGGCATCTCCATCCCCGTGTTCCTGACCGCGATCTTCCTGATCTATGTGTTCTCGGTGAACCTGGGCTGGCTGGCCTCGTTCGGGCGCGGCGAGGACCTGGTGGAGATCGCGCCGGGCTGGGAAACCGGGTTCCTGACCTGGGGCGGCATCAGTCACCTGATCCTGCCCAGCGTCGCGCTGTCGTCGATCATGCTGCCGCTGTTCATCCGGCTGATCCGCTCCGAGATGATGGAAATCCTGGAGCAGGACTACATCAAGTTCGCCTGGGCCAAGGGCCTGGGGGCGAAGCGGGTGTGGTTCCTGCACGCCTTCAAGAACACGCTGCTGCCGGTCATCACCGTGGGCGGCGTGCAGATCGGAACCATGCTGGCCTATACGATCCTCACCGAGTCCGTGTTCCAGTGGCCGGGGCTCGGCTTCATGTTCATCGAGGCGGTCAACCGCGTCGATACGCCGCTCATCATCGCGTACATCATCGTCGTCGGCCTGATCTTCGTGGTCACCAACACGGTGGTGGACCTGATCTACACCCTGGTCAATCCGACCGTCCGATTGGTGGGGAAACAGACATGAACCGCCTCGCCGTCTTCTTCGGGTCGGATTTCCTGTACCGCTTCCGCCGGGATCCGGTCGCCGTCGGCGCGTTTTCCGTGGTGGCGTTCTTCATGCTGGCCGCCCTGTTCGCGCCGCTGCTGTCGAGCATGAACCCGCACGACCCGGCGCAGCTCGACATCATGAACTCCGAGATCCCGCCGGCGTGGCAGGACGGGGGCGAGGAGGCCTTCCCCCTCGGCACCGACGCCCAGGGGCGCGACATGCTGAGCGCCATCCTGTACGGCCTGCGCATCTCCATCACCATCGGCATTTTCGCGGTCATGGTGCAGATGGCGCTGGGCATCGTGATCGGGCTGGTCTCGGGCTATCTGGGCGGCAAGGTGGACGCCTTCTTCATGCGGCTGGCCGACATCCAGCTCGCCATGTCCACGCTGATGCTGGCGATCGTCGCCCTGGCCGTGTTCCAGGCCGCGTTCGGCGCCGAACTGTTCGCCGATATGGCCATCGTCATGCTGGTGCTGGTCATCGGCATCGCCGAGTGGCCGCAGTACGCGCGCACCATCCGCGCCTCGGTGCTGGCCGAGCGCAAGAAGGAATACGTCGATGCCGCCCGCGTCATCGGCCTGTCGGCCCCGGTCATCATGGCCCGCCACATTCTGCCCAACACGCTGTCGCCCTTGCTGGTGATCTCCACCGTGCAGGTGGCGAACGCGATCATCAGCGAGGCCGCGCTGTCCTTCCTGGGCCTGGGCATGCCGGTCACCATGCCGTCGCTGGGGTCGCTCATCAGCGCGGGCTTCGAGTACATCTTCAGCGGGGCATGGTGGATCACCACCATCCCGGCCATCGTGCTGATCGTGCTGATCCTGTCGATCAACCTGCTGGGCGACTGGCTGCGCGACGTGCTGAACCCGCGTCTGTACAAGGGGTAAGGCCATGGCCCTTCTCGATGTCCACGATCTGGTCGTGGAGTTCCCCACCCGCCACGGCACCCTGACGGCGCTCAACGGCATCTCGTTCGCCGTGGACAAGGGCGAGCGGCTGGGCATCGTCGGCGAGTCCGGCGCCGGCAAGTCCGTCGCGGCCTTTGCCGTGCTGAATCTGCTGACCCGCCCGGGGCGCATCGCCGGCGGCTCCATCGTGTTCGAGGGCCGGGACCTGACGACGCTGTCGCGCGCCCAGATGCGCGGCGTCCGGGGCAACCGGATCAGCATGATCTTCCAGGACCCGATGATGACCCTGAACCCGGTGCTGACCATCGGCACCCAGATGGTCGAGACGCTGAAGGCGCACCGCGACATCTCCGACGCCGAGGCCAAACGCATCGCCATCCAGCGCCTGGGCGAGGTCAAGATCCCCTCGCCGGACAAGCGCATGGCGTCGTACCCGCACGAGCTGTCCGGCGGCATGCGCCAGCGCGTGGTGATCGCCATCGCGCTGCTGACCGAGCCGTCGCTCATCGTCGCCGACGAGCCAACCACGGCTCTGGATGTGACCATCCAGGCGGAGATCATGAGCCTGATGCTTGCCCTGTGCAAAAGCCACGGGGTGGGGCTGATCCTGATTACCCACGACCTTGCCGTGGTCTCGCAGGTGACCCAGCGGGTCGTGGTGCTGTACGCCGGCCGCGTGGTGGAGTCGGGCCGGACCGACCGCGTCGTCCACAATCCGGTGCATCCCTACACCCGCGGCCTGCTGGCGGCGCTGCCGGGCGAGGGCGAGCCGGGCGCCCGCCTGAACCAGATCCGGGGCAACATGCCGTCCTTGAACGCCATTCCGTCCGGCTGTCCCTTCAACCCGCGCTGCGATCACGTCCTGGACGATTGCCGCGCCGCGCTGCCGCCGCTGGACGACCTCGACGGCCATCTGGTCCGCTGCATCCGGGCCCGCGAGCTGATGACGGGGAGGGCGGCATGAGCGGAGAAGCGGCGGCCATGGCGATCCCCCCCCACCCCGCGTCCGATCCCGCGCGCCCGCTGGTCGAGGTGCGCGGCGTGGTCAAGCACTTCGACCTGGGGGGGCATTTCCTCCAGCGCGAGCGGCCCACGGTCAAGGCGATCAACGACGTTTCGCTGACCGTCCGGCGCGGCGAGGCGTTCTGTCTCGTGGGCGAGTCGGGCTGCGGCAAGTCCACCCTGGCGCGCATCGTCATGGGTCTGCTGACCCCGACGGCGGGCGAGATCCACTTCGACGGCACCCGCATCGACGGCCTGCGGCACAAGGCCCGCATGCCGTTCCATCGGCGGATGCAGATGATCTTCCAGAACCCCTATGCCTCGCTGAACCCGCGCCGCACCGTGCAGCAGACCCTGGAAGAACCGCTGCGGTTCCATTCCCCCGCGCTGTCCGACGCCGAGGTCAAGGCCAAGGTCGAGCAGGTGATGGTCTCGGTCGGCAACGATCCGTCCTGGGGCAACCGTTATCCGCACGAGTTCTCCGGCGGCCAGCGCCAGCGCATCTCCATCGCCCGCGCGTTGATGGTGGACCCGGACTTCGTGGTGGCGGACGAGCCCATTTCGGCGCTGGACGTGTCCATTCAGGCGCAGGTCCTGAACGTGATGATGGACACGCGCGAAAAGCTGGACCTGACCTACCTGTTCATCACGCATGACCTGTCGGTGGTGCGCCACTTCGGCACCCGCGTCGGCGTGATGTACCTGGGCACGGTGTGCGAGCTGGCCGACACGGCCACCCTGTTCGAGAACCCGCGCCACCCCTACACGCGCATCCTGCTGTCGGCGATTCCGCGCGTCTCCACCGAGGAGATGCAGCCCCCCGGCCTGCCGGGCGAGGTGCCCTCGGCCATGAACCTGCCCTCGGGCTGCGTGTTCCACGACCGCTGCCCGCTGGCCAACGCCCGGTGCTCCGCCGAAGTGCCCAAGCCGCTGCCGCAGGCCGACGGCACCCTGGTCGCCTGCCACGCGGTGGAGGAGGGGCGCGAAACGCCCGGTGGGTGACAGGCGGGGCCGGCGGCGGGTAGTCTCGGCGGGGCGCAGGACGGGGCGGTCGGGCGCCGGGAGGGAGCCCATCGAGGACCGATATGGAATCGGACACGCACATCCGCGACGCCCGGGCGCACGACCCGTTCACGGGCGCCGCCACCTTTTCGCTGCGGCACCGCGCCTTCCGGGCGCTCTGGTTCCTGGTCTGGACCCTGGGCGCGGCCTGGACGCCGCCGCCGCTCCATCAATGGCGGGTTGCCCTGCTGCGGCTGTTCGGCGCGCGCGTGGCGTGGTCGGCGCGGGTCTACGGCACGACCAGGGTGTGGTATCCGCCCAACCTGACCGTGGGCCCCCAGGCGATGGTGGGTCCGGGCGTGATCTGCTACTGCATGGGGCCGGTGGAGATCGGCGCCCGCGCCGTCATCTCCCAACGCGCCCACCTGTGCGGCGGCACCCACCGGGTCGATGACCCCTATTTCCAGCTCTACACCCGGCCGATCCGCATCGGCGACTTCGCCTGGGTCGCGGCGGAGGCCTTCGTCGGCCCCGGCGTGACGGTGGGCGAGGGCGCGGTGCTGGGCGCGCGGGGCGTGGCGACCCGGGACCTGGACCCGTGGACGGTCTCCGCCGGCAACCCCGCCCAACCCCTGCGCGCCCGCGACCGGGCGGCGTTCGACGCCGTGCGCGCGGCGATCCCGGACCGCGATCCGGCGCCAAAGCGGGAGGCCCCCGCCCCCCGGGACGACATCCTGATCGTGGCCGCGCACATCCCGCCGGCGCGCGGCTATGGCGGCGTGGCGGAGAGCGCGGCGGCCCTGGCGCGCCAGTGGAGCGCCGACGGCCTGACGGTCCATGTGGTGGCCAGCGATGCCTCCAAGGGCGCGCGTCCCACCGCCGCGCAGGCCGAACGGGCGTGCGGCTGCCGGGTGTCGCTCTATGCGGCGCCGGTCGAGATCCGATCGCTGGGCTTCGGCCTGGGCGCGCCCCTGATGATCTGGCGCGCCGTCGGGCGGGCGCGGGCGGTCTACATCGCCGGCATCGGCACCTGGCCGGTCACCCTCGCGCTGGTGATCTGCCGGCTGCGCGGCGTGCCCTTCGTGCTCGGGCTGCATGGCAACTACATGCGCCCGCTGGCGGACGTCATCCGGGCCCGCCGCCCGGTCAAGCGCCTGCTGTATGCGCGGCTGGTGCAGCCGGTGGGCAATCGGGCGCGCGCCCTGCACGTGCTCAGCCCCATGGAGGCGGAGCACGCCCGGCCGTACTTCTCTGCCCCCTTCGTGGTGGCCCCCGTGGGCGTGGACTGCCGGGCGCTGCAGCCGGCCCCGCCGCCCCCGCTGGCGTCGGGACGGGACGGCGGGCTGCGGTACCTGTACGTCGGCCGCTTCGCTCCGGAAAAGAGCACCGTCGCCATGGTCGAGGCGTGGCGGGCGGCCGCGCGGCCGGCGGATACGCTCACCCTGGTGGGCGATGGGGGCGGCGCCTACGCCGACACCGTCAAGGCCATGGCCCGGGCGGATTCGCGCATCGAGACGACCGGCTACCTGGACCGCGCCGCCGTGCTGGAGGCGCACCGCCAACACCACCTGCTCATCCTGCCCTCGGGCATGGGGGGAACCGGGTTCGAGAGCTTCGGCATCGTGGCCGGCGAGGCGCTGGCGCTGGGCCGACCCGTGCTGGCGGCGCGGGGGCTGCCCTGGGACGACCTGGAGGCGCACGGGGCCGGTCTGGTGTTCAACCCCTCGCCGGATGGGCTGGCCGACGCCATGGACCGGGCGGCGGCCTGGAGCCCCGGGGCCTACGCCGCCGCCTGCGCCGCCGCGCGGGCCTATGCCGAAGGCCGCATCGACATGGGCCGCAGCGCCCTGGATCTGGCCGAGGCCCTGCTCGCCCCGACCGGGCCCGACCGCGCCCGGGAGGGCTGAGCCATGGCGCGGGATCGGACCGGGCGCACCACACTCGTCTTCCTGTGGAGCAACTTCGGGCCCTATCACATGGACCGGCTGGAGGCGGTGGGGCGGCATTTCGTCGGGCGTCGGCGGGTTCTCGGCCTGGAGATGTTTCCCGGTCACGACCTCTACGGCTGGACCACGGGCGCGGCCGAGGCGTTCGAGAAACGCACCCTGTTCGCGGCGGACGCCAAGCCGGGCGTGATCGGGCAGTTGCGCGGCATTCTGCGCCATCTGCCGCCGGCGCGGGACTCGGTGGTCTACGTCAGCCACTACCAGCGCCCGGCCGTGCTGCTGCTGGCCCTGTGGCTGCGCCTGCGGGGCGGGCGCGTGGTCATGCTGGGGGTCTCAAAGTTCGATGACTACCCCCGGTCCCTTTGGCGCGAGGTGGGCAAGAGCCTGTTCCTGTGGCCCTATCACGGGGCGCTGTCCAGCGCCCGGCGGCCGCGTGACTACCTGCGCTTCCTGGGGATTCCCGCCGACCGCATCCGGGGCGAGTGCAACACCGTCAGCCTGGACCGCATCCGCCGCCAGGCGGGCGTGCCGCCGGCGCCCGACGGCCCGCCCCACGCCGTGCGGCATTTCACCTCCATTGCCCGGCTGGTGCCGAAGAAGAATCACGCCGTGCTGCTGGAGGCCTACCGCCTGTACTGCGACCGGGTGACGGCCCCCCGCCCGCTGCACCTGTGCGGCTCCGGCCCGCTGGAGGCGGACCTGCGCGCCCAGGCGGAGGCGTTGGGGATCGCGGATCGGGTGGTGTTCCGGGGCTGGGTCCAGGATGCCGAGGCCAGCCGCACCCTGGGGACGACGCTGGCCCTGCTGCTGCCCAGCGTGGAGGAGCAGTTCGGCAACGTGGTGATCGAGGCCCAGGCCATGGGCCTGCCGGTGATCCTGTCGGACAACTGCGGGGCGCGGGACCTGCTGGTGCGCACCGCCGTCAACGGCTATGTGGTCGAGCCCGACAATCCGCGCGGGCTGGCCACCGTCATGACCCAGCTCAGCGAGGACGAGGCCCTGTGGGCGGCCATGTGCCGCGAGGCGACGGCGAGCGCGCCGCTGGGCGATGTGGCCCGCTTCGTCGAGGGGGTCGAGTGGTTCCTGGACGCCGAACCTGTGGCTTGACCCCCACGGTCCCCGCTCCGCGTGGGGGGGCGGGGGCCTTCGCAGGGAAATGGGCTCAGATGACCAGGACGGCACTCTCCGCGCCGTCAGAGCAGGCCGCTCGAGATCCCTCGTCTCGCTGCGCTCGCTCGGGATGACAAACGACAATTATAGGGTGTCATCCTGAAGCCGCGAAGCGGCTGAAGGATCTCGAGCGCCGGGCTCCGACCCGCCGAAAAGGCCTGCAGGAGCGATCCCGTTTAACTGAGCGCGTTGCCATGTGGGCCTTCGCGGTTGCCTGTGCACGCACGGCGCGGCATGTTCGTCCCATCCTGCACCCAGGCGCGCCGCGCCCGGGCCGACCTGGGGAGAACCGCGCGTCGTCATGGACCAGAACCTTGCCGGACCGCTGACGGATCTGTTGTGGATCCTGCTGCTCTGGGTCGTCGCGCTCTTTCTTCTGACGGGCGGCACCTACATGACCCTGGGTCCGGCGCTGCGCCAGGGACCGGCCAACCGCCGCGCCGCCCGCGCTCTGGCCCGGGCGGGGTTGCCCGCGCTGCATGACCTGGTGCTGCGGACGGCATGGGGCGGCCTGATCCGCGTCGATCACGTGGTGCGCCTGCCCACCGGGTTCGTGGTGCTCCAGATCGTCATGCGCGCCGGCCGGCTGGTCGGCACCCGCCGACAGCGGGTCTGGCGCCAGGACGTGGGCCTGGACAGCCACACCTTCGGTAACCCCCTGCGCCGACTCGACAAGGCCATGGCGGCGGTGCGCCGCGCCCTGCCGCCGCCGCCGGAGGGCGCGGATGCGCCCGTCGTCACGGGTCAGGTGCTGGTGCCGCGCCGGGCGCGGTTCGCGCGGGGGCGGCCCGAGGGCGTGTCGAACCTGGGCGCGTTCCTGGAGGAACTGCACGCCGCCCACGGGGCCGCCGCCGACGGACCCGAGGCCCCCGGACTCGAGGAGGCGTGGCAGGCGCTGTCCCGCGCGGCGCTCGCCGTGCCGGACGGGGATGGCCCGCTCTCCTGGCTGCGGCGACCCCGCCGCCTGCTGCGCTCGGCGCTGGCGGAGACGCGCACCGCCATGGGCCTGCTGTTCCTGGGCACGGGGGCCGCGCTGGTGGTGCTGCTGTGGTGAGCGACGGATCCGGACCGTCTTGGACCTGAATGAGGGTTAGCCTGTTGATGTCCCCCCTTGACCTGAACGCCGTGCGCGCCTGGTTCCCGGCGTTCCACAGCCCGACCGGCAATGGCTGGGCCTTTTTCGAGAACGCCGGCGGCGCCTATGTGCCGCGCCCCGTGATCGACCGCCTGACCCGCTTCATGACCGAGGCCAAGGTTCAGCCCGGCGCGCCCTATCCGGCCTCGGCCCTGGCCACGCACATGATGACCGAGGGCGCCGAGGCCATGGCCGCGTTCGCCAACACGTCGCCCGGGGCGCTGGTGATCGGCGCGGACACCTCGACCAACCTGCATGTGCTGGCGAACGCGCTGGCCCCGCTGTTCGCGCCGGGCGACGAGATCGTGGTCACAAACCTGGACCACGAGTCCAACATCACCTCCTGGCGGCGTCTGACCCGGACCGGCGCGACCATCCGGGAATGGCGGTTCGATCCCGAGACGGGGGCTCTGGACATCGCCGGCCTTGAGGCCTTGCTGAACGAGAACACGCGGCTGGTCTGCCTGCCCCATGCCTCCAACATCACGGGCGCGGTCTGCGACGCGGCCCGGGCGGTAAGGCTGGCGCACGAGGCCGGGGCCCTGGCCGTGGTGGACGGCGTGTCCCATGCCCCCCACGCGCTGGTGGATGTGGCGGCGCTGGATGCCGACGCCTATGCCTTCAGCGCCTACAAGGTGTTCGGCCCGCATGTGGGCGTGATGGCCCTGCGACCCGAGCTGATGGGGCGGCTGGAAAACCAGAACCACATGTATCTCGCCGGCACCGGCGCCCTGACGCTGAATCCCGGCGGCCCGCCGCACGAGCTGTGCGCGGCCCTGGCGGGCGTGGCGGACTATCTGGAGGGGCTGGACCGCCAGCACGGGGGCGGCGCGGATGATCCCCTGCGGCGCCGGATCGTGCGCCTGTTCGCGGCCTTCGAGGGCCATCAGCGCGCCCTGAGCGCCCGCCTGCTCGACGGGCTTGCGGCGGCGCCGGGGGTGCGGGTGATCGGCGCGCCGACGGCGGGGCCGACGCGGTCGCCGACCGTGGCCTTCGTGCACGACCGGCTGTCCTCGCGCGCGGTGGTGGACGCCCTGCGCGCCCGGCAGGTGGCGGCGCGCAACGGGCATTTCTATGCCTGGCGGGCGATCGAGGCGCTGGGCCTGGACCCGGAGGACGGCATCGTCCGGGTCAGCATGGTGCACTACAACACCCCGGACGAGGTGGACCGCCTGCTGGACGCCCTGCCGCGCGGGTGAGGGGTCGCCCTACACCTCGCGGCTTTCGAAGTCGATGCGCGGGTCGATGACGTGATAGGTCACGTCGCTCATCAGGTTGAGCACCAGACCCAGCAGCCCGAAAATGTAGAGCGTGCCGAACATCACCGGATAGTCGCGGTCAATGACCGCCTCGAAGCCCAGAAGGCCCAGCCCGTTCAGGCTGAAGATCACCTCGATCAGCAGGGAGCCGGTGAACAGCATCGACACCAGCGCCGCCGGGAAGCCCGCGACCACCAGCAGCATGGCGTTGCGGAACACGTGGCCATAGAGGATCCGCTTCTCGGTCAGGCCCTTGGCCCGCGCGGTGGTGACGTACTGCTTGTTGATTTCTTCCAGGAAGGAGTTCTTGGTCAACATGGTCAGGCTGGCGAAGCCGCCGATCACCATGGCCGTGACCGGCAGGGTCAGGTGCCAGAAGTAGTCCCCGATCTTGCCGTACCAGGTCAGCTCCTCCCAGTTCTCGCTGACCAGCCCGCGCAGCGGGAAGACGGGGACCATGCCGCCCTTGGCGAACACCACGATCAGCAGGATGGCGAACAGGAACGCGGGCACCGCGTAGCCGACGATGACGGCGGAGCTGGTGGCGATGTCGAACCGGGTGCCGTCCCGCACGGCCTTGGCGATGCCCAGCGGGATCGAGACCAGATAGATGATGAGCGTGGACCACACGCCCAGCGAGACCGAGACCGGCATCTTTTCCCAGATCAGCGCCAGCACGCCCACGTCGCGGAAGTAGCTCTCGCCCAGGTCGAACGACGCGTAGTCCACGACCATCTGCCAGTAACGTTCGTGGATGGGCTTGTCGAAGCCGAACTGCTGCTCGATTTCGGCGATGAAGGCGGGGTCGAGGCCGCGCGCGCCCTGGTAGGTGGAGCCCCCCCCGCCTGACCCACCGTCGCCGCCGCCGCCGGTCTGCACCTCGCCCGTGCCGCCGCCGCCGGAGAAGCGCGCCGTGGCGTCCACGGCCGTGCCCTGGATCTCGGCCAGCAACTGCTCCACCGGCCCGCCGGGCGCGATCTGCACGATGAAGAAGTTGATGGTGATGATCCCCAGCAGGGTGAGGGGAATCAGCATCACGCGGCGGACGATGTAGGTGAGCATGGCGGCGGACCCCTATCGCGTCCGCACGGCGCCGGCGGCCTCCAGCGCGGCGACCTTGTCCGGATCCACCCACCAGGTGAACACCTGCGCGCCCTGGTCCGGGGTGATGTCGGGACGGCCGAACTTGTCCCAGAAGACCAGGCGGTCATAGCTCAGGTGCCAATGCGGCACGACCAGGAAGGACCATTGCAGCACGCGGTCCAGCGCATGGACGGCCGTGACCAGTTCCGCGCGGCTGTGTGCGCTGATGAGGGTCTCGATCAGGGCATCGACGGCCGGGGAGGAGATCCCCGCCAGGTTGCGGCTGCCCTGGGCATCGACGGTCGCACTGCTCCAGTACTCGCGCTGCTCGTTGCCCGGGCTGTCGGACTGGCCCCAACCGCCCACGATCATGTCGAAGTCGAAGGCGTTGAGGCGGTTGAGGTACTGCGCCGTATCCACGGTGCGCACCGAGACATCGGCGCCCAGCCGCTTCAGGGTCTGGACGTAGGGCAGGGCGATGCGCTCGAACGTCACGTCATAGAGCAGGATCTCGAACGACAGCGTCTGTCCGGTTTCGCCGTGGGTCATCACGCCGTTCCGCAGCGACCAGCCGGCCTCGCGCAGCAGGGTGAGCGCGGCGCCCAGGTTCTCGCGCACCTCGCCGGGCGCGGGCACGGAGGGCGGTTCGTAGACCTCGGTGAACACGCGAGGCGGCAGGTCGTCGCGGAACGGCTCCAGCAGGGCCAGTTCGGCGTCGTCGGGCAGGCCGGTGGCGGCCAGCTCGCTGTTGTCGAAATAGCTGCGAGTGCGGGTGTACTGGCCGAAAAACAGGTTCTGGTTGGCCCACTGGAAGTCGAAGGCGTAGGCCATGGCCTCGCGCACCGCCGGGTCGGCGAACACCGCGCGGCGCGTGTTCATGATGAAGCCCTGCATGCCGGCGGGCCGGTCGTGCTCGACTTCCAGCTTGACCAGGGCGCCCGAGTCCACGGCCTCGCCCTCGTAGGCGGTGGCCCAGACCTTGGCGATGTTCTCGGCGCGAAAGTCGTACTCGCCCGCCTTCAGGGCTTCCACCGACACGGTGGAGTCGCGGTAGTAGTCGTACTGGACGACATCGAAGTTGTGGAAGCCGACGGCGGTGGGCCGGTCGGCGCCCCAGTAGTCCTCGACCCGCTCATACCGAATGAAGCGGCCCGGCTCGAAGTCGGCGATGCGGTAGGGCCCGCTGCCCAGGGGCGGCTCCACCGTGGTGGCGGTGAAGTCCCGTTCCTCCCAATAATGCTTGGGCAGCACGGGCAACTGGCCCAGGATCAGCGGCAGTTCCCGGTTCATGTTGGTCGAGAAGGTGAACTTGACGGTGTGATCGTCCAGCGCCTCCGCCTCGGCCACGTCGGCATAATAGAAGCGGTACAGCGGCGCGCCGTCGGTGCGCAGCGTCTCCAGGCTGAACAGCACGTCCTCGGCCGTGATGGGCGCGCCGTCGTGGAACCGGGCCTCGGGGTTCAGGTGAAAGGTGACCCAGGAGCGGTCTTCGGGGGTCTCGATGAATTCCGCCACGCCCTCGTATTTGGTAAAGGCCTCGTCCGCCGAGGGCACCAGGAGGGTTTCGTAGATCAGCCCCAGGCCGGCCGCGCTTTCGCCCTTCACCGTGTAGGGGTTGAGCGTGTCGAACCCGCCCAGCGCCGCCAGTCTGATCTGGCCGCCCTTGGGGGCGTCCGGGTTGACGTAGTCGAAATGGGTGAAGTCGGGCCCGTACTTGGGCGTGCCGTGCATGGCGATGGCGTGGGCCGGCTCCGCGTGGGCGCCGGGACCCCAGAGGATGAACGGCAAGGCGAGCAGGCAGGCGAAAAGGCCGCGACGGCGCATGAGGGCACTCCGATCAGGGTTCGGACAGGATCTCCCTGCAGATAGTGCGGACGCGGCGTGGCGCGATCAAGGCGCGGATGGGAAAAGAGCGCGCCGCCCGGACTCCGAACGGCGGACGAGAGGCCCCGTCCGCCGCCGGTCTCGGGTCTCAGTTCGGCAGATAGTAGCCGATGGCGAAGGCGTCGCCGTCGTGCTGGACGACGTAGACCTTCTTGATTTCCTGCTGGTCGTTGGCCGGGTTCACCCAGGTGTATTCGACCCAGCCGCCCTCGGGATGGTCCTTGGCGCTCTGGACGATCATGCGCACCGGGAAGTCGCCGTTCACGTCCTGGATGTCCACCAGAATGTCGTTGTCGATCAGCACCGGGTTGTGGGCGTGCGTCTTGTAGATGTGGTCCAGCGTGCAGATGATGACATACAGGTCGCCGTCCACGAACTCGCCGTCCAGGTCGTTGAAGTCCTGCATGGCCTGTTCGCGGCCCACGTCGTCGTAGTGCGCGATGGCGGCGTCCATCATGGCCAGGACATCGGCCTCGGTGGCCCGGTCATAGGCGGCGGCCGCATTGGACAGCGCGGTGCACATCAGGATCGCGCCCAGAAGGGCGGTCGCGCGCGAGACAAGGTGCGACAGGGTGCTCGGCATGGCATGGGTCATGGTCTTCTACACTCCTCGTTCCAGGGATGACCTCTGGCAGGGGTCTGGGGAACCGACCGGCGGGTCGCCCGCCGGTCCCCGCGATCTCGCGCCGTCCGCCAGGGGCGGGCGATGACCGCGGTCCTCTCGGGACGGACCGGCGGCCGGATCAGGCCGCCCGCATCCGCGCAATCAGGTCCGTGACCGTTCCGGTCAGGCGGTCGAATTCGGAGACGAGCCGGGTGGCCGTTTCCTCCACCTCGCGCGAGGCGTCGCCGGTCCGGCCGGCGGCCACCTTCACGTCGTCGATGTCGCGGCTCACCTCGCGGGTGCCGTTGGCGGCCTGCTCGCCGCCGCTGCTGATCTCCTCGGTGGCGGCGACCTGATCCTGCACCGCGCCGACGATGCCGGTGAGGTGCTCGCTGATGCGGGCGATGATCTCGCTGATGGAGCGGATCTCCTCCACCGCCTGCCCGGTGACCGCCTTGATGGAGGCGATCTCGGCGCCGATTT
Organism: Roseospira navarrensis; assembly: GCF_009601025.1. Taxonomy (GTDB): domain Bacteria; phylum Pseudomonadota; class Alphaproteobacteria; order Rhodospirillales; family Rhodospirillaceae; genus Rhodospira; species Rhodospira navarrensis. The sequence continues at coordinate 1,156 of NZ_WIVE01000079.1, read as the reverse complement.
CCTCGGTGGCGCGTGCGGTCTGGCCGGCCAGGGATTTCACTTCCGACGCGACCACGGCGAAGCCCTTGCCGGCATCGCCGGCGCGGGCCGCCTGGATGGTCGCGTTGAGCGCGAGCAGGTTGGTCTGCGAGGCGATCGAGTTGATGAGCGCCACCACGTCGCCGATCTTCTCGCTGGCGGCGGACAGGCCCTGCACGGTCTCGTCGGTGGTCTTCGCCTGGTCCACGGCCTGCTGGGCCACGTCGGCGCTGTCCTCGACCCGCTGAGAGATGGCCTGGTTGGCGGTGGCCAGCCGCACGGCGGCTTCCGACACCGCCTCGACGCTGTGCGAGGCCTCCAGGGAACTGGCCGCCACGGTGGTGGAGCGCTGGTTGGTCTCGTCGGCGGTGCGGGCCATGGTCTCGGCGATGGTGCGCATGCCCTGCGCGGCGGCGCGCACATCTGTGACGATGGTTTGCACGTCCCGTTCCAGCGTGTCGGCCATGGCGAGGGTCTGCTGGCGGCGCTCGTCCTCGGCCTTGCGGCGGGTTTCTTCCTGCTCTCGGGCGAGCTGCTCGACCTTTTCCGCGTTCTCCTTGAACGTCACCAGCGCCGTGGCCATGCCGCCCACTTCGTCCTTGCGGCCCAGGGCGGGGATGGTGATGGCCGTGTTGCCGCCGGCGAGTTCCGTCATGGACTGCGTCATGCCGCGAATCGGCCGGGCCACCAGGACAACGACCCAAAGCGTGATGAGCCCCATCAGGATCAGGCCGCCGATGGCGATGCCCCCAAGCCACGTCAGGCTCGAGTCGGTGCGTGCGATGCTTTCGGTGCCCTGGTCCATCGCGGCGGTCTTGATGGCGGCTTCCCGCGCATCGAGGATATCAATGATTTTCTGGTAATCGGCCTCGGCCGTGAACATCAGCGAGACGGCCGAACTCAGGACGACCTTCAGCATCTGGCGAAGATTGTTCTGGTACTTGATGTAGTGGTCGATCAGGGCGGCCAGTTCATCAAGCTCCTGCGCGACCTCCGCGTTGCCTTCGAAGACGAGGCGGCCCCGCTCGAAGGACTCCAGCGTGCGCGCGATATTTTCATCGAAGGCTTATCCCTTTGCTTCCGGCGCGATCAACATATCGTAGGAGATTGGGCCTTTGGTGGTGGCGATGCCCAGGAG
>NZ_WIVE01000078.1 GCF_009601025.1 Roseospira navarrensis | reverse complement strand
CTGGGCCACCACCGACCGCGTCTACATCAACATGGAAAACCGGGATGACTGAAGCGCCTCAGACCGAATTTCCATCCATCAGGTTGCTCAATCGGTCAGGTGCGCCCCGACGGGTCCTCTTCGAAACGACGGCCGGGCGTGGCCCGCCCTCCCAAGACGAGGAACACCCCGCCGTGCCCCGGTCCCGCCTCAACGCGGAACTGACGGGCAGCGTGGCACACCGGCCACGGCGGACGCATTGACGGCCGTCACAAACGCGTCCGGCTCCGCCCTTCCCTGAACCGATCCGCTGTGTCACAAACGGGTCCCGGCCCGGACCGGCGGCCCGAGTTGCCCCGACTCCGGCCCGGTCCTCCCGGCCAAGGAGTGCCCATGGCCCCGTCGCCCCGTTCGTCCGCCCCGCCGCTCATCGTGCTGCCCGCCCGCATGGCGTCCACCCGCCTGCCGGGCAAGCCGCTGGCCGACATCGCGGGCAAGCCCATGATCGCCCACGTCGTCGAGCGCGCGCTGGAGGCGCACGTTGGGCCTGTGGTCGTGGCCTGCTGCGAGGAGGCGGTGGCCCGCGCGGTGGCCCGGGTCGGCGCTCGGGCGGTGATGACGGACCCGGATCTGCCGTCGGGCTCCGACCGGGTGTGGGCGGCGGTGCAGGCCGTCGATCCGGAAGAGCACCACGACCTCATCATCAACCTGCAGGCCGACCTGCCGACCCTGGACCCTGTGCTGATCCGGGACGTCCTCGGCCCGATGAGCGACCCCGGCCTGGATATCGCCACCCCGGTCGCCATCATCTCCGACCCGGGCGAGATCACCGACCCCGCCGTGGTCAAGGCGGTGGTGGCGCTGCGCCCCGGCCGTCGCACGGGGCGGGCGCTGTACTTCAGCCGCCAGCCGGTGCCGCACGGCGACGGCCCGTTCCTGCACCATATCGGGCTGTACGCCTATCGGCGCGACGCCCTGCGGCGGTTCGTGGAACTGCCGCCCTCGCTGCTGGAACAGCGCGAGAAGCTGGAGCAACTGCGCGCGCTGGAAGACGGCATGCGCATCGGCGCCGTGGTGGTGGACACGGTGCCGCTGGGCGTGGACACCCCGGCGGACCTGGAAAAGGCCCGAAACATTCTCGCGGGCGGATAAGCCGGCGCCCCCCTGTGCTGTCATCCCGAGCCGCCCGACGCGGCGAGGGATCTCGGGAGGCCGAGTGCAACGGACCCGGCGGCATGCCCGCGCCCGAGGTCCTTCGCGCCCGTCGGGCGATCAGGATGACCGGGTGTCGCTCCCCTCACCGGCAGGTCCCCACGCCGCCCTTGACCAGCGCATAGCCCAAGGGATGCGCGGGACGCCCGGACAGGGCCAGCCGACCCGTCGAGACGCCCACGACGGCATCATCCGGCAGGGGCGCGTCATGCCCGGGGATGCCGACGCGCAGGCGGTCCGGCATGTCCGGATCCTGGTCGTCCGCCCACAGCACGAGGCAGTCGCCCGGGGTCTCCAGGGGCGGCGGGGCGAAGTCGGCCTTCTGGCTGTCCAGCGGCTTCATGTAGCGCGCCGGCGGCAGCAGCGGGCGCAGCGGCACCATGGGGAAATGGTGCACGCTGCCGATGATGACCACGGTCCCGCCCGCGAACCCGGCCTCTTTCAGCTCGGCGGCATAGGTCTCGTAGGGCAGCGCGGTGTTGCACTTGGACTCGCAGGTCTCGGCCGTGGTCACGATCATGCGGGCCAGGAACACCGGCACGGCAAGGCACAGACCCAGCGTGACCAGCACGAACAGCCCGCGCGCGCGGTCGCCGGGCGCGCCCCGCGCCAGCCACGCGAACAGCGGCGCCACCACCAGGATCAACCCATAGACGTGGTGCGGGCCGAGGTCCGTCACCCCCGCCACCAGCACCAGCGCGGCCAGGATCAGCAGCAGGACAAGGGGCACCAGCCCGGCGAACACCAGCCGGTCGCGGCGCACCGGCGCGATGTCCGCCGGCCGCACCAGCGCGCGCCATGCCGCCGGTGCGAACAGCAGCAGCGCCAGCGCCACCGCCGGCAGGACCACCATCAGCGCATGCTCGCCCAGCAGCAGCAGGCCGGCCTGCAGGCCCTCCAGGCCGCCGGCCTCGGGCGCGTCCCGGCCCAGCTTGGCGTCGAACAGGCGCGAGAAGGCGCTCCAGTGCCACAGCAGCCAGACATAATGCGGCGCGGCCACCAGAAACGTCACGGCCGCGCCCACGGCGGCCCGGCGCGACAGCAGCACCCGGCGCGTGGTCGGCGTCATCAGGCCGGCCAGCACCACCGCCGCCAGCAGCAGGACGAAGTTGTACTTGGTCAGCAGGCCCAGCCCGGCCACCAGCCCGGCCAGCAGCCAGGCGCCCCAGGTGGGGCGCTCCACCAGCCGCAGGGTCACCCACAGCAGCGCGAACCCGGCGGTGGTCATCGCCACGGTGTGCGACAGGTTCAGGTGCGGCGCCCAGTTCCAGGCCACCAGCCCGGCCAGCGAAAAGCCGGCCAGGGTCGCCATGCCCCGGTCCGGGGTGAGCGAGCGCGCCGCCGCCCAGGCCAACGGATAGGCGGCGAACAGCAGCCCGACCACCACCAGCCGCGTGGACAGCAGGGTGGGGCCCGTCACCTGCGCCACCAGCCAGTGCAGCCAGATCACCAGCGGCGGGTTGAGGGCGTCATAGCCCAGCGCCAGCGTCTGGGAGAACAGCAGCACCTCGGCGTCGTCGTTGCGGCCGCCGGTCTGCCATCCGACCTGGATCGCAACCACGCCGGCCAGCAGGACGGCCACGGCCCCGAACGCCACGGCGGGGCGGGTGAACAGGCGGCCCAGGGCCGCCACGAAGCACAGGAAGGCGCTCATCAGGATCTCGATTCTTTCGGGTCATACTGATCGGCATACCGGCCAACACAACGGCCGGTCGGCGAGACTAAACCACCGACCCGTCGAACAGAACCGGGACTCTGGCCGGCCGATGGCAATCCGAGCCATTTTCCCGCGCTCCGGATTCCGACTTCTTAACTTTCGCCGTGATAAACGTTGCGCAGCATGACGGGGACCTTGGGGCCGCGCGCCGGCGCGCCCTGGCGGCCCCGCCCTCTTCGAACCCGGGAGAATCCCGATGACGGCCTCCCTGTCGCGCGCGCAGATCGCGTCCCGACTGGACATCACCGACCCCTTCCTGATGATCGACACGTTCGAGGAGATCGAGCCCGGTCGGCGCGCCCGCGCGACCCTGGCCCTGGCCCCGGACGCGTGGTTCTTCGGCTGCCACCTGCCCGCCTCGCAGGTCATGCCGGCCACGCTGCAGATCGAGGGCATGCTGCAGACCCTGGTGCTGCTGATCTATGCGGCCCAGGACCACGGCGTGAACCGATCCTACGTCACCAGCGTCAACGTGCAACTGGCCGCAGCGGGAACACCGGGTCAGACCGTGACCTTCGAGGCCGAGTTGTCCGCCTTCCGCCGGGGGATCGCCACCGGCGAGGTGGCCGCCGCCGCCGGCGGCCGCACCCTCAGCCGGGGCAGTTTCCGCTATGCCTCGCCGCACCTGATGGCGATGCCCACGGGGCCGGCGACTCCGCCCCCGCCATCCACGCCGTGACCGGACCCGCCGCCATGGAAGCGCGCCCGTTTCATGCCCTGGTCGTTCGGAAAGGCGCCGACCGCCGGTTCTCCTGCGCGGTCGAGCCCCGCACGCTGGACGACCTGCCGGACGGCGCCGTGCTGGTGCGGGTCCATGCCTCGACCATCAACTACAAGGATGGCCTGTCCTGTCAGGGCCACCCGGCGATCACGCGCCGCTTCCCGCACACCCCCGGGGTGGATGCCGCCGGGGTGGTGGAGGCCAGCACGGATCCGGCCGTCACGTCGGGCGACCGGGTGGCGATCATCAGCCACGCCATGGGCCTGACTGCGCCGGGCGGATTCGGGCAATATGTGCGCGTCCCCGCCGACTGGGTCATGCCGCTGGACGACGCGCTGTCGTTCGAGCACGCCATGGCATACGGCACCGCCGGGTTCACCGCCGTGCTGGCGGTGGAGGCGCTGGCCGACGCGGGCGTTCTGGGCCCGGGGGCCCAGGCGGTCGTGACCGGCGCCACCGGCGGAGTGGGCAGCCTCGCCGTCGCCCTGCTGGCGGCGCGGGGCGTGGCCGTCACCGCCGTGACCGGCAAGACCGACGACCGCGCCCGCGCCTTCCTGGCGGAGATCGGCGCGGCCGAGGTGCTGGCCCGCGCGGACGTCGAGGACTCCAGCGGCCGCAACATGCTGCTGCCCCGGTGGGACGCCGCCGTGGACGTGGCCGGCGGGGCCGCGCTGTCCACCGTGATCCGCAGCCTGTGCGACGGCGGCGCGGTCGCGGTCACCGGCATGGTGCAGGCAACGGCGTTCGACGCCAACGTGTTGCCGTTCATCCTGCGCGGCGCGCGCCTGCTGGGGATCAACGCCGAAAATACCGACGCGGCCCGCCGCCGCGCCGTCTGGGGCCGGATGGCCACGAGCGGGAAGCCCCCGGCCCTGGAGAGCGTGTATACCGTGGTCGGGCTGGCGGACCTGCCGGCGGCCGTGGAGACGGTCGCGGCCGGGCGTCACCTGGGGCGGATCGTCGTGGACATGCGCGACCCGCCGCCATCTCCGTCTTGAGCGCCGGCGCCGGGCCGGCATCCGTCTTGATCGAAACCCCGTCCAGGTCAGGGAGAGGACCGTGAGCAACAAGGAAAAATACGATCAGGTGTTCATCGAGAATTTTTCCGTCTCGGCGGATCAGCTGAATGCCGACTTCGTCTATCAGTGCGTGCCCCAGTGGGACTCGGTCGGCCACATGGCCATGATCGCGGCCCTGGAAGACACGTTCGACATCATGATGGAGACGGAGGACATCATCGAGTTCAGCTCCTACACCGTCGGCATGGAAAAGCTGAAGAAGTACGGGGTCGAGATTTGAGCCATCCGCTCGTCACGGACCGGGACCCGTCGGCTGTCGCCGTGATCGCGGAGGACGGCGCGGCCGTCACCTATGCGGACCTGCTGGAGGCCGTGGACCGCATGGCGGCCACGCTGCCGGCCGGGGCCGTGCTGCTGCTGCTCGGGCGCAACGATCTGGCCAGCCTCACGGCCTATCTGGCGGCGATGCAGGCGGGCGCGGTGCCGCTGATCCTGGGCGCGGACACGCGGCCCGACCACGTGCGCGGGCTGATGGAGACCTTCTCGCCCCACCTTGTGTTCGCCGACCCGCAGACGGCGGCCGCGCTGGACGGGCTGGAGGCGGTGAAGGATCAGGACGCCTATGCCCTTTACCGCAACACGGCCTCCATCGAACCGGCGACCCATCCCGACCTCGCCTTCCTGGCCACCACGTCCGGGTCCACCGGCTCGCCCAAGCTGGTGCGGCTGTCGCGCGCGAACCTGCTGGCCAATGCGGCCTCGATCGTCGAATACCTGGAGATCGGCCCGGCCGACCGCGCCGCCGCCTCGCTGCCGCTGGGGTACTCCTACGGGCTGTCCATCGTGAACAGCCACCTCTTCGCCGGCGGCTCCATCGTGCTGTCCGACCGCTCGCTGATGGAGCAGGCGTTCTGGGCGCACATGCGCGCGGCGGAGATCACCAGCTTCGCCGGTGTGCCCTATCACTATGAAATGCTGCTGCGGCTGCGGCTGGAGCGGCTGAAGCTGCCCACCCTGGCCAAGATGACGCAGGCGGGCGGGCGGCTCGCCCCGCCCCTGATCGAAAAGGTCCACGCCGCCTGTCAGGGCCTCGGCATCCGGTTCTGGACCATGTACGGCCAGACGGAGGCCTCGCCCCGCATCAGCTACCTCCCGCCCGAGGACACCCTGCGCAAGCTGGGCAGCATCGGGCACGCCATCCCGGGCGGGCGGCTGTGGATCCGCGACGAGGCCGGGGCCGACATCTCCGCCACGGGCGCGGTGGGCGAACTGGTCTACGAGGGGCCGAACGTCTGCCTGGGCTATGCCGAACGCGCGGCCGATCTGGCGCACGGCGACGACAACCACGGCGTTCTGTACACCGGGGATCTGGCCCGCTGCGACGCCGAGGGCTATGTGTTCCTTGAGGGCCGGCTCAAGCGGTTCCTGAAGATCTACGGCAACCGCATCTCGCTGGACCGGATCGAACGGCGGCTGGCCGAACAGGGCCTGGAGGGCGCCGCACAGGGCCGCGACGATCATCTGGTGGTGCTGGCGGTGGCGACCCCGGCCCTGGACACGGAAGCCCTGCGCCTGGACGTGGCCGCCTTCGCCGGCATCAACGCCGCCGCCGTGACCGTGCGGACCATTCCCGAACTGCCCCGCCTGCCAACCGGAAAGGTGGACTATCCATGCCTGAGTCGCATGATCGACCCGCCGAGCCCGTAACGGACTGGCCCTGCTTCGGCCTGGGCGGCGCCGAGAAACGGGACCGGATGCTTGCCGAGATGCGGCGCCTGACCGCCCATCATCGGGCGGCCTGTGCCCCCTATCGGGCCATCGTGGACAAGCTGGGGTTCGCGAACGAAGACCGCATCGCGGCGCTGGAGGACGTGCCCTTCCTGCCCGTCCGTCTGTTCAAGCGCCAGCGCCTGTTGAGCGTGCCCGAGGCCGACGTGGTCAAGACCATGACCTCGTCGGGCACCAGCGGGCAGAGCCGCTCGCAGATCTTCCTCGACAAGGCCACCAGCGCGCTGCAGGTCAAGGTGCTGTCGCGCATCATGGCCGAGGTCATGGGACCGAAGCGCCTGCCCATGCTGGTGATCGACTGCCGGGCGACGGTGGCCGACCGCTACCGCTTCTCGGCCCGCACCGCCGGGATCCTGGGGTTCTCCATGTTCGGGCGCGACGTGTGCTACGCGCTGGACGACGACATGACGCTGAATCCGGAGCGCACGCGGGCGTTCCTGGACAAGCACGCCGGCCAGGACATCCTTGTGTTCGGCTTCACCTTCATCGTCTGGCGCCATCTGGTGCGCGCCCTGGAAGCCGCCCGCGAGACCCTGCACCTGGACCGTGGCATCCTGATCCACGGCGGCGGCTGGAAGCAGTTGCAGGCCGAGGCCGTCGCGCCCGACGCCTTCCGGCGCGGCATCGCCGACGTCACCGGCATGACCCGGGTGCACAATTACTACGGCATGGTGGAGCAGACCGGCTCGATCTTCATGGAGTGCGCGGCGGGGTTCCTGCACGCCTCCGCGTGGTCGGAGATCCTGATCCGCGACCCGGTGGACTTCACCCCGCTGCCGCCGGGCGAGACCGGGCTCATTCACCTGCTCTCCGTCATCCCGCACAGCTACCCGGGGCACTCCCTGCTGAGCGAGGATATCGGCCAGGTGCTGGGCCGGGACGACTGCCCGTGCGGACGCATGGGCACCCGGCTGCGCATCGACGGCCGCCTGGAACACGCCGAGATCAGAGGCTGCAGTGATACCTTTGCCGCCTGACATCGCCCTCGCCCAACAGGTCGTGCTGGGCGACCCGGCGCGCCTGACCAACCGGCCCGCGCCGGTCTGGGATCCGGCGCGCATGGCCCTGCTGGCCGATCTGTCGCGCACCCTGCTGGCCATGCCGGCGGCGCGCGCCCTGCCGGACGTGGTGACCTTCGCCTACTGGGCGCGGGCCGCGCACCTGAAGGCCCTGAGCCGCGAGGCCGCCCACCCCGACCCGCCGCGCGTGGGCCTGGGGCTGGTGTTCCACATCTGCCCGTCCAACGTGCCGGTCAACGTCGCGTTCTCCATGGCGTTCGGGCTGCTGGCCGGCAACACCGGCGTGCTGCGTCTGCCGAGCGCGGACTCGCCCACCATCACCGCGCTCGTGGACGGGCTGGCGGCGGTGCTGGCCCGGCCCGAGCATGCGGCGTTGGCCGAGGCGCTGCTGCTGGTGCGCTATGCCCGCAACGACGCCGTCAACGCGGTCTGGTCGGCGCGGGCGGACGGCCGCGTGGTCTGGGGCGGGGACGCCACCGTGCAGCACATGCGCGGCTTTCCCATGCCGCCCCGGGCGCGGGAGGTCTCGTTTCCCGACCGCTACTCCCTGTGCAGCCTGAAGGCCGAGGCGGTCCTTGCCCTGGACGATGCCGGCCTGGAGGCCCTGTGCGGCCAGTTGTACGCCGATGTCTACATCATGGAGCAGGCGGCCTGCTCCTCGCCCCAACTGATCGCCTGGGTCGGCGATGCCGAGACCGTGACGCAGGCCCAGGCGCGCCTGTGGCCCGCCTTTGCCGCCCATGTGAAGGGCCGCCACCCGCTGGCGCCCATCCGGGCCATGGACAAGTTCGTGGCCGCCTGCGACAGCGCCCTGGCCGAGGATGTGCGCGCCGTCCACCGCCACGGCAACACGCTCTACCGGGTGGATCTGGCGGGGCTGCGGCCGGAGCAGGAGAGCTGCCGGGGCTACGCCGGCACCCTGCACGAAGTGGTGCTCGACTCGCTGGACGCGCTGGCCCCGATCGTCACCGACCGTTACCAGACCTTAACCACTTTCGGGCACCCTCGGGACGATCTCGCCCGTTTCGTGACCGCCCACGGCCTGCGGGGCATCGACCGCGTGGTGCCCGTCGGGCAGGCGCTGGACATGGGCGTGATCTGGGACGGGTACGACATCATCGGCAGCCTGTCCCGCGTCATCGACATCCGGTGACGCCGCCGCCGCCCCGCCTCCTCGGACTCCGGATCGCCCTTATGGACACGTTCAGCCTCGACTGCCGGGAGCTTCAGGCCTACCAGCCGAACCGCTACCCGTTCCTGATGATCGACCACGTGGACGAGGTCGCCCCCGGTCAATACGCCCGAGGCTACAAGAACCTGACCATGAACGAGTGGTACTTCCCGGTCCACTTCCCGGACGGGCCGAACATGCCCGGTGCGCTGCAACTGGAAGCCCTGGCCCAGATGCTGACCGTGGCCATCACCACCCTGCCGGGCCTGCAGGGCAAGGTGACCCACGCGCTCCAGCACACCGTGCGCTTCCGGCGCGAGGTGGTGCCCGGCGAAAGGTTCGAGATCCTGGCCGAGGTGCTCTCCTGGAAGCGCGGCATCTGCAAGGGCAAGGGTACGGCCACGGTCAACGGCGAGGTCGCCTGCGAGGCCGACATGATGATTACCATCCCCGAGATCCTGGAACAGTACCTGCCGCGCGGGAAGGACTGACGGGCGATGGACCCGGTCGATGTGGTCATAGTCGGCTCGGGGGCCAGCGGCGCGGCGGCGGCCTGGCGCCTGAGCCGCGACCGCTCGCTTCGCATCGTCTGCCTGGAGCGCGGCGGCCCGCCCGACCCAGCGCGCTACCCCGCCACCCGCGCGGACTGGGAGATGGCGCGCCACGGCGCCGCCAGCCCGTTCCCCGGCGAGCGCGCCGATCCCGCCGACTACCCGGTGGACGACAGCGCCTCGCCCATCGCCATCGCCCACGTCAACGCGTTCGGGGGCAGCACGCTGCTGTATTCGGGGCATGTCCCGCGCTTCCACCCCTCGGACTTCCGCACCCGCACCCTGGACGGCGTGGGCGAGGACTGGCCGCTGACCCATGAGGATCTGACGCCCTACTTCGCCGAGAACGAGCGCATGATGGGCGTCGCCGGACTGGTCGGGGATCCGGCCAACCCGGACTACGACAGCCTGTTGCCGCCGGTGCCGCTGGGACCGATGGGCCGCCGGTTGGGCGAGGCTTTCAACGCCCTGGGCTGGCACTGGTGGCCGTCCTATGGGGCCATCAACACCCGCAGCCACGGCGGCCGCGCCGCCTGCATCAATCTGGGCCCGTGCAACACCGGCTGCGCCCAGGGCGCCAAGGGCAGCGTGGATGTGACCTACTGGCCGGAAGCCCTTCGTCAGGGCGTGGAGGTCCGCACCGGCTGCGCGGTGGTCGAGGTGCTGCTGGACGGGCGTGATCGGGCGTCGGGGGTGCGCTACATCGATGCCGAGGGCCGCGAGCAGGTGCAGACGGCCGCCGTGGTGGTGCTGGCGTGCAGCGGCATCGGCACCCCGCGCCTGCTGCTGCACTCGACCTCGACCGCGTTCCCGGACGGACTGCTGAACGACACCGGGCTGGTGGGCCGCAACCTGATGCTGCACCCGCTGGGCTATACCGAAGGGCTGTTCGACGAGGACCTGGGCTCAAGCATCGGACCGCAGGGGTGCTGCCTGCTCTCGCAGCAGTTCTACGAGACCGACCCGGACCGGGGCTTCGCGCGCGGCTACACCATGCACATCCTGCGCGGCCCGCCGCCGGGCGAAACGGCGGTCACGGGCTATCTGATGCGCCGCATCCCCCTGGGGCCCGACCATCACCGGCGCATGGCGGAGACCTTCAACCACACCGCCGGGATCGCCGTCATCGCCGAGGACCTGCCCGATCCGGACAACCGCGTGGCGCTGGACCCCGACCACACCGACGCCCACGGCATGCCGGGGGTCCGGGTGACCTACACCCTCGGCGAGAACACCAAACGCATGCTCGCCCATGGCCTGGACCGCAGCAAGGACGTGTTCGCCGCCGCCGGGGCAAAGGTCACGGCGGCCTTCGCGCCGGTGCGCCAGACCGGCTGGCACCTGATGGGCACGGCGCGGATGGGGACGGATCCCCGCACCTCGGTCGTGAACGCCTTCGGGCAGGCGCACACAGTGCCGAACCTGTTCATCGTGGACAGCAGCGTGTTCGTCACCGCCGGGGCCGTGAACCCGGTCGCCACCGCCCAGGCGCTCACCCTGCGCATGTGCGACCATCTGCCTGATGTGGCGCGGAGGGCGGCGGCATGACGGCAGCGGCCCTCGACACCCTGTGGGACGCCATCCTGCCCGGCGATCCGGCGCGGGGCCTGCCCCCGGCCTCGCAAGCGGGCGTGTCGGAAGTGGTGGCGGCCCACGGCCTCGGCGAGGATGCCGCGCGCCTGCTGGTCCGGTCGGAGGCGGTCGCGCGCGAGCGCTTCGGCACCGGCTTCGACGCGCTGACGCCCGCCGACCGCGTGACCTGTGTCGAGCGCGCCCGGCGGGCCGACATGCGCGGCCTCACGCCGGTTCTGGTGGCGGCCCTGCGCGCGTACTATACCGATCCGGTCGTCCTGCGCGCCATGGGTGCGGGGACGGTGCCGCCCTTCCCCGAGGGCAATGCGCTGAACGACGACGACTGGACCCTGTTGGAACCCGTGTACGAACGGGGGTCGATCGTGCGGCCGGTCCCCAAGGAAAAAGGATCGCCATGACCGACGTCCCTCCCGACACCGCCCGCCTGCTGGACGGCAAGGTGGCCGTCGTGACCGGCGCCAACCGGGGCATCGGCGCGGCCATCGCCGCGACCTACCGCGCCCACGGCGCCCACGTGCTGGCCTGCGCGCGCGGGGCCGAGGCCGCGCCCGCCCGCGCCGCCGACGACCCGGAGCGCGCCACGCCGGGCGGCATGACGCCGATCCCGCTCGATCTGGCCGACGAGGACTCCATCAAGGCGGCCATCAAGGCGATCCGGGGGGCTGCCCCCCGCGTGGACGTGCTGGTGAACAACGCCGGCGTGGCGGCCGGCGGGCTGTTCCAGATGACGCCCATGGCCGACCTGCGCGCGGTGTTCGAGGTCAACCTGTTCGGCACCCTGGCCCTGACCCAGGGGATCACCCGCCTGATGGCGCGCAACCGGGCCGGCTCGGTCATCTCAATCACGTCTGTTGTGGCGGACATTCCCGACCCGGGCACGCTTGCGTATGGGGCCAGCAAGGCCGCGCTGGCCCGCGCCACGCGCAGTCTGGCCACCGAACTGGGACCACAGGGCATCCGGGTCAACGCCATCGCGCCCGGCGTGACGGAGACCGGGATGCAGGACCGGATGGACCCGGCGGCCCGGGATGCGCTGATCGCGGCCTCGGCCCTGAAACGGGCCGGCCGCCCGCAGGACGTGGCCAACCTGGCGCTGGTCCTGGCCTCCGACCTGTCGGCGCACATCACCGGCCAGATCATCCGCGTGGATGGCGGGGTTGTCTAGACCCGGCCCGCTCCTCCCACCCGGCCGCCCACGCGAGTATCCTATGGGTGGCCGGGTGGGGGAGCGGGCCGGCCACGGGCTGCAACGGCCCTCGGGAGAGGCCGTTGGGACAAGGACATGAGGGACGCGATGAACCATCCAGACCTGGACCGCATGGCCGCGTTCATGCGCCGCAAGATCCTGGACGTCAGCTTCGGGTGCGGTCTGACCGCGCACCTGGGCGGCGGCCTGTCCATGGTGGACGTCATGGCCGTGCTGTACGGCCGCGTCCTGCGCCTGGACCCGAATAACCCGCGCTGGGAGGACCGCGACCGCTTCATCCTGAGCAAGGGGCACGGCGTGCTGGGCTTCTACCCGGCCCTGCTGGCGGCCGGGATCATCTCCGAGGAGGTGTTCAACACCTTCCAGGCCGACGGCAGCGACCTGATCGCCCACCCGGTCATGAACCTGGACCTGGGCATTGAATCATCCAACGGCAGCCTGGGCCACGGCCTGTCCATGGCCATCGGCATCGCGCTGGCGGCGCGCAAGAAGGACAAGGCCTTCAAGACCTACGTCCTGCTCGGCGACGGCGAGTGCAACGAGGGCGCCGTGTGGGAAGCCGTGATGCTGGCCGCCCAGCTCGGGCTCGACGGGCTGACGGCGGTCATCGACCACAACAAGCTGCAGAGCGACGGCGAGAGCCGCGACATCCTCCAGGTGCGCAACATGGCGGCGCGGTTCGCGGCCTTCGGCTGGCACGCCGTGGATGTGGACGGCCACGACATCGACGCCCTGGTGGCGGCGTTCGAGGCCCCGGCGCCCGCCGGCCTGCCCCGGGTGCTGGTCGCCCACACGATCAAGGGCAAGGGGGTCCCCTTCATGGAAAACGACAACGCCTGGCACCACAAGCGCCTGACCAAGGCGGACCACGAGGCGGCCCTCGCCGCCCTGGGCGAGACGGTCGCGGCGGAGGGCGCATCATGATGGAGATCACCCCCCGCAGCGCCCGGCAGTGGTCGCGCCTCGGATCGCGCGGCATCTTCGGTCAGGCCATCCTGTCCATCGCCGAGGACCATCCGGAGATGATGGTGCTCTCGGCCGACCTGGGCAACTCGTCGGGCCTGGACCGCTTCAAGGCGACCTACCCGGACCAGTTCCTCAACACGGGCATCGCCGAACAGAACATGATCGGCGTCGCCGCCGGGCTCGCCAAGGAGGGCTATACGGTCTTCGCCACCTCGTTCGCGCCCTTCATCGCCATGCGCGCCAGCGAGCAGGTGCGCATGAACCTTGGCTACATGGAGATGAACGTGAAGGCCGTCGCCATCGGCAGCGGCATCGCCATGGGGCTGCTGGGCAACTCGCACTTCGGGATCGAGGATGTGGCGGTGATGCGGTCCATCCCCAACCTGACCGTGGTCAGCCCGGCCGACTGTGCCGCCATCGTCAAGACGGTGGAGGCCGCCGCCCGCTTCCAGGGCCCCATGTACATCCGCCTGACCGGCACGGCGAACACGCCGGTGGTCTACACCGAGGACTTCCCGTTCGAGATCGGCAAGGCGGTGCCGCTGCGAGAGGGCGCCGACGTGGCCCTGGTCGCCTGCGGCTCCATGGTGCACGCGGCGCTGAAGGCGGCGGAGGCCCTGGCCGAACAGGGCCTCGCAGCGGCGGTGCTCGACATGCACACGCTCAAGCCGCTGGACGGCGCGGCGCTCGACGCGCTGATGGCCACCGTGCCCGCCGTGGTGACGGTGGAGGAACACACCGTCATCGGCGGTCTGGGTAGCGCGGTGGCCGAGTACATGGCCCCGCGCGCGGAGCGTGTCCGGCACCTGGCCATCGGCCTGCCGGACATCTTCGTCAAGACGGGCCAATACGAGTACATGCTGGAGCAGCAGGGTCTGGTGGGTCCGGCCATCGCCTCGCGGGTCCGGGACTTCCTGGCCGCCTGACCGGGCGCGGCGGCCGTTGCACCGTCCAGGGCGACGGGCTCAGGCAACCGGCGTCGCTCTTCCAGGTCTTTGCAGCGGGTCGGACACCTGCGCTCGAGGTCCTTCAGCCGCTTCGCGGCTTCAGGATGACATCCTATCATTTTCGTGTGTCATCCCGAGTGAGCGAAGCGAGACGAGGGATCTCGAGAAGCCTGCTCCGGCCGAGCGGACCGTGCCGTCATGTCAACCTGAGCCCGTTGCCCTGTGCACCGTCCGCGTTTCCATGGCCGACAGGCCCCGTTATGATGCGGGTCGGTCGGCCCCGGGCGGGGGCGGAGGCCCGGGCGGACACCGTCATGTCACCGTGTGAAAGGGGTCGAGAGAGCCGCGTCATGCAGGAATCCACGCCCACCGGCGGCGAAACCGGCGCGGACGATCCGGTCCGCGCCCTGGCCGCCCGCCTGCGCCCTCTGCTCCGCGCGCCCGGGACCCTCTATTGGGTGTCCGTGGACTTCATGACCCTTCTGCGCGAGACCGGATGGCCACCCCGCGAGGCCGACGCGCTGGCGGACCGGCTGCTGCACGCGCTGCTGGCCGAGGCGGGACCGGACGGCACGGTGCTGGTCTCCGCCTTCAACTTCACCTTTCCCCGGACGGGCGTGTTCGACGCGCGCACCACCCCGGTGCAGACCGGGGCGTTCGGCTCCATGCTGCTGCAGCGCTATCCGGCGCAGCGCACGATGAACCCCTTCTACTCGTTCCTGGCGTTCGGGGCCCGCGCGCCGGAGGTGCTGGCCAACCGCTTTCCCCACAGCACCGGACCCGACAGCATCCTGGAATGGGTCGTGGACCAGGACACGCGCCTGATCGCGATCGGGCATCACTACGTCAAGGCGCTGTCCACCGTCCATCAGGCCGAGACGGTGGCCGGCGTGCCCTATCGCTACATCAAGACCTTCCAGGGCCGCCTGATCGGCCCGGAGGAGACGCGCGAGGGCGCGTTCACCTTCCTGGTGCGGGACCTGGACACCTGCGACTTCTCCTCCGTCACGCTGGCCGGGGACGCGCACATGCGGGCGGCGGGTCTGGTGGACGTCCTCGCCGTCCCGGGGCGGCGCGGCCCGCTGCTGGTCCACGGGCTCAGCCTGGCCGCCGCCCACGACGTCATGGTCCGGGACCTGCGGTCGGACCAGCCGCGGGTCGTGGACTACCTGGGGCCGAACAGACCCGATCCGGGGGTCATCACCAGCCGGGTGGCCGACCGCCTGTATCAGGAGGAAGCCCGCAGTCTGGGCACCGGGTCAGGCTGACGGCACGAGGGCTTGATCGTCAGGACGGGCACCACGACAACACAGGTGTCATCAACTCAGTTTGTGGCGGGTTCGGGCTGAGGCCGGAGGACCGCGTTTGCGATGGTGACGAGCTTTCTGGCAACGGCGAGGAGTGCGCCTTTTGGTGTCTTTTTGTTTCCGATAAGCCGTTCGTAGAAGGCCTTGAGGTCGGGGTTGTATCGCACGGCGGAGAGCGCGGCCATGAAGAGCTTGGATCGCAAGGCGC
>NZ_WIVE01000077.1 GCF_009601025.1 Roseospira navarrensis | reverse complement strand
CCGGATCGCGGATCACGATGACAACGGGCAAAGACCCCATCCTGAGACGATCACACGATCCGGTGCGGGGCCCCGGGTGGCCACCCGGGGCCCCGCAACCCGGCATCTCCACAATGCCACAAATCAAACAGACAATCCTGAGCCGCCAACGGCGGCGCAGGATCTCGGGAGGGGGAGTGCCCCGGTAGCACCCAGCGACGACGGCATGCCCGTGCCCGAGATCCTGCCGTCGCGTCGCGCCGTCAGGATGACGCACCTGGGCGCTTCCGCGTTCTCAGGGGGACGCCAGTCCCGCCACCGCCCGTTCGGCCATCCGGGCCAGGGCGGCATAAAAGCCGGACGGGTCGCCCGCCTCGACCGCCTCGCGGAAGGTGGGCAGCCAGGGCATCAGTTCGTCCGTGGCGAAGGCGCGCTGCGCCCCGGCCACCGCCATCGCCTCGTCCGGATCGGCGGCCTCGGCCTCGCGCGCGGCCAGGGCGGCCAGCGCGGCCAGCATCACCGCCACGTGATCGGCGGGCTCGGGCATGGTTTCCGCCACCCCCAGATCGTGCGCCGCCAGAAAGGCCGCGGCGCGCTCCTGCGACGGGCCATGGGTGCGCCCGCCGTCCCGATAGACCGAGGCATGGGGATGCGCCCTGAGCCCGCGTCCGCCCGCCCCCAGGAACAACGTGCCGAAGCGCCCCGCCAGGGTGCGCGCGGCCGACCCGTCGGTGTCGTGCGCCTGCCGGACGGCCCGCGCGGCGGCGCGCAGGGCGACGGCCTCGGCCCCCAGGCCGGGCACATCGGCCAGGCCGGCGAGCGCGGTCTCGCCCTCCGGCCCGGCCAGCAGGGCGACGGTCTCGGGGGCGGGCTCGCGCGCCAGCAGGCCGGCCAGCCAGTCCAGCAGGACGGCGCGGTCGGCGGCGGGCAGCAGGGGAGCGGGAGCAAGAAGAGACGTGTCCATGGGATCTCCGATCGATCGGGACGGGGGTGGGGACGGAAAGCGGACCCGGCGTCGCATCGCCTCACGCCTGAAGCATGTAGCCGACGCCGTGCACGGTGACGATCAGGCGGGGATCGCGCGGATCCTCGCCCAGCTTGCGGCGCAGACGGTTGACCAGCACATCGATGGTGCGGTCCGTGGGCGCCCACTCGCGGTGACTGACGTGGTCCAGCAGGGCATCGCGGCTGAGCACCTGCCCGGGACTGGCGGCCAGGGCGGCCAGCAGCGCGAACTCGCCGCGCGTCAGACGCACGGGCCGTCCATTGGGGTCGGTCAGGCCGTGGCGGCCGGTGTCCAGGTGCCAGCCGGCGAACGCGACCATCCGGGGCGATGACGGCCCGGCCTGCGCCTCCTCCAGGCGCGCGAGCAGGCGCTTGCCGCGAACGAAAATCTCGCGCGGGTCGCGGCTGCGCTCGACCACGTCATCCGCGCCCATTTCCAGGCCCAGGATGCAGGCCAGGGAGTCGGCGTTGCGGCACAGCACGATCAGGCCGGCGTGATAGGCGTCCCGCAGCGCCTGGAAGGCCTCCATGCCGCCCGGCGGCGGCATCTCTGTATCGAAAACGATCAGGTCAGGATGGCTGCCGTTGCGCTGGCGCAGCGCCTCGTCCGGGCCGGCCACGGTGGAGACGCTCATCCCGCCCGACCGGAACAGGGCCAACAGATCCGGGTCCGCCGCGCGCTGCGGCGCAATGACCAGGACGACGGGCTTTGCCGACATGAAACGGGCTCCTCCGGCACCAGGGCCCGCACCGACCACGGGGCCGCCGGCCTTGCGGGCCGGCCGGCGCGCTTCAGCGCCACTGTTCACAGAAGGATAACACGATCGCACACGGCGTTTAAGAGTCCGTGCATACCCGGTTTACCCGGGGCCCGTAGACTGCAGCGTCTCACGCCCGTCCCTGTCTGAGGGACGCACAGACGCGCAGATCGGGAGCGCACAATGCTGAAACGAACCTGGCAGTGGGTCCGCCGACCCAGCCGCATGGCCTGGAGCCTCATCTTCGCGGGCGGCATCGCCGCCGGCATCGTGGGTTGGGGTGGCTTCCACTATGCCATGAAATCGACCAACAACATGGAGTACTGCGTCTCCTGCCACGAGATGGAGATTCCATTCGCCGAGTACAAGGAAACGGCCCACTTCCGGAATCAGTCCGGCATCCAGGCCAACTGCACGGACTGCCACGTGCCGAAAGAGCCGTGGGGCGCCTACGTGATGACCAAGATCATCGCGACCAAGGACCTCTACCATCACTACATGGGCACCATCGACACGCCCGAGAAATACGAGGAACGCCGCTTGCACATGGCGCAGATGGTCTGGGACCGCATGCAGGCGAATGATTCGCGCACCTGCCGGTCGTGCCATGACTTCGACACCATGATCATCAGCGAGCAGTCGGAACGCGCCCAGGAAGAGCACCCAAAGGCCATGGCCGAGGGCAACACCTGCATCGACTGCCACAAGGGCATTGCCCACACCCTGCCGGACATGCGCCAGGCCTTCGCCGCCGCCTTCCAGGATCTGAAGGAGCAGAGCGCCGACGCCGAGCTGGAGACCGCCGCCTACGCCCTGGAGACCATGCCGTTCTTCATGGAAAAGGACGGCGAGCGCCCAGCCGGCAAGCTGCTGCCCGCGACCCGGCTGGAGGTCCTGGCCAAGGACGGAGACTGGCTGCGGGCCCGCGTCTCCGGCTGGCGTCAGGAGGGCGCCGATCCCGTCATGTACGGGGCCATCGGTCAGCGCATCCTGACGGCGGCCATGACCAAACCGGCGGCCGAAGCGGTCGAGCAGGGCGAGGCCCAGGTGGTCGAGGGCACGGGGCAGACCTGGTTCCCGGTCTCTCTGGAGGTCTGGGTGCCGCAGGACAACCTGGCCGGATCCATCGACCCGGTGTGGGACTACGCGGGCTCGCTGTACCGGGCGGACTGCGCCGTGTGCCATCCCGCCCATCACACCGACCAGTTCCTGGCCAACCAGTGGATCGGTCAGTTGAAGGCGATGGAGCGGTTCTCGCAGCTCAACAAGGATCAGAACCGGCTGGTGCTGAAATACCTGCAGTACCACGCCAAGGACGCGCCGGACGCCCCGGGAATGATGTGATCCTGGCCGCCCGACCCATGACGCGTCTTCATGGGCCGGGCGGTATCTATGGGTCGCACGAACAGGTTTTCTGCATGCCGGACGGGGCTTGCAGCCCCGTCCGGACCGTTTCGCCCAAGGATGGGGATGACATCGGTCCGGGCGGGAGGGCAACTCCCGCCCGGCTTCAGACGCCTCCCCCCCCGGCAGGGGGGAGGTGAGAAGGGGGCAAGTGCGGCACCCGCACGCGGTGCGTCTTCGAGCCCTTGCCCCTCCCCACCCCTCCCCTTGCCAGGGGAGGGTGTTCGGTCTGCACCCGACGGAAGGTCCAGGGACACCGCAGCACGCCGCTTTCGCGCGATGAACCAAACGAAACGGCCCCCGCGGAAACCGAACCTCCACGGGGGCCGAACCGATGGCGGGCGGGACGCCGACTGTCCCTACTGCGCCGCCATCCGGGTCGAGCGCTGCAGGCGCGCGACGTCGATGTCCTGTTCCTCGTCGAACTGGACGTGCAGGCCGGCCGGGCTGACATTGACCGCCCGTCCGTGCCAGCGGGCGCTGAGCGAGGGCACATGCAGCGTCAGCGTATCGCCGCGCTTGATGTGGTCCACCGGCTCGATGCGCGCGCCGCCCCGCGAGACATCCACAAGCAGGGTCTGTTCCCGCGTGCCCTGGGAATCGGCGATCACCTCCGCCTCGACCGCGAAGCGCTCGTGCAGGCGGCGGTCCACATCGCTGGTCGAGGAGCGGATCAGGCGGGTGACCGTCTGGCCGTAGTCGGAGACCGCGCCGAACAGCGAACTCGCGTTCTCCTCCACGGTGCGCGACGCGCTCATGGTCACCTGCGACTGCTCGTTGACCTTGCCGATCAGCATGGACACCTCGCGGGTGGCCGAGGCGCTTTCCTGAATGGACTGCACGATCTCCTGGGTGGCGCCGCGCTGCTGGTCCACCGATCCCGCAACCGACGTGGTGATGGCGTCCATTTCGCGGATGGTCTCGGCAACCGCCTGGATGGCGGCGGCCGCCTCATTCGAGACCGACTGGATCTCGCCCACGCGCTGCGCGATGTCGTTGGTCGAACGCGCCGTCTGCTGGGCCAGGGACTTCACCTCGCTGGCGACCACGGCGAAGCCCTTGCCCGCATCACCGGCGCGGGCCGCCTCGATGGTGGCGTTCAGCGCGAGCAGGTTGGTCTGATCCGCGATCTCGCCGATCAGCTTGACCACCTCGCCGATGCGCTCGCCCACCTCGCCCAGATGGCCCACCACTTCCTGGGTGGCGTTGGCCTTGTCCACGGCGCTGTTGGCCACAGTCCGGGACTGGTCCACCTGCCGGCCGATCTCGGCGATGGAGGCGTTCAGCTCCTCGGCGGCCGAGGCGACGGTCTGGGCGTTGGCCTGGGCCTCCTCGGCGGCGGCGGACACGGTGGAGGCGTGTTCGGAGACCTGTTGGGAGGCCCCGCTCAGGCGCTGCGAATCGGCGTGCATGGTGTCGGCCAGAGTCTGGACCGACTCGAGCGCGGAGCGCGACGACGACTCCACATTGTCGGCCATGGACCGCAGGGCGGTGCGCCGCTCTTCCTCCGCCCGTTGCTCGGCGGCGGCCTGTTCGGCGCGCATCCGGTCACGCTCCTGCGCGCCCGCCCGCAGCACGACCAAGGCATCCGACATCTGGCCGATCTCGTCCTTGCGGCCCTGGGCCGGCACCTCGACGGTGGTGTCCCCATCGGCCAGGGTCAGCATGGCCGAGGTCATCCGCTTGACGGGACTCGCGATGGCGGACCCGATCAGCCAGGCGGCCCCGAGACCCAGCAGCAACGCCACGCCGCCCACGATCATGGTCGTCAGCACCGCCGTCTGGACCTGTTCGGCGGCCAGCGGGCCCAACTCGTCCTGGCGCGCCTGGATGCTGCGCTTCAGCTCCCGCACCTGCCGCGCGATGACCGGGCCGGCCGCATCCAGCGTGTTTTCGATCAGATCGTTGCGGGTGGAAATCGCGGTGCCGATCTGTTCGAAGGCGGCGGCATACACGCCCGCGCCGTCGCGGGCCTCGCGCGCCAGGCGCAGACGGTCCGGATCGTTGAGGGCAGCCTCCAGCGTGTCGCTCTGGGTCTGCATCTCGGCGATTTCCTGCAACGCCCGCTGATAGGACGCCTCGTCGTTGCCGACGAGATAGACCGCCGTGTACAGGCGCCCGAGCAGCAGGTTGCGCAGCACCAGGCCGGCCAGATAGGCGGCTTCGGCGTCGTCGTCATCGAAGGCGCTGCGCATCACGTTGGTCAGGTTCTGTTCGATCTGGGGACCGACCACCACAAGTTCCGCATACAGACGGTTGCGGGCGATCTGCTGTTGCACGACCTGATCGAACGCCGAGACGTAGCCGGTCAGTTCATCTTCCATCTCGCGCAACTGGGCGATCCGCTGTTCGTTTTCCGCCAGGGCGATCGCCGCCTGGGTGGCCTCGATGGCGCGCTCGGCGGCGGATGTCACGGCCGGCGCGAAGTCTTCCGAGCCCCGGATGATGAAATCCTTTGCGGCCATCCGGGTCTCCAGCATCTCCGCCTGAACGTTGCCGACATCGTTGGCGAGTCGTGCCAATTGCCGGTATTCAGACAGATTGGCATCCGCGCCGCGCAGATACAGGACGGACACAGTACAGATAACGGCGAGCAGGACCAGAACCACCCCGAATCCCAAGGAGATTTTGGTCTTGATGCGGATATTGGTGAACGCACTCATGGCGGATCCCTTTTCTCTGACCGGCGGCGTTCGCACGTCAGTGTTGCAAGCGTTCGGGGTCTTTTATCAGAATAATTCTAAAGTATCAAGAGCGTCCCTCCGATCCGGTACAGAGACTTTCTCTTATATTTTATTTATATTGAGCCGATGTGCTCGGACAGCCGCACGGCGCGGCGGACGCCGGGCGCGAGGGCGCAGACGCACGGCGGCATGCGCCGGGCCTCGGCTTGGCGGCCCACGTCAAATCCGGACGTCGATGACAGCGGTGGCGGAGCCGGGGTCTCTGGCCTGTCGGCCGGACCAACCCGGGTCCCGTGAGGTCGCACAGGGTCATCAGGGCACCTCTCGATCCGTGTGCCTGTATGCTCCCTCCACTCGGCCCTGAGATTACGACACTCAGGGGTTCAGAACAAACCCAATTCAGGGACGCAAAAGTATATTTCCGATCGGCAATGCCCGCGCGCCAGTCGTGGCGCTCACCCCGCCTGTCCCAGGTCCTTCAGCCGGTAGAGCGCCTCCAGCGCCGCGCGCGGGGTCAGGTCGTCCGGATTGATCGCAGCCAGCGCCTGCTCCAGCGCGGACGGTTCGGGCGCGGGCGGCGCGCGGTCGGGCCCCGCCGGGGACGCGGGGCGGGACGCGCGGGGCGGCGCGGCGGCGGCGGCGAACAGCGGCAGGTCCTCGACCAACTGCGCCGGGCTGGGGGCCCCTTCCGCGCCCTGCTCCAGGCGTTTCAGCACGGTCTCGGCCCTGGCCAGCACGGCGTCCGGCAGACCCGCCAGCCGCGCCACATGAATGCCGTAGGAGCGGTCGGCCACCCCCGCCGTGACCTCGTGCAGGAAGACGATGCCGTCGTTCCACTCCCGCACCCGCATGGTGTGGCACGACAGCCGGTCCAGCACCCCGGCGAGCGCCGTCAGTTCGTGATAATGCGTGGCGAACAGCGCCCGGCAGCGGCAGACCTCGTGCAGGTGCTCCAGCGTCGCCCAGGCGATGGCGAGCCCGTCATAGGTCGCCGTCCCGCGCCCGATCTCGTCCAGGATCACCAGCGAGCGGTCCGACGCCTGGTTCAGGATGGCGGCGGTCTCCACCATCTCCACCATGAAGGTGGAGCGCCCGCGCGCCAGATCGTCGGCGGCCCCCACCCGGCTGAACAGGCGGTCCACGACGCCGATGTGGGCGCTCTCCGCCGGGACGAACGAGCCCGTCTGGGCCAGGATGGCGATCAGGGCGTTCTGACGCAGGAACGTGGACTTGCCCGCCATGTTGGGGCCGGTGACCAGCCACAGCCGGCTGGCCTCGCCCAGGTCGCAGGCGTTGCCGACGAAGGCGCCGGCCTGTTCGGCCTCCAGCGCGGCCTCGACCACCGGGTGGCGGCCCCCGGCGACGGCGAAGGCGGTCGAGTCGTCCACCCGGGGCCGCACGTAGCGGCGCGCCTCCGCCAGCTCCGCCAGTCCCGCCAGCACGTCCAGCCCGGCGAGCGCGCGGGCCGCCAGCGCGATGGCGTCGGCCCGCCCCGCGACCTCCGCCACCAGATCGGCGAACAACTCCTGCTCCAGCGCCAGCGCCTTGTCGGCCGCGCCGCGCAGCTTGTTCTCCAGCTCCGACAGGTCCACCGTGGTGAAGCGCGCGGCGTTGGCCATGGTCTGGCGGTGGATATAGCCCGAGTCCGGGGCCATCAGACGGTCGGCGTGGCGCGACGGGACCTCGATGAAATAGCCGATGACGTTGTTGTGCTTGATCTTGAGGGCGCCGATGCCGGTGTCCTCGGTCAGCCGGGCCTGCAGGGCGGCGATGTGTCGGCGGCTCTCGTCCTTCAGGGTGCGCAGTTCGTCCAGGCCGGCGTGATAACCGGGCGCGATGAAGCCGCCGTCGCGCGCCAGCAGGGGCGGGTCCGGGGCCAGGGCGCGGGCCAGCCGGTCCACGAGCGCACCATGCTCGCCCAGGTCGCGGGTCAGGCCCCGCAGCAGGTCCGGCGCGCCGCCCATGGCCCCCCTCATGGCATCCCCCAGGCCCTCGTCGAGCCCGGCGCGCAGACCCGGCGCCTCCGTCAGCGCGTCCTTCAGCATGGCCAGATCGCGCGGCCCGCCCCGGTCGAGGGTCAGGCGCGACAGCGCGCGTTCCACGTCCGGCACCCGCCGCAGGCGTTCGCGCAGCGCCTCGCGCGCCGCCGGGGCGTCCACCAGGGCGGCAACGGCGTCCAGACGCGCCGCGATGGCGGCGGGATCCGTCAGGGGGGCGGACAGCCAGCGGTCCAGCAGGCGCGCCCCCGCGCCGGTCACCGTGCGGTCGATGACCGCCAGCAGCGAGCCCCGGCGCTCCCCCGCCAGGGTGCGGGTCAGTTCCAGGTTGCGCCGGGTGGCGGCATCGATCTCCAGGCTGGCGCCCTCGGCCCGCTTGCGCGGCGGCTCCAGCCGGGGCAGGCGGCCCTTCTGGGTGGCTTCCACGTAGTCCACCAGCGCGCCGGCGGCCGCCAGATCGGCCCGCGTGAAGGCCCCGAAAGCATCCAGGGCGTCCACCGAGAACGCCGCCTTCAGGCGCTTTTCGCCGCCCTGCGAGGTGAACCGCGCCGCCGGCAGCGGCGAGAGCGCCGCCCGCCACTCGCCCCAGACCTCGAACAGGTCCGGGCGCTCCAGCAGGCGGTCGGGCAGCAGGATCTCGCCCGGCAGCAGGTCCGCCAGCGCCGCCCCCAGGCCGCGCGCATCCACCCCGCGCACGCCGAACGCGCCGGTCGAGATCTCCACCCAGGCCAGCGACAGCGCCCCGCCCGCCTCGGCCACGCAGGCCAGATGGTTGTGCCCGCGCGGGTCCAGCAGGCCGTCCTCGGTGATGGTGCCCGGGGTCACGATGCGGATGACATCGCGCTTCACGACCGCCTTGCCGCCGCGCTTCTTCGCCTCCGCAGGGTCCTCCATCTGCTCGCAGATGGCGATCTTGCGCCCCGAGCGGATCAGTTTGGCCAGATAGCTTTCGTGCGAATGCACCGGCACGCCGCACATGGGGATGTCCTCGCCCAGGTGCTTGCCGCGCTTGGTCAGGGCGATGTTCAGGATCCCGGCGGCGTCCACGGCGTCGTCGAAGAACAGTTCGTAGAAATCGCCCATCCGGTAGAACAGGAGGCAGTCCGGATGGGCCGCCTTGACCTCCAGGAACTGGGCCATCATGGGCGTGACGGCGGGATCGGACGCGGACTCGGTGGCGGTCATGGACCCTTCCGGCGAAGCTCGTGCGGTCTCGGGGACAGGTGAGCGGGCACTCTAGCGGCCCGGACCGGCCCACGCCACACAGGGTGTCAAACGCGGGCAACGGTGGCATAGTGGGGCGCTTTCGTACCCCGAGGTCCCCCGCGGTCACAGAACGGACCCGCCCCGCCGTGACACCCCACCCACGCATCGCCGTCCGTCTCGCGCTGTTCCATGGCACGATCGCACTGGTCTGCCTGGCGCTGGCGGCCGCCCTGGTGATCCACCAGGACTGGGCGGAGCGCAACCGGCGCGCCCTGCTGGACGATGCGCTGCCCCGGTTCTCCGACATGCTGGCGATCAGCCGCCTGGGCGATTCCCTGGCCGAGACCGCCGGCGTGCTGGCCACGGCCATGGACCCGGCCGACCGCGCGGCCGCGCTGGACGCCATCGACGAGGCCCGCCTGGATCTGGCCCGCCGCGTCTCGGTGCTGGGGCGCAACCGCCTGGAAAACGCCACCCGCGAGCGCCTGACCGCCGCCGCCGACGCCATGGCCGAGGCGCTCGACAGCCTGGATGCGCTGGTGCAGCGCCGCATGGGGCTGGCGGACGTGTCCAGCCGGCTGCGCACGCGGCTGGCGCTGCTGGGCGATCTGGTGCCGGAGCTGGAGCGCGGCCTGTTGACCGGAGAGGCGCCGGACGGCCTGGGCACCGTCGTGGATGTGGAGTCCCTGGACTTCCCCCCCGGTCCCAGCGGGACGGCGGCGGCCAACGCCGTCCGGGCCTGGGCGCGCAACGCGCAGGTGGCGGTGGGCATGATGCTGGCCGCCGCCGGCGCCGCCGATCCGAACGGCCTTGAATACCTTGAGGTGCGCACGGAAGAGGCGCTGCGCCGCGCCGCCGGCTCGATCCGCGAGGCCGACCGCGCGGCCCGGCCGACCATGGAGGCCGTGCAGGCGGTGCTGGCCACCATCTCGGGCCGGCGCGGCACCACCGACAGCGTCTTCCGCATCCGCCGCCAGCATCTGACCCTGGCCGAGACCATGCCCACCCTGCTTGCCCGGGGGCGGGCGGCCTCGGACCAGCTCACCGGGGCGATCGCCCAGATCATCGCCGACCTGGAGCAGGCCCGCGCCGTCCACGCCGCCGAGCAGGCCCACGCCCGCCTGCTGTGGCGCGGCGGGGCCGGGCTGCTGGGCGGGCTGGGGGTGGTGCTGTCGCTGCTGTCCGCCATGTTCCTGTGGCGCGAGGTCGTGGCCCGCGCCCGGCGCCTGGGCCGGGCGACGGAGGCCGCGCGCGAGGGCGCCCCGCTGCACCTGCGCGAGCGGGACCTGTGGCCCGACGAGATCGGCTGGGTGGCGCACGGCCTGGAATCCCTGGACGCCGAGCGCCGCCGCCTCGCCCGCGCCCGCCGGGAACAGGGTACGCGCCTCGCCGCCGTGTTCGCGGGGGTGCGCGACGCCGTATTGGTGCTGACCGCCGACCGGCTGGTGGAGGACGCCAACCCCGCCGCCGCGCGCCTGTTCGGCCGACCGGAGACCCACCTGCTGGGCCGCGCGCTGTCGGCGCTGATGCCGGAGCCGAAGGCCGAGC
The DNA here is from genome assembly GCF_009601025.1 of Roseospira navarrensis. GTDB lineage: Bacteria > Pseudomonadota > Alphaproteobacteria > Rhodospirillales > Rhodospirillaceae > Rhodospira > Rhodospira navarrensis. Next base: position 5,176 of record NZ_WIVE01000077.1, on the reverse strand, counting down.
GGATCGAGAGCCTGATTGCGCGCGCCCTGACGGCGCCGGAGACTCCCGCCGATCCGGAGCCGATGACGCTGCCCCTGGCGCGGCCGGACGACGCCGGCGTGGGCAAGGCGGGGGGCAAGGCGGGGGGCAAGGCGGGGGGCAAGGCGGAGGCCAAGGCGGCGACCGTAGACCGGACCGTGCTCTGCTCAGTGGTGGTCGTGGGCGCGACGACCGGGACCCTGCCCGCGGACAGCGCGGCCGAGGACGCGCCGGGGCCGCTGATCGTGCTGGTCCTGGCGCCCCGCGACGACAGGAACGCGGAACCGGAGGCCGAACCGGACGCCGCCCCCGAGACCGAGACAAAGACCGAGACCGAAGACTCCGCCCCGCCGGGCGCTTCCGGAGGCCTGTCCCATGCGTCCTGATGCCCTGTCCTATGACGAGATGTCCGCCCGGTTCGCCTGGGCCGTGCCCGCGCGCTACAACATGGGCGTGGATGTCTGCGACCGGCATTGCCAGGGGCCGGACGGCGGAACGGCGACCGCGATCATCGAGGAAGGCCCGGACGGTTCGGTCCGCCGCTACAGCTTCGCCGACCTGCGCGCGGCCTCCAGCCGACTCGCCAATGCGCTGGCGGCGCGGGGCGTCGGGCCGGGCGATCGGGTGGCCGTGCTGCTGGGCCAGCAATGGGAAACCGCCGTGGCCCATGTGGCGACGTGGCGGCTGGGCGCGATCTCGGTGCCGCTGTTCACCCTGTTCGGGCTGGACGCGCTGTCCTTCCGGCTGGCGGATTCCGGAGCCGTCGCCCTGGTGACGGACGCCGCCCAGGCGGAGCGGATCGCGGACCTCCTCCCCGACCTGCCGACGCTCAGGACCGTGCTCTGTCTGGGCGCGGGGTCCACGGCTGCCAGCGATGCGGCCCAGCGCGTGGTGTCGTGGGACGCCGCGCTGGCGGCGGCATCGGACCGGCACGCCCCGGCCGACACCGGCCCGGATGATCCGGCGCTCATCATCTACACCTCGGGCACCACCGGAAAGCCCAAGGGGGCCCTGCACGGGCATCGGGTGCTGCTCGGCCACCTGCCGGGGGTGGAGTTGCCGCAGAACCTGTTCCCGCAGCCGGGCGACCTGTTCTGGACCCCGGCGGACTGGGCCTGGATCGGCGGCCTGGCCGACGCCCTGTTGCCCTCGTTGCATCACGGCGTGCCGGTGCTGGCCCAGCGGGCGGCCAAGTTCGACCCGGAGGCCGCGCTGGCCCTGATGGCCCGGCACGGGGTGCGCAACGCCTTCCTGCCGCCCACCGCGCTGAAGATGCTGCGCCGGGTGGAGGACCCGCGCCGCTTCGGCGCCCGGCTGCGCTCCATCGGGTCGGGCGGCGAGACCCTGGGGGCGGAACTGCTGGAGTGGGGCCGCGAGACCTTCGGCCTGACCATCAACGAGTTCTACGGCCAGACCGAGTGCAATCTGGTGGTCGGCAATTGCGCCGAGGTGTTCCCGGTCCGGCCGGGGGCCATGGGGCGACCGATCCCCGGCCACACCGTGGCGGTGATCGACCCGGACAGCGGGCAGCCCGTGCCGACGGGCGAGTTGGGCTCCATCGCCGTGCGGCGACCGGACCCGGTCATGTTCCTGGGCTACTGGAACAATCCGGAGGCGACGGCGGCCAAGTTCGTCGGCGACTGGCTGCTGACCGGCGACACCGGGCGCATGGACGCCGACGGCTATCTGTGGTTCGTCGGGCGCGACGATGACGTGATTACCTCGGCGGGCTACCGCATCGGGCCGGGCGAGGTCGAGGACTGCCTGATGAAACACCCGGCGGTCGCCATGGTCGCCGTGGTCGGGATGCCCGATCCGGAACGGACCGAGATCGTCACCGCGTTCGTGGTGCCCGCCCCGGGGGCTTTGGAGCAGCACGGCGGCGAAGAGGGCCTGACCCGCGCCCTGCAGGCCTTCGCCAAGGCGAACCACGCCGCGCACGCCTACCCGCGCCGCATCCGCTTCCTGGAGGCGCTGCCCATGACCACCACGGGCAAGATCATGCGCAAGGACCTGCGGGCGATGGGGTAGGCCCCGCCGACCCGACCGCATCGACGGGCCAACCTGAGAAGCCACGTCTTGAGTCCAAAATCGCGAACGGACCGACGGAATCTTACCGACGGCATTTAACGATGACCATTGAAGTCCGTGGCCGGCCCGCGAAAAGGATGAACCTTATCCGTCGGCCCGTATAACACCATTCAAGTCAAGCCGCTCTGGCTTCGTTCTCCCATCGCAAAGTGGCCGATTGATCTTTCGCGGTCTTCACGCGCACACGGTCCATGACAATCCGAAGGTCCTCGACATGCTGGCGAGGAGTCAGCCGCAAACGGGGGATCATTGCGGCTGAGTAGGTCACTGCGGGGGCTTGTTCGTGCAACTGCTCGCACACAAAAAGCCTCAGCAGCTTTTCGGAATGCCCGCCAAGACGTTGCTTGTCGTTCTCCCAGCGAGAAAACGAGGCCACATCCAGGTCAATGGTCGTTGCAAAATCCTTGGCTAACATCCCTGTCGCCTTCCGAAGAAAACGGATGTCACTGCCGTTGAGCTGGACAGGGCACAGTGCGCGGGCCACAGCAACGGCTGCAATGAGGTTCTCGAGATCGGGGATCTCAGTTGTTTCCTCCCCACAGCCAGCACAGACGGTGCGGGTCACCGCATTCCTCAGAATGACCGGGATGCCCAACAAGTCGTCCTCGAACTCAGGAAGGACTTCGCTGTGGGCTTGCGCTCCACAGGCCAAACATTCTTCCGTCATAGCCATTTCACATCTTCCATACAGTAACAATACGAATTAACAAATTATTTTCATACGCAACGACAACAACTTCAATCATTCTGCCGTCATTATCATTTCCCCAAACATTCCACTTCTCACCCCGCAAGTCCGGCTCTACACGAACCACAGCAGAACGTTTCAACGCCGTCAGGACGTCCGATCGTAACACCGCGTCCTTGCGCATTTCTGCTTCAGCATGGCCAGTAAATCGAACACGTACATCAGGGTGACAGGCTAAGTCCCGTATCCGACGGGTCTCATCACCATGCGACATAGCATCTCCTGAACCCGCGACTGCGAACCCCCTTATCAAGTGGGAAGAACTTGATTCGATATCAACCACTCTCCGGATGGTTGCCTTCTCTGACAGCAGAATCACGGGGCTTCCGCAACGCCCGCGGCGAGCCAGCCTGACATCATCGGCCGACGCGTGAGACTCGGTCGCCCACTTGGCCCCAGCCAAAGCGCCCACCCAACCCCCACAGACATCGCGGACGCCCGGACGCGGGAGCGAGGCAGCACCGGCCTCCGGCGATCATCATGAACCCCTGTTTCCCTGAGGGGAGATTAGGGCCAATGTTGATGATATGTCAAGTGCGCTCAGCCGACTGGCACGGCAACGGGTTCAGGTTGACATGACGGCCTGTTCCGCGCCGCCTGAGCAGGCCCCTCGAGATCCCTCGTCTCGCTTCGCTCACTCGGGATGACACACTAAAATTATAGGATGTCATCCTGAAGCCGCGAAGCGGCTGAAGGACCTCGAGCGCAGGTCTCCGAACCTCTGCAAAGACCTGGAACAGCGATCCCGTTAACCTGAGCCCGTCGCCCTGGCCGACTGGCACGGCGGCTGGATGACCCGCCCTGGGTCGGGCTGGCCCGCTGGCGTGCGGCTCCGGCCGCGCCCGCGCTCACGGCGCCAGCTTTGCCAGCGCCTCCAGGTCGCCGGCCACCAGCGCCGGGATGGCCGGGGTCAGGGCCTCGGGCGGCCAGTCCCACCACGCCAGATCGAGCAGCCGCGCCACCTGGTCGGGCGGGAAACGGCGGCGCACCACGCGGGCCGGGTTGCCCGCCACCACTGCATAGGGCGGCACGTCGCGGCTCACCACGGACCGTGCGCCGACAACGGCGCCGGGACCGATGGTCACGCCCGGCATGACGAGGCACTCATAGCCCAGCCAGACGTCGTGCCCGATCACCGTATCCCCCCGGTCGGGAAACGGCATGTCCGCCAGCGGCATGGCCTCGGCCCAGGCGCCGCCCAGGATGGGGAAGGGGAAGGTGCTCGCGCCGCCCAGCACATGGTTGGCGTCGGCCATCACGACCGTGGCGCCGTGCGCCAGCGCGCAGAATTTGCCGATGACGAGCCGCGCCCGCGAGAACGGGAAGTGATAGCGGACATTGCGGATGAAGAACCGCAGCGGGTCATCAAAATCGCTGTAGTACGACCACGCGCCGATCTCCACCGGCCCGCCGCCGCCCGGCGGCGGTTGGGTGTCGTACAGCGGGCGCAGCAGCACGGTGTCCCGGTTGCCCTCGATCGGATACAGGCGATCGGGATCGGGCACCCCGATGGCGGCGGCGGTCGGCCCGAGCGGCACGGCACGGCCCCTTGTTCCGGTGTCGCGCCCCGGGGACGCTCAGCGGGCGTCACGATACCGCACAGGTGCGCGGATTGACAAACGCCCAGCCGTTGCCGTCGAAGCGGCCGGTGTGGGTCTGCTCCACGCCGTCCGGGGCGCGAATGGTGGCGGTCACGGTGCCGTTCTCGAACTGCCGACCGAAAATCTGGGTCAGGCCACCGCCGCCGTCCGGGCGTTCCTCGTCCACGTCGATGGAGATCACCACCCGCTCGCCCTGGGAAAGGCCGGTCAGGTCCAGGCTCAGCACGTGGCCGCCGTCGGACCCGCCACCGGCGCCAGCCAGTTTGTCCGCGCCCTCCAGCGGGAGAAACGGATACGCGGTGCCGACGCCGCCGCCGCCCGCGACCGTGTCGAACACCAGCCCGCCGCCCGTGCCGCGCAGGTCGATGGTCACCGCCATGACCACGGCCAGGCAGGTGCCCGTGTTCTCGATGAAGAAGCGGTCGGCCCCCAGACGCTCCTCGAACCGCACGACCAGATCGGCCTGCGGCGGGTCGGCCGCCCGGGCCTTCAGCCCGGCGGCGCCGATCAGGCCCAGCGCCAGCACCGCGCCCGCCGCACCGTGACGCCATGGCCCCGTCATGGTCGCTCCACTCGCCGTTGTTCCGTTCGACTCCGGAACGATATCGCGACCGGCCCGGCGGGGACGACCGTTTGTTTTTGGCTCAGTTTGCGTTAGATATGCATGCTGGTTGTTTGGGCGAGATAAGTCCGGCGATGCATGCCAGGATTGCACGGG
>NZ_WIVE01000076.1 GCF_009601025.1 Roseospira navarrensis | reverse complement strand
GTTCACGTTATGTTCTACGCCGTTTCAGGCCACCTGTCACCACATGATGTGGTCCCGGACTCAAAGGGATAAGCCTTTTACGGGAACAGGCAGGGAGCGAGACGACCATGATCGACAGGCGCCACAACAGCCGCGTGGTCTATCCGCCCACCGGCCCGGAGATCTCGACCAGGTCGTGGCTGACCGAAGCGCCGTTGCGGATGCTGATGAACAATCTGCATCCGGACGTGGCCGAGAACCCCGGCGAACTGGTGGTCTACGGCGGCATCGGGCGCGCCGCCCGGACCTGGGACGACTTCGACCGCATCGTGGGCACCCTGCGCACCCTGGAGGGTGACGAGACCCTTCTGGTGCAGTCCGGCCGGCCGGTGGGCGTGTTCCGCACCCACGCCGACGCGCCCCGGGTGCTGATCGCGAACTCGAACCTGGTGCCGCGCTGGGCCTCGTGGGACCACTTCACCGAATTGGACCGCAAGGGTCTGATGATGTACGGCCAGATGACGGCCGGAAGCTGGATCTACATCGGCACCCAGGGGATCATCCAGGGCACCTACGAGACCTTCGCCGAGGCCGCCCGCCAGCACTACGACGGCCGCCTGTCCGGGCGCTGGATCCTGACCGCCGGTCTGGGCGGCATGGGCGGCGCGCAGCCGCTGGCGGCGGTGTTCGCCGGGGCCTGCTGCCTCGCGGTCGAGTGCGACACCGATCGGATCGACTTCCGTTTGCGCACCGGCTACCTGGACGAGCGCGCGGAGACCCTGGACGACGCGCTGGCGATGATCGACCGCTGGACGGCGGCGGGCGAGGCGCGCTCGGTCGGGCTGCTGGGCAACGCGGCCGACGTGTTCCCCGAACTGACCCGGCGCGGCGTGCGCCCCGATCTGGTGACCGACCAGACCTCGGCCCACGACCCGGTCAACGGCTACCTGCCGGCCGGCTGGAGCGTCGCCGCGTGGCGCGAGCGCCGCGAGAGCGACCCGAAGGCGGTGGAGAAGGCCGCGCGCGCCTCCATGCGGGTGCATGTGGAAGCGATGGTGGACTTTCACCGCGCCGGTGTGCCGACGCTGGATTACGGCAACAACATCCGTCAAATGGCGCTGGAGGAGGGCTTCGACGATGCGTTTGCCTTCCCCGGCTTCGTGCCCGCCTACATCCGGCCGCTGTTCTGCCGGGGCGTGGGGCCGTTCCGCTGGTGCGCGCTGTCGGGCGATCCGGCCGACATCCACCGCACGGACGAAGCGGTGCGCGCGCTGATCCCCGATGATCCGCACCTTCACCAGTGGCTGGACATGGCGAAGGCCCGCATCAAGTTCCAGGGCCTGCCGGCGCGCATCTGCTGGGTCGGGCTGGGCCAGCGCCACCGGCTGGGGCTGGCCTTCAACGAGCTGGTGCGCACGGGTGCGGTCTCCGCCCCCATCGTCATCGGCCGCGACCACCTGGATTCCGGCTCCGTCGCCTCGCCCAACCGCGAGACCGAGGCCATGAAGGACGGCTCCGACGCCGTGTCGGACTGGCCGCTGCTGAACGCGCTGCTCAACACCGCCTCGGGCGCCACCTGGGTGTCGCTGCACCACGGCGGCGGGGTTGGCATGGGCTTTTCGCAGCATGCCGGCATGGTGATCGTCGCCGATGGCACAGAGGCCGCCGCCCGTCGCCTGGAGCGCGTGCTGTGGAACGATCCCGCCACCGGCGTCATGCGCCACGCCGATGCCGGCTACGAGTCGGCCATTGCATGCGCGCGCGAATACGGGCTCAATCTTCCCGGCCTGGGATGAGCGCGCCCGCCCCGTGTTTCCCATCCAACCGCACAGGGAGAACGACATCATGGAACGACGGACTTTCCTGACCGGCGCCGCGGGCGCCGCCGCCGTCGCCGGCACCGGCGCGCTGGTCACGCCGGCCCTCGCCCAGGGCGTGATGCAGTGGAAGATGGTGACCGCCTGGCCGAAGAACCTGCCCGGCCCGGGTGTGGCCGCCCAGATGCTGGCGGACCGCATCACGGCCCTGTCCGGCGGGCGCATCGAGGTCAAGCTGTACGCCGCCGGTGAGCTGGTGCCGGGGCACGGCGTGTTCGATGCCGTCTCCGAGGGCACGGCCGAGCTGTACCACGCCGTGCCGGCCTATTGGGGCTCCAAGTCCAAGGGCATCCTGCTGTTCGGCTCGCAGCCGTTCGGTCTGCGCGCGGACGAGCAGGTGGGCTGGCTGACCCACGGCGGCGGACAGGCGCTCTATGACGAGATGTACGGCCGTTTCGGCCTGAAGCCGTTCCTGTGCGGCAACTCCGGGCCGCAGATGGCGGGCTGGTTCCGCACCGAGATCAATTCGGCCGACGACCTGAAGGGCCTGCGCTTCCGCACCACGGGCCTGGCGTCCGAGATGTGCTCCAAGCTGGGCATGGCCGTGCAGGCCATGGGCGGGCGCGACATGTTCCAGGCGCTGCAGTCCGGCGCCCTGGACGCGGGCGAGTTCATCGGGCCGTGGACCGACAGCGCGCTGGGCTATTACCAGGTGGCCAAGAACTACTACTGGCCGGGTGTCGGCGAGCCCTCGTCGGCCGAGGAATGCGGCGTCAACCTGGAGGTCTACGAAGGCCTTCCGGACGACCTGAAGCAGGCCGTCACGTTCGCCTGCGAGAGCCTCTACAACCCGGTCTGGACCGAGTACACCACCAAGCACGCTCAGGCGCTCAAGCAACTCGTGGCCGAGCAGGGCGTCATGGTCAAGAAGCTGCCGGACGACGTGCTGATCGCCATGGGCAACGCCGCCGGCGAGGTGATCGCGGACCTGCGCGACGATTCCGACGAGCTGGTCAAGCGCATCACGGAAAGCTTCCTGACGTACCGGGCGTCCATCGCCGATTACATGGTCTATGCCGACAACGGGCAGATGAACGCCCGCGCGCTGGACTACACCTACGGCGGTTGATCCCGAAGGCCCCCGGACCCGGCGCGCCGCCGCCGGATCCGGGGCGCCCGGTCGTCGCCGCCGCCGTACCCGAAAGGCTCTCCATGCTGAAAGTCGCCGCCGCGCTGGATGCCGTGAACATCGCGGTGGGCCGCGCCGTGCGCTGGGCCGCCCTGCTGATGGTGCTGCTGCAGTTCGGCATTGTGCTGCTGCGCTATGTCTTTGGGGTCAGTTACATCTTCCTGACCGAGAGCGTGCTGTACTTGCACGGCCTGTTCTTCATGCTGGGGGCCGGGTATACGCTTTTGGTGGACCGACACGTGCGGGTGGACATCTTCTACGCCCGCCTCACGGAACGAGGGCGCGCCGCCATCGATGTGCTGGGCGCGGTCGCCTTCCTGTTTCCGGCCGTGATCGCGCTGGGCTGGTTCGCCTGGCCCTCGGTGTTCCGCTCCTGGATGATGCTGGAAGGCTCCATTTCCGTGGGCGGCATTCCCGCGTCGTTCCTGCTGAAGTCCACCATTCCCGCCTTCTGCGCCCTGTTGGCGGTGCAGGGGCTGGCCTGCCTGCTGCGGGATCTGGTCCGCCTGCGCGGCGGGCACGTGCCCACCCCGGTCGAGGCGGGGCGGACGTGATGGACGCCAGCGGCCTGCCGCTCGACCTGCTCATGTTCGCCGCCCTGATCGGCGGCATCCTGCTGGGCTATCCGGTCGCCTTCAGCATCGCCGGGACCGCGATCCTGTTCGCCGTGCTGGGCTGGACGCTGGGGGCGTTCGACATCGGCCTGTTGGGGGCGCTGGGGCAGCGCGCCTTCGGGCTGTTGACCAACGATGTTCTTATTGCCATTCCGCTGTTCGTCTTCATGGGCGTGGTGCTGGAGAAGAGCCGCATCGCCGAAGCCCTGATGGAGACCATGGGCCGCCTGTTCGGCCCGCTGCGGGGCGGGTTGGGAGTCTCCGTCGTGGTGGTGGGGGCGCTGCTGGCGGCCTCCACCGGGATCGTGGGCGCGACCGTGGTGGCCATGGGGATGATCGCCCTGCCCACCATGCTGCGCAACGGCTACAACCCGTCCCTGTCGTGCGGCATCGTCTGCACGTCGGGCACCCTGGGCCAGATCATCCCGCCGTCCACGCTGCTCATCATCCTGTCGGATGTCATGTCCAACGCCTATCAGCAGGCGCAGTTCGAGCAGGGGCGGTTCACGGTCGAGACCATTTCGGTCGGCCAGATCTTCGCCGCCGCCCTGATGCCCGGGCTGATGCTGGTGGGCGTCTATATCGTCTATCTGCTGGGCCGGGCGTGGCTGATCCGGGGCGATGCGCCCGCCATGAGCACCGGGGCCGGGGACCGGCCGTCGCCGCTGGAGGTGCTGCGGGCGGTGGTGCCGCCGGTGCTGCTGATCGTGGCCGTGCTGGGCTCGATCCTGGGCGGCATCGCCACCCCGACCGAGGCCGCGTCCGTCGGGGCCATCGGCGCGGTGCTGATGGCCGGGGCGCGGGCCGGGTGTTCGCTCCGCCTGATCCTGGGAGGCGCGGCGGCGCTTCTGGTGCTGGCGGTGGCGGCCGGAACCGCCCCGGTGCGCCTGCAACGGGACGATGCGGGCCTGACCGAATGGGCGCTGGGCGGCGGCTACGTGCTGCTCGCGCTGATCGGGATGACGGCCGTCGCGGGTGCGCTGCGGCGGCTGCTGGGGGCCGACATGCTGCGCCCGGCGCTGACCGGGACCATGGTCATCACGGCCATGATCTTCGCCACCATCCTGACGGCCAGCGTGTTCTCGCTGGTGTTCGTGGGTCTGGGCGGGGAAGAGCGCATCGAGTCGATCCTGACCGCCATGCCGGGCGGCCCCACCGGGGCGCTGCTGTTCTGCATGGCGCTGATCTTCGCGCTCGGGTTCTTCCTCGATTTCGTCGAGATCACGGTGATCGTGCTGCCGCTGGTGGCGCCGCTGCTGATCCTGATGGGGCACGACCCCATGTGGCTGTCGATCCTGATCGCGATCAACCTGCAGACCTCGTTCCTGACACCGCCGTTCGGGTTCTCGCTGTTCTATCTGCGCGGCGCGGCGCCGCCCGAGGTCTCCACCGGCCAGATCTATCGCGGCGTGGCGCCGTTCATCGTGCTGCAGATCGTGGGCATCGCGCTGGTCTGGCTGTGGCCGCCGGTGACGCGATGGTTGCCAGGTCTGCTGTACTGACCGTAAGATAGGAGGATCCGGGCCCATTGTGCTGAAAAAATAGGCGGCGCATCTGGCGTGATTGATTTTGAGGCAGCGCTGTGGGATGCTGCTGCAATGCACCACAGCCCGGATCCCGCCGTCCATGGAAGCACAGCCTGTTCCCCCCGCGTCGCCACCGTCCCCGGACCTGGATGCCCCGCCCGGCACCGCCCGGTCGATGGTGACGCTGTACGAGATCAGCAAGATCCTGTCCGGGGCGCTGCACCTGGACCGCACGCTCCATGACGTCCTGAATGTGCTCGCCGCCTTCCACGACATGCGCCGGGGCGCCATCGCGCTCGCCCACCCGGAGTCGGGCGCGCTGACCGTCGCGGCCTGCCTGGGGCTGTCGGCGGACGCCGGGCGGGACGCCCCGGGCGGCTATCCCATCGACGTCGCGGTGCAGGTGCACCGCACCGGCCTGCGGCTGGCCGTCGCCCGCATGGCGGAGGATCCGCGCTTCGCCGCGTACCTGGACCGCGCCGGCGTGCTCGAATCGGACCGCGTGTCCTTCCTGTGCGTGCCGATCCGGGCCGGGGACGAGTCCATCGGCACCCTGTCGGTGGAGCGCTGGTGGTCCGGTCCGTCCGAAACCTCGCTGGACGACGACCTGCGCGTGCTCAGCATGGTGGCCAACCTGATCGGCCAGACGGTGCGTCTGCATCGGGTGATCGCGGCCGACCGCAAGACCCTGCTGGCGGATGCCGCCCGCATGGAGAAGAAGGCCCGCGCCGCCCGCGCGGCCGGCGACGGCGCCGCCGACCGCGGTCCCCGCTTCAGCGAGATCGTCGGGCGCGGCCCCGCCATGTCCACGGTGCTGGACAAGGTCCGGCAGGTGGCCCGGACCCGCGCGCCGGTGATGCTGCGCGGCGAGAGCGGCACCGGCAAGGAGATGATCGCGCGCGCCCTGCACCGGGTCAGCCCACGCGCGGACAAGCCCTTCGTCTGCGTCAACTGTGCGGCGCTGCCCGACACCCTGCTGGAGGCCGAGTTGTTCGGCCACGACAAGGGCGCGTTCACCGGCGCCGGCGGCGAGCGCAAGGGCCGCTTCGAGATCGCCGACGGCGGCACCCTGTTCCTGGACGAGATCGGCGAGATCTCGCCCGCGTTCCAGGCCAAGCTGTTGCGCGTGCTGCAGGAAGGCCAGTTCGAACGGCTGGGCTCGTCGCGAACCCGCAAGGTGGATGTGCGCATCATCGCCGCCACCAACCGCAATCTGGAAGAGGCGGTCGCGGCCGGCACCTTCCGCGCCGACCTGTACTACCGCATCAACGTGGTAACCCTGGTGCTGCCGCCCCTTCGCGAACGGCCCGAGGACATCGAGCCGCTGGCCCGCCACTTCCTGGAGCGCTTCAACGAGGAGAACGGCGACAGCCTCGGGTTCTCCGAAGACGCCGTCGCCCTGCTGCGCGCCTGTGCCTTTCCGGGCAACGTGCGGGAACTGGAAAACTGCATCACCCGCGTGGCCACCATGGTGCGCGGCGAGGTCATCCAGGCGTCGGACTTCTCCTGCCGCGAGGCCGGGTGCCTGTCCGCCATCCTGGGCCGGGAACTAGACGCGCCGACCCAGGCGGTGGGCGGTCCGGGCGGGTCCACCGGCCTGCCTTCGGCTCACCCGCCCATGGATTGCGGCCGCTGCGCCACGGCGGGCGGGGGCGGGGGCGCGCCGGCCGGCTGGACGCCGCCGCCGGTGCCCATTGATCCGACTCCGCCGGCCACGCCGCCCCGGCCCGAGCCGCCTGAGGACATGGACGGCCCCGGCGCCGGGGCCGATGTGGAGGGCGACGGCGGCGGCTCGGGCCGCCTGCCGGATCGCGAGCGCCTGATCGCGGCCATGGAAAAGAGCGGCTGGGTCCAGGCCAAGGCCGCCCGGCTGCTCGGCCTGACTCCCCGTCAGGTGGGCTACGCCCTGCGCCGTCACGACATCCCCATCAAACGGCTGTAGCCTCCAAGGCGTCCCCTTCCCCAGTGTGCCGCGCCTGTGGCACGACCGACCCTTGCGATGGACGCGCACCTCAAGGGCGTGCCCGTTTGCTACCGTAGGGCGGTCACACCGGACACAGGGGGAGCCAGACCGTATGACCATTCTGTTCTGCAGCGCCGTTGACGATGCCGAGGCCTATCGCCGCGCCATGGCCGACCGCCTGCCGGAGACCGCGTTCCGGGTTCACCCCGACGTCGGTCCGCCGGAGGAGATCCGCCATGTCCTGGTCTGGCGACCGCCGGCCGGTCTGTTGCGGTCGCTGCCGAACCTGCGGGGGGTGTTCAACCTGGGGGCCGGCGTGGACGGCATCCTGGCCACGGGCGATGACCTGCCCGAGGGCGTGCCCGTGATCCGCCTCGCCGACGCGGGCATGGCGCCGCAAATGGTGGAATGGATGCTTCACGGCGTGCTGCGCTTCCATCGCCGCTTCGACGACTACGCCCGCGCCCAGGCCGCCGGTCGGTGGGAGCGCCTGTCGGTGCCCCCGGCGTCGGACGTGCGGGTCGGCCTGATGGGGCTGGGCGTGCTGGGCGGCGCGGTGGCCGAGGCTCTGCTGGCGCGGGGCTACAGCGTGCGCGGCTGGAGCCGCCGTCCCAAGGATCTGCCTGGCGTCACCGTGTTCCACGGGGCGGACGGGCTGTCCGACTTCCTGGCCGGCACGGACATCCTGATCTGCCTGCTGCCGCTGACCGACGAGACCCGGGGCATCCTGAACGCCGACACGCTGGGCCGGCTGCCGCAGGGGGCCGCCGTGCTGAACGCGGCGCGCGGGGCGCATCTGGTGGATGCCGATCTGCTGGCGCTGCTGGACGCGGGCCACCTGCGCGGGGCGCAACTCGACGTGTTCGAGCCGGAGCCGCTGCCGCCGGACCATCCCTTCTGGACGCACCCGAAGGTGCGGCTGACACCGCATATCGCGGCAGTGACCGTGGTCGAGCCGAGTTGCGACCAGATTGCCGACACCATTCGTCGCCTGGAGCGGGGCGAAGCGCCGCCGAACCGGGTGGACCGGGACGCGGGTTATTGAGTGAGACGGCCATGAATGCGCACATAGGCCCCCTGCGGGGGCTCCTGGACGGCCCCTTCTACTTCATGCGCCACGGCGAGAGCGAGACCAACGCCGCGGCGCTCATCGCCGGCCTGACGGACACTCCCCTGACGGCGCTGGGTCACCGTCAGGCGGCGGCGGCGGCGGAAGAACTGCGCGCCGTTCCGCTGGCGAGCGTGGTGGTCACGGGCCTGTACCGGACCCATCAGACGGCCATGCCGATCCTGCGCATGAAGGGGCTGGCGCCGTTCGTGGAACCCGGCCTGAACGAGCGCGACTGGGGCGTGCTGGAGGGGCGGCCGCTGAGCGAGCGGCCGAGCACCTTCTTCGATCCGCCGGAGGCCGAGTTGTGGGAGGACTTCAACCGCCGCATCTGGCGGGCCGCCCAGGGGCTGGCGGTGCCGGCGCCGACGCTGGTGGTGGGGCACGCGGGCACCTTCCGCGCGCTGCTGCACGGCATGGGCTACGGTCGTGTGCGCCCGCGCCTGCCCAACGCAAGGCCGGTGCTGCTGTCGCCCCTGGACCCGCCGCCCCCGGCGGGCGAACCGGCGTGGCGCGTCGAGGACCTGGACGGGCAGCCTGTGCCCATCAAGGCTGTGGAGGCGTGATCCTCCCGCCGCGTCGTCATACCAACGGCATCTGACGATGACCGTTGAAGTCCATAGCCGGCCCGCTCCCCGACCTGGCCACCCCAAGGATACTCTCGTGGGTGGCCGGGTGGGGGAGTGGGCCGGTGCCGCCCGGCGGGTGAGTCACACTCACACGCCGCTGGTATCAGCCGTTCCAGGTGCGGGGCGGCCCCACATCCACATGCACGAAGCCCGAGGACGGGTAGCTGCCCACGCCGCCGCGCGACAGGGACACGGCGGCGCGGCGCAGGTCGCCCAGGCTGCGGCCGGGCAAAGCGATGTCGGCGGCCATGCCCCGGGTGTGATAGCTGCGGCGGGCGACGGCGCGGTCCTGGCTGCGCATGCGGCTGTTGGTCTCGGGCGCGCGGTAGCCAGAAATCAGGCGCACCGGGGCCCGGCTCTCAAGGCGTAGGCACAGGTCGCTGATGAGGTCCAGCAAGGCGGGGTCGATGGGCGCCACATCGCCGGAGCGCCGGTCGCGCATCAGGTGGTTGATCTCCTGCAGGGCGTCGGGCAGATACCGGCCGCGCTCCATGTAGGTGACCGTCAGCTTTTCGCCGGTGTTGATGTTGTCCAGCGCCAGCGTGCGGTGCGGCGGAGCGCCGGCCGGGGCGGTCGTGCCGATCCCGGCGGCTTCGGTCTCGGCCCCGGCGGGCGGCGTGGGTTTGCGGCCCAGGCGGAACAGGAACGGGGTGTCGGGTTTCTCCCCCGGAGGCAGCGGCAGGCCGGCCTGGGCGACGGGAATCAGGGCGGGGGTCAGTGAAGCGGCTCCAAGGGTCGCGCCGCCGATCAGAGTCTGGCGACGGCTCAGGGGGCGGTCACAACCACACACGGGCAACCTCGTCGGTCTGTTGCAGGGAAATGGGGCACGCTCTGGACGGTCGCGGGGCGGCGCGCCGCCGGGCCAGGTTCAGGCTGGATCGCAAACTGCGGCCGTAACGACCTGGAATCAAGAAAACAAATGTGGCAAGGCGTGCCACATCATCGACCCCCATTTGCCACAAAATGTCCGGATTGGGAAGACACGTTTCCACAGTGTGGATCCACACTGTGGATCCAAGACCCGTGGACGCGGCGCCGGATCGGGCGGCGATGCGGGATCGGGGGACCTGCGCGTTGCGCCAGACCAACGCGATCCTGTGCCCAGCCAGGGCGTGTTCGGACCAGGCGGAACCCGGCCGGACAATGCAAGCGGCCTATTGTCCGCTACACATCCAACCCCTCCACGAACCGGGCGTTTTCCTGGATGAAGGCGAAGCGGGTTTCCGCCTTCCGCCCCATCAGGCGTTCGACCAGCGACGCGGTTTCGCGGGCCTCTTCCTGGTCTTCCTCGGTCTTGCGGCTGGGCACCACGACCCGCAGCAGCACGCGGCGCCTGGGGTCCATGGTGGTTTCCTTGAGCTGGGCCGGCGGCATCTCGCCCAGGCCCTTGAAGCGGCTGACCTCGACCTTGCCGCGCCCGGTCAGGACCTCCTTCATGAGGCGGTCCTTGTCGGCATCGTCGCGGGCATAGACCACGGTGCCGCCCTGGGCCAGCCGGAACAGCGGCGGCATGGCCAGATAGAGGTGCCCGCGCTCGATCAGGCCGGGCATCGCCCGGTAGAAGAACGTCATCAGCAGGGATGCGATGTGCGCCCCGTCCACGTCGGCGTCGGTCATGATGATGATCTTGTCGTAGCGCAGCTTCTCCAGGTCGAATCGGTCGCGCATGCCGCAGCCCAGGGCCTCGACCAGATCGCTCAGTTCCTGGTTGGCGCGCAGCTTGTCGGCGGAGGCGCTGGCCACGTTCAGGATCTTGCCGCGCAGGGGCAGGATCGCCTGGGTCTCCCGCGCCCGCGCCTGCTTGGCGGAGCCGCCGGCCGAATCGCCCTCCACGATGAACAATTCGGTGCCGGCGGCGACGGAGCGGGTGCAGTCGGCCAGCTTGCCCGGCAGGCGCAGCTTCTTGGTGGCGGACTTGCGGTTGGTCTCCTTGGCGGCCTTGCGGCGCTGGCGCTCCTCGGCCCGGTCCAGGGCGAGGGCCAGCAGGGCGTTGGCGCCCTCCGGATCGGCGGTCAGCCAGTGGTCCAGGGGGTCGCGCATGGCCTGTTCGACCAGCTTGGTGGCCTCGGCGCTGGCCAGCTTCTCCTTGGTCTGCCCCTGGAACTGGGGGTCGCTGAGAAACAGCGACAGCAACACGCAGGCGCCGCCGGTGACGTCGTCGCCGGTGAGCTGCCCGCCCTTTTTGTTGCCCGCCATCTCGGCATAGCCGCGCAGGCCGCGCAGCAGCGCGCCCTTCAGGCCCGCTTCGTGGGTGCCGCCCTCGGGGGTGGGCACGGTGTTGCAGTATGAGCCCAGGAAGGACTCGCCCTCGTCCGGCCAGGCGATGGCCCATTCCACGCGGCCGCGCCCCTCGGCCAGATCGGCGGTGCCCGCGAACAGGCCGGGGCCGACCAGCGCCCGGCCCTTCAGGGTGGCGTCCAGGAAGTCGCGCAGCCCGTTGGGGAAGTGCAACTCGGCCTCGGCCGGGGTGCTGTCGCCCTCGCCGATCAGCGCGGCATCGCAGCGCCAACGGATCTTGACGCCCCGGAACAGGTAGGCCTTCGACCGCACCATGCGGAACAGGGCGGAGGGTCGGAACCGCGCCCGGGCCCCGAAGATCTCCGGGTCGGGGCGGAAGGTCACGGTGGTGCCCCGGCGCCGGCCGGGCAGCGGTCCTTTCTCCAGCGGCCCGGTGGGCACGCCGCGGGCGAAGCCCTGCGTCCACAGCGCGCCGTCGCGGGCGACCTCGACCCGCAGGTCCTCCGACAGGGCGTTGACCACCGACGCGCCGACGCCGTGCAGGCCGCCGGCGACCTTGTAGGCGCTGCCGCCGAACTTGCCGCCGGCGTGCAGGGTCGTGAGGATCACCTCCAGCGCCGACTTGTCCGGAAAGCGCGGGTGCGGGTCCACGGGAATGCCGCGCCCGTTGTCCTTCACGGTGATCTGGTTGTTCGGGTCCAGCCGGACCTCGATCTGTGAGGCATGGCCGGCCACCGCCTCGTCCATGCTGTTGTCCAGCACCTCGGCGACCAGATGGTGCAAGGCGCGGTCGTCGGTGCCGCCGATGTACATGCCGGGACGACGGCGGACGGGCTCCAGGCCCTCCAGCACCTCAATGTCGCGGGCGCTGTAGTCGGTGTCGCGGGCGGCCGGCTGCGGGGCCGGCCGGGCGCTCGGGGCGGGGCTGTTGAACAGGTCGGTCATGGCGCCGGAGTATAGGGGCGGCCCTGTCCGCGAACAAGGCGAGCCGGAGCGTTGCAGGGGGTGATCTGGTAGCCGCGCCGGGGGCCGGCTACCCTATGTCGTGGTGTCGGGGCGGTGGGTTTCGTACAACCTCCCCCAATCAAAAAAGGGCGGCAGCAGCTCGGGCGCCTGGAAGTGGCCCGCCAGCGCGGGGAGGGGGCAGAACCCGGGCAGCACGTCCAGCACCCGGTTGGTGGTCTTGCGCTCGGCCCCCTTGTGGGCCTGCTTCTTGACCGGATGGCCCACGTAGCGGGTGTTCTCGAAGCAGTCCCAGTGGTCGCGCACCACGTGCCCATGGGTGAACAGGGTGTGGCTCATGTGCCGGGTGGTGCGCCAGCGCCGGTCCGCGCCCATGACCAGATAGCTCGGATAGTGCCGGCCGTACAGCACGCGCTGTTCCTGGGGGTGCAGCATCATGGGGCCGCCGGTGGCCCGGTGGACCTGATGATAGAAGCCGACCAGGGCGGCGATGGCCTCGGGTTCGTGCAGGTAGTCGTCCTCGACGAAATAGACCAGCCGGTCCGCCCCGGCGGCGCGCCGGAACTGGGCGTGCAGGACGGGACCGGCCAGGGTCTCGTCCGGCGTGCGCAGGGTCCAGGGCACGGACAGGCGGTCCAGCACCGCCTCGATGCGGGCGCGGGCCTCGGGCTCGGAGCGGTCGTCGTCCACCTCCACCCGAAGGTCCGGCACCGCGCCGGTCTCCGCCGCCCGGTTCACGCTGGCCACCAGCGAGCCCAGGCAGGCCAGCACGGCGGTTTCCTGCGGTTCGCCCGTGACGGGGTGGGTGCGGGTGCGGCGCGCGCCCTTCAGGCAGGTGCGCACCATCACCGTCAGGGGCGGCGGCGGCGCGTCGGAGTCGACCGGGCCGGGCGCGCCCTCGAACAGGGCCAGGGCGGCGGCGAGGCTGCCGTCTTCGTCGATGCGGTCCAGGTCCTTGACCGGGCGCAAATTGACCTGGCGGGCGCGCATGATGCGGTGCCCCTGGGGGCGCACGATCAGGCGGTCGATCAGGCGGAGCAGTTCGTTCATGGTGTCCAGGGTCCGTGCCGGCGGGGGCCGCACGGTAGGGCAGGGCGCGGGGCCTGTCCAGGCGGCTGCGCGTGTGGGATGCCTGGACCTGGGGGCGGGGGACGTCCTACAACATGGGCGCGCGGTCTCCTGCAGAAGAGGTCCCCTCGTGAGCGATCCGGAAACGCCCAACGGCGTGGTGTCCATCCGCACCCTGGCCATGCCCGCCGACACCAACCCGGCCGGCGATATCTTCGGCGGCTGGTTGATGAGCCAGATGGATCTGGCCGGCGGCACCCATGCGCGCTATCTGGCGCAGGGCCGGGTTGCGACCATCGCCGTGGATGGCTTCACCTTCCACCGCCCGGTCAAGGTGGGCGATCAGGTCACCTGCTATACGCGCCTCGTGCGGGCGGGCCGCACCTCCATGACGCTGGTGGTGGCGGCCTGGGCCCGGCGCGGCGCGGTCGGCGCGTGCGAGAAGGTGACCGAGGGCAGCTTCACCTTCGTCGCCCTGGATGACGGCGGCCGCGCGCGCGCCCTGCCGCCGGGTGTGGAGGACCGCGAGGCGGCCATGCAGGCGGGGCCATGACGGCACGGGCGGACAAGTCCCGGCGGCCCATCCTGCTGGTGGTGCATCAGAAGACCTCCAACCCCGGCCGGGTCGGGGGCATGCTGAAGGCGCGCGGCCATCCGTTGGACCAGCGCTGTCCCATGCACGGGGATCCGCTGCCGACGGACCTGTCGGGGCATGCGGGCGTCGTGGTGTTCGGCGGCCCCATGAGTGCGAACGACGACCACCTGGAGGGCATCCGCGCCGAACTGGCCCTGATCGAGCGCGCCATGGCCGAAGAGGTGCCCGCGTTCGGTATCTGCCTGGGCGGCCAGATGATGGCCCGCGTGATGGGGGCGCGTATCGCCCGCCCGCCGTGCGAGCGGGTCGAGGTGGGGTACTACCCCGTTCGGGGCACCGAGGACGGCCGCCGCCTGGGTCTGTTCGACGGCGAAATGGGCGTCTATCAGTGGCACAAGGAAGGCTTCGACCTGCCCGCCGGCGCCCGCCTGCTGGCCCGGGGCGGGCTGTTCCCCAACCAGGCCTTCGCCGCCGGTCCCCGCACCTTCGGCATCCAGTTCCACCCCGAGGTCACCCACGAGATGATGGAGCGCTGGATGGGGGCGGCGGGGCACATGCTGTCCTGGCCGGGGGCGATGGACGCTCCCGCCCACCGCGCCGGACGCCTGCGCCACGACGCCGCGCTGGGGCGCTGGCTGGCGCGCTTCCTGGACCACTGGCTGGGGCCGCCCTGATCCCGATGCGCGCCGCGCCCGTCGCGGCCATGCTTTCCAAGGTCACCCCCGCATTCCCAGGCGGGGGCGGATCCGATCCCGACCGGAGGGACTCCCGATGCCGAACCCCGTCCCGAACGACCCGCCCTGGATGATCTCCGTTGACGACGTGCGAACCGCCGCCGGGCGGATCCAGGGCGCGGTGCCGCGCACGCCGTTCCTGTACTCGCACACCCTGTCCCACATCACGGGGGCCGAGGTGCACGTCAAGTTCGAGAACCTGCAGTTCACCGCCTCGTTCAAGGACCGGGGTGCGCTGAACCGGCTGCTCGACCTGTCCGAGGACCAGAAGCGCGCCGGCGTGCTGGCGGTCTCGGCGGGCAACCACGCCCAGGGCGTGGCCTATCATGCGGGCCGCCTGGGGGTGCCGGCGGTGATCGTGATGCCGGAGAACACCCCGTTCGTGAAGGCCAACAACACGCGGGCGCTGGGGGCGCGGGTGGTTCTGGCGGGCGAGACCATCGCGGAATCGATGCCCCGGGGGCGTGAGATCCTGGAGGCCGAGGGCCTGACCCTGATCCACCCCTACGACGATCCGCGCATCATGGCCGGGCAGGGCACCGCCGCGCTGGAGATGCTGGAGGACGTCCCCGACCTGGACGTGATGGTCATCCCGGTCGGCGGCGGCGGGCTGATCGGCGGCATGACGGTGGCGGCGCGCGCGCTGCGGCCGGATATCGAGCTGCTGGGCGTGCAGACCGAGTACTATCCCGCGATGGCGGATGCGCTGGCCGGGCGGCCGTCCACCCTGGGCGGGCAGACCGTGGCCGAGGGCATCGCGGTCAAGGCGCCCGGGACGACCGCGCGGCATATCCTCGCCCGGTACGGCGTCGAGGTCACGGTGGTGCGCGAAAAGACCATCGAGCGGGCCATCAATCTCTACCTGAACGTGGAAAAGACGGTGGCCGAGGGCGCGGGCGCGGCCGGGCTGGCCGCCGTGCTGGCCGAACCGGAGCGGTTCCGGGGCCGCCGCGTCGGGCTGGTGCTGTCGGGCGGCAACATCGACCCGCGCATTCTGGCATCCGTGATCCTGCGCGGCCTGACCCAGGACGGACGGTTGGGCACCTTGTCGATCGAGGCGTCGGACACCCCGGGCCAGTTGGCGGCCGTGGCCGGCATCATCGCCGCGCGGGACGGCAACGTGATCGAACTGGCCCACAATCGCCTGCTGTCCAGCATGTCGGCCAAGTGCACGGACCTGTCGTTCACCATCGAGACCCAGGGCCGCGCCCACCTGGAGGACATCGCCCAGGCGATCCGCGAGGCGGGCTATCGGGTGTGGCGGATCAGCGCCGCGCCGCCCGAGGACTAGGGGGCGGGTCGGGATGGCATTGGGTCGGCAACGGGCTCAGGTCAACGGGCAGGGTGCCGCTGCGATCCGCGACGGACTGAAGACCTGGGGGACTGGAGACCTGGGCACGAGATCCTTCCGTCGCTTCGCTCCGTCAGGATGACGGTCTATAATTTAGGCTCAGTTTGCGTTAGATATGCATGCTGGTTGTTTGGGCGAGATAAGTCCGGCGATGCATGCCAGGATTGCACGGG
>NZ_WIVE01000075.1 GCF_009601025.1 Roseospira navarrensis | reverse complement strand
CCCGTGCAATCCTGGCATGCATCGCCGGACTTATCTCGCCCAAACAACCAGCATGCATATCTAACGCAAACTGAGCCTTCAGGAAAATTTTTTGGGTTTCAGTCCGCTCGAGAACGCGGAAGAGGATTCAGCTTTGCGTGTGGATCGCCTTGGTCAAGCCAAAAAATTTGCGCAAAGATCCAGATAGTCCAACACCTTTTGCGAGAACAACACGCAAAAATAGGCACGACCGAACCAACTTTGCCGTAGCTGATTGATATCGCGTGAATTTCAAATTCCACATAGTCCGCCCCATCAACCCACGGACGCTCCGCCACAAAGACTTCTCGCGTCGTCAGGACTCCAGGATGCCGTGCGCAAAACAGAAGGGGCGCGATCCTCTCGCGCCCCTTCAGAACAGACCAGCGTTTCCGGCCCCACGCAGAGGAACGGACACTCAGCGCCGTGGTAGGCGCCGGACAAAGGTCGCAACCCGCTTTCCACCGCTGTCCACTGCGGTTACGGCGACCCGTTCATTCTTGGTCAGGCTGCCCATCCCCATCTCGTCCAGGACGGATTGATCCACCATGATGTCCTTGCCGCCCGTATCGGGCGCCATATAGCCGCGCCCCTTGACGCGGTCATAGTGCTTCATGGTTCCCGTAATTTCGGGCCCGGGAGGTTGCGGGGGGCCGGACGCACGGCGCGGCCGTGACGGCCGTGTCGGCCCGGTGGCAGCCGGGGTCGTGCCTTCCGGTACCAGGGAGGGCAGATCAAGAGAGGCAACAGGGTCCGGCGCATCCGGACCGGCACGGTTCAGACGAATGTCGCGCAGGTACTGGTGTTTCGTGGGCTCTACGGTTTTATAGACATCCACAAACCACCTGTACGTCTCCGCTTCAGCACCCGCCTCGTGCTTCAGGAAAGCCTTCTGCTGGTCGTCCTTGTAGGGAGGATGGACCGGACGCCCGCCGATATGGCAGGGTTCACCGATGCCCAACAAGTGGCCGAGCAGAATATCGTCCATCTGGTCCGCAACGCGGCGCGCCGCACCCGTGGGATCGAGTCGATCATGCGCTTGCCCAGGCTCCCAATGCTCGTGCGTGCGCGAGGGGCCGAAGGGATCATCCGTACGATAGCGGCGCGGTCGGTCGATGACTTCGACCCGCGTAACGTCAATCCGCACACGCCCCAACCCCAGGGCCTTCCCCATGCCAAGCTTGTGCCGGAACGCAGTTGTCGGACGGCAGGCGAACAGCAACAGGTCCAGGCACTCCGGCGGCAGATCGTCGAAGTCCACATGGAAGGTGAAGGTCACGCCCGGTTTTAAGGGTCGGACCATGTTCCGCTGATTGTTGGAGGGATCGTTCGCCGGGGTCCTCGAGACGGCCTGGTCCAAGGCCTTCTTGCCCAGGGGATCCACGGCCGGATGCAGGTACATCTTGCGCCCACGGATCTCGTTTTTCTTTGTTTTTTTATCAGGTTCCTTCTCGTCGATGTCGGCTTTCGGAACGAACCCATGGCGATCCCCTTTCGGCCGGAAGTACAGAGCCGGCGATGGTGGCTTCGGAGAGGCCAGGATTTTGAGGCGGACAGACGGCTCCACGGTCATGAAGGCGTCCCCACCCCGGTCCGTGCGCGCCGCTGTGCAACGGACTCGCCCCTTCAAGGCGACGGTATTCGGATCCTCCTTGGTCTTACCACCCTGCCGGACCTCGACGAACCCGAACATCAATTCGGCCGGAGAGAGCGCCTTCCGGTCCGGGGCTTGCGGCAGTGCGGCCGCAGGGACGTAGTCATGGACGCTGCCCTTGCCCTCACGCCAGATGGAAGAAAAGGAAACGGCAGTCACGGTCGGCTGACCCTCCGCTCCGCCAGCGAGACCGAAGAATACCAAGTCGCCGTCCTTGAGCCGCACGGCGTTCCGAACGTCAGTGGAGCCATCCGCTCGCCGTGTGCCGCAGGGATGGAAGGGCAGCGCATCCATGGGGCCACGGTCCTTGGCGCCGGACTGGGTCTGGGTGCGTTCATCGGCAAGGGCGTGGAAACGGCGGACCACGTCCGCTGGAATCGGCAACCGAGGCGCCCGTTCAAGGTCCTGAGTCAGAGGAACGAACACCTCATGCCAGCGCGTATGCGGCATATCGGCAACGCGCTCAGCATGGTGCATGACCCTGACAACGCCGCGTGTCATCGTTCGGCGCTGCTCATCCGTGGCCTTGTCCTCCGGAACCGGTCGGCGGGGTTGCCCATCCCTGACTTTCTGCCCGATCAGAAACGCCGGAGCCCCCGTTTTTTTGGGCAGCTTGACGTGGGCCCCCTTCGCATCAGAGACGACAGACTGCCCATTCGGATCCAGGGTCAAAGGCACCACATCCATCAGGAAGGTCTTCGGAGCGTCGGCCGAATACGTTCCCTGATCCATCATGAACTGGAAATCGTCATCCGGCTTCGGCGGCGGAGGATTTCGCATCCCAGGGCGGGTCTTCCATTCCAAATGTCCCACGTGGACCTTGTGTGCAGGCTTCCAGCGGTACGCCCGCATCAGGGCGCGGAACGCGGCGGGGATCGGGAAGGAGTGCGAGGCACCACTTGCACCCCTCGTTTCCTTCAAGGTCGGCAGTGTCAGAGGAATCAGGTCCCAGTCGCCATCACCTTTTCCTGAAGTGCCCGGACGGCGCCGCACCATTCCCATGGCTGACAGGGCCTCGCGCGTGTCCTGCCGCACCGACAGCGCCCGATCGTCGAGGACCCGCATCGCTGAGTTGGTCGCGGCCTCGACGAGAGAAGACAGCATTCCCTTCAGGGTGGTGGGTGGGATCGCCGCCTTCCCGTCAAGAAGATAGGGCTGGACGACAGTGCAATCGGTCTTGCCCTTTCCGGCCACCTGCTCGGCGCCGATGACCAGCGGGTCCTCGGTGGTCAGGGTACAGGTGATGCGTCCTGACAGATGACCGTCATGCCAACGGGCGTGGCTCCACGCCCCCCACTCCGCCGCACCCGCGCGATCCTGCCTCAAGGCATCCCGCACGGGCCGCAGATCATGGGTCGGACCCATGGTCGGACCACCATCCAGCACGGGCACGAAGTGATAGGTGTTCAGGAACTCGCTGGGCATCTCAGGCGGCCTCCTCGTTGCAATGGCGGTCACGAAGGGCCGCCACGGCTGCGCGCAAAGGCGCGTCCAGGATACTGTCAGGGAGGTCCGCCCATACGAGCGGGCTCTTCCCGCCGGCGCCATCAAGCGTCGAGGGCCAGGGCAGGGTCCACGTCTCCGGCGGGTCACCCTGCATCCGGACCGTCACCGTGGCCGCGACACCTCCGTAGCCCTTGGTGGACCCATATCCAAAGGTTACGTCACCTTCGGCCAGGTCCCGCAGCAGCAGCACCAAGAGACCGACGTCTTCCGGCCGACACCGCGTCAGGTCCAGGCGCAGGCGCCCCCGAAACGTGGGCCGATCGAAGGCGTCGATGGCGTATTTGGCAGACCCGCTGGCGCCCCCCGTGAAGCGGTCCACGGCAACCAGTTCCTGCGTTGAGGGCGTCGTGTGCCCTTTGACCGGCTCGAACGGGTCCACATCCAGGGCCGCCCGCCAGGACGCGGCCCCGAACAGGCGTTCGGTCGGCAGGGCTGAAGTCATCATGACGGCCGCCGGATCGTCCACACCGGCACGGCCACGCCCTGGCGCATGGTCGAACGGCGTCTCGTCCCCCGTCAGGGTCGCGAAGATCCGTTCGGCCCGGCTGCGCAGCGCCCCCTTGAGCGAGGCGGTGGGCAGAACCGCATGCCCCTTGGCGTCAACCTTGGGCATGATACCGGATGTCACCTCTTTGACCACACGCCCTGGCTCGGAGATCAGAAAGCGATAGTCGAAGGCCAGCGTGACATCGCAGATCAACGCGGACGGCACGCGAGGCCTGTCAAGAAGCTCGTCCGCCTGCGTTTCCAGGTCCGTGCGGGTCTGCGACGGAACCTGCTTGAGCGCCTGCGCCCAGGTGTCGGGCGCTCCGTCGGCGATCCAGGCCCGCACCGTGTCGTCGGTGGCCCAGGAAAGAGCGTCCAGGGTCCATTTGAAACGGCCGAAACCGCGCCCCGTCATGGCCCCCAGGGTCAGCGGCGGAACCGTGTCCTCATCGTTGACGTTGAACGCGTTCAGAAGCGCGAGAGTGCGCGCGACCAGGGCCCATCCGCCATCAGCGCTTTTCTCCGGCACATCCAGGTCCAGCACGACCCTTAACACCGCACCGGGAGCCACCGCTTCCTTGTAGAACAGGTGTCGGTCCAGGGCGGTACCGGACGCGCGGTTGATGCGCACGCCCGTATCCAGATCCGTATGGCGGACGCGGTTGCGGAACGGCGTTTCCGATCCGCCCGCACTCTCTGGCTCAGGGGTTTCAAGGCGGGCGGTCTGGAACTCAAGCCGGCCGCCCACCCCGTCGCCGCCCTTTCCGGGGCCGCACCCGAACAGAACGTCGTTGACGGCGCTGCGCTCCAGATGGGTTTCGGCCCATGCCAGCATCGCGCCCTTGAGGCCGGTGGCCGTCACACAGAGGCGCTCGTCGGCATCCAGCAGAACCGCCTTGGCCTTGGCCTCGGTCACGCTCTGCGGATCATCCTCGCGTCCGTGCTTGAGTTCGGAACGGGCCTCGAACCGACCGGTCCCGATATGCAGGGGCGTCCTGGTCGTCAGGGTTCCCTCGATCCGCCAGCGTCGCACGCGCGCTGCGTTCTGTGTGGTCTCGCTCATGCCTTGTCCCCCTGGTCCACCGACACCGCCACGACACCGTCCTCCGGGCTGGCCACCGGCATGTCCTTTGGCAAGGCGGGGTCCACATGGATGGCGCCGTATCCGTTCTCGGGCACGAAGGGTGTTCCGCGCCACCAGCCGGTATGGTCCTCTCCCAGGCCGTAGTGACCCGCCAGTGCGCGCGTCAACGGAAGGCCCTGGCGTCGCCAAAGACGCAGGCACTTGCGGGCATCGCTCTCCCTGCCGGCAGCGGCCTCCAGGCAGAAAACGGCCCCCTCTTCAGTGATCAGGAACGGCCGGTAGGGAACATTCGCCTGATAGCTGTGGGCCGCATAGGGACCACCCCACAGGCGCTGTCGGGACCACTGTCGGGTCAGGCTGAGGGCGCCGCCGGACACATCCGCCCAGTATGCGGCGCAGGCAGCGTGAAGGGCCGTTCCGTCAGACGTCTCCGACAGTCCCGGCCCCAACATCAGGGCCGGGGTCTGCAGGACCACGGTCCAGGCCGTGTCGGCGTCGGTCACTCTGCGATCCGGCAGATGGTCGTCCAGTGCCCGATCGTTCAACCAAAGCATATCGGCGGATGCCTTGGTCTTGCCCACCCACCACAGGCCGGCCTCGCCCAGCAGACTCTTCAGATCGCCCAGCACCTTGCGGGTTTCGTCCGCATCGGCGTCATTGACACCGATCTCGCCAATCCAGAGGTGCTCGTCGGCCAGAACGTGCTCATAGGCGAACAACTCCGCATTGTTCACCCGGCGTTGCTCGTGGTCGATACTGGTTCGGACGCGCAGGTCCCGGTCCGGCGCCAGCCAGCCGCGCGCCAGGTCGGCGGCCGTCTCGTCGTCTTCCTTCCAATCCGGTGCAAACCGGGGTGCCGCGAAGAACGTTTCACCGCCTTTGGTGATGTCGAAGACAGTCCCGGGCGGACAGGCGCGCAGGTCCTGGAACACACCTTCCCCGGCCGCAGCCAGGGTCAGGGGCAGCGCGACGGGGCGTTGCATGCGGGAATCCGGCCAGTTTTCGGGCCGTTGTCGAGCCACGGGCACGAACGTGCCGACCCGCAGGCGCTCGAAAGCGGCTGACAGATCCGGCCTGTCGGAATCGAAACCTGCCTGAATGCACGCGCTGTCCTTGCCCAGCGCCGCCGTCCACTGTGCCGCGATGGCGCCTTTCAGCGTGGCCCCGGACAGCACCGCGTCGGATTCAAACAAGTTGTTGGAAAGCCGACGGGCCGGGACGCACAAAGGCTGGCGGAACCGCAGCACGACGGTGACCGCCGCAGGGTCCGGGTCCTCAGCGGTCCGGGAGCGAAGGGCCAGGGCCGACGTGTCAATCGACGGCACGCCCTCGCGCGAAGGCCGGGCCCCCTCTCCGACCTCTGCCGAAACCACCCGGCCGAACCCGAGCGTTCGGAGCGCACCGACCTGGGTGTTCCAACGCAACGCCGCCCGAATGGCGGTGCGAACGCGGTCCACGTCCTCGTCCGCCACCGCAGTACGCACTGTCCCCTCGAACGTCACCTTGCTCCCGATGGGGAACGGCGCCTCTACGACTTGCAGCATGCCGCGCCTGACGGCCCCGCTTTTTTCGTCCATGCGGATGCGCACGATCTCATCGGCACCGACGTCCTTGGGATTCGTGCTCTCAGCCGTGACGCAAATGAGATCATCGAACACCACGGCCTTGGCGCGTTCGTGGCGTTTGCGATCCCGAGCACCGAACCAGACGTCCAGTTCTTCCGACGAGACCGGTGACAGGTCGTCCAGTTCGGCCAGGGCCGCCCGAACCCGTCCATGGACCAGCGTACCCGGAAGAACGATCTCGTTGCGAGCATTCCGCAAGGTGGGGCTGTCCAGGCCCGCACGCCCCATTCCGGTGGCATGGACGAGCACCGGCGCCTCGACGGTCAGCACGATCGGAAGAGTATGAGAGCGGATCTTGGTCTGCGGGGTGGTCATGACCGGCCCTCCCCGTTGCGCCGGGGGGCAACGTAATCCCAGAGCTGTTCGATGTGGTACCAAGCAATCACCCTGTTGGCTTCAGCCCTATCCCGCTCCTTCTGCTCGGACATCTTATCTGCCTCTTCGCCGACGTCTTCGTTCTGGTCCTTCTTTTCGGGCGCAGGGGGATACCCGGTTTCCAGTGCGTCCAGAAGCGGTGTCAGCGTCTCCTTTTCAAACGTCCCGTCGAGTTCCATGTCTGCTCTCGCGGCCTTCGCAGCCTCCAGAGACCCGGCCACGAACAGAGCCCGCACCAGTCGCTTCAGTTGCCGCTGCGGCAGGCCGCGTTCCGACCGCAGGGCCTCCATGTGCTTCGTCAGGGCCGCCGCACCCTCTCGCGTCAGGATCATACGGCGAGGGTCGGCGCCCAGGGGCCTGCACAACTCCTCCAGCCGCGCCCCGGGATCACCGCCGATGTGGTCGAAGGATTCCAGCGTCTGGCAGGCCAGACTGGAGCACTCCCGCCCCACGGCCTTCTTGGCGTGATCGGCGATCGCCCGCGCGAGGCCGACGACCCGGTGGATCGGAGCCTTATGGTTGCAGAACATGAGGCCCAGGGCGTGGTGGAGCTTGACCGCCTCCTCCTTTGGGCCCTTCTTGACCTCCCAGGTGGCGCTGTGATCCAGGAACTTCTGGGCCACCTCCCAGCCCTTCCAGGCCGGCATGACCAGGATGATTTCGTCCCCGCCCCACAGCAGCGTTTCCAGGCGGATGCGGCTCTGAATGTTGGCGGCCCGAGCATCCATCTCGTCCTGGTCTTCGCGGGTCGCGTCTTCGGGCGCGTCACGATCGGTTCTGAACCACCAGACGGGATCGTCCGACCCAGCATCCAGCACATCAGCCAGAACGGACCGGAGGAACCGCGCCCGATACCTCTTCACGGTGCGATCAAACCCGCGCAAAGCCTTAATGGCCTTCGCGTCAGCCTCTTCACCGGACAGCCCTGTCGTGGCCCTCGCGTCAGCCTCCGCACCAGAGGGCCCGTCGGTGGCCGCCCGCACGATGCCGTTCTGGATCTTGGAGAAGCTGTTCCCGTCCAGATAAAGAACCGCCATCTTGTTGGCGAGCGGACCCCAGTTGTCGCGGCTGGCGGCGATCTGCTTGAAGTGCAGGGCGAATTCCGCCTGATCGAGCTTCGGCAACGGCCCCTCGCCGCCCGGAATGTCCCGCTTCAGGACCTCCGCATAAAACCGCTTCTTTTTCGCGACCCCATGCGAGCGGCGCCAGCGGGTGCTCGGACTGAGCGCGTAGTCGCTTCCCTTCATCAGGCGAGGCGGGCCCGCCGCCGGACGCACCTGATCGAGGCCGCAGACCGCGACGGCTTCGCGTCCATAGCGCAGGCGCTCGCCCTCCGGCACCGTCGGCACCGCCAGCGACGGCGCCATCAACTGGGCGAAGCGGATGCGGGCACTCAGGCATTCCCTGTCCAGAAGGAACGTGCCCGGCTTGGCGGTCAGACATTCCACCAGGATCGTGGCGTGGGGATATTTCATCGCCACGTGGGCGCGGATTTCCTGCACGAGGTCCTCGACCGTGCCCCGATCCCCCCGGTACAGGAACAGCCCGACCGAAGCCCCGGTAGAGATGACTTCGCCGTTCCCGTCCTTGTCCTCCTCAAAGAATTTCTTCTGAATGTCGTAGATCGCATCCAGCAGAAGAAGGCCGCCACCACGAATGGTGCTCAGGTCCTCGGTATCCAGGACGAACGGATTCATGTTGACCCCTTCGACCTGAATGTAATGCGTCTCGCTCACCCCTCTGCCCCCGAACTGTCGTCGCGCCCCTCGATCGCGGCGCTGTCTGCAGGGCGCGGCATGGATGCGTCCTGCGCGATACCGGCACAGCCTAAGCAGGTCCCAACGGCGTCGCCAAGCAAATTCACGCAAACGTTTTGATTGACACTGCGCGCAGCCTTGCTCCAAGCGAACCACACCGATTCCGCCGATTTGTGAGAGCGCCGCGCCATGCTTGACACCCCCCCGACGCTGCTGGACCAGTCATTGGCCGACCCGGACCGGACCGTGGATGCTTCCAGTCTGCTTGAGGTCTGGCATCAGGCGGACATCCGGTTCGACTGCGAGCGGCCAACAGGCCTTGACGAGCCGTGGCGACTGCCCCATCGCATTCGCGGCGCCGTCGGCCATCAGCTGCGTGGCTCAGCCTCGCCGGCCGCCAGAAACGGGCGGCCATGCCCCTGGACGCCGCCCTGCGCTCACGACCTGCTGTACCGGACTCGCACCGTCCCGGACCTCCGCCAGCCCCTGGCCACCCCCTGGGTGATCGCGGCTGAGGCGCCGGACGACACGACAGTGACCGTGACCAACTCGCTGTTCGGCTGGGCGGTGGACTGGATCGGCGAAGTGGCGGAAGCGGCCACCCAGGCGCTCAACGGACACGCGCCCACCCCGGCCGCCCATCGGCTGCGGCTGCCGGTGCGATCGCGCGCCATCACAGTCCTTGAAGGGATCCCGGATCCGACCGCCTGGCCGGACGACGCCCCGGCCGTCCTGGATTTCCGGACGCCGGTCCTGTTCCGGGACGGGGACCGCCCGCATGCCACACTGGCGGACCTGCCGTTGCGCCTGGCGGATCGGCTGGAAGCGCTCGCCCCCTGGATGGGGGTGCGCCTGCGGGTCAAGGCCGCCGCCCTGCAGGCCCTGGCCGAGACCCTGCCCCGGGACGAGAGCGGACTGAGACCGTTCGCCGGCATGCGCCGGAGCCACCCGCAGGGTCGTCGAGTCCCGGTGGAAGGCCGTGTCGGCCCGCTCCTCCTCGGCGCGCCGCCGCCGATGCTCGTGCCATATCTGGTGCTGGGCCAGTGGACTCACGTGGGCAGCCGCGCTGGCCTGGGCCAGGGCCGATATTCGCTGCGGCCGCTGCCCCGCTGAATCTCTCCGACAGACAGACACCGACCAACGCCTTTGCGGTGCAGCGAAGGCGCTGGTCGGCGCGTGGCCAGAGGGCCGCCGCGTGTCGGGGTGTTTCAGTCCGCTCGAGACCGCGGAAGAGGTGGTTTTTGAGGGCCCTGGCCTGTCGGGCCAGGACCAAGGGACGCCGCTGCGCGGCGTCGACCCGGTCGGGTCGGCCAGGACCGGCTGCGCCGGCCCTGGAGTCCGCTTGTAAAGAAGATCGTCTATTGGGGCTGGGGAAGTAGCCTCAGCCAAGATGGCATGTGCCCTGTCAGGTTTCGCTAGTGTTTCAGTCCGCTCGAGAACGCGGAAGAGGCCTCAGCACCAAATGACACTCACGACAACACTCGACGAAAGTTTCAGTCCGCTCGAGAACGCGGAAGAGGCCGCAGCGCAACGGCCTCGCCGGGGCGGAGGTCGTCGTTTCAGTCCGCTCGAGAACGCGGAAGAGGCCGCAGCTTAGCCGCTGCAACCGTCTCGTCAAGCAGAAAATTCCACCCGCCGTTCCAGATGGTCCAGCATTTTTTGCGTGCATTGTCGCCATCTGCGGCAGAATCATGACCGTTGGTGGGGATTCGCCCGAATTTTCAATGCCCTCAGGATTCCACATGGTCCGCCCCGCTCTCTCTTTGCGTTTACTCTCCGCGCCCTTCGCGCGGTTTTGCTAGACGATCAGATATCCCTCACGCGGCAGCAAGGGGGCGGGCCCCACGCTGTGGCTGCGTTTCAGGCCGTCGCCGGAAACGGCGTAGACCCGCAGGCTGTCACCATCGTGCAGGTGCTCCCGCGCGGCCCGGAAAACACGCGCGGCCTGGGGCGCGGTCATCCAGGCTTCGAACACGCTGTCCTGGACGCGCACGGCCACGTCTTCCAGGGTGCGGGCGACACGGCGGCGGGCCTTGTCGTCCACCACGTCATAGCAGAACACGGTCAGCATGGTCGTGGAGGTCATGGGCCGCGCCTTTCATCCGGTCAGTTCTTCAGGGCATAGGGCACGTAGTCGCCGGCGCCCTCCACATGGCGGGCGAACAGGTTGACCTGATCGCGGATCAGGCCGCGCCACGCCACCTGGTGCCCGCTCGCCGGGCTGACGACCGGCCGGTCCAGCCACGTCTCGTAGCGGACGATGAGCGTGCGGCGGGTCTGCTGCGACATCGCGCAGGCGCCGTCCTCGCCGGTGGAAAAACCCTCCGCCGCCAGCACGCGGTTGTTGACGAGATAGACCGCCAGCCCCTCGACCAACGGCGCGCGGAACTCCTCGACCAGATCGGACGCCAGCCCCAGCGTGCCGTCGCGCGTGCCGTGCAGCACCCCGAACCCAGGGTGCAGGCCGCGCCGGGCGATCAGCACCGCGACGTCGCGGTACAGCAGCGCCGCCAGATACGACAGCACGGCGTTGAACGGATCCGGCGGTGGCCGCCTGCGCCGGAACCGGAAGTCCCAGGGCCCCCGCAGCAGTGCGCCCCGGGCGGGGTAGTAGCGGGCCGCCGCCTCGCCCTCGATGCCCATCAGCGCGGCCTCGTCCTGCGCCCCGGGCAGCTTGCGCAGGGACCGCCCGAGCGCGCGGCACGTGTCGGCCACCAGGGGGACATGTCGGCCGCGATCGAGGCGCCGCAGCAGGGAACGCTGGTTGAACACCCGCCCCCGCGCCAGGATGCGGGCCGCCTCCAGGCGCCGGACCGGATCCAGCACCAGCGCCGCCTGGGCCAGATGCAGACCCGCGCGGGCGGACAGCGGCCCCTCGACCGTGGCGTCAACCGCGCCGTCGCCCCCGACCAGAGACACCGGCACGCCACGCGCGGCGCACAGGCGTAGCGCATCCTCCGTCACCTGCGTGCCGGGATGCAGCTCCACGCGGTCGATGTCATGCAGCGCGGCCGCCAGGGCCGTCCGCCCCTCCACCGCCACCGCCAGACCGCTGCTGGTGGCGCGCAGTTGCGCGCCCGGTTCCACCACGTACAGCGGCCGCGCCACCGGGGCGGGCGGCGTGCGGGGCGGACTGTCCGGTCCGGTGGTGGGGTCGACCGCGGCCGCGTCGTCCTCTGTCGCCGCCGGGTCCGTGCGGCCGGTGATGGCCGGACTGTCCGGGGGCAGGCCCTCGGCGTCGTCCCACATCTCCTCGATCACCAGCGAGCGCACGAACAGCCGGCCCAGGAAGCGGAACCCCTTTTCGAACGACACCACCCGCGTTTTCGCCATGTTCAGCCGCAGGCCCATGGGCCCCAGCAGGCCCGCCACGCGCGCCAGGGTCTTTTCGGCGGTCTCTTCCGACCGGCAGAGGACCACGAAGTCGTCGGCGAATCGCACCAGACGAACGCCGTGCCCGTCCAGCCGCTCGTCCAGCTCGTCCAGATACAGGTTGCTGAGCACCGGCGAGACCGGAGAGCCCTGCGGCAGGCCCTTGCCGCCGGGGGCCAGCACCTCCAGCCACAGCCCGATCAGGTCCACCAGGCGTTGGTCCGGCACATGGCGGTCCAGCTTGGTCATCAGCGGGTCGTGCGGCACCTCATCGAAGAAGCGCTCAATATCGCCCTCGACCGTCCAGCGGTACCCGTGGCGGCGCAGGCTGGCGACGCGAGCCACCGCCCGCTGGACCGACCGGCCGGGGCGATAGGCGAAACTGGCGTCCTCGAACTCCCGATCCAGATGGCGGGTCAGCCACAGCCCGACCGAGGTCTGGGCGACCCGGTCCCGGACACAGGGAATGGTCAGACGGCGCAGCCCGCCGGCCGGTTTGGGAATGTCCACATGCCGCACCGGACCGGGGGCGTACACACCGCGCCGCAGGTCATCCGACAGGGTGGCCAGCCGCCCGCGCACCCCGCCCTGAAAGATGGGCACGGTCATGCCGTCGCCACCCGGACCGCCGCCGTTCGCCTTGACCTTTTCCCAGGCCTCGGCCAGAACCGGAACAGACGTCAGGGTCTCGAACACATCCATGGGCACATCCATGGGCACACGTCCTGGCGGAAACCGCGCTTTTCGCACATCCCTAGGGAGATGGGGCGGACCATGTGGAATTTTTCGGGGCTTGAGACTACACGCTTTTTTGCCGCGAGCGAACGGAAATCGCAATCAGGGCGGCATGTGCTCGTAAAGGATGTCGAACCATCTGGACCGGCTGGAAAAAATTTTGGCTTGACGAAAGGGTTGCAGCAGGTAAGCTGAGGCCTCTTCCGCGTTCTCGAGCGGACTGAAACCAGCCTCCTTCGGCGATGTGTCTAGTGGTTTAGCTGAGGCCTCTTCCGCGTTCTCGAGCGGACTGAAACGAAGGGGAGAAGGCCCAGCGCCGCCTGAATCTGCTGAGGCCTCTTCCGCGTTCTCGAGCGGACTGAAACCGTAGGTGTCCAAGTTCGGGTTTTTGGCGCGGCTGAGGCCTCTTCCGCGTTCTCGAGCGGACTGAAACGCGGGAGGGAGGAATCCTCCTCTAGGCCGAGGCTGAGGCCTCTTCCGCGTTCTCGAGCGGACTGAAACGCATCGCCCCCACACGTGTTCGACTGGTCGAGCTGAGGCCTCTTCCGCGTTCTCGAGCGGACTGAAACATTGGCCGCCCGGCATCCCCTTTATGTGAAAGAGCTGAGGCCTCTTCCGCGTTCTCGAGCGGACTGAAACGGCGTCCCAATCCCGGCTGCCCTCGCCGTCGCTGAGGCCTCTTCCGCGTTCTCGAGCGGACTGAAACCCCGCGTGTTTAGCGGGCTCCCTAAGTTTTCGGCTGAGGCCTCTTCCGCGTTCTCGAGCGGACTGAAACCGAGCCGATCGCCGTGCCGGAGATGTCGGAGCTGAGGCCTCTTCCGCGTTCTCGAGCGGACGATCGGCGCTCGCTGGAACACGGGGGCTCCAGGACCGGCCCAGCCGGTCCTGGCCGACCCGACCGGGTCGGCGCCGCGCAGCGGCGTCCCTTGGCCCTGGCCTCGCAGGCCAGGGCCCCACAAAACCTTCCTCTTCCGCGGTCTCGAGCGGACTGAACACGGCCGCGCTGTCGGGACTTGCCCGGGCAGGGCATCTGCCGCCATGATGGCTCGCACAGGCCACACGCCCTTCATGCGAGACTTCCATGCCCGACACGCTGTCCGGCCCCGACGCGGCCGTCACCCCCACCATCGACACGCTTCTGGCCCGACGGGGCGCGCGCCGGTTCGGCACCCCCGGCAATGTCGACCGGGCCGAAACCCGGCGGGCCCTGTCCCTGCGGCTCTGGAAATCCTGGGGTCTGTTCTTCCCCCTGCGTCGGCACCTGGACGACCAGCGCCCCACGGACCCCCGCCTGCGCGGCTCCCGGCCGTTTCGCCCGCGCGGCGACGCGCAAAGGCGCTTGGTCGAGCACCTGCGCAACACCGGCTACATCGAGGAACAGGACCCCGGCTTCTGGCGCATGGTCGCGGACCCCGACCGGCAGACCTACCTGTCCGGCGGCTGGCTGGAAGAACTGGGGTTGCTGGCAGTGCGGGCGGCCGGCGCCGACGAGGCGGTGTTCGCCCAGCGCATCGAATGGACCGTGGGAAACCACGTCGGTTTCAACGAGATCGACGTGCTGGCCCGCAAGGGCGACGTGCTCTCGGTGATGTCCTGCAAGACGGCCGACCCGGTCTATCGCCCCGACCGGGAGCACCAGCGGGAGCAGTTCCGCCACTTCCTGCTGGAGGCGGACTACTGGGACCAGCACTTCGCCGCGGGCGAGGGCCGGGCCGTGCTGCTGGTCAGCACCGACCTGTTTGACGAGCGCGCCCACGCTTGGCGCTGCCCCACTTTGGCGGCCCGGGCCCGCGTGCTGGACACGGACCTGATCGGCACCGATCACGACCGCTGGGAAGACTTGGTCGCCGCGTTGCGGGCTCATTGGGACGAGGTGCCCGCGACCGTCGGCGCCTGAGGGCCGCGCCGGGGCCGTCGGCGGCTACTGCACCAGCGGCACACCCCGGCTGTCGCGCATATTGAAGACCAGATCGTGGAAAGAGCCGGTCACATGGTCGCGCCACAGGTCCCACAGGAACCGGTGTGCGCCCGGCGGCGCGGCCGGGTCCTGGAAGGGTTCGCGCGGCAGCACGTCCTTGCCGGTGACCGGGTCCAGGAACGTCCACACCTGCTGCCAGCCGGTCCCCTGCCACTCCATGGCATAGGCGCTCGGGACGGTTTCGATCTCAGTGACCGCGCCGTCCCGGATCGCCGCCCGGGTCGTCTGCCCGACCAGCACCCGGTAGCGCCGCCCGGCGAAAGACACCTCCGTGGCGGCCCCGAAGACCTCGAACAGGCCGCCGTCCCCACGCTCACGCTGGAAGAAAACGGTGTAGTCCGGGGGGCGGATGAGGGCATGGCCGTCCAGCCCGCGCCCGCAGGCCTCGCGGAATACCATGGGGTCGGACAGGGGGCCGAAGACGTCGGCTGTACTCAGCGTCCGGGCCGGATCCTTGCGGCAGACATCCAACAGCATGGAAACGAGCCGGTTGGCGTCGGTCCGCACCTGGCCGGCCCGATCGGCCAGGGCCGGTGCCGGCGCCACAGCGCTAAGCAGCAGCCCCGCCGTGAGCAGCATGGCAGGCGATCGGGCCACGCGAGGCCGAACGGCGCCGCGTGGCCCCATCAGCGACTGAACCGGCAGCAGGGACAGACGCGTCCCGCGCCGGGACACGGCCGCCACCTTTAACCTCGCGGGAACACGATCACGCACGTCGGGTCTCCCTCCTGATCAGACGTGATCCGGTCCGCTTCCCGCCCTGTCGGGCTGGGAGCGGCACCAAACGAACCACCCCTGTTTGTAGAGACGAAGACCTTCCCCCGCAAGCGTGCCCCCCTGACTCCTCTCCCACCGTCGTCGGAGGAGGTCCGGCCCGCTCATACGGGCCGGCCCCGCCCCCATCCCTATCGGGGCTCGGACGTCGCGGGCGGCGTTCAAGCATCCCTTTCATTGGACGGAAGACGCCGCTCCCGGACCCACGTCTTCCACCGCTCGAACGCCTCCCGCTCCAGGTACCGGCGTTTCCGAATATAGGTCCAAGCCGGGAAGTGGAGATCAGGGTCCCGGCTGATGCGCTCCACCGTAGACCTGCTGCGCCCCAACTCATCACCCACCTGACGCGGCGTAATGAACTGGATAGCACACCGACTCGTATTCTTGTTCAACATATTCACATTCCCTTTCATGCTGGGCACAGATTATGGACAAGGAACAGCAACGACGCTGCTTCCCTTAAGATGGCAGTGGGTCACCCTGACTGCTGCCCCCTGTGAATATTGTACCCCGCGATTCATGCGACCGCCGACGCCATTTTTTTGTCGCCTCAAATTTTTTTCTGAGACAAATTTTTTTTATTTAAGGCTTATCCCTTTGAGTCCGGGACCACATCATGTGGTGACAGGTGGCCTGAAACGGCGTAGAACATAACGTGAAC
>NZ_WIVE01000074.1 GCF_009601025.1 Roseospira navarrensis | reverse complement strand
CCGGATCGCGGATCACGATGACAACGGGCAAAGACCCCATCCTGAGACGATCACACGATCCGGTGCGGGGCCCCGGGTGGCCACCCGGGGCCCCGCAACCCGGCATCTCCACAATGCCACAAATCAAACAGACAATCCTGAAGCCGCGAAGCGGCTGAAGGACCTCGTGAGGTGGGTTCCCCTTCCTCCGTTTCACAGAACGGCAATCCCAGTTCGGAGCCCTGGACGCCCCACTCCACACCGCTCGCCTTGCCGGGCCCGGTCTGGTACACCGGCGCGACCGCCCACCGCCGGACCCCTCGCCCATGCCGCCCGCCGCCGCGCCCCGCCCGACTCCGACGTCGCCCGACTCCGCCCGGCAGGTGGAAGCGCCCTCCGGCAAGCACGCGGGCACCGAGAACTTCCCGGTCGGCTCCATCCTGATCGCCCGGCGGCTGCGCCCGCACGTGGCGACGTTCTACGCCTTCGCCCGCGCCATCGACGACATCGGCGACGCCCCCGACCTGTCCCCGGACGAGAAGATCGCCCGCCTGGACGGGTTCGAGGCCGCCATCACCGGCCGGGACACCACGGATCCGGCCTTCGCCAAGGGCCACGCGATGCGCGAGAGCCTGCGGGCGACCGGCGTGCCGGCGCAGCACGGCGTGGACCTGATCGCGGCCTTCAAGCAAGACGCGGTGAAGGGCCGCTATGCCGACTGGGACGACCTGATGGGGTATTGCCGGCTCTCGGCCGCGCCGGTGGGGCGCTACCTGATCGACCTGCACGGCGGCGCCCGCGACGGCTACGGCGCATCGGACGCCCTGTGCAATGCGCTGCAGGTCATCAATCACCTGCAGGACTGCCAGGACGACTACCGGACGCTTGATCGGGTCTATCTGCCGCAGGACTGGATGACGGCGGAGGGGGCGCGGGTCGCGGATCTGGACGCGGCCGCCGCCTCGCCCGCCCTGCGCCGGGTGCTGGACCGCTGCCTGGAGGGCTGCCGCGCCCTGATGCGCGAGGCCGACGCCCTGCCCGGCGGCTGCCTGGACCGCCGCCTGGGCCTGGAAAGCGCGGTGATCGTGGCCGTGGCCCATGCGCTGATCCGCAAGCTGTCGCGCGAGGACCCCGTGGCGGGCCGCGTCAAACTCTCCAAGGGCGGCGCGGCGGCCTGCGCGCTGCGCGGGGTGGCGCGCGGCCTGCTGGCGCGCTAGAACAGGACGGTCCTGGACCACCGGCATCCGACGATGATCGGGGGAGTCCGGCGCCGAAATGAAAGGCGGTCTGCGGGCGCAACCGCGACCGCGTGCGGGAGGATACCAACATCATGGGTGGTGCCGAGGTCATGGACGTCCTGGCCGCCATGCCCCTGGCCGCCTGGGTGTCGCTGGCGGCGGTTCTGGTGTGGCTCGGCCTGCTGCTGGGGCGCGGCGGGTTCTGGCGCGCCGACCAGAAGCTGGACAACGCGGGCGTGACCCATGACGAGGCCGTCCCCGTGGTCGCCGTCATCCCCGCCCGGGACGAGGTGTTCACCATCGGCCGCACGGTCCATTCCCTGCTGCGCCAGGACTACCCCGGCCCGCTGACCGTGGTGGTGGTGGACGACAACAGCAGCGACGGCACCGCCGAGGCCGCCCGCGCCGCCGCCGAGCGGCCGGACGAGAAGGCGTGCCTGCACGTCATTCAGGGCGAGCCGTTGCCGGCGGGCTGGTCCGGCAAGATGTGGGCCGTCCACCAGGGTCTGACGCACGCCCGGCAGGTGACGCCGGAGGCCAAATACGTGCTGCTGACGGATGCCGAGATCGAGCACAACCCCGGCAACCTGAGCCGCCTGATGGCGCGCGCGGTGCGCGAGAACCGGGCGCTGGTGTCGCTGATGGTGCGGCTGCGCTGCGTCTCGGTCTGGGAAAAGCTGCTCATCCCCGCCTTCGTGTTCTTCTTCCAGAAGCTCTACCCGTTCCCGAAGGTGAACGATCCGCGCTCCAAGGTGGCGGGCGCGGCCGGCGGCTGCATGCTGGTGCGGCTGGATGCCTTCGACGCCGCCGGCGGGATCGAGGCCATCAAGTCAGAGCTGATCGACGATTGCGCCCTGGCCCGCAACGTCAAGGCGCAGAACGTCTCGATCTGGCTGGGGCTGGCGACCCGCACCCGCTCGCTGCGGCGGTACGAGGGGCAGGGCGAGATCTGGCGCATCGTCACCCGCACGGCCTTCACCCAGCTTGGCAACTCGGCGCTGAACCTGCTGCTGATGCTGGCCTTCATGGCCGTGACCTATCTGTGGCCGCCGGTGGCCCTGGTCTGGGGCGCGGTCACGGCGGACCCGGTGACGGCCGCCCTGGGCCTGATCGGCTGGGGGCTGATGGCCGTCGCCTACTGGCCGACGCTCAAGGTCTATCACATGCCGCGCTGGCGGGCCTTGACGCTGCCGGCGGCGGCGCTGCTGTACGCCGGCATGACGGTGGATTCCGCCCGTCGGCACTGGATGGGGCGCGGGCGCGCCTGGAAGGGGCGGGTCTATCAATGACGGTCCTGCATCTTCAGCCCGCGCCGGACCGTGCGTCCGGCGGCACCGTCCGGCCCGTGCTGGACGATGAGGCGCGGGCGACCGCCACACGGATCATGGCCGCCTCGGGCACCTCGTTCGGCCTGGCCATGCGGCTGCTGCCGGCGGAGCGCCGGCACGGCATGTTCGCGGTCTACGCCTTCTGCCGGGTGGTGGACGACATCGCCGACGACCCCGCCCCGCCCGACGAGAAGCGCGCGCGGCTCGCCGACTGGCGCGGGCGCGTCGCCGCCTTGTGCGCCGGCCGCCCGCGCGCCCACGAGCCGCTGGACCGCGCCCTGGCCTGGACGGTGCACCGCTTCGGCTGCCAGGAGGCGGACTTCCACGCCGTGCTGGACGGCATGGACACGGACGCGGCGGACCGGGTGCGGATCCCCGACCTGCCCGCGCTGATGGTGTACTGCGACCGGGTGGCCTGCGCGGTCGGGCGGCTGTCCAACCCCGTGTTCGGGATCGCGCCCGCCGACAGTCCCGCCCTGGCCAGCGCCGTGGGTGGCGCGCTTCAGCTCACCAACATCCTGCGCGACGTGGCCGAGGACGCGGAGCGCGACCGCGTCTATCTGCCCACCGACCGGCTGGTGGCGCACGGGGTCGATCCCGAGGCGGGACCGGCCGACGCCATCCTGGACCATCCGGCCGTCCCGGCGGTGCGCGCCGAACTGGCGGCGCTGGCGGCGGCCCGCTTCGCCGAGGCGGATGCGCTGTTCGCCCGCCTGCCGCGCGCCCCCGCGCGTCCGGCCCGGGTGATGAAGGAGGTCTACCACGCCCTCTTCCGCCGGCTGGATGCGGGCGGCTGGGATGCGGTGCGCCACCCGCCCCGGGTGCCCAAGGCCGTCAAGCTGGCCATCGCCCTGCGGTACGGATTGCGGTGATGATGGGGACGGACGCACCCGCCCGTCGGGTTCATGTGATCGGCGCCGGCCTCGCCGGGCTCGCCTGCGCGGTGACGCTGGCGCGGGCCGGGCACGCCGTCGCCCTGTCCGAGGGCGCCGGGCAGGCCGGGGGCCGGGCGCGCTCGTTCCATGACACGACGCTGGAGCGGGTGATCGACAACGGCAACCACCTGCTGCTGTCGGGTAACCGCTCGGTGTTCCGGTTCCTGGACGACATCGGCGCCCGCGACCGTCTGGTGGGGCCGCCGGGCACGCGCTATCCCTTTCTCGATCTGGCCAGCGGCGAACGCTGGGTGGTGCGCATCGGCCCCGGCCTGTGGCCGGGCTGGGTGTTCGACCGGGCGCGG
The DNA here is from genome assembly GCF_009601025.1 of Roseospira navarrensis. GTDB lineage: Bacteria > Pseudomonadota > Alphaproteobacteria > Rhodospirillales > Rhodospirillaceae > Rhodospira > Rhodospira navarrensis. The sequence goes on along the minus strand of NZ_WIVE01000074.1, from coordinate 13,019 downwards.
CGGGTGCCCGGCACGCGGGCGCGCGAGTATCTGTCCGGGCTGCGGCTGGGGCGGGCGCGGCCCGAGGCCACGGTCTCGGACGTGCTGGGCCGGGCCGGGCCGCTGTATGATCGGTTCTGGCACCCGCTGGCCGTGTCCGCGCTCAACACCGAGGCCGAACTGGCCCAGGCCCGCCTTCTGTGGCCGGTGCTGGTGGAGACCTTCGGGAAGGGCGGCCGCGCCTGCCGCCCGTTGTGGGCGCGCGACGGCCTCAGCGAGACCTTCGTGACGCCCGCCCTGCGCCTGCTGGAGGCGCGCGGTGCGACCGTCACCTTCGGGCGCCGCCTGAAGGAACTGGAAAGCCGCGACGGCCGCCTGTCCCGGCTGGTGTTCCAGGACGGCGCCGTGGATCTGGCCCCCGGCGACGCCGTGGTGCTGGCGGTGCCGCCCTGGGCGGCGAGCCTGCTGCTGCCCATGCTGCGGGTGCCGAACGTGTTCCGGCCGATCGTGAACCTGCATTTCCGGCTGCCCGAGACTCCGGCGCGGGTGGCCCAGCCGCTGGGCCTGCTGGGCGGCACGGCGGAATGGCTGTTCGTGCGCGGCGATGTCGCCTCGGTGACCATCAGCGCGGCCAGCCACCTGATCGACCTGCCGCCGGACATGATCGCCGAGCCGGTCTGGCCCGAGATCGCCCGCGCCCTGGACCTGCCCGAGGGCACACCCATGCCGCCGGTCAAGGTCATCAAGGAAAAGCGGGCCACCTTCGCCCAGACGCCGGAGCAGGTGGCGCGCCGCCCGGGGGTGCGGGGGCCGTTCGCCAATCTGGTGCTGGCGGGCGACTGGACCGATACCGGCTTGCCCGCCACCATCGAAGGCGCGGTGCGTTCCGGCCACAGAGCGGCGGAATCCGTCATTGCATTGCAACGCGCGACTTGACGGATCGCCCCCCGCCAGTCCAAAACCCTTTCTGGTGCGGTGCGTTAGCCGGCGCGGCAAAACCCAGCCGCGAGACGTCAGGCTAGCCGGTCTCGCCCGCAAGGAAAAGCCCCTGATCCATTCAGGGATAACAAGAACAGGTCGCCAAGGCCGGCGTCCGCCCGTTTCGGGTCCTTCCCGATGCTGGGCCGGTGTGGTTCCGCCGCCCGATGCGGCGATATCGCGTCTGTCCCTGCCCCCGTCGTCCGTTTCGGGGGCCGCCACCGCGAACACGCCGACAGGCGGACACGCCGTGACGAAGACCCGTTGCGCGGGCCATCCGCCGGGCGGGCTCTGAACAGGGGGGATATCTCGTCCTGTCCCAAACCTGTGACCGGGGTCCCGGCCCCGGCACGATCCTTGCGAACCACGCTGCCCGAGGGCTGCATCAGTCGCGCCGCGCCAGCCAGGGAATGCCGTTTCCGATGAACAAAGCGTTGCACAAGACACCTGTCATCGATCTAGAGTCTCACCCCTCGTTCTCCATGCAGTGGTCCCCCGCGCGCGACGGGCGCCCGACCCCGGCCCAGGACAACGCGCCCGGGGCGGACCCGACCCTGAACCCGACCCTGGGCGGGACCGAGGGCCACGGACCCCGTGAGGACGGCGCGTCGGACCCGGGCGTCCCGGATCCGGGTGTGATCGACCGCGTCATCGACGAGGTCTCCGGCTGGCTGCGCAAGCGCCAGAACGACGACGGCCACTGGGTGTTCGAGCTGGAAGCCGATGCCACCATCCCGTCGGAATACATCCTGCTGAACCACTTCCTGGACGAGATCGACGACGCCCGGGAACAGAAGATCGCCGTCTATCTGCGCCGCATCCAGGGCGCGCACGGCGGCTGGCCGCTGTTCCATGACGGCGACTTCGACATGAGCGCGTCCGTCAAGGCCTACTACGCGCTCAAGCTGGTCGGGGATCACCCCGACGCCCCGCACATGGTGCGCGCGCGCGAAGCCATCCTGAAGCGCGGCGGCGCGGCGCGCGCCAACGTCTTCACCCGCTACACCCTGGCCATGTTCGGCCAGGTGCCCTGGCGCGCCTGCCCGGTGGCCCGGGTCGAGGCCATGCTGCTGCCGCGCTGGTTCCCGTTCCACCTGGACAAGGTGTCGTACTGGTCGCGCACCGTGATGGTGCCGCTGTTCGTGCTGTATTCCCGCCGGGCGCGCGCCGTGAACCCGCGCGGCGTCGAGGTGTCCGAGCTGTTCGTGACCCCGCCGGAGAAGGAGCGCAAGTACCACTCCAACCCGACTGGGCACTGGATGGGCAGCCTGCTGCTCAAGGTGGATGCAATCGCCCGCCTGTTCGAGCCGCTGTTCCCCGTCTCGGGTGAGCGCAAGGCCACGGAAAAGGCCCTGAAATTCGTCGAGGAGCGCCTGAACGGCGTGGACGGCCTGGGCGGCATCTATCCCGCCATCGCCAACTGCCTGATGGTCTATCACACCCTGGGCTATCCCAAGGATCACCCGCACGTCCGCACCGCCCGCAAGGCGGTGGACGGGCTGATCGTGGACAAGGGCGATCACGCCTACGTCCAGCCCTGCCTGTCGCCGGTGTGGGACACGGGCCTTGCCTCGCTGGCCATGCAGGAGACCATCGCCCAGGGCCGGGGCGGCCTGAGCGATGCCGCGCCGGCGGCCCAGGACAGCGCCATCGCCGGCGCCTGCGCGTGGCTGCGCGACCGCCAGATCCTGGACACGGTGGGTGACTACGCCGCGTGGAAGCCGGGCCTGCGACCGGGCGGCTGGGCCTTCCAGTACAACAACGCGCACTATCCGGACGTGGACGACACGGCTGTGATCGGCATGCTGCTGGACCGCGCCCGCGACCCGAAGAACAAGGAGGCCATCGACCGCGCCGCCGAGTGGATCGCCGGGCTGCAGTCGCGCAACGGCGGCTGGGGCGCCTTCGACGCCGACAACGAGTACTACGTGCTCAACCACATCCCGTTCGCCGACCATGGCGCCCTGCTGGACCCGCCCACGGTGGATGTGACCGCCCGGTGCGTCGGCTTCCTGGCCCAGATCGGCGATCCGAAGTACACGCCGGTGATCGACCGGGCGCTGGCCTTCCTGAAGAGCGAGCAGGAGCCCGACGGCTCCTGGTTCGGCCGCTGGGGGACCAACTACATCTACGGCACCTGGTCGGCGCTGGCCGCCTTCAACGCCGTGGGCGAGGACCCGCAGGCGCCGCACATCCAGGCCGCCGTGGCGTGGCTGAAGCGTCGCCAGCAGGCCGACGGCGGCTGGGGCGAGGGCTGCGAGAGCTACTGGGCCGACAAGCGCGACTTCGTGAAGGCGTCCACGCCGACGCAGACGTCCTGGGCCGTGCTCGGCCTGATGGCCGCCGGCGAGGTGGACAGCGACGCCGTGCGCAAAGGCATCGCCTATCTGTCGCACGCCCCGCGCGAGGAAGGCCGCTGGACCGAGGAGCTGTACAACGCCGTCGGCTTCCCGCGCATCTTCTACCTGAAGTACCACGGCTATCCGGCGTTCTTCCCGCTGTGGGCGCTGTCGCGCTATCGCAACCTGACGCGCGGCAACTCCCGCCGGGTGTCCTGGGGGATCTAACGGGTCTCCATGGACACCACGCCCCCCGCCAGTCCTCCCGCCATGACGGCCCCGATCGGGGTGGTCACCGGCCTGACCAGCGAGGTCCGCGCCCTCTCGGGGGTGCCGGGCCTCGCGGCGCGTTGCCTGGGTCCCGGCCCGGACAAGGCCGAGGCCGCCGCCCGCGCCCTGCTGGCGGACGGCGCGCGGGCCCTGGTCAGCGCGGGCATCTGCGGCGGCCTGGACCCGGCGCTGGTGCCCGGCTCGATCGTGCTGCCGGCGCGGGTCATCAACCGCCACAATCCCGAGCAGACCTGGATGGTGGACGCCGTCTGGCACGCCGCCGTCATGGCGGCCGCGCCCACCGACCTGCCGCCGTTCCAGACCGGGGCGCTGATGGGCTCGGACCGGGCGGTGGGCTCGGTGGAGGGCAAGCACGCCCTGGCCGCGCGCACCGGGGCCGTGGCCGTGGACATGGAAAGCCATGCCGTCGCCCGCGTGGCGGAGGCGGCCGGCGTGCCCTTCCTGGTGCTGCGCACGGTGGCCGATACCGCGAACGACGTGCTGCCGCCCTGGATCGCCGGGGTGCTGAACCGGGACGGCTCGCCCAATGCCGCCATGGCGGTGCGACGGATGCTGGCCGGCCCGTGGCGCGTGCCGGCGCTGGTGCGCCTCGCCCGCCGCAGTGCGACCGCCGAGCGCGCCCTCGGCCGCGCCGCGCCGGTCGTGTTCGGCGCGGACCGGACCGGGTAGGGGGGATCGGACCCGCGTCGCGGGGCACTCCGCCAGGGGCGGCGCCGTATCCGGCGGCTTGCGCCTGTGGCGCGAAGCCGCCCTACGAGACGTCTACGAGACGGCGTTGACGGGCGCGACGCGAGATCACACCGGGGCGGACGCCGCGCCAAGCTGGCCTTCGAGCAGGCCTTCGGCGATCTGCAGATTGGCGTTGATGAGCGTGCCGATGTCGGCGTCGTCCAGCGTCGCCCGCTCGTGCACGCACTTGCGCGCCACATAGGCGGACAGGTGCAGCAGGTTGTCCTTGACCTCGGGCGGCAGGGCGTTGTCCGGCCGCCGCACCAGGGTGCGGATGCCCACCCAGAGATACAGGTTCAGGTCCAGCGCGCTGTCGAGCGCGACCGGGTCGCCGGACTCGCGGGCGCTGGACAGGACGACGGCGACCCGGGCGAGCGCGGTGGCGTCGTCCTCGGCGGTCGATGGGGGGGTGGGGCGAGAGGCATCGTCCGGAGTCATGAGGACGTCACTCCCCTGGAAGGCCGCGGTCTTCGGACAGGACCGCGGCACCGTGGGCCGGGCGGGGGGCGACGGGCGCCTGATCCCCGCCATCATTCCAACGTCATCTGACGATGACCGTTGAAGTCCGTGGCCGGCCCTCTCCCCCACCCGGCCACCCAACGCCAGTATCCCCAAGGAAAGGGATGGGGGGTGGCCGGGTGGGGGAGAGGGCCGGTGCCGCCGGAATAAGCGAACAGGCTACGCGGTTTTTCCCGTCTGAAACACCCTGGCAAACGGCCGATGGCCCTTGGGTATAGGGCCGGCACGCGCTTAACCGTCGTGCGCCTCGGTCTCGCGCTGCCAGGGCACCAGCCGGCGCATGGTGGCGTCCACCACGAAATAGAGCAGCACCGCGAACACCGCCAGCAGGGCCAGGGCGGCGAACATCAGGTCGATCTGCATGCGGGCGTTGGCGTGCAGCATCAGATAGCCGAGCCCGGCGGAGGACCCCACCCACTCGCCGACCACGGCCCCGATGGGCGCCACGGCGGTCGCCACCCGCAGGCCGCTGGCCAGCGCCGGCAGCGCCGCCGGAATGCGGATGTGCCGCAGCGTGGCCCAGCGGCCGGCGTTCATCACCCGCGCCTGCTCCAGCCACAGCGGGTCGGTGCGGCGCAGGCCGTCCAGGAACGCGCTGGCGACGGGGAAATAGATGATGAGCGTCGCCATCGCGACCTTGGAGGCCAGCCCGTAGCCCAGCCACAGCACCAGCAGCGGCGCCAGGGCGAACACGGGCACCGCCTGGCTGACCACCAGCACCGGCATCAGCCAGCGCCGCACCGGCGCCCAGGACACCAGCGCCAGCGCCGAGGCCACGCCCAGCGCCGTGCCCAGGGCGAGGCCCAGCAGGATCTCGCCGTAGGTGACCAGGGCGTGCCCCCACAGGGTGTCGAGGCGCCGCCACGCCGTCTCCAGCGTCTGCGCGGGCGACGGCAGCAGATAGTCCCGCCGGCCGTTGAGCACATAGGCCAGGTGCCACAGCGCCAGCAGGCCGGCGACCGTCACCCCGATCCGTCCCACGCGGGCCATCATGGCGCGCCGCCTCCCCCCGCATGGTCCTCGCCGGTCAGGCGGCGCAGCACCTCGGCCTGAAGCGCCAGCACGGCCGGGTCCACGGCCTCGCGTGGGGGCGCCCCCGGCGGGGTCAGCGGCGCGTCCAGGGTCGCCGGGCGGCCGTGCAGCACGTGGACGGCGTCGCCCAGGCGCAGGGCCTCCAGCGGGTCGTGGGTCACCAGCAGCACCGTGCGCCCGGCCAGCAGACGCGCCGTCAGGTCCTGGAGCCGCAGGCGGGTGAGAAAATCCAGCGCCGAGAACGGCTCGTCCATCAGGATGACCGGCCGGTCCTCCATCAGCGCGCGGGCCAGGGCGACGCGCTGACGCATCCCGCCCGACAGCGTCCCCGGCCGCGCGGTCAGACGGTCGCCCAGTCCGACCTCGGCCAGCAGGGCGGCGGCGCGGGCGCGCGCCGGTCCCATGGGCTCGCCCCGCAGGCGCGCCCCCAGGGCCACGTTGTCGAGGGCACCGGCCCAGGGCAGCAGCGAATCGCGCTGCGCCAGATAGGCCACGCGGCCCGTCAGGGGGCGGCCGTCGTCGCATGTGACCGTGGCCCGGGCGTGGTCCCCGGCCTCCAGGCCCGCGATCAGGCGCAGCAGGGTGGACTTGCCCACCCCGCTCGGCCCCAGCAGCGCGGTGGTGCGGCCGGCCGGCAGGGTGAGCGCCAGGCCGTCGAACAGCCGCACGCCGCCGTACTGCAGGGCGGCGTCCGACAGGCGCACGCCGACGGTGCGGCCGGGATCGGCCGCCGCGGCATCGGGACCGTGCGGCGGAACGACGGAGGCGGAGGACACGGGGCTACGGTCCCGGCGCGTCGTCGGGATGCGGCAGCCGCACGGTGATGGTGGTCCCCTCGCCGGGGACGCTGCGGCCGGTCAGGCGTCCGCCCAGGCGGTCCAGCATCTCGCGGCAGACCCGCAGGCCCAGGCCCGTGCCCGGCTCGTTGGACGTGCCGGGGGTGGAGACCGCCTCGCCCGTGGCCAGGATGCGGTCCAGCGACTCCTGCGCCATGCCCACCCCGGTGTCGATCACATGCAGGCCCACCGACGCCCCGTCGGTGCCGCCGCGCAGGGTGATGCTGCCGCCCTCGGGCGTGAACTTCAGGGCGTTGCTCATCAGGTTGCGCAGCACGGTGGTCAGCATGTTGGCGTCGGTGCGGGCGCTGAGGGACGGGGCGATGTCCACCGCCACCCGGATGCCCTTGCGGTCCGCCACCGATCCCATGGTGCGCGCGACGTCGGTCACCAGGGGCTGCAGGGGCTGCACCTTCGGGTTGGCGGTCCGGGCATCCACATGCAGCCGTGACCATTCCAGCAGGTTGTCGAGCAAAGCCAGCGCGTGCCCGGCGGCCTCCTGGATGCGGCCGGCGTAGTCGAGCGCCTGGGGCACGGTCAGCGACTCGCCCAGGGTCTCCATCAGGTCCACGTAGCCCAGGATGGGATTGAACGGGCCGCGCAGGTCGTGCCCGATGATGGAGAACAGGCGGTCCTTGTCGCGGTTCAGCTTTTCCAGGCGGGCGTGACTGTCCGCCAGCGCCTGTTCGGCCACCTTGCGGGCCGTGATGTCCTCGACGGTCGTGACCTTGAACGGCGCGCCGTCGCGGTCGTGGAAGCGCGCCGCGCCGACCCGGATCCAGACCGGCCGGCCGTCCGGCCGCCGCACCTGCCACTCGGCCGGGATTTCCACGCCGCCTTCGATGAAGTCGTCATGCATCCGCGTGGCCGTCTCGCGGTACGGCTCCGGGACCACCAGGGTGAAATGCCGGCCGAGTACGTCGTCCGGCTCGACCCCGTAGATGTCGCACCATCCCTTGGAGACGCTGACGAAGCACCCCGTTCTGTCGGTGATGCAGACGCCCGTGAGCAGAGCCTCGTTGATGGCTGTCAGAACGTTGGCCGGGTCCCACCCCTCCGCCAGGCCAAAGGGTCCCTTCATCCGTGATGCTCCCCCGGCGTCCGTGGGCCCGGTGCGCCGTTCCGTCGCCAATGACACGTCCCTTTTTGCACGGAAATGTTTTTCTAAGGGTGACCGGATTGTAAGGACCCGGCCCGGTCGGGTCCAGACCTCTGCGCGAACAACCGTTCGACCATTCACCGAAGTGTGGGGTCGGTCGGTCCATCCCGGATTGTGCGCAGGGGGCGCGTCATCCTCTCCCGTTGCGGGGCGGGCCGGCAGCATTGCGATCCACCCCCCTTGTCCCTTACGTATGCCGGGGTCACCCACCCCAGCCCGTTGTCCCGCACCGCACCGCCCCCCTCACCAACTGAGGACCCGCCCGTGTCATCCCTTGAGGTCGCCGACCCCTTCGCCCTGTTCGACGCCTGGCTGACGGAGGCGGAGAAGACCGAACCGAACGACCCCAACGCGGTCGCCCTGGCCACCGCGACGCCCGACGGCGTGCCCTCGGTCCGGATGGTTCTGCTGAAGGGCGTGGTGCGCATCGCCGGCCCGGACGGCGGCTTCGTGTTCTACACCAACATGGAAAGCCGCAAGGGTGGCGAACTGGAGGCCAATCCCCGCGCCGCCCTGTGCTTCCACTGGAAGAGCCTGCGCCGGCAGGTGCGGGTGGAAGGGCCGGTGGTCCGCGTCGGCGATGCCGAGGCCGACGCCTATTTCAACTCCCGCCCGCGCGACAGCCGCATCGGCGCGTGGGCATCGCGGCAGTCGCGCCCGCTGGAAAGCCGCCTGGACCTGGAAAAGCGCATCGCCCAGTATGCCGCGCGCCACGCCGTCGGCCCGGTTCCGCGCCCGCCCTTCTGGACCGGATCGCGGGTGGTGGCCGAGCGCATCGAATTCTGGCGCGATCGGCCGTTCCGTCTGCACGACCGGGTCGTCTATACATGGTCCGAGGCGGGCTGGCGGACCGAGCGTCTGTACCCCTGAGGCCCGCGCCGACGCCCGCATCCACGCCGAGGACTCGCCATGACCCCAGATCGCGCGCCGCGCCGCCCGAATCCGTCGCACGGCGACCGGGGCGGCGAGTCGTCCCGCAACGCCGCGCTGATGCGCTGGGCCACCTATGCGGCTGTCGGCACGGCCTCCACCCTGATCGTCATCAAGCTGGTGGCCTGGAGCCTGACCGGATCACTGTCTCTGCTGTCCACGCTGATCGACTCCGTGCTGGATGCGGCGGCCTCGCTGCTGAACCTGTTCGCGGTCCGGGTGGCGCTGGAGCCGGCGGACCACGACCACCGCTTCGGGCACGGCAAGGCGGAGCCGCTGGCCGGGCTGGCGCAGGCCGCGTTCATCGGCGGCTCGGCGCTGTTCCTGATCGTCGAGGCGGCCTCGCGGTTCCTCGACCCGGTGCCCGTGACCCGCTCCGACGTGGGCATCGCGGTCATGGTGGCGTCCATCGTGCTGACGCTGGGGCTGGTGGCGTTCCAGCGCCATGTGGTGAAGCGCACGCGCTCGGTGGCGATCAGCGCCGACTCGCTGCACTACACCGGGGATGTGCTCATCAACGGCAGTGTGATCGTCTCGCTGCTGCTGGTCTCGCTGGGCGGGTTCACCTGGGCCGACCCGGCGTTCGCGCTCGCCATCGCGCTGTACCTGCTGTACACGGCCTGGACCATTCTGCGCACCGCGCTCAGCCTGCTCATGGACAAGGAGTTCCCCGAGGAGGACCGCCTGCGCATCCTGGAGATCGCCCGCGAGCACGGCCAGGTGCTGGACGCGCACGACCTGCGCACGCGCTCGTCCGGCCCGCAGGCGTTCATCCAGTTGCACCTGGAAATGGACCGGGACCTGCCCCTGTGGAAGGCCCACGCCATCGCGGATCAGGTGGAACACCGCATCCGCCGGGCCTTCCCGGACTCGGAGGTGCTGATCCACCAGGACCCGTCCGGGATCGACGAGCACCACGACCAGATCGTCTACGACGACGGCCTGGAGCCGGACCCGGCCGACAGCGCCCGCCCGGCGTCGGCGTGAGACGGGTGGCCATTGTCAGATGGCTTTGGTCCTGGACCTTCAGTGACGACCCGCTATGGTAAGGCCCTGATGCGCGCATGATCTCTTCAGGGCAGGCCGATGACCGACTCGCCGGACACTGTGCGGTCCCTATGGGATGCCGTCTCCTGCCTGTGGGGCAGCGCGGCCTGCACGGTGGACACATCCGTGGTCTTCCGGAATCTGATGCTCGGGCTGGGCGCGCCCGTCACGGCCGGGCTGGCCTTCGCGGGCCTCTGGATCGCCCTGCGCCGCGCGAACACGGATCGCGCACGGCAGGTCGCCGAAAGCTTTGCGACCGTTGTTGAACTGCTGGGCTACGACAACCGGGGTGTGCGTCTGGGCGCCATCTATGCCCTGGAACGCCTGCACCGCACGACGCCGGACCTGCGGGGCCAAATCGAAAGGACCCTGGGCGGCTATGCGCGGGAACGGTCCCGTGAGGACCGGGACGCATCCGAAGAAGAGTCCCCCGATTGGATCGATGAGGGGCTTGTGTCGGAAGATGTGGCTGCCGCCTTCCGTGTGTTGGCCGATCTGAAAACGCCTGAGACCGCACGCAAGGCTCCATTGGGACAGAGGCTCGCAGGAACGGTGGGCCGACGCCTTGCCGGCCCGCCGTTTCACATGACACGGCTGAGCCGTTGGCTCATGATGGGCAAGGAGGGGTCATGACCAGAGAGGCCGCAGCCATGCTCCGTGATACCCCGATGCCGGACCTGAGCCGCGCCCGCCTGCCCCGGATTGCGGCCAGCGGCAAGACGCTGGCGCACTGGACGCTGGAGCACGCGGACCTGAGATATGCGGATTTGCGCGGGGCCGACTTGCGCGGCGCCAACCTCCGGCGGGCGAACCTGATGGGCGCCGACCTGAGCGGCGCGGACTTGTCCGGCGCGGATGCCAGTTTCGCTGACCTGACGGAAGTGAATTGGACAGGGGCAATCCTGAAGGGAACGATCCTTCGTGGTGCAGACCTGAGGATCGTGAGCGAGAAACGAAAACTCGATGATGTAAGAGACGGTTTGGCTTATGTGTCAAATGCAACAGAAAGCAGCGGAATTCTCCAAGAACAACAGGTTCTGTCCGCAACATACGACCACGAAACAATTCTACCGGAACATCTGAAGCACCTGACGAAGACGCACGTCTTGTAATCCAAGGACGGCACCGCATGCGGCGGGTTGCGCCTTCGGCGCGAACCCGCCCTACGGGCTGGATCCCGAGCCGACCGAGAGCGCCCGCCTGTCGTCGGCGTGAGACGGGTGGTCCGGTCCCGGTCGTACCGCCCCGCTACACCGCCGCGCCGAACACCCGCTTGAAGATGGTGTCCACGTGCCGGGTGTGGTGGGCCAGGTCGAACAGCCCGGTCAGGGTGGCGTCGTCCAGGGCCGCCGTCACCTCGGCGTCGGTCTTCAGCAGGCTCAGCAGGTCGCCCTCGCCGTCCCAGACCTTCATGGCGTTGCGCTGGACCAGCCGATAGGCGTCCTCGCGGCTCACCCCCGCCTGGGTCAGGGCCAGCAAAACCCGCTGCGAGAACACCAACCCGCCCATGCGCTCCAGGTTGGCCCGGATGGTCTCGCCGTGGACCACCAGCTTGTCCACGACCCCGGCCAGCCGGGCCAGGGCGAAGTCCAGGGTCACGGTGGCGTCGGGGCCGATCATGCGCTCCACGGAGGAATGGGAGATGTCGCGCTCGTGCCACAGGGCGACGTTCTCCATCGCGGGCACCACATAGCCGCGCACGATGCGGGCGAGGCCGGTGAGGTTCTCGGTCAGCACCGGGTTGCGCTTGTGCGGCATGGCCGAGCTGCCCTTCTGGCCGGGGGCGAAGTATTCCTCGGCCTCGCGCACCTCGGTGCGCTGCAGGTGGCGGACCTCGGTGGCCAGACGCTCGACGGAACTGGCGATCACGCCCAGCACGGCGAAGAACTGGGCGTGCCGGTCGCGCGGGATGATCTGGGTGGAGACCGGCTCCGGCGTCAGGCCGAGCTGTTTCGCCACGTGGACTTCAACCGCCGGATCGATGTTGGCGAAGGTGCCCACGGCCCCGGAGATGGCGCAGGTCGCCACGTCGGCGCGGGCCGCCAGCAGGCGGTCGCGCGCGCGCTCGAACTCGGCGTGGAAGCTGGCGAACTTCAGGCCCATGGTCACCGGCTCGGCGTGGATGCCGTGGCTGCGGCCCATGCACACGGTCATGCGGTGTTCCAGCGCCCGGCGCTTCAGGGCGGCCAGGACCGCGTCCAGGTCCTCCAGCAGCAGGTCGGCGGCCTGGGTGAGCTGCACGGCGAGGCAGGTGTCCAGCACGTCCGACGAGGTCATGCCCTGGTGGACGAAGCGGGCCGGTTCGCCCACGTGGTCGGCCAGCTCGGTCAGGAAGGCGATGACGTCGTGCTTGACCTCGGCCTCGATGGCGTCGATGCGGGCGATGCGCTCGGCGGTGTAGGGCTTGTCGCCCGCCTCCCACACGGCGGCGGCGGCCTCCTTCGGGATCACGCCCAGATCGGCGAGCGCGTCGCAGGCGTGGGCCTCGATCAGGAACCAGATGCGGAACTTGTTGGCGGGCTCCCAGATGGCGGCCATGGCCGGGCGGGAATAGCGCGGAATCACGGGCGAGGCTCCTTGGCAGCGGGGATCGGGGTCGGGCGCGTTATACCGCCGATGCGCCCGCCCCGCCAGGGGCCGCCCTCACTCCTTCCTTTTCGGGTTCATCTGACACTTGGCTGGAAAAATCCAGGCGCACACAGTGTGTCGAATCGGTAGAATCCAGTTTTTGTTGACGATAAGTGCTTAATCACCTTATGTTTGCTGCTAATGAATGGGGAGGGTGTAGATGGTTGGAACCAACCTTACCTTATACTTTGGTCTTCCTGAGAATGAAGTTGCTGAGTTAGAGCATGTTGCGGCAGCAGCCATAGAATGGGTTGCCGCTATTCGGGCTGCAGCAGCAACTGTTAGCCCGGATTTAGAAATAGTTGTCGGCTTTGAAGATGCTCAAAGAAGCAGTCTGAAAATAAATACGATTTTGAATTGGGCGGAAGACAGTCTTTGTCAAATTGAAAGAGGGTCGAAGCGACATACGAGGCTGAGGTTTTTGGCGTTTTCATTATGTGTTTTCCTTGTAAGTGCTCCTACTCAATATGCAATTAAGGCTTATCCCTTTGCTTCCGGCGCGATCAACATATCGTAGGAGATTGGGCCTTTGGTGGTGGCGATGCCCAGGAG
>NZ_WIVE01000073.1 GCF_009601025.1 Roseospira navarrensis | reverse complement strand
AAATCGAGTACCTGCCTCAGACTTTGGGCCTGTGCCAAATCCTTGCCGATTTGTGCCAAATCCGCTGCCGAGCTACACTTGCAGCGGTGCGCGCCCGGCCTTGCCAACCTGGAAGCCCGCAGGATCGCCAAGCGCCAAGATTTGGTCCCTTGAGCGGTACCTCAAACGCAAAACGGCGGCCCGGAGGCCGCCGCTGCGAGACGTAACTGTCTGGAAATTATGGCGCGCCCGAGAAGATTCGAACTCCTAACCTTCTGATCCGTAGTCAGATGCTCTATCCAGTTGAGCTACGGGCGCTTGGTTGGCCCCGGGGTCTCTGCCGCCGGGGAGGGCGTGATATACTGAACCCCGCCCCCCGGCGTCAAGGCATAAATCGGAAGAAAACGAGCCGGGGCGGGCGCGCCAGCGCAGGCGGATCCGCCGGGCCGGGCGCGGCCCCGCCTGAGCGCATGCGAAAAGCGGCTTGTTCCGTTTCGGGCCTTTACGTAAACTCCGGAAACCTTGTACAAACCCTCGCGACGGTAAGGATTCGCTATTGCCAATCGGGGGATGGGGCACCCCGAACCCACGGACTCCGCGGGGTTTCGGTGGGTCTGGAGACCTCGCGAGGGGGCGTCAGGCTGGCGGCGCCACCCGGGCGACACCGGGGCGCAGCCGGTCAGGTGGCGGCGCGGCCCCGGCGGGATAACGGATCGTTCCGCCCGACGCCACGCATGTGTTCGGGCGGCCACGACGGCGGCGGCATCAACAACGAACTCAAGATAAATCGAGAAGGTTTTGCTCATGCCCCTTCGGAAACGTCACGTGGTCCTGGCGGCGGTGCTGCTGGCCCTGGCCGGATGTGATTCCGACGGCAGCCCCTTTCCGTCGCTGAGCGGACCGTCCTCCTCCTCCTATGGGTCCAATCTGCCGCCAGAACTGGGCAACACCTATTTCGAACCGTCGGGCGTCTCGCCCGGCTCGCCCACCGGCACCTATGTGGGCCAGAAAGCCGAGGGCTTTCGGGGTGAGCTGGGGCAGCTTCAAAGCGCCATCCGGTCGCAGAACGAGCGCCTGCAGACCATCCGCAACAAGACCATTCAGGACTCCCAGGCCTATCACGAGAACGTGGCGGGCATGAACGCGCGCCTCCAGGTGGGCACCACGCCCGGCAACCCGGTGCTGATGAACCGATGGGAGCAGGCCCAGGGCCAGCTCAACACCATCAACGACGACATCATCCTGATGAACCAACTGTCGGCGAACATCACCACCAGTTCGGCGATGGCGAACTATCTTCTGGACTCGGTGCGGGCCGCGTTCTCGCTGTCGGGCGCGGTGGACGAGGACCACCGCCAACTTCGCGTGCTGGAGGACGAAACCCAACAGACCGTGGTGCTGATCGAGCGCCTGCTGAACGAACTGTCGCAGGACATCTCGCGCCAGCAGCAGTACGTGAACAACGAGAAGCAGAACCTCAACGCGCTCGCGCTGGCCATCAAGAACGGTCAGCTCTATGGCACCAGCTTCGCCAATCGCCCCGTGATGACCGCGCCGTCGCAGATGGCCGCCATGGGGATGCCGGGCGCCGGTGGGTACATGGGCGGCGGTCAGCCGCTGGTGATGGTGCGCTTCGACCGCAATTCGGTGGACTATGAAAGCGCGCTGTACGAGGCCGTGAACAACGCCCTGACCCGCTATCCCAACGCCGGGTTCCAGGTGGTGGCGGTGGGCCCGGCGGTGAACGCCGTCGGCCAGGCCAGCCGCAACACGGCCCAGGCCCGGCTGTACGCCGAGCGGGTGGTGCGCTCGCTGCAGTCCATGGGGGTCGATCCCAACCGCATCGCCCTGTCCGCGACGACCAGCCCGGCGGCGCAGTATCCCGAGGTGCACGTCCGGTTGCAGTGACGGCCGGGCGGCGGGTGTCGTCCGGGGGCGCGTGCGGGATCCAGCCCAGCATTCCGGCCAGAGCCGAAACCAGACGGGGCGGCCCCTGGCGGGACCGCCCCGTTTCCAATGCAAGAGGGGAAGGAAAAGGCCGTGTGCGCTGTGCGGTCAGGTCCGGGACTGTGATCGGTGCTGGGACCGCCGCCGTAGGACAGAGTCACGCTCGTCCTCTCTGGGTCAGGCGTCCCGGCGCCGCGATCCGGCGCACACTGTGAGAACGGAAACCGTCTCCCTTGCCACGGTGGTTCCGATCACGACCCATCTCGCGACCGGCCGGGCCGGACCATGGGGGCCTCGACCCGAATCAGCAGGTTCGATGACCAGACCTCTCCCTTGAAACAGTGTTGGAGACCAATGAGACAACCCAGGGGTCGCGACCCGTTCAGGCCGGGTGCGCCATCCGGGCCATTTCGTCCTTGATGGCAAGCTTCTGGCGCTTCAGCGTCGCGATCAGTCCGTTGTCGGGCAGCGGTCGGGACGATTCGGATTCCAGGCGAGCTTCAAGTTCGGAATGGCGAACATGGAGCGCATCCAACCGTGCATCACGACCCATGACATGGCCCTCCTCATCAGGTTGCGAACACCGTCAGCTTAGCGGACCCTGGCGCTGCGATAAAGCGAATCCGGTGGCACTTCGGTGAATTTGTGGCGTTTGGCCTTGCTTCAATCGAAACGATCCGTATTGTGAGGGATTTTTTTCGCATGACCCACTCCCTGCCTCTCGTGGTTGGAATCAGCGGCGCGTCCGGAATCGCGTACGGCGTGCGCCTGTTGGAGGTTCTTCGCCGACTCGGGATTCCCAGCCATCTGGTGATGAGCCGCACGGCCGAGATCACCCTGGCCTACGAGACCACGCTCAAGGTGGCCGAGGTGCGCGCCCTGGCCGACACGTGGCACCGGGTGGACGACCTGACGGCGGCGCCATCGTCCGGCTCGTTCAGGACGCGGGGCATGGTCGTCGCGCCGTGCTCGGCGCGCACCCTGGGCGCCATCGCCACCGCCTCGGGCGACAACCTGCTGACCCGGGCCGCCGACGTCACCCTGAAGGAACGCCGGCGCCTGGTGCTGATGGTGCGGGAAACGCCGCTGCACCTGGGCCACATCCGGGCCATGGCGGCGGTCACGGAGATGGGGGCGGTGGTCGCCCCGCCCATGCCCGCGTTCTACAGCAAGCCGCGCTCGCTGGCGGACGTGGTGGATCACGGGGTCGGTCGGGTGCTCGACCTGTTCGACATCGACGCCGGCATCGTCTCGCGCTGGCGCGAGGGCGACGACGACGCAACAGTGGAGGCGTGAGGCGGCCCGGACCCGGTGTGCTGGTCCGTCCCGCCCTCGGCCCGTCGAGTCAGGGGCTTTCCTCGCCGACGTAGATGCCCAGCCCGCGGGCGACCTTGATCAGCGGCCCGTCGGGATCAAGCGTGCGCGGGCCGATGCAGACGTCTTCCAGCGGGACCTCCACGACGCCATTGTCGCGCCAGGCGACCATGTGCCCCCACTTGCCCTCGGCCACCATGTCCACGGCGTGGACGCCGAAGGCCGAGGCCAGCAGGCGGTCGCGGGTGGAGGGGGTGCCGCCGCGCTGGATGTGGCCCAGGGTGGTGACGCGGGTTTCCAGCTCGGTCTTGGCGGCCAGGTTCTCGGACAGGTACTGCCCGATGCCGCCGTAGCGGACCTGCGAGTGCGACTCCGCCTTGGTCGGCACCTGGCCGTCCTCGGTCTTCACGCCTTCCGCGACGACGACGAGGGCGTGGTTGCGGCCCTCGCGCATGACCGCCTCGATCTTGCGGGCGATGCTCTCCAGGCGGTACGGGATTTCCGGGATGAGCGCCACATCGGCGCCGCCCGAGATGGCGGCGTTGATCGCGATGTGTCCGGCGTCCCGGCCCATCACTTCCAGGATCATGACCCGGTGGTGGCTGGCGGCGGTGGGTTGCAGCCGGTCCAGCGCCTCGGTCACCACGTTGACGGCGGTGGTGAAGCCGACGGCGAAATCGGTGTGGTGCACGTCGTTGTCGATGGTCTTCGGCACGCCCACCATCTTGATGGCGCCCCGGTCGCACAACTGGCTGAGGATCTTCATGGACCCGTCGCCGCCGATCACGATCAGCGCGTCCAGCTCCAGCTTGTTGAAGCCGTCCACGAAGTCCAGTGAGCGGTCCTTGGTGGAGCCGTCCGGCATGGGGAAGTTGAACGGATCGCCCCGGTTCACCGTGCCCAGGAAGGTGCCGGCCTCGCGCAGCATGGTGCCCGAGAACATGTCCAGGTCCAGCTCGCGGTAGCGCAAGGGGCGCTCCATCAGGCCCATGGATCCGTCGATGATGCCGAAGACCTTCCAGCCGTAGGTCCGGACGGCCCGGTAGGTCACAGCGCGGATGACGGCGTTGAGCCCGGCGCAGTCACCGCCGCTGGTCAGGACGCCAAGACGTCTCACTTTGCCCATACGTAGTCTCCATCGTCGTCTGCAGGCATGAATGGCTTCGAGGGGGCGGGGCGGTCGCACGGGGCGCGCCGTCGAAAGAGAAGGCAACCGGCGGGTGGTTCGGGGCCGGGCAGCAGCGCGCCGGCGGGCGGGCACACCGACGCGCGAGCGCACGGGCGCGCCCGCGACACCGCATCGGCAGGGTGCGCCAAGAGACGTGTCCCCGTCACGGCTTTTCTGCTAGGGTGTGCGCATTCGGGCTACGGGACGGGTGGGGCCCTCGTCGTGTCGGGGTCCGCCCGGCGCCGGCCGCAGCCGTCTTGCCCCTTGGGGCCGTCACCGCCCGCTTTCCGCGTCTCAGGCGAACATATCAGCACATGATCGACGACGACGAAACGAACTCCCTGCGCCGCAAACTGGAGGCGCTGATGATCGAACATCGGGACCTGGACGATGTCATCGCGCGACTGATGGACACGGCGCCCTATGACATGCTGCAGTTGCAGCGTCTGAAAAAGCGCAAGCTGGCCCTGAAAGATGACATTGCGCATCTGCAAAGCCGTCTGACGCCCGACATCATCGCCTGATCCCACTCGGACCGCTCACACCACCCTGCGCCGGGCGCGCTCGGCCTGCCAGATGGCCTCGGCCGGCCCGTCTCCGCGTCGGCAGATGTGGACGCCGAGCAGGACGTGGGCGCGCGGCGAGGGCTCGGCCTGCGGGCCGCCGGGGGCCTCAGCGATGTGGGCGAGGTCGCGGGCCCGCGCCCACAGGCCGCCCACATCGCCATCGAACGACAGCACCGCCACCAGGGACACCTTGCCCACGCGGCCCACGTCCTCGTCCGGCCGCCGGGCCGCCATCACCGCGTCGACCATGGCGGCGAAGGCCCGCGCCGACGCGTCCCGGCCGTGGTGGCGCGCCAGGTCCTCGGGATCGGCCAGCGACAGCATGATGACGGCCGGGGGCGGCGCGCCCCGGGCGTGCGCGGCGAGGCGCTCGCCCAGCCGCTCTTCCAGGGCCTCCTCGGGCAGAGGCGGCGCGGGGGCGTCCGGTGTTCCGGCGCCGGACCCCCGGGCGGTCGGGTCGGCGGTCGGGTCGGCGGTCGGGTCGGCGGGCGGGTCCCCGTCGGTCGAGTCGAACCCATGGGGGGCCGGCATGGGGCCGGACGGGCGGGCGTCCAGTTCCTGGCGCAGGCGGTCGATCTCGGCCGTCAGCCGGGCAATGGCGCGGCGCACGGCGGGGGTCAGTTCCTGGGGCGGGATGCCCTGCACGGAGACGGTGTCGTCCACCGCGAGCGGGGCGTCGGCCCGGCGCTCGTAGGCATCCGCGGCGCGCGCGTGCTCGCCCGGACCGTGGCGCCCGCCGTGCCCCGCGCCGCCCTGGCGGCCCTCCTGCTGCCAGGTCACCGCATAGGGCGGCGCCGGCTCCCGAATGTCCTCGGCCATGGTCGCGAATCCCGTCCCGCCGCGTGCGGACAGTGTCTCACAAGCCCTCTGACGAAACCGTTAAGGGTTGCTCACGGCGTTCGCCTGCGCCCGCTTGTGTTGCCGCCGCGCAACGCGCACCCAGTGCGCCTTGAGAATCGGAGGCAAATCTCGGAATTTCACTTGATTCGTGGCGCGATGGCCCTATTTTCCCGGGATTGCGGACGCACCCGGCGCCCCTGTTGTGGGCCCGCCCGGTGCGTTCACTTTTTTCGCCAACCATGGATGAGGCTTGTTCGACGAAACAAGACCCTTCGGGTTCAACGCTGGTTTGAGGGAGCAGTACCGATGCGCTATGCGTCCCCCCAATTGGCGGTGAATACTGAAGCGGAGGCCCCCGAAGCCCGAGCAGAGGTAAGATCCGTTCCGTCCGTCCACCTCAAGGCCGTGCCGAATATGCCGACCGAGAGTGACGACAGACTCGACCACTTCATTACCGAGAATGGGCTGACATTCGCGGGCCGGCATCTGATCCTCGACCTTTGGGACGCCAAGGGCATCGATGATCTGGAGCGTGTCGAACAGGCCATGCGGGAGGCCGTCCGGGTTGCCGGCGCCACCCTGCTGCATATCCACCTGCACCATTTCTCGCCCAACGGCGGGGTGTCCGGTGTGGCGGTGCTGGCCGAGTCCCACATCAGCATCCATACGTGGCCGGAGTGCGGCTACGCGGCGCTCGACATCTTCATGTGCGGCGATGCCCAGCCCCAGCGGGCCGTGGGCGTGTTCCGGGAGGCGTTCGAGACCGACCGCGCGCATCTGTCCGAGCACAAGCGCGGCGTGGTCTGAGACGACCGGCGTCCCCGGATCGAGTCCCGGCGGCCCTGGCCTGAGCGCCGCCGCCGGCGCCGCCCCTTGCACGATCGTATCCGGTCGCGGCCGTCGGCCCGGCCGCGCGATCCCGTGGAGACGTGCCATGACCCCCCTTGCCCTGCGTGTGGATCCCGGGGCCGAGCCGGCCCCCGTCTGTCGCCTGGACTCGCCGCCCTTGAGCGTGGTCGCGCGTCCGCCCGAGTGGGTGGCGCCCGGGCTGACGCGCAAGATGGCGGCGTTCCTGGCCACGCGCCCCGCGACGCCCTGCCTTGTCGTGGACCTGGACGTGGTGGAGGCGAACTATCACGCCCTGCACGCCGCGCTGCCCGAGGCGGAGGTATACTACGCCGTCAAGGCCAACCCGGCGCCGCCCCTGGTGGCGCGGCTGGTGGGCCTGGGCGCGCGCTTCGACACCGCCAGCCTGCCCGAGATCGACCTGTGCCTGGCGCTCGGGGCCGATCCCGCGCATCTGTCGTTCGGCAACACGATCAAGAAGGCGCGCGACATCGCGGCGGCCTATGAGCGGGGCCTGCGGCTGTTCGCCTTCGATGCCGAGGAGGAGCTGCGCAAGATCGCCGAACACGCCCCGGGCTCGCGCGTGTTCTGCCGCATCCTGACCGACAACGCGGGCGCCGAATGGCCGCTGTCGCGCAAATTCGGCTGCTCGCCGGTCATGGCCCGCGATCTGATGCGGCGGGCGGCCGATCTGGGGCTGGAGCCGGTGGGGCTGTCGTTCCACGTCGGCTCCCAGCAGACCGACCCGAGCCAGTGGGATCATGCCCTGGCCCTGGTCGCGGATCTGTTCCGGGGCCTGCGGGCGGACGGCCTTGAGCCCTCCCTGGTGAACCTGGGCGGCGGGCTGCCGACGCGCTACGGCCGGCCGGTGCCGGACGTGGATGTCTACGGGGCGGGGATCCGCGCGGCCGTGGCCCGCCTGTTCGAGGGACCGGCGCCGCGACTGATCGTGGAGCCGGGCCGCGGCCTGGTCGGCAATGCCGGCGTGCTGGAAAGCGAGGTCGTGCTGGTCTCGCGCAAGGACGAGTCGGAGGCGCGGCGCTGGGTCTATCTGGACGCGGGCCGGTTCAACGGGCTGGCCGAGACCGAGGGCGAGGCCATCCGCTATCCGCTCGCCACCGACCGGGACGGCGACGGCACGGGGCTGGGGCCGGTGGTGCTGGCCGGGCCGACCTGCGACAGCGTGGATGTGCTCTACGACCGCGCGGACGTGCGCCTGCCCCTGTCCCTGCGGGCCGGCGACCGGCTGCGCCTGATGTCCACGGGAGCCTATACCACGACCTATGCTTCCGTGGGCTTCAACGGCTTCGCCCCGCTGGCGGCGCATTACGTCTGATGCTGACCGGCCCGGACGCGGGCTGGTTCGTTGTCTCGGTCACGACAAACCGTGCCGCCATCCCCTGCCCGAACGGGCGGGCTCCGAATCCAGATGACAGAGGTGTCATGGTTCGTGCCCCATCACGAGATCCTTCGCGCCCTTAGGGCGCTCAGTATGACACTCTCTATTAAAAGTGTGCCATCCTGAGGGAGCCCCCGCGACCACCGTTCCGATGGTCGCGCTCCTTTGCGGCGACGCGAAGCGTCGCCGGGGGCGACCGAAGGACCTCGTGAGGCGGGTTCGACCCCATCGGTGTCACAGAACGGTCATCCGGGTTCGGAGCGCCCGCCCGAACGGCAGCAGTTCTCATTTTGACCGCGCTGCCTCCGAAGGGTCTTGCTGGGAGGTCCAGGCGCGAACCGAACTCCCTCCCCTGGATAGGGGAGGGCTGGGGTGGGGTTGAAAAAAAGCCCGTGGGGTTGATGCGGCAAGTGGGGTCCGCGCAATTATGAACGCGTCCCCCTCCCAACCTCCCCCCGAAGGGGGGAGGCGAACAGGCCGGCACCGGCCGCAACCGGCGCTCTCCCTCCATCCTGAGAATTGCTGCCCGAACGGGCGGGGGATGGACAGGCCGGGCCGGATCCGGTAATGCAAGTTGGTCTAATACCAACGGCATTTTGCGATGACCGTTGACGTCCGTGGCCGTCGCGGCCGAGGGGGCGGCCAACGCCGCCGCGCCCGGTGAGCCTGTTCAGGGAGTCAGACCCATGGTCACCATCAAGCTGATCCTCATCATGGCCGTCGCGCTGGCGGCCCTGTTTGCCTATCTGGCCGTGTTCATCTTTCAGCAGTGGTGGGTGATCTATCTGGTGCTGGCGCTGACGGCCCTTCTGATGGTCATCACGGTGATCCTGACCGGCGGCAAGGTCGAGGACGACCAGCCCGCCGGCTGACGTCCCCCCGACGACTCACGAGGCGGTCACCAGGGGCGCCGGCGCGGGGCGGGCCAGCAGGAACCCCTGCACGAAGTCGGCCCCGCAGGTCTGCAGCCACGCCAGGTCCTCGGCCTGCTCCACGCCTTCCGCGACGATCAGGATGTCCAGGTCGTGGGCCATCTGCACCAGCCGTTCGATCACGACCGACTGGATCGGATGAGTGTGCACGCCGTCCACCAACGATCGGTCCAGCTTCACGAAATCCGGTTTCAGGGTGGGCAACAGGCCCAGGCTTGCGTACCCGCCCCCCAGGTCATCCAGAGCGATCTTGAAGCCCGCATCGCGGTAATAGCGCAGCACGCCGGCCAGATGGGCGGCGTCGTTGATCAGTTCGGTCTCGATCACCTCGAACACGATGCGGCTACGGTCGAGGCCCGCCTTTTCCACCGCCGCCACCGTGGTGCGCAGGCAGAACGCGGGATCGTACACGGCCGACGGCGTGAAGTTGATGAAGATGTGCCCTGGCACCCGGCTGGCGGCTGCGTTGGCCACATGCGTGGTCCGCGCCAGCCGGTCCAGCGCGAACAGCAGATCGGCCCGCCGGGCGATGTCGAAGATCTCGCCGGGGGGGATCTCGTTCCCCTCGGGGCCGACCCCGCGCAGCAGGCATTCATGGGCGAACACCCGGCTCGGGTCGGCCACATGGAAGATGGGTTGGAACAGGGTTCTCACGCGCCCCGACCCGATCATGTCGAGCAGCCAGCCCCCCTTCGCCCGCGCGATATAGGCGTCCAGCCCCATCACCTGGGCCAGATGAGCGACCGACGGCTGTTCGCCGTCGCGCAGGAACAGGGATCGGCTGTCCCGGCATTCGGACAGGGTGATCGCGGCGTCCATGACGGTGGCGAGAGTCTGATGACTGTCCCCCGTCACCGGCACGACCAGGGCCCCATCCTGTGTTTCGGGGACCACGTTGGCGGCCGTGAGGGCGCGCCGCAGTTTCCCGGCGGTATGGCCGAGCGGCGGCCAGACGAACAGCCGACCGTCGCCGTGCGGCGCGTCCGGGATTTGCTCGCACCGAGGGCACGCCTGTGCGCACATGACTGAGGCTCCGTGTTGCGTCTTCCGTGATACCGCCCGGCGCCGCGACGCGGCGGATGGCCTTTGTCCTGACGTGTCGGAACAAGGGCCGGCCGGGATGAGGGGGCCGCCCAGGCGGGAATGCCGACCGTATCCGTTCGGGTCAAGCTCCCACTGCGCATAGGTATCGTCAAGGCGGGCCCGGCACCAGAGAAACCGATGGCCTATGCGGTCCGACAGGGCCGGCGCGACTGGGATCACAGCGCCCGAATGGCCGCCGCCGCCGCCTCGAAGGCCGGTCGGATGCCGTCCTTCAGCCGCCGGGCCGTTTCCGGGTCGCCCTCCAGCAGCGCGGCCTCGATGCGCTTGCACAGGGCGCCCAGGTGGCCGGCCCCGGCCGAGCGGGCCGCCCCGGAGACGGCATGCACGGCCTTCTGGGCGTCGGACAGACGCCCGTCGGCGAACGCCGCCTCGGCCGCGTCCACGTCCCCGGCGGTGGCCGAGACGAACTCCTCCAGCAGGCCCTTGAGCATGGTCGCATCGCCGCCCACCAGATCGAGCATGTAGGCGGTGTCCAGGACGGGTTCGCCGCACCCCGGCGACGGGGCGGAGTTCGACGCGTCGGCGTCCGGCGGGGCCGTGGCGGGCGAGGGTGCGGCGGCCGCTTCCGGCTGCGGGTCCGGCTGCGGTTCCGGCAAAGGCGGCGCGGCCATGCGCGGCCGACGCAGTTCCAGCGCCTGCGGCAGCCACTTGGCGATCGCTGCTTCCAGGTCGGCGATGGCCACCGGCTTGGTCAGGTAGTCGTCCATGCCCCGGTCCAGGCACTGCCGCGCCGTGCCCGCGATGGCGTCGGCGGTCAACGCCACCACCGGCGTGCGCCGGGCGTCCCTGGCCTCGGTCTCGTGGGCCCGGATGCGCTCGGTCAGATCATAGCCGTCCATCTCGGGCATGTGGCAGTCCGTGAGCACCAAACCGTAAGGGTGCGTTTCGAACAGCTTCAACGCCTCCCGGCCGTCACCGGCCAGATCGGCCACCAGGCCCAGCCGCTCCATCAGCATGCGGATGACGGTCTGGTTGGTCGGATTGTCCTCGGCCAGCAGGACGACGCAGCCGGCCGTTTCCGCCGTGGCGCGGTCGGGCGCGATGAAGTGCCCGATGCCGCCGCCGATGGGCTTGTCCGAGGACCGGCGGCGCCACGGGCAGACGGCATCGGGCGGCGTCCGGCCCAGGGCGACCGACAGGGTGAACGTCATCTCGTAGCGATGCAGCGGCCAGCCGATCACGCCGGAGACCCCCGTCAACTCGCCGATCCGGCTGGTCTCGCGGCTGCCGCGCGGCACCACCATCAGCACCGGCGGCGGCGTGGCCCCGCCCAGGCGGCGGATCTCCTCCAGGCGGCGGGCCCCCGGAGCGCCGTCCACATGCCGGTCCACGATGACCGCATCGAAGGGACGGTCCTGCACCAGGGCGTGCATCAGGGCCGCGCGGGCGGCGTCCATGTCGGCGGTCATCACCGGCGCGGCCTCGCCCCACAGCAGGATGCGCTCCAGCAGGTCGCGCCCGGGCGCGCTGTCGCTGATGGTCAGCACGCGCGCCCCGGCGATGGGGTGGGGGTCGAGCGCGCGGCGCTCGGGCCGGGGGCGCAGCGGAACCTCGAACCAGAACAGCGTACCGGCGCCCGGATGGCTGTCCACGCCGATGCGTCCCCCCATCACGTCCACCAGGGTGTGACTGATGGACAGCCCCAGGCCGGTGCCGCCGAACCGGCGCTGGGTGGAGCTGTCCGCCTGCGAGAACGGCTGGAACAGGCGCGCCAACTGGGATTCCGTCATGCCGATCCCGGTATCCCTCACTTCGAAGCGGATCCAGCGCGGGGCTCCGGGGTCGGAGGGGTCGGGCACATCCGCGACCGACAGGCTGGCGTGGATCGTGACATGGCCCGTTTCGGTGAACTTGATGGCGTTGCCCGCCAGATTCACCAGGATCTGCCGCAGCCGGTTGGGGTCGCCGTCGAAATGGTCCGGGATGCCGGGCTCGGTCCAGCACAGCAGGTCCAGGCCCTTCTGCTCGGCCTTCGGGGCCAGCAGGTCGGCGACCCTCTCGATCAACTGGACCAGCGACAGATCGACGGCTTCTAGAACGATGCGGCCGGCCTCGATCTTCGAGAAGTCCAGGATCTCGTCGATGATGGCCAGCAGCGCCCCGGCGGAGTCGATGACCACGTCCAGCATGTGGCGCTGGTCGGGCTCCAGGTCGGTCTGGGCCAGCATCTCGGCCATGGTGATGACGCCGTTCATGGGCGTGCGAATCTCGTGGCTCATGGTCGCCAGGAACGCCGACTTGGCGCGCGCACTGGCCTCGGCGGCGAGGCGGGCCTCCTCCAGCGCCTCGGCCTGTTCCTTCATGTCGGTGATGTCGAAGACCCAGGTCAGAAGGGCGGCCTGCCCCTCGAAGGTCAGCTTGCGCATGGACACCAGCACCCAGCGGGCGTCCTCGTCGCTGGTGACCAGACGCGCTTCCACGTGCTCGACCCGCTCGCCGCCGATCACCTGGGCCTGAAGGGCGCGCATCAGGCCGGGTTCGACGAAGTCCAGGCCGAAGTTGACCTTGCCCGACTCCTCCATGTGCTGGCGGCCCAGCCTGAAGAACAGGGGGTTCCAGAACAGGAACCGGCCGTTCTGGTCGGCGATGCCGACGGCGATGGGAGCGGTCTCGATGATGTCGAGCAGCTCCATTTCCGTCTTTTCGCGCTCTTTCTCGGCGCGTCGGCGCTGGTCGATCTCGCGCTTGAGATAGTGGGTGCGCTCCTCGACCTTCTGTTCCAGGAACTCGTTGGCCTCCTTCAGCGCCGCCTCGGCGTAGCGGCGTTCGGTGATCTCCACGCCCAGTTCGCGGGTGCGCTCCTCGATGCGGTATTGCAACTCGGCGTGCAGGTCGCGCATCTCCTCGCCGGCGATGTGGCGGTGGTTGACGTCCTGGTACCAACTGACGATGGCGTCCTGGCCCTCGAACCGGGTCGGTTGCCACGAGACCAGGAACCAGCGCGCCCCGTCTGTGGTGGTGCCGGGGTCGTGGACGCGCAGGCTGACCTCGTGATCCAGCACACGGCCGCGGAACGCGTAAAGCTCCAGCAGGCGGTCGCGGTCTTCGGGCCGGTCGTAGATCTCGTGGAACGACATCCGTTCCAGGTCGGCGCGCGGGCGACCCAGCAACTCCGCCAACCGCCGATTGACCATCAGGGGCTGGCCGTTGGGCAGCGTCACCGCGATGCCGAACGGGCTGTGTTCGATCAGCGAGCGGAAGCGCTGCTCGCTCTCGCCAAGAATCCGTTCGGCCCGGTGCAGGTCGCTGACGTCGCGGGCCACGGTCAGGATCAGGTCCTGGTCGTCGCGCACGATGGCGGTGGAGCGCATTTCCACGGGCACCAGACCGCCGTCCTTGCGGCGGTGCACGCCGGTGTGGGTGAACGGCGTGCCGTCGGCCCGGATCTGGCGGCAGGCGGCGGCGATCTGGGCGCGGGTGACCGTGGTTTCGAAGTCCGCCACGCTCATCCCGGCAAGGTCGGCGCGGCTGTAGCCGAGCGCGGTGCAGGCGGGTTCGTTGAACGCCACCAGGCGGCCGTCCAGGTCGTGGACATAGACGGCGTCGCCCAGGTCGTCGAGCAGCCGGAACCCGGCGTCGGTGCCGGCGACGGCGTC
This sequence comes from Roseospira navarrensis, assembly GCF_009601025.1. Taxonomy (GTDB): domain Bacteria; phylum Pseudomonadota; class Alphaproteobacteria; order Rhodospirillales; family Rhodospirillaceae; genus Rhodospira; species Rhodospira navarrensis. The sequence goes on along the minus strand of NZ_WIVE01000073.1, from coordinate 3,535 downwards.
GAGCCGGTCGGTTCGTCCCGGGTGGGGGGCGGTCGCGCCGGGGGCGCCGGCGGCTCCGTTCGCGCTGACCATCGCCTCGTCCTCCCTGATCCGGCTCGGCCAGGATAGCGCTCCCGGCCGTGCGCGGAAAGAGAGGACCGGCGGCGGACTATCGCGTGATCGGCTTGTACTTGATGCGGTGCGGTTCGGCGGCGTCGGCGCCCAGGCGGCGCTTCTTGTCTTCCAGATAGCTCTCGAAGTTGCCTTCGAACCACTCCACGTGGCTGTCGCCCTCGAACGCCAGGATGTGGGTGGCGATGCGGTCCAGGAAGTAGCGATCGTGCGAGATGACCACGGCGCAGCCGGGGAACTCAAGCAGGGCCTCCTCCAGGGCGCGCAGGGTTTCCACGTCCAGGTCGTTGGTCGGTTCGTCGAGCAGCAGCACGTTGGCGTGGCTCTTCAGCATCTTGGCGAGGTGCACGCGGTTGCGCTCGCCGCCGGAGAGTTGGCCCACCTTCTTCTGCTGGTCCGGACCCTTGAAGTTGAACTGGCCGACGTAGGCGCGCGACGGGAGCTTGCGCCGGCCCAGGTCGATCTCGTCCAGGCCGTCGGAGATTTCCTCCCAGACCGATTTCTTGGCGTCCAGGCTGTCGCGGCTCTGGTCCACATAGCCCAGCTTGACCGAGTCCCCGAGGGTCAGGGTGCCGGCGTCCGGGGTGTCCTGGCCGGTCATCATGCGGAACAGGGTGGTCTTGCCCGCGCCGTTGGGGCCGATGACGCCGACGATGCCGCCCGGCGGCAGCTTGAAGTCCAGGCCCTCGATCAGCAGCCGGTCGCCGAAGCCCTTGGTCAGGCCCTCGGCCTCGATCACCCGGTTGCCCAGGCGGTCACCCGGCGGGATGGTGATGGAGAGCTGGTCGGGGCCCCGGTCGGCGGCGCGGCTGACCAGCTCGTCAAAGGCGGTGATACGCGCCTTGCTCTTGGACTGGCGGGCCTTGGGCGACGAGCGGATCCACTCCAGCTCCTGGCTGATGGCGCGCTGGCGGGATTTCTCCTCGCGCTGTTCCTGTTCCAGGCGCTTGGCCTTCTGCTCCAGATAGGTGGAGTAGTTGCCCTCGTAGGGGATGCCGCGGCCGCGGTCCACCTCCAGGATCCAGCCGGTGACCTGGTCCAGGAAATAGCGGTCGTGGGTGACGGCCACGACGGTGCCCGGGAACTCCTCCAGGTGGCGCTGCAGCCAGGCCACGGACTCGGCGTCCAGGTGGTTGGTCGGCTCGTCCAGCAGCAGCATGTCCGGCTTGGACAGCAGCAGGCGGCACAGGGCCACCCGGCGCTTTTCACCGCCCGACAGCTTGGAGACATCGGCGTCGCTCGGCGGACAGCGCAGGGCGTCCATGGCGATCTCCACCTGGCGCTGGATGTCCCAGGCGTCGGCGGCGTCGATCTTCTCCTGAAGCTCGGCCTGTTCGGCCATCAGGGCGTTCATCTCGTCGTCGTCGGTGACCTCGGCGAACTTGGCCGAGACCTCCTCGAAGCGGTCCATCAGGGCCTTCACCTCGGCGACGCCGTCCATGACGTTGCCCATGACGTCCTTGGACTCGTCCAGGTGCGGCTCCTGCGCCAGATAGCCGACGCGCACACCATCCGCCGCCCAGGCCTCGCCGCCGATGTCCGTGTCCTCGCCCGCCATGATGCGCAGCACGGTGGACTTGCCCGCGCCGTTGGGGCCCAGCACGCCGATCTTGGCGCCGGGCAGGAACGACAGCGTCAGGCCCTTCAGGATCTCCCGCCCCCCGGGGTAGATCTTGGAGACGTTCTTCATGACGTAGATGTACTGGTAGGCGGCCATGGGCTCCTCCGGGAGGGGCTGGAGAACGGGCGATCCGGGAACGACGCACGACGGCGCCGCGCCGGGGGCACGGGCCGGTGACTGTCGCGTCCGGATCGAGTGGCGCCCCTTCTATCGCAGTGCGGGCGGCGGGGCAATGGGGTGGCGAGGGGGCAAACGCTGGTCAGGATTCGGCGCGCGGGCCGTTTCAGGGACGGGTGTGCATTCAGAGATGGCGAGCCATATCGGCGTCGGCCCTCAGGATTCGGACAATGAGGATGTGATCGTCCCGGATCAGGTACACAATCGCGTGACTGCCATGGGAATGGATGCGTACCGGGGGCACGAACTCGGTTCGTTCAGGTGCAAGGCGCGGCGTTTCGGCAATGAGCGAAATTGCATGCCGCAGACCTTGTTCATATCGATCCGCTTGGGCGCGGCCAAAACGGGTTGTCCCGTAGGTGTCGCTGTCCAGACTGTCGTCTTCCGCCTTGACCGTGAACCTAACGTCCATCAGGCGAAACTCTGACCCGCGCCGCTGCCATGATTTCGTCGAGAGACTTGTCACTGAGCCCGCTCGCCAGGCCCTCGTCGATGGCGGCCTGGACCTCGGCCCTGGACCGATCGCGTTCAATCAGTCCCCGGACATAGGCGCCGGTGTCGGCGTATCGTCCGGCACTGACCTGGCGGTCGCACCAGTCGGCAAGGGGATCGGGCAGGGAGACGGTGATGTCGGTCATGACGGAGCCTCCTGTTGAGCCACTGTCAAAGTATGTGTTGATCCGCCGTTTGGCCGGCAAGGTTTGGTCAGTCCAGGCACACGATCTCGAACAGCCGCGCCGGATCGCGGCCCGTCCGCCACTCCAGTTGCCCGGTCAGCACGGCGGGGTCGAGTGGCGCGTTCGGGTTCAGGGTCGCCCGTCGGCCCCGGATGCAGTCCACCACCAGGGGCACGGTCAGGGTCGGGTCGCCCTCGCCGACCAGGATCATTTCCACCAGATACAGCCCGGGGTGGGTGCGGTGGGCCACCAGGGTCGCCGTGTCCACGACGGCGAAGTGCGTGACCCGGGGCCACAGGTAGGTCCAGGGCTCGTAGAAGGCGCTGTCGCGGTAGCGCTCGATCACCTCGACCGTCTCGGGCAGCCGCTCGATCATCTGGTCCGACCAGTTGTAGCGGCTGTAGGTGACGAACAGCAGCACCGCCAGGCCAATGGCCGCCGGGATCAGGGCTTTGGGCGGGCGCCGGCCCAGGGCCTTGGCGATCAGCAGGATGACACCGGCGACCAGGGCGGCCAGGCAGGCCGTGATGAAGAGCGTGATGAACATGGCGGGTGTCCGGATGGGCGGGCGGGACGGGTGCCCCCGCCTCGTAGCAGACCGGGCCCGGTCGCGCCATGTTTCCGGGGCCGGTTCGGCCCGGCCGCCGCCGTTCGGTCGCGCGGGGCATCAGGGCTCCGAACCCGGATGACCGTTCTGTGACACGGATGGGGTCGAACCCACCTCTCGAGGTCCTTCGGTCGCCCCCGGCGACGCTTCGCGTCGCCGCAAAGGAGCGCGACCATCGGAACGATGGTCGCGGGGGCTCCCTCAGGATTGTCTGTTTGATTTGTGGCATTGTGGAGATGCCGGGTTGCGGGGCCCCGGGTGGCCACCCGGGGCCCCGCACCGGATCGTGTGATCGTCTCAGGATGGGGTCTTTGCCCGTTGTCATCGTGATCCGCGATCCGG